>NZ_JBFAUW010000009.1:0-348150 GCF_040679495.1 Nocardia sp. NPDC052254 | reverse complement strand
CGTGCCACGTGACCAGGGTGTATCGGTGCGAGGCGCGGTGTCGCGGCCCGCGGCGGCACTGGGTGACGGGCTGCTTCGCCGCGCTCTCGCGCATCGCGAGAGCGGCCCGGCTCGTCGGTTGTATCAGTCGTCGAGTTCGGCGAGAACCTCATCGGAGATGTCGACATTGGTGTAGACGTTCTGCACGTCGTCACTGTCCTCGAGTGCATCGACGAGTTTGAACACCTTGCGGGCACCCTCGGCGTCCACCGCGACCGAGACCGACGGCTGGAACCCGGATTCGGCCGAGTCGTAATCGATTCCGGCCTCCTGCAGCGCGGTGCGCACGGCGATCAGGTCGCTGGGGTCGCTGATGATCTCGAACGAATCGCCCAGATCGTTGACGTCCTCGGCACCGGCGTCGAGAACCGCCATCAGCACGTCGTCCTCGCTGAGGCCGTTCTTCTCGAGGGTCACCATGCCCTTGCGGTGGAACAGGTAGGCCACCGAACCCGGGTCGGCCATGTTGCCGCCGTTGCGGGTCATCGCGACCCGCACCTCACCCGCGGCACGGTTGCGGTTGTCGGTGAGACACTCGATCAGCACCGCCACGCCGTTGGGGCCGTAGCCCTCGTAGGTGATGTTCTGCCAGTCGGCGCCGCCGGCCTCTTCGCCGCCGCCGCGCTTGCGGGCGCGCTCGATGTTGTCATTGGGGACCGACGACTTCTTCGCCTTCTGGATGGCGTCGTAGAGAGTCGGGTTTCCGCCAGGGTCACCACCACCGGTGCGCGCCGCGACCTCGATGTTCTTGATCAACTTCGCGAACATCTTGCCGCGCTTGGCGTCGATCACGGCCTTCTTGTGCTTGGTGGTGGCCCATTTGGAGTGGCCGCTCATTCCCTACTTCCTTCAGGTCGGTGTGCTCGAGGCCCGGGCAGATCCGCGATCCGCGTTCCGGCGATCGCTGTGCAGTCTACTGCCCGGTCCGAAAGCGATCGGCGAAAGGTCATGCCCCCGCGGTGACAGCGCTACGCACCGAGTCGACGAACAACCGGTGCACTCGCAGGTCGCCGGTCACCTCGGGATGGAACGAGGTGGCCAGGACGTTGCCCTGCCGGACCGCGACGATCCGGCCCGCGGCCTGTTCGGGTGCCCGGGACGCGCCGTTTCCGGCCGCGCCCGGATGCGGCACCCGGGCCAGGATCTCGACCCCGTCACCCACCCGTTCGACCCAGGGGGCGCGGATGAACACCGCGCGGATCGGATCGTCGAGCCCGGTGAAGCCGAGATCGGTTTCGAACGAATCGACCTGTCGCCCGAATGCGTTGCGCCGCACGGTCATATCGATACCGGACAGCGACTGCGCGTCGGGCCGGGTGTCGAGCACCTCGCGGGCCAGCAGAATCATCCCCGCACAGGAACCGAAGGCCGGCATCCCGCCGCGCAGCCGGGCGCGCAACGGTTCCAGCAGGCCGAACACCTCGAGGAGTTTGCTGATCGTGGTGGACTCGCCACCGGGCAGCACGAGGGCATCGACGGATTCCAGCTCCGAGGACCGCCGCACACTCACCGGTTCGGCGCCGCACTCCGCGAGCGCGCGGAAGTGCTCACGCACATCACCTTGCAGAGCGAGCACACCAATGGTCGGTTTCACGGCACGAGCATACGAGCCCCGCGACACCCGGCCCGCGTTCGGCCGGGGCCGGATGTGGCACCACTCACCGGGAAGCCCCGGTGATACATCATCGGCGATCGAATCAGCGCATTGGAGTACCCACTCTTGTGACTGATAATCCGGAATCTTCCCAATAATGGCAACGGGATTGCCGGGTGCCGAACCGTAGCATCGGCGCGCACATTCTCTTCGACCGCAGGATCACATATGCGCGACAGCCTCCGGCCTCATTCCGCTCATCTCATCCGCCGACAGCGCACCGGAGGTCGCAGCGGCCGGACCCTGGCTCAGCTGCTGGCTTCGGCGGTCGAGCGCAATCCGGACGGGCTCGCGGTCACGGCATCGGGTCACGAGCTCCGCTACCGTGACCTGGACGCGCGGACCAGCCGCCTGGCCCGTCTGTTGTGGGCCTCGGGCGCCGGACCGGAATCGCGTGTGGCCGTGGCACTTCCGCGCTCGCTGGAGTCGGTGACCGCGATCTGGGCGATCGCCAAGGCCGGTGCGGCCTTCGTACCGATCGACCCTTCCTACCCGCAGGCGCGCATCGACCACCAGATCACCGACAGCGGATGCCGGATCGGCCTGACCCGCCGCGAGCACCTGGATCGGCTGCCCACCGGAGTGCGGTGGCTGGTGCTCGACGATCCCCTGCTGCTCGCCGACCTCGGCGAACAGCAGGCGAGTCCGATCACCTATCTCGATCGGCCCACGCCACTGCGGTCGTCGAACGTCGCGTACGTGACCTACACCTCCGGCTCCACCGGACGCCCGAAGGGAGTGGCGGTCACCCATTCCGGGCTGCCCGCCGTGTGCGAAACACTGCGCACCACCGTCGGAGCCACCCAGGACGCGCGCATCCTGTACAACGCGTCCCTGAGTTTCGACGCGTCCGTGCTCGAGCTGCTGCTCGCCATCGGTGCCGCCGCGACGCTGGTGATCACCCCGCCCTCGGTGATCGGCGGCCTCGACCTGGCCGAGCTGCTGCACCGCGAACGGGTCACCCATGCGTTTCTGACACCGTCCGTGCTGGCGACGCTGCGGCCCGCTGGCCTGGACAACCTCGCCGCGATCGTGGTCGGCGGCGAGGCGTGTCCACCCGACCTGGTCCGGACCTGGGCCACCGCGGGCAAACGGCTGCACAATGTCTACGGGCCCACCGAAACCACCATCGGGGTGACGCTGAGCGACGCGCTGGCGCCCGCCGCCGAGGTCCCGCTGGGCAACTCGGTTCCCGGGCTGGTCCTGCATCTCCTCGACGCACAGCTGCGACCGGCTCTCACCGGTGCCGTCGGCGAGCTGTATGTGAGTGGACCGGCCTTGGCGCGCGGCTATACGGGCCATCCCGGGCTCACCGCGGCACGCTTCGTGGCCGATCCATCCGGTGCGCGGATGTATCGCACCGGTGACCTGGTTCGCCGCACCGCCACCGGCGAACTCGAATATCTCGGACGAGTCGATCATCAGGTCAAGGTCCGCGGGCTGCGCATAGAACTCGGTGAGATCGATTCCGCCCTCCTGCGCCACCCGGCGGTGGCGCAGGCGGTCACCGTGGATCGCACCACCGGCGCGGGTGAGGTCGAGTTGGTGTCGTTCGTGCGGGCGGCGACGGGCCGGGAGCCGCGGGCCGCGGAGCTGACCGCGAGTCTGAGCACCGAGCTGCCGGCGTTCATGCTGCCGAACACGGTGCTCGTGGTCGAGCAGTTCCCACTGACCGCGACCGGGAAGATCGACCGGACCGCGCTGCGCGCACAGCAGCTGCCGGCCGCGGCTTCCCGGCGGGCAGCCGATGTGGGCGAGGACCTGGTCGCCGAGGTATTCGGGCGGATACTCGGCCGCGACACGCTCGGCGGCGATACCGATTTCTTCGCCGCCGGCGGCAACTCGCTGCTCGCGACCCAGGTCGCGGCACGGTTAAGCGAGATCTGGCAGTTGCGGGTGCCGCCCACACTGCTGTTCGACCATCCCACCGTCGCCGCGCTCACGACCGCGCTGCGGACACGGCAGTTCGACACCGTCCGGCCGCCGTTGCTCCCGGCCGTCCGGCCCGAGCGAATCCCGCTGTCGCCGAATCAACTTCGCTTCTGGTTGCGCAATCAGTTCGACACCACCTCCGCGGTGGACAATGTCGGATTCGCCCTGCGGCTGTCCGGTGCGGATCTCGGCGCACTGCAGGCTGCCCTCATCGATGTGCTGAGCCGGCACGAAGCATTGCGGACCCGCTACCCGGCCGATGCGGACGGGCCTCATCAGCTGATCCTGGACGCCGCGGCATGCGGCGATTGTTTCGCCGTCGAGGACATCGGCGACGCCGACCCTGCCGAACGAGTGCACGGCGTACTCCGGGAGGGCTTCGATGTCACCACGCAGGTGCCGCTACGCGTCCGGCTGTTGCGGACGACGCGAGACCACGTTCTGGTCTGCGCCCTGCACCACATCTGCGCCGACGGTTCCTCGCTCGCACCGATGGCACAGGACCTCGCCGCCGCCTATACCGCCCGATGGGGCGGAAAGGCTCCCGAATGGCGACCCGTGGCGGTGCAGTACGCCGACTACGCCCTGTGGCAGCGGGAGCTGCTCGGATCACGCGACGAACCGGATTCCCTGCTGTCGCAGCAACTCCGGTATTGGAGCGAAGAGCTCGGCGGCCTGCCCGATCAGCTCGACCTGCCGATCGACCGGCCCCGCCGATCGGTCGCGTCGCTGCGCGGTGCCGCCGTGGATCGCACGATCTCCGCGCGGTTGCACGGCGAACTGCTCGAGGTGGCCCGCAGCGGGCACGCCAGTCTGTTCATGGTGATGCGAACGGCGCTGGCGGTACTGCTGGCCCGGTTGTCGGGCAGTAGCGACATCGCCATCGGCGTACCGATGACCAACCGGGCCGAACCGGCACTCGACGGCGTCGTCGGCATGTTCGTCAACACGACCGTCTCCCGGACCCGTATCGACGCGGGCGAGCCCTTTGCGGCACTGCTCGCCCGTACCAGGTCCCGCGACCTGGCCAACTTCGCGCATTCGGAAGTTCCCTTCGAGCAGGTGGTCGATGCTGTCGACCCGGTGCGGTCCCCCGGGCGGCACCCGCTGTATCAGGTCGGTTTCGCCTTCCAGAACTTCGCGCGGCCCGATCTGGAGATGCCCGACACCGCGCTGTCGCCGTTCGCCATAGAAATCGACACGGTGAAGACCGATCTGCACATCGGCGTGATCGACACCCGAGACGAGGACGGGACCCCCGGACCGGTGTTGATCCGATTCGGTTACAGCACAGATCTTTTCGATCAGGCGACGGTCGACGGATTCCTCGATGCCTATGTCCGCCTGCTGCATTCGGTCGCGGCGGAGGTGTCGACTCCGGTCGGGGACCTGATATTGGCCGATGCGGCCCACCCCGGCTGCGACGCCACCGCTCACCCCGTCGAATCCGAGTCGCTCACCGCCGCACTGCTCCGCCGGGCGGCCGCCCGTCCGGACGACATCGCGGTGGTCTGCGGTCCGGCCTCGATCAGCTACACGGATCTCACCGACCGGATCGCGCGACTGGCCCGGTGGCTGATCGCACAGGGCGCCGGCCCCGAGTCCGTCGTCGCGGTGGCGATGCGCCGGTCGATCGACCAGGTGGTCGCGTTGTACGCCGTCGCGGAGGCGGGCGCGGCCTGGGTGCCGATCGACCCGGACCATCCGGAGCAGCGGACCGCGCACATCCTGGAATCGGCTGACCCGCACTGTGTTCTGACCACCACCGCGGATCGGTTCACGATGGTGCCGGCCCATGCCGTCGACGCGATGGACCTCTCCCGGTTCCCGGCGGGCCCGGTGCGCGACGAGGAACGCGGCGTCCCGCTGCGCGGCGATCACCCCGCCTATGTCATCTACACGTCCGGATCCACCGGAAAGCCCAAGGGTGTGGTGGTGACCCACGCCGCGATCGTCAACCAGCTCGAGTGGATGCACCGGCGATACGGGGTCGGACCGCAGGACAGGTATCTGCAGAAGACCGCGGCCACATTCGACGTGTCGCTCTGGGGGTACTTTCTTCCGCTGCGGGCAGGAGCACAGTTGATCCTGGCCGCTCCGGGCAGCGAACGCGATCCACACGCGATCTGCGCACTGGTCGCCGAGCACGCCGTCACCCTGACCGATTTCGTCCCGTCCATGCTCACCGTCATCGCCGGCTGCGCGTCATCGCCACTGCTGCGGACACTGCGGGCCGTCTTCGTGATCGGCGAGGCGCTGCCGCCGGAGACCGCCCGGGATTTCGCGGCGGTGTGCCCGGCGCAGGTGCACAACCTGTACGGTCCGACCGAGGCCGCTGTCAGCATCACAGAACACCACATCGGACCGGATGATCTGCGAGCCCCGACCGTTCCGATCGGCGTTCCGGTATGGAATTCCCGCTGCCCGGTGCTGGATTCGCGCCTGCACGAGGTGTACGACGGCGTGACCGGTGAGCTCTTCCTGGCCGGGGATCAGCTCGCCCGCGGCTATCACGGTGCGCCCGGCCTCACCGCGGCACGGTTCGTCGCCGATCCCTTCGGCCCGCCCGGCGCGCGGATGTACCGCAGCGGCGATCTGGCACGTCGGCGACGCGACGGCGCCCTGGAGTATCTGGGACGCACCGACTTCCAGGTCAAGGTGCGCGGTCATCGCATCGAACTCGGCGAGATCGAGTCCGCGCTGCTGGCTGATCCGGAAGTGGCCCAGGCCGCGGTCACCGTGCACCGATCGGAGGCCGGTGACCGGCTGGTCGGGTACATCGTCCCCGCCGACGGGCACGTGGTGGACGCGCAAGCGTTGCGGCGCAGTGTATCCGGGCAGCTGCCGAGCTACATGGTGCCCGCGGCGGTGCTGGTGCTGGCCGCGCTGCCGGTCAACACCAGCGGCAAACTCGATCGCGCCGCCCTCCCCGAACCGGTGTTCACCAGCGCGTCCGCGGTGGCGCCCGCGACCGAGCTCGAATGCGCCATCGCCGACGTTTTCGCCGAGGTGCTCAACATCGACCGGGTGGGCGCGACCGACGACTTCTTCGAGTCGGGCGGCTCCTCCTTGCTCGTATTCGTTCTGCACCAACGATTGTCGGCCCGGCTGAACCGCGAGGTCGCGATGTCGGCGATTCTGGCTCACCCGACCGTCGGCGGATTGGCAGCCCACCTGACCGGCGCGGGGGCGCCGCCGATGGTGCACTCCCCCGCCGCCGACGCGGTACTCGAACCCGAAATCACCGCGGCCGGAGGTCGCCCGGCCGCGACGGTGCTGCTCACCGGAGCCACCGGCTTCCTGGGTGCGCATCTGTTGAACGAACTGCTCACGAGCACCGGCGCGCAGGTGGTGTGCCTCGTCCGCAGCGCGGCCGGGCAGGATCCGCTGGACCGGATCGTCGCCTCGCTCGAGCGGTTCCGGCTGCCGACCGACGCGGTCGCCGAGCGGGTCCGGGCCGTACGTGGTGATCTGGCGCAGCCGGACCTCGGGCTGACCCCGGCGGATTTCGATTTCCTGGCGGCAAACGTCGATGCGATCTACCACAACGGCGCCCGGGTCAATCATGTCGATCCCTATGAGCGTCTGCGCGCGGCCAATGTCGAAGGGACGCGCTCGATTCTGCGGCTGGCGACCACGCGGCGTATCAAGACCGTCCACTTCGTCTCCACACTCGGCGCCGCCGTTCCGGCCGACGCCGTGCCCGCGGTCGTCGGCGAGGACGACCGGTTGCGCGCCGATCAGTTGCAGGACAACGGCTACCTCGTGTCGAAATGGGTTGGTGAGGAACTGATCCGGCAGGCCGGTGAGCGTGGTGTGCCGGTGACCGTGTTCCGGCCGGGCACGATCTGCGGCCACACCGTCTCGGCGGTCAACAACCCGGACGACGCCTTCTGGAATATGGTGCGGGCCGCGGCCACGCTCGGGGTGGCACCGGATGTGGGTGCGGCGACGGTATCGCTGGTGCCGGTGGATTACGTGGTGCGCGCACTCGTCGCGATCAGCACCGGAAGCGGTGGCACAGGTTCGGTGTATCACCTGGTCAGCCAGCATCCGGTGGCCGTCGCCGATGTTCTCGATTCGCTGCGCGCGCACGGCCATCCGATCGCCGTGCGGCCGCTCGAGGAGGTCCGCGCGGAGCTGGACACGCAAACCGCCGCCCGGTCGGCGGCCGGTGACGACACGCTGGTGCGTGCTGCCCTGCTGGCGCCGACATTCGCCGGACTCGCGGGCCATACGGTGTGGTCCGACGTCGCTGCCCGGACGGCGCTGGAGGGCACCGGGATCGAGTGTCCGGCCGTCGATCGGATCGTCCTGGACCGCTACGTCGAGCGGCTCGGGGAGTCCGATCTGCTCGGTACGGCGGCCGGGTTCACTCCCGCAGGCTGCGGATGAGACCTTCCTGCACGACCTGAGCGACGAACTGCCCCTGCTGGTTGAAGATTCGCCCACTGGTCAGGGCACGACCGTAACCGGCCGACGGCGAATTCTGGTCGTAGAGCAGCCATTCGTCGGCCCGGAAGGGACGCAGGAACCACATGGCGTGGTCCAGTGAGGCGTCCTGGGTGTGTTCGTCGCGGTGGGTGACCTTCGACGAGCCGAGCAGGGTCATATCGCTCATGTAGGCGAGGGTGCACACATGGAACAGCGGATCGTCGGGCAGCGGATGGCGGTAGCGGAACCACACCTGCTGCTGGGAGGCGAGTCCGTCGCGAAGGGTGACCTGATCCTGTGGCACCGGCCGGATGTCCCAGTGTTCCCATTCGCGCATGAGCCACAACCGCTCGGCGCTCATCGTCTCGTGCCCGTCCGGAATATCCTGAGGCAGCGGCACTTCCGGCATCCGGTCCTGATGTACCGGGCCCTCGTCGCCGACATGGAAGGACGCCGACATGGTGAATATCGCCTCGCCGTCCTGGATTCCGGTCACCCGGCGGGTACAGAACGAGCGGCCGTCACGGATGCGTTCGACCAGGTACACCGTCTGCTCGGACGGATTCCCGGGGCGAAGGAAGTACCCGTGGAGCGAGTGCACCTCGTACCGCGGCTCCACGGTGCGCACGGCCGAAACCAGCGCCTGGCCGGCAACCTGTCCGCCGAAGGTTCGGGGCAGCTGGGACTTGGTCACCGCGCCGCGGAAGATGTCGCGCTCGAGCCGCTCGATCTCGAGCGCTTCTTCGATGGTCGCCATGTACCGTCCTTCCAGGAATAGACGAGCTCAGGCTAAGCGATGCCGAACCGCCTCCGACGCGCGACTCCGCCTGCCGACACACCGGACGGCTAGGACGTATTCGTGCCCTGGGACCCCACGAAAGCCTTGGCTTCCTCCTCCGAACCGGCGGCCGGTGCCGAACCCCACATGTGCTTACCGTTCGGCTCGGCCAGGAAATACACCGACACCGCACCCACCAGGCCGGCGATGATCAGGTAGTACGCGGGCCAGTTCAGATCGCCGGTCGCGCCGACAAGCGCACCGACGACCACCGAGGTCGTCCCCGCGAACAGCGACACCGCGACATTGAACGACACCGAAAGACCCGCGCCGCGCACCCGCGTGGGGAACAGCGACGGCAGCGTCGAGGGCATCGTCGCGCTGAAACAGATCAGTGTGAGGCCCATGATCAGCAGACCCAGGAACACCGCGAACGCGTTGTCGGTGCGCACCAGCAACACCATCGGGAACGCCAGCACGATCAGCGCGACGACGCCGGTCCAGATGATGGGTTTTCGACCCACCCGGTCGGAGATCAGGCCGATCATCGGAATCGCAAGCAACGCAATGGCCATCACCACGATCTGCAACCACTGCGAGGTCGACGAGGACACTCCGCCGCCGGTGCTGTCGGGCACGGTCTCGGTCACATAGGTCGGCATGTACGAGGTGAGCATGTAGTTGGTGACGTTCCAGACCACCACCAGCCCCATGCAGACCAGCACGTACGGCCACAGTTTCGCGAGCACCTTGGCCTCGTCACCGGTCTTGTTGGCCTTCTCGCGGTCCTCGGACTCCTTCTCCAGCGCCTCGAAGGCGGGCGTGTCGGCCAAGCGCATCCGCAGGTAGACCCCGACCGCACCGAGTGGCAGCGCGATGAAGAACGGCAACCGCCAGCCCCACGCGAGCAACTGGTCGTGGGTCAGGACGGCATCGGCGAGCGTGACGACCAGCGCGCCGAACAGATATCCGGTGAATGTACCGAATTCCAGCCAGCTGCCGAGGAATCCGCGGCGCCGATCCGGAGCGTACTCGGCGATGAAGGTCATCGCGTTGCCGTACTCGCCGCCGGTGGAGAAACCCTGCAGCAGGCGCGCGCACAACAGCAACATGGGTGCCCAGATACCGATGGTGTTCTGATCCGGAATGCAGCCGATCGCGAAGGTACCGGCGGCCATCAGGATCATCGTCGTGGCGAGCACCTTGTTGCGGCCGATGCGATCGGCGAGCGGCCCGAAGAACATTCCGCCGAACGGGCGCACCAGGAACGCCACCGCGAACAGGCCGAACGTCGCGATCGTGCCGGCGGTGTCACCGAGATGCGAGAAGAACACCTCTTTGATGGTGGGCTCGAAATACGCGTAGACACCAAAGTCGTACCACTCGGTGATGTTGCCGATACTGGCCGCACCGATCGCCCGTCTGATGATGGGCGGATCGGTGACGACGATGTCGTCGAGCGACCACCGCCTCGGACGTTCGCGCGGGCTCAGCACGGCCACCGACACCGACCTCCTCGAGTTTTTGTGGTCCTCTCTCGATCCGCGGCGTCGCGACCCCGGCCGGGGTGGCGGATCGCCTCGCACAGGTTCCTTCCGTCCGGGATCGACCCGCTCAGGCTATGCGATCACCACCCGCGGCGGTCGGCGACCCTCCGCGATCGCCGACTCGGCCTGTGCCCGGCGGACGGGGCATGATGGGCGGATGCCCGCATTCGAACCGATCTCGGCGCACGGGCTGATCACCGCGATCGCCGATGCAGTACGCGCCGAGCCCGGCCCGGTGGTGGTCGCCGTGGACGGCGCCGACGCGGCCGAACCCCGCATCCCCGCCGAGCGGCTCGCCGAGCTGATCCGCACCCGCGGCCGCCCCGCCGCGGTGGTGTGGTCACACGATTTCGTCCGCCCGGCCTCGGTGCGACTGGAATTCGGTCGCGACGAGATGTCCTATCGCACGGGCTGGTTCGACTACGCCGCCCTCGATCGCGAAGTGTTGCAGGCGGTGCGCCGCCGCGGCCGGTGGCTGCCCGCCCTGTGGGACGAGGCCGAGGACCGCTCCGCGCGCGCCGCGATGCGCACGGCCGCCGCGGGCACGGTCCTGGTGGTGGCCGGGCCGATGCTGCTGGGCCGGAAGCTGGATTTCGATGTGACCGTGCGACTGCGCATGTCGGAGGCGGCGCTGCGGCGGCGTACCGATCCCGGCGATCTCTGGACCGTCCCGGCGCTGCTGCACCACGACGCCGAACACGACGAGCCGGCGGCCTTCGAGGTGCGGTGGGATCATCCCGACCGCCCGGCGATCCGCATGGACCGATGAGTGCGGTCAGATCTCGAACAATTCGCGGTCGGCTGCGGGAATCCAGCAATCCGTGGCGATCACGCGATCGTAGTTGCTGCGAAAATGGTCGACGACCCGCGGTAGTCCGGGATGCGGGTTACCGGTCGACCACAACAGGGCGTGCGGATACACCGGTGTCGGATCGACGATCGGCAGCCTGCGGATGTGCGGATGCCACGGATTGCGAAAGTGATCACTGCTGATCGTGCACAGCGTGGTGGACTCGGCGATCAGCCCGACCATGGCGGTGATTCCATCGGGGCCGGGCGCGTCCCGCTTCGATCGGGGCGTGATGTCGACGGTGACACCGCAGTGCTCACTCAGTTCGCGATAGAAGTCGGCCCATTCCGACGGCACCCCCGCCCCGGGGATCCACACCGTCATTTCTCCTACCTCGGCGAGGGTCACCGCCGATCGGCCCGCCAGTCGATGGTGGCGCCCGACGAGCAGATGGACGGGGTCCAGATAGGCCGGTGCCGCCGCGATGGTCGACGGCAGTGGCCGGGGACCACCGTGCGCGCGGGCGAACGCGGCATCGGCACGGCCGTGCACGACCATGTCCCGCGAGGTCTCGAAGACATTGGAGATGACGATCTCGGTATCGGAGCCGCGGTGGTGGTCGAGATAGAACCGCATCCGCTCCATGGCACCGTCACGCTCGCCCAGGATCGCCACCCGCAACGGCCGCGGGGTGTCGTGCACCGCGGCCACCGCGGCCTCGGCGACCGCCAGCAGCGAGCGCGCGTGCGAGACGAATCGCGATCCCGCGGCGGTGACGGCGATACCGGAGGGCACCCGATCGAACAGCGTCGCACCCAGTTGCGACTCCAGTTTGGCGATCCGCTTGGACACCGCCTGCTGGCTGATGCCGAGAACGGTGGCGGCGTGACTGAACTGCTGCTCGTCGACCGCGGCCACGAATGCCCGCACGGCGGCCAGATCCAGATCCGTCATCATGCACACCTCCGTGGACAACCATCGGTTGTCCGGACCGCCTCCTGAACCCGAGCCACTGTACCGTGTCCTGGACGAGCCTGAAATCTGCTATTTTCCAGCCTTTTTGCCTAGAGCGAAGCTACCCGGCGCCGACTCCGAGCGCCCCCGCCGACGACCGGAGTCCACAACCGGAAGAGGTCACCGACCCCGGTTGCCGGTCGCCGCGACGCTCTCCGCCCGGCCGATCGGCTCGCTCGCCGCACCGACGTGGTTGAGCACCAGATCGTGGATATCACGGCTGCGCAGCACATTCGCGTGATAGCGGTCGGCCAGCGGACCGTGCACCGGGCGGCTCGTGATCAGCGGCACCGGCTGCTCGTGCCGGCCACCGTGTGAGCGCAGGGCGCCGTGCAGGCCGGACAGGTCGTGGTCGGCGGCACGGCGGCCCAGGGCGATATCGGCGGCGGCGGTGACAGCGAGATCACCGATGCGGTCGGCGGGATGTTCGTACACGGTGATCGCGTCCGCCCGGGTCCACACCTCCTCGATCCCGGGCAGTGCGGCGATGACGGCGCGCGCGGTGTCCCGGTGCTCGTCGTCGACATGGATCCAGGCGAACGAGCCCAGCGCGCCATGGTGTTTCACGTACGGATCGGTGATCGGCAGCACCACCTCGTGCACGGGTACCGAGGCAGCGTCGAGGATGTCGAGCAGATAGTGGACATTCGGGCTGCCATCGGGCTTGTGCTTGGCGTTCATTCCGTGGTCGGCGGTGATGCCGACGACGAAACCGGCGTCGAGGTATTCCCCGAGCAGGGTGTCGAACTCGGTGAAGAAGCGATCCGACAACTCCTCCCCCGGTGCGACGGCGTGCTGCACCCGGTCGGTGAGCGAGATGTAGAGCAGCCGCAACCGCGGGCACGCACGGAAGGCCGCGATGCCGATCCGCATGGCGTAGTGGCTGGCGTCCCAGTCGTAGATGCCGGGCGCGGGGCGGCCGACCAGGTCCTGTAGATCGCCGATCCCGTATTCCGGGAGCCCGTGCTCGGCGGCCAGTTCCACGCTCACACTGGGCACCCCGCCGTTGCCGAGCAGTCGCCGCAACTTCTCCTTGGTGGTGACCATCAGCGTCGGGACGCCCGCCTGTTCCAGAACGGCGTGAATACTGGGGCAGCGCAGGAACTTCGGATCGTTGAGCAGCTGCAGCGAGCCGTCCTCGAGCCGGCAGTAGTTGCCGGGCACGCCGTGCAGGGCGGGCGGGGCGCCGGTGACGATCGACAGGTTGTTGGGATTGGTCAGGCTCGGCATCTCCGAGGCGCCGATCCGGTATTCGCCGCCCTCGTCCAGCATTCCGGCCAGGCGCGGCATGATGCCGCGGGTCAGCGCATCGGCGAAGTACTCGGGGTCGCCGCCGTCGACGGTGAACACCACCGTCGGCTCCACGGGCAGGCGGTACTCACGGCCGTTCGCGGTGATCGTCATCGGGGGGACCTCTCTCGTGCCAATTGGATGAACTCTTCTTCCGGCCGGGACAGGGCCCGGCCGATCCGGTGGATCAGATGGACCGGCCGGGTCGCGGGTGCCGGTTCCAGTGCCAGTTCCGCCACCCGGCCCAGCCGCAGCGCGGACTCCGCGGAAACTCGTGTCACACAGGCGATGCCGAGCCCCGCGGCGACCGCCTCGACGATCGCTCCGGTCCCGCTGATGGTCCAGGTGCGGGCGCGCGGGATCTGCCAGCAGTCCATCAGGGTCTGCTGATACCGCCGGGTCGTCGACCCGGATTCGCGCACCAGGATCGTGCTGCCGCGCAGATCCGCGGCATCGACGCAGGCGGCGCCCGCCAGCGGATGCGCGGCCGCGGCGATCACGACTTGCGGTTCGCGTCCGACCAGGATCCGCTCGTGGTTCGAGTCCTCATCGGACGCGGCGACCAGTGCCACCGCGATCTCCCCGCTGTCGAGGGCACGCAGCGTCGCGCTGGTGTTCTGAATGCTCACCTCGAGCGCGACCTCGGGGAACAACGTGCCGTATTCGACCAGCAGCGGCGGGAGCAATCCTTCACCGGCGGTGACGGTTCCGCCGATCGACAGCGTGCCCTCGACCGGTCCGTGGCCGAGCCGCCGCAGCTGGTCGACCGCGGTCTCGTAGCTCTCGAGCACCTGTGGCGCGTGGGTGAGCAGCAGTTCTCCCGCGGGGGTGAGCCGACGACCGGGCGTGCGATCGAACAACTGCGCACCGACCTCGGCCTCGAGCAACCGGATGTGGGTGGAGACGGTGGATTGGGCCATGTCCAATGCGCGGGCGGCAGCCGAGAATCCGCCGGTGCGGGCGACCGCGACGAAGACGCGCAACCGCTGCAGGCTCGGCCCGCTCATCGCCGCGGATCCGATTCCGCGAACCGCGGCGTTCCGGCATTCGGCGATGCGGCGTCGCGGGTGTCCGGTGGCTCGGCGAGTGGTGCGGCGACGGGCAACCGGCGATCGTCGTGCAGGAGCCCCGGGGCCCCACCGCCCATGATCGCGTTCAGCTCCCGCGCCCGGGTCTCACCCTGCCATCGGGAGATCACCAGTCCGGCAACGGCATTGCCGAGCGAGTTGACCACGGCCCGGCACTCGGACATGAAGCGGTCGACGCCGAAGACGAGCATCACGCCCGATACCGGGATCAGCGACAGCGAGGACACCGTGGTCGTGAGCATCACGAAACCGCCACCGGTGACGCCCGCGGTGCCCTTCGACGACAGCAGCATCACCAGTAGCAGCATCAGCTGCTCACCGAACGACAGATGCAGCCCGAGTGCCTGGGCGATGAACATCGTCGACAGCGTCAGATAGATGCAGGTGCCGTCCAGGTTGAACGAGTAGCCCGCGCTGACGGTGATTCCGGCCGTGCCCTTCGAAACACCCGCGTTCTCGAGTTTGCGCACGATTCCGGGAATCGCGACCTCCGAGGACGACGCCCCGAACGCGAGCAATACCTCCTCCTTGAAGTAGCGGAAGGTGCGCAGCGGCCGCAGCCCGGCCAGCAGCAGCGCCCCGCCGAGCACCACGACCACGAAGACCAGTGAGGTGAGATAGAAGGTGGCGATCAGCTCGACCAGCGCGCCGAGGGTCGCGGCGCCGAAATGCCCGGTGGTGTAAGCCATCGCGCCGAACACACCGACGGGGGCGAGATAGGTCACGAACCGCACGACGGTGAACAGCACCGCCGACACCCGCTCGGTCGCCCGGGCGACCGCCCGGCCCTGTTCCCCCATCGAGGCGATCGCGATACCGATCAGCACCGACAGGAACAGGATCTGCAGGATGTGCCCCTCGGCGAACGCCGCCACCGCGTTGTCCGGAACCAGCTGGGTGAAGTAGTCGGTCCAGTCCAGTTCCGTGCCCGCCGCCGCGCGCTGTGCGACCGATTCGCTCAGCCGCAGCCGCGACGGGTCCACATGCATCGCCGAACCCGGCTCGACGAGGTCGACCACCACCAGTCCCAGCAGCAGCGCGACGGTCGTGACGACCTCGAAGTAGAGGATCGAGCGCAGCGCGACCTTGCCGACACTGCGCAGATTCGCCACCGCCGCGATCCCGCTGACGACCATGCAGAACAGGATCGGGCCGAGCAACATGGTCAGCAGGCTCACGAACAGGTCGCCCAGCACCTGCAGTGAATCGCCGAGGTCCGGTGCGACCAGTCCGGTGATCGCGCCGGCCGCCATACCTGCCAGCACCCAGACGTAGAGGCGCCGATACCAGGGGCGAGCCCGGCTCGGGGTCGTATCGCGGGGCTCTTGCGTGAACATGGATCTCCTCGCCGTCGTGGACGCGGCGTTCGTGCGTCCGCCACCGAGCATGTGGACCGAACGACGCGAGAGCTTGAATCCATCGGGACGGTGAGGTGAACGATCGTGGTCGGAGCATCGACCGCGCGATACCCGCGATCGGTGCTGCCGATGGGCAGACCCCGGCGTCGCGGCGAGTCAGCCGACCCAGTGGTCGCAGTGGTGCCGCCGGGTGAAGTCGCTGCCGGCCGCGGTGGCGCCCGGACGCAGGGTGAGCACTTCACCGCCGGTGTGGCGGGGCCACTCGGGTTGTCCTGCGGTGTGCGGGTTTCCGGTGTTCACGAACGCGGCCCAGTAGGCGATCATCTGGGCGGACAGATTCTGCTGAGGTGCGGTCGCCGGGTCCGGCAGGCCGGCTACGCCGAACAGATACGGCAATTCGACAGTGTGGGAGGCTCCCAGCGGGAACGGCGTTCCCGCGACGAGGCCACCCGGCGAGGCGGCGGTGGTGTCGTCGAATTCGTATTGGTAAACAGGTGCGCCGCGGGACAGCGCATCGGCCAGAGTCGACACCGGGCAGGCGAAGTCGTGGTCGGTGAATGCCGCCGCCAAGGCCGAGGCCGGGTGAGCGTAAGCGGCGGCCGGGTAGGCGGCGGCGACGTTGTCCGCGTCGGATCCGAACGCCTTGGCCAGCGCATCGAGGTACTGCTCGACGGTGGCGGGCGGTCCGGTCGCCGCGACGATGCCGGTGGCTTCGTCGTGGTTGGTACCGATCAGCACCGGCACGCGGGCAGCCTTGCCTGCGCGCACCGCCGCGACCGGATTGTCCGGCAGCAACGGCTGACCGGTCACGGGACCGGGGGTGGCGGTTCCGCCGGAGGTGGAGTAGCTCAGCGGAGCGGCGACCAGCCGGTAGGGCGGGAGCGCCCGCATGCACTGTGCCACCGCGACGGGTTCGGCTGCGCCACAGCCGAACCCGGTCACATAGTCGGCACTGATCCGGGCCGCGGTCTCCCGGGGCGCCTGGACCTGGCATCGACCGCTCTGCAGGACGACCGCGGCGAACAGTCCCGCCGAGGCCGGTGAGATCAGATGATCGCAGACCGAGGTGGCACCGGAGGACTCTCCGGCGATCGTCACCCGAGCCGGGTCGCCGCCGAACGCGGCGATGTTGTCACGCACCCACCGCAGCGCGGCCTGCTGGTCCAGCAACCCGAAGTTGCTCACCTGCCCGCCGTCGTGGGAGAACACCGGATCGGCCAGGAATCCCAGGGCACCCAGCCGGTAGTTGATCGTGACGACGACCATGTCTCCGGCGGTGACCAGCCGCGACGGATCATAGGAATCGCCGCTGCCGACCTGGAACGCCCCGCCGTGGATCCACACCAGCACCGGTCGCCGCTTCGCCGCGCTCCGGGCCGGAGTCCACACATTCAGGAACAGACAGTCCTCGTCGCCGGCCACGTCATCGGGACCGCGGACGACCAGCGCGCGCTGTTGCGGGCATTCGGCGCCAGGGGCGGTGGCGGCGCGAGTGCCGTCCCAGTGCGCGTGGGGTTCGGGCGGTGTCCAGCGCAGCGCGCCGATAGGTGCTGCCGCATAGGGGATTCCGTCGAAGCGGCGGTGATCGGCGGTCACGGTCCCACGCACCGCTCCCGATGACGTCGTGACCACGGCGCCAGCGGCCGAACCGGCCTGCTGCCCGGAACCGCCACAGCCACCGACCCATCCCGCGCTCACACATATCGCGGCCAGAACCGTCACCACCCGCAGGACGCGTCGCCACCGTGACATACGAGACATCCCCCTCCTACGCCAGTCCCCGTATCTGCCCGATGCCGAGACTATCGGACCACCACCGGCGTGTCGGCGAGGAATGAGAAAGCCGGGCCGCCCGATTCGGGCAGCCCGGCGAAAACTCCTACCGCGCAGACGTTTCCGCGCGGCGCCTACCAGCCGCGCTCGGCCAGGCGATGGGGCTCCGGGATCTCCTCGACGTTGATACCGACCATGGCCTCACCCAGACCACGCGAAACCTTCGCCAGCACATCCGGGTCGTCGTGGAAGGTGGTGGCCTTGACGATGGCGGCGGCGCGCTCGGCGGGGTTGCCGGACTTGAAGATGCCCGAGCCGACGAAGACGCCTTCGGCGCCGAGCTGCATCATCATCGCGGCATCGGCGGGGGTGGCGATGCCACCGGCGGTGAACAGCACCACCGGGAGCTTGCCGGTCTCGGCGATCTCGCGGACCAGTTCGTAGGGGGCCTGCAGCTCCTTGGCGGCGACGAACAGCTCGTCGGCGGGCAGCGACTGCAGGTGCCGGATCTCGCCGCGGATCTTGCGCATGTGAGTGGTGGCGTTGGACACGTCGCCGGTGCCGGCCTCACCCTTGGAGCGGATCATCGCCGCACCCTCGGTGATGCGGCGCAGCGCCTCACCCAGGTTGGTCGCACCGCACACGAAGGGCACGGTGAACTGCCACTTGTCGATGTGGTTGGCGTAGTCGGCCGGGGTCAGCACCTCGGACTCGTCGATGTAGTCCACACCCAGGCTCTGCAGGATCTGCGCCTCGACGAAGTGGCCGATCCGCGCCTTGGCCATGACCGGGATGGAGACGGCGTTGACGATGCCGTCGATCAGATCCGGATCGCTCATGCGGGCGACACCGCCCTGGGCGCGGATATCGGCGGGCACGCGCTCGAGTGCCATGACCGCGACCGCGCCGGCGTCCTCGGCGATCTTGGCCTGATCGGCGGTGACGACGTCCATGATCACCCCGCCCTTGAGCATCTCGGCCATACCGCGCTTCACGCGGGCGGTGCCGGTCGTCGAGGTGGTGTCGGGCGTTGTCACGGGCAAACTCCTGATTATCGGGGATTCGTTCGAGAGGCATCGCTGCGGTGCGAACCTCCACGATTCTATGCGCCCCGATCAGGCCACTTCATAGCCAGTCCGACAGCACTGGACTGGTCGGCCCGAATCCACCCGCCGACACCAGCGGTCCGTGCGCCGCTACACCGGCGCTACGGCGTCGGTGACCGGTGGCGGGAGTGGGCACGGCCGCCGCATGGTGACGCCGACCGACCGAGCCCCTTTCCCGCCGGTCAGAGCGGTCCCACGACGAACAGCTGGGCCCAGTACGTCGCTGCCTGCTCGCCGAGATACGGCACCAGGAAGTCGTACAGCAGATAGGACATGTGCATTCGACATTCACCTCCACACACCGGTTCGCCGGATTCGGTGTGCGGCAAACCGGTTCCGACCCTAACCGATGGTGAGGTAACACACAGCGCAAATCGGGCACCGATCACATCGGTCTCGCGAGGACCGCCGAAAGACCATGTCCGTCAACGCTTCCGGGTCCGGAAGCTCAGCTTCGCGACAACAGCGGATCGAACAATCCCACGGCGACGACCCGGATCTGCGCCAGCGCGGCCTCGACCGGCCCGGTGGGCTGGAACAGATGGCTCAGCGCAAGGCGCACAACGGTTTCGGTGACCGAGGCCAACTCCTCGCCGGTCACTCCGGCAAGCCCGTAGCGGTCACGGATGGCCACGCTCACCGCCTCGATCGCCCGCCCCAGCACCGGTTCCCGTTCGGTCATCAAGGCGGGCAGCAGGGCGGTGTCGGGCGCCGAGCGACCGGACAGCACGGCCTCGAGCAGCATATTGTCCGCACCGGTGCGCAGCGTGAATTCGATCGCGGCGAGCACGCCCGAGATCACATCGTCGGGATGGGCGGCCAGGTTCTCGGTGATACCCACGAGGAAGACGTCCACCTCGTTCGCGATGACGACGTCGGCGAGATCCTGTTTGGTCCCGATCTCCTTGTAGAGCACGGGCCGGCTGACTCCGACCTCCTTGGCCACCCGCGACATGTTCACCGCGCCCCACCCCTCGGCGCACACCAGGCGGCGAGCGGTCTCGATGACCCGCTCGCGCAACAGCAGGCGCATCTCGGACTGGAAGTTCGGCGCGGTAGCCATGCGTTCGATCGTACATCATCAGCCAAAACGTTCGACTATTGACAACTATCGCCTATCTGTATTCAATAGAAACACTTCGCCAAAAAGTGTAAATAGATCGAGGTGGGACGGCATCCACCCGAGATCCGAGCCCGCGCGCATCATCCGTGCCCCACCGCGCGTTCGCGCGCATCGTCGATGAGGAGAATCCGGTGACCACGTCCCGAATCGCTGAGCCGGCGGCCGCACCGCCGCAGTGGCACGACCGCAAACGTCATCTGTGGCTGTTCGGTCTCGTACCGCCGACTGCCGTTCTGCTGGCCGCGGGGCTGGTGTGGCTGTTCGACCGGCTCGGCTGGCAGCACGCGGCGCCGGTCTGGTGGTGGATCGGCCCGCTGCTGGTCTACGTGCTGCTGCCGATCCTGGACCGGTTCTTCGGACCGGACGGCCAGAATCCACCGGACGAGGCGATGGAGCAGCTCGAGAACGACCGCTACTACCGCTGGTGCGTCTACGCCTACATTCCGTTCCAGCTGATCAGCCTGGTTTTCGCCTGCTATCTGTGGTCGGCGTCGAATCTGTCGTGGCTGGGCATCGACGGCGGACTGAGCCTGGTGTCGAAGATCGGGCTGGCGCTGAGTATCGGCACCATGGGCGGCGTCGGGATCAACACCGCGCACGAACTCGGCCACAAGAAGGACGAACTGGAGCGGTGGTTGTCGAAGATCACTCTCGCCCAGACGTTCTACGGCCATTTCTACATCGAGCACAACCGCGGTCATCACGTCCGGGTGGCGACGCCGGAGGATCCGGCGAGTTCGCGCCTGGGCGAATCGTTCTGGACCTTCCTGCCGCGCAGCGTGTGGGGCAGCCTGCGCTCGTCCTGGTCACTCGAGCGGACCCGGTTGCAGCGAATGGGTAAGCGACCCTGGACCATTCACAACGACGTGCTCAACGCGTGGCTGATGTCAGTGGTGCTGTGGGGTGCGCTCGCCGCGATCTTCGGGCCCGGCATCCTGCCCTTCCTGGTCGTACAGGCGGTCTACGGATTCTCACTGCTCGAGACCGTCAACTATCTCGAGCACTACGGCCTGCTGCGGCAGCGCACCGCGGCCGGGCGCTACGAACGCTGCACCCCCGAGCACAGCTGGAACTCCGACCACATCGTCACCAACATCTTCCTCTACCACCTGCAGCGGCACAGCGACCATCACGCCAATCCCACTCGGCGCTACCAGATTCTGCGCAGTATGGACGGCGCCCCGAACCTGCCCAGTGGATACGCCAGCATGATCACCGTGGCGTATTTCCCGCCGCTGTGGCGCCGCATCATGGATCCGCGAGTGCTGGCCCACTACGACGGTGACATCACCCGCGCCAACATCGCACCCGGAAAACGCGACCGGATGCTCGCGAAGTTCGGAGCCCGCTGATGTCCCGGTTCCGCTGTCCTGTCTGCGATTTCGTCTACGACGAGGCCGATGGCGCACCGCGCGAGGGCTTTCCGGCCGGCACCGCGTGGGCCTCGATCCCCGAGGACTGGTGCTGTCCTGACTGCGGCGTCCGCGAAAAACCCGACTTCGAGCCTCTCGACCCGGCCATGACCCAACACAAACTGTTCCGTTGCGTGCAATGCGGTTTCGAATACGACGAGGCACTGGGCTGGCCCGAGGACGGCATCGCACCGGGTACCCGCTGGGACGACATCCCCGAGGACTGGTCGTGCCCCGATTGTGGTGCGGCCAAGGCCGATTTCGAGATGGTCGAGGTCAGCCGGGCATGACTGGACGCATCGTGATCGCCGGAGCCGGAGTGGCCGGTGCCACCGCGGCCCGGACCCTGCGCACCGAGGGCTACACCGGCGAGATCGTCGTCTTCGGCACCGAGGCACATCTGCCCTATCGCCGGCCGATGGTCTCCAAGGAGCTGCTGGCCGGAACCGCGAACGAACGTCGCCTGCTGCTCGAATCGGCCGATTCGTGGACCACGCTCGATGTCGAGTTGCGCTGCGCGACCGCCGTGACCGGCATCGACGTCGACGGCGACCGGGTACACGTGGCCGATGGATCCGCACTCGGCTACGACGCTCTCGTCCTCGCCACCGGAGCCCGTGCCCGGCAACTGCCCGGACCCGAGCAGGGCGCCTTCGTCCTGCGTGGTGCCGCCGATGTCGAACCGCTGCGCACGGCGATGCTCGACGGCGGTTCGATACTGATCATCGGCGGCGGTCTGGTCGGGTGCGAAGTCGCCGCGACCGCACGCGGTCTGGGTGTTCAGGTCGAGGTTGTGCACTCGGGATCGGGACCGCTGGCACGGGTGGTCGCGCCCGTCGTCGGCGAACACTGCCGAAAGCTGCACGCGGACAACGGGGTCGACATCCACGATGCGGTCGCGCTGGAACGTGTCGACAATGTGGGCAGCGGAATCCGGGCGGTCGCCGTCGACGGGCGGGAGTGGCGCGCCGCCGCCGCGCTGATCGCCATCGGCTCCGAGCCCGACACCGCACTGGCCCAGCAGGCGGGCCTGGCGGTCGGCGACGGCATCCTCGTCGACGAGTACCACACCACCTCGGCACCGAATATTTTCGCCGCCGGTGACGCGGCCGCGGTCTACGACGCCGAGCTCGGCATACACCTGCGCACCGAACAGTGGAACAGCGCGCGGGCGCACGGGATCGCGGTGGCCAATGCGGTGTTGGGGCGCGAGATTCCGCGTGCCGAGGTGAACTGGGGCTGGACCACCCAGTACGGCACCACCATCCAGTTCGCCGGCCGTCCGGACCCCGATGACGAGATCGTCGTGCGCACCGGTGACGCCCCGGAACGGTTCGTGGTGCTGAGCGTGCGCGCGGGCCGGTTGACGGCCGCCGCGGCGGTGGCGCGACCCGCGGATCTGCGCGCGGCCCGATCGCTCATCGCCGCGCGGACCGTCCACGATCGCGAGACCTGGACCGACCCCGCCGTCACACTCGCCGATCTCGCCGCCGCCGAACCGATCGCCCGGCACTGAGTTCCCGGTGCCGGCCGGACATCGCGTCCGGATCGAGCGGTACCGCGGGGCCGAATGCACCCGCCGCTCCGGTTGTCAGCGGATGGACCGCACCTCGGGCTCCGCGTCCGACCCAGCGGTGACGATCGCCTCGCCCAGCAATCCGTCCAGATGGTACGGGTAGACCTGCTCCCCCATGGTGTCCAGTTCCGCGATGTCCGACGGACGGCACCAGCGGTAGGCGCTCACGCAACGCCGCTCCCATACCGTCGGATCCGCCGGTTTCGGATCGAACCAGCGGACCCGCGCGACGAAGAACAATTCCTCGGAACGAATCAGCTCACCGTTGAACGGGAACACCGCGACGCGGCGCCAGATCGGGCCACGCAGCAGCGTGGAGTCCAGGGCGAAACCGGTCTCCTCCCACACCTCGCGCACCGCCGCGGTGCGCAGTGTCTCACCCGGTTCGATACCACCACCGACGGTGAACCAGAACGGTGAATCCGGAGTCAGCGGATCGTGGCCGCGCATCAACAGCACCCGATCCTGTTCGTCGAGCAGCACCACGCGCGCCGAGGTTCGCACGGTGTCGACCTCGAGTCCGGTGGTCGCGGCCGCCGTGACCCGCTCGGCGATCTCGAAATACGTGGGCAGCGGCGCGGTACCGCCCAGGTGCAACAGCCGCACCGGGCGCCGGGTACGCAGGGCCAGGGTGTCGCGTACGGCGTCGTTGTGGAAGCGGCGCGCGATCAGCACGCGGGCTTCGGCATCGGCGAGTTCGGCCACCAGTTGCGGACGCAACGTGGTGATGTCGACCGACGACAACGCGGCGGCGAGCTGGTTCTCCGTGGTCTCCCGGTCGCTCCAATCGGCCCGTTCGGCACGATCGGCCAGCGCGGTCAGCCGCTTGGCCTGCTCGGCGGCCGTGGACTCCGACATCGGCCCGGCCATCGAGATCGCCACCGTGCGCGCCACCACCGCGCGCCGCGCCAGCGCCGCTTCGAGGGCGTCGCGGGCCTGATCCCCGCGAACGTGCAGGCGGTCGAGCCGGTTGGCGGTGGAGTACGCCCAGACGCCGATGGCGATGATGACCGCCGCGATCAGCGCGAGGACCAGAATGGTCGTCGCGGAGAAGGTGATCATCCAGCGGTCCTCACTCGGGCGTCGCCGACGGTCACCGTCTCGTACACCCGCAGAATCTGTTCGGCCACGACCGGCCAATCATATTCGCCCACCACCTGATCGGCGATCCGAATCTGCGCCTCGCGGCGGTCGCGGTCGGTGAGCAGGACGTCGATCGCGCGGGCCAGGGCGGTCGAATCCCCCACCGGCACCAGCGATCCCGCGGTACCGTCGCGCAGCACCCGCCGGAAGGCGTCCAATTCGCTTGCCACCACCGCGGTTCCGGCCGCCATCGCCTCCACCAGCACGATGCCGAAGCTCTCCCCGCCCAGATTCGGCGCGCAGTACACATCGGCGCTGCGCATCGCCGAGGCCTTCTGCGCATCCGACACCTGCCCCAGGAACCGCAGATGTCCGGCGTGCTCGCCCGCTTCGCGGCGCAGCCGATCCTCGTCACCGCGGCCCACGATCAGGATCTCGATCTCCGGGTGCCGGGCGACCAGGCGCGGCAGCGCACCCAGCAGTACCGCCATTCCCTTGCGCGGTTCGTCGTAGCGCCCCAGGAACAACACCGTCCCGCCGGAACGCGGATAGCCTTCCAGCAGTGGCGCATTGGCGAAAGCCCGCACGTCGACGCCGTTCGGGATCTCGACCGCATCGCTGCCCAGCGCCTCCACCTGCCAGCGCCGCGCCAGCTCCGACACCGCGATCCGGCCGCTGATCTTCTCGTGATACGGCCGCAGCACCCCTTGGAAGGTGGCCAGCACCAGCGACCGCGTGGTCGAGGTGTGGAAGGTCGCCACGATGGGCCCCTCGGCGACCTTCAGCGCCAGCATCGAGATACTCGGGGCATTGGGTTCGTGAACGTGCAGGACATCGAAGTCGCTGTCGGCGATCCAGCGCCGCAGCCGGCTGTAGGCGGTCGGGCCGAACGACAGCCGCGCCACCGACCCGTTGTACGGAATCGCCACGGCCTTACCGGCCGAGACCACGAATTCCGGCAGTTCGACGTCGTCGGAGGAGGGGGCGAGCACGCTGACCCGATGGCCGCGCTCGATCAGCACCTGCGCCAACTCGACGACATGCGACTGCACGCCACCCGGAACGTCGAACGAATACGGGCAGACCATGCCGATTCTCATGAGGCGGCGCCTCGCTCGGCCTGAGCCCGGGCGATGCGTTCGCGGCGCTGCTCGGACAGATCGCCCTCCCACAGTGGCTGCAACATATGCCAATCCGCGGGATGCTCGGCGATATTCGCGGCGAATCGGTCCGCCAGGCGCTGGGTGGCCGCCGCCACCCCATCCGAGATATCCACGGGTGCTTCGGTTTTCAGGCCCCAGCCCTCCCGGCCCTGATCATCGACGGTGAACCAGGCGTGCACGGGCAGAATCGCCGCGCCGGTCTCGGCGGCCAGCTTCGCCGCGCCCGCCGGCATCCAGGTCCGTTCGCCGAAGAACTCCACCGGCACCCCCCTACCGGTCAGATCACGCTCGCCCAGCAGGCAGACCACCCGATTGCGGCGCAACCGCTCGGCCAGCTGCCCGAACGGCGGCTGTTCACCTCCGGTCAGCGGGAACACCTCGAATCCGAGGCTCTCCCGGTAGGCGAGGAATCGCTCGAACAGAGATTCCGGTCGCAGCCGTTCCTGGACGGTCGTGAATCCGCCGTAGTTCTGGACCAGCCACATACCGGCCATATCCCAGTTCCCGGAATGCGGAAGCACGAACACCGCACCCCGCCCGCGCTCCAGCGCCGCGTCGAGGTGTTCGATCCCGTGCGGTGGTGGCATCAGCGGTGAGCCGGCCAGGGCCGCGTGGTCCAGGGTCGGCAGCCGGAACGCCTCGCGCCAATACCGGGCATAGGAGCGCATCGACGCGGCGATCAGCTCATCGGGCACCTCGTGCGGATCCACTCCGATCACGCGGGACAGATTGCGGCGCAGCTGATTCGGTTGCCCGCCCCGGCGCATCGCCCGGTTGGCGCGGCGGGCCGCCCAGTCACCCCCGAAGTCGAAACACCGGCGCGCGGTCGCCTCGGGCAGCCCGCGCACGAGCCGCCAGCCCGCCGCGTACGCCTTGTCGGTCAGTGCCGCGCTGATCTGCGTCACGCCCGGATACCTTCCTCACTGTGCCGTATCGGGTGTGGCCTTGTTCGCCGGTGCGAGGACATCGCGGGCTCCGGCCGAATTACGCACCGCCAGCACGCGCTGGAAAACGGTGACGATGCTGAGCACCGCCAGGATGTACATCGCGACATGGACCGCGTAGGTGAGCCACTCGATGCCGAAATAGCCGCCGATACCGGTGAATCCGGCGCCGACCAGCACGATCACCAGCCGGTCCGGGCGCTCGATGAGACCACCGTCGGCCGACAGTCCGCTGGCCTCGGCGCGGGCCTTGGCATAGGAGATCACCTGCGAGGTCACCAGGACGACCAGCGTCGCCACGAACAGCTGCCTGCTGTGCTCGTGGTACACCGACCACCACGCCAGCGCACCGAAGATCGCGCCGTCGGCGACCCGGTCGCAGGTGGCGTCGAGGACCGCGCCGTATTTCGTGCCACCGCCGCGGGCGCGCGCCATCGCCCCGTCGAGCATGTCGAACATGACGAAGAGCCAGATCACCATCGTTCCCCAGAACAGGTGATCGGTCGGGAACAGCGTCACCGCGGCGACGATGGACGCGGTGGTGCCGATCAACGTCATCGCATCGGGGGTGAGCCCGGTACGCACGAGTGCCCTGCCCAGCGGCGCGGTCGCCTTGGCGAACGTCTCCCGACCGAAGAAGCTCAGCACGCTACTCGACTTCCTTCGCCTCGTGCCATGCCCCGGCCAGCAGGGCCCGCGTTTCCCGCAGCAACTGCGGCATCACCTTCACGCCACCGACGACGGTGATGAAATTCGCGTCCCCACCCCAGCGGGGAACGATGTGCTGATGCAGGTGGTCGGCCAGCGACCCGCCGGCCACGCCGCCCAGGTTGAGCCCCACGTTGAAGCCCTCGGGCCGCGACACCTGCTTCATCACCCGGATCGCGCGCTGGGTGAAAGCCATCAGCTCGGCGCTCTCCTCGGCAGTGAGATCCTCCAGGTTGGCCACCCGGCGATACGGCACCACCATCATGTGCCCGGGGTTGTAGGGGTAGAGATTCAGCACCGCGAAAACCCATTCGCCGCGCGCGATCACCAGGCCGTCCTCGTCGGACATCTTCGGGATCTCGGTGAACGGATGCTTCAGGCCCGCCGAGCTCTTCTCCTCGGCGGCGCTGTCGCGATCGGCGACCGCACCGGTGATGTAGGACATGCGGTACGGGGTCCACAACCGCTGCAACCGGTCCGGATCCCCCGCCCCGGTATCGACGATCCGACCCGGGTCATGTTGTGTCACAGCCTCTTCCACCATGCCTTCACTCATGCCCCACCAGTCCGGACCTCGAACCCTTCCGCGGTCGGCGAGGCGTTGTCGCGCCGGGAGATCCAGTCGGTCACGGTGGCCACCGCATCGGCCACCGGCACGCCGTTGACCTGGGTACCGTCACGGAACCGGAAACTCACCGCGCCCGCGTTCACATCACGCTCACCGGCCAGCAGCATGAACGGCACCTTCTGCGCGGTGTGATTGAAGATCTTCTTCTGCATCCGGTCGTCACTGCGGTCGACCTCGGCGCGGACACCGTGGGCCCGCAACTGCGCGATCACCCCGTCCAGGTGTTCGGCGAAGGCGTCGGCGACCGGGATACCCACCACCTGCACCGGCGCCAGCCAGGCCGGGAATGCGCCCGCGTAGTGCTCGGTGAGGACGCCGAAGAAACGCTCGATCGAGCCGAACAGGGCGCGGTGGATCATCACCGGCCGCTTCTTGGTGCCGTCGGAGGAGGTGTATTCCAGCTCGAACAGTTCCGGCAGGAAGAAGTCGAGCTGAATGGTCGACATCTGCCAGGTACGACCCAGCGCATCCTTGACCTGCACCGAGATCTTCGGTCCGTAGAACGCGGCGCCACCCGGATCCGGAACCAGCTCCAGACCGGAATCGGTGGCCACCCGGCGCAGAGTCTCGGTGGCCTCCTCCCACACCTCGTCGGAGCCGACGAACTTCTCCGGGTCCTTGGTCGACAGCTCCAGGTAGAAGTCGTCGAGGCCGTAGTCCTTCAGCAGGTCGAGCACGAATTCGAGGGTGGTGGTGAGCTCCTCGACCACCTGCTCCTGCGCGGCGTAGATGTGCGCGTCGTCCTGGGTGAAGCCACGCGCGCGGGTGAGCCCGTGCACGACACCGGACTTCTCGTACCGGTAGACCGAGCCGAATTCGAACAGCCGCAGCGGCAACTCCCGATACGACCGGCCGCGGGACCGGAAGATCAGATTGTGCATCGGGCAGTTCATCGGCTTGACGTAGTAGTCCTGGCCGGGCTTGCGGACGGTGCCGTCCTCGTTGTACTCCGCGTCCAGGTGCATGGGCGGGAACATGCCGTCGGCGTACCACTCCAGGTGCTTGGAGACCTCGAACAGGTGCCCCTTGGTGACGTGCGGGGTGTTGACGAATTCGTAGCCCGCGGCGACGTGGCGCTGGCGCGAGTAGTCCTCCATCTCCTTGCGGATGATGCCGCCCTTGGGATGGAAGACCGGCAGGCCCGAGCCCAGTTCATCCGGGAAGGAGAACAGGTCCAGCTCCGCGCCGAGCTTGCGGTGGTCGCGCTTCTCGGCCTCGGCGAGCCGGGTCAGGTACTCGTCCTGCGCCTCGGTCGATTCCCAGGCGGTGCCGTAGACGCGCTGCAGGTCCTCGCGCGACTGGTCACCGCGCCAGTACGCCGCCGAGGAGCGGGTGAGCTTGAACGCGGGAATGAACTTGGTGGTGGGGATGTGCGGGCCCCGGCACAGATCGCCCCAGACCTTCTCACCCGAGCGCGGATCGAGGTTGTCGTAGATGGTCAGTTCATTCGGTGCGATGTCACTGCCGCCGACCTCCATCACCTCGGGGTCGTCGATGCCGGATTTGTCATTGATCAGTTCGAGTTTGAACGGCTCTTTCGCCAGCTCCACCCGGGCGTCATCGACCTCGACCACCCGGCGCGAGAACCGTTGCGCGCCCTTGACGATCTTCTTCATCCGGGACTCGAGCTTGGTCAGATCCTCGGGAGTGAAGGGCCGGTCGACCTGGAAGTCGTAGTAGAAGCCGTCCTTGATCGGCGGGCCGATGCCCAGCTTGGCCTCGGGGAACTCCTGCTGCACGGCCTGGGCCAGCACATGGGCGGCCGAGTGGCGGATGACGCTGCGGCCGTCCTCGGAGTCGGCGCCGACGGCCTCGACCTCCACATCGGTCTCCGGGGTCCACGACAGGTCCTTGAGGTTGCCCTCGGCGTCGCGTACCACGACGACGGTCTCCGGCCCCTTGGTCGGCAGGCCCGCTTCGCGCACCGCGGCACCCGCCGTCGTCCCGGCCGGCACCCGGACGTGGGCGGCAGGGTTATTGCGGGCTGAGGTGGTCACGGCTGCGCTCTCCTTGGCAGTATCGGTCAAAGCAGGTCATCTTCGCCGTGGACGGTCGCCCGCGGCGTCGTGGTGCGGGTGGGTACCCGCGAGGTGCGGGACGGGCCCGCGGTACCGGAGCAGAACTCCGGGCCGGTCGAGCAACTCCGACCGGCGCGACCAATGCTATCGGGACAGTACCGCCGGTGCGCCGATGGACCGGCCGCAACGGCTCGCGGCCCACCCGATCGGCCCGGTCACCGGCGACCCGGCAGCGACCGCGCCGTGTTCACCCGCGGTGTGCGAGGTCGGCCAGCAGCTGCGCACGCTCGGCGGCCGGGCGTTTCGGGCAACTGGTGCACATCTGACATCCAGGGACCTCGTAGACCAGGCAACACGAGATCCGCCGCACGAATGTCCGGGATTCCACGTCGATGAATCGCGGCGCCGGGAGCCGGTCCCCGATCTCGGTGGCCAGCCGCGCACCGGCGTCGGGATCGCCCGCGTCGATGGCCCGGTTCCCGATCGCGTCCGCGACGACCGCCCACAGCGCGGCCTGCCCGGCACCGGTCGCGGCGGCCAGTACCGGGACGATCCGGCGCAGCGTGTCACCCAGTGCGGCCCCCGCGTCGGTATCCGGTCCGCAAGCCGGTGCGACGATGCGCTCGATCCCGCCGTCCGGGCGCATCTCACAGCGCACCCGTTCCAGCGTCGAATCCGGAACGGGCGTCCCCGCGGCGTATGCCTCGATGATCGGATCGACCAGCGCCGAGGCCGCCATACACCACCACAGCGTGCCCGAGACGCGGGAAACGCCTGTGCCCCAGGAGATTCCCATATCGGCGACCCGCTCCGCGAGCCAGACCGGCTCGGTGAGATTCGTCCCGGCCACCCGGGCCGGGACACCGGGGGCCAACGGCTGTGCGGCCATCTTCATCCGACTCCGATCCACGTCGATTCAGCGAATGCACCACCTCCACCATGACACGACCGGATTCCCCGGATCGATCGTGCGCCGTGGTGCGCGGACCAGCGTATCGGCGCCGACGCCGGGACCGGCCAGGCGCGCCGGTACCGCACGTCCGGTCCGAACGCGGCGAATGCGCGAGTTCGGCTGTCGGGCTGCCGAACTCGCGCATTCTCACCAGGATCACGCGTGGGTCGCGCTCCCGGTGGGTATTCCGGGCCGCTCGGCGTCGGTGATCTCGGCGATGCCGCTCTCCGTGACCTCGAGTACCCGGGCGGTGCCGATGTCGAAGAACAGGCCCGACACCGCGACACCACGTTCGGCGACCGCACGCGACACCACGGGGTGATCGCGCAGCGTCTCGACCTGCACCGCGATATTGACCATGCTCAGCTGATCGGCGGGACCGTAGCCGGCGGCGGCCGCCGCCTCGGCGACCGGATGTCCGGCACGGAACCGCGTCAGGGCCTGTTCGGCGTGCGAGAGCCAGTTGTCGATATCGGGACCGGCGGAGGCATCCGACAGCAGGGCCTTCATCGCACCGCATCCGGAATGCCCGCACACGACCACATTGCGCACCGACAGGTTGCCCAGCGCGAAGGCCAGCGCCGCGTCCACCGACACATCCGTACCCCGGCGAGGCACCAGATTGCCGATATTGCGGATGGTGAACAGGTCACCGGGACCGCTGTTGGTGATCACATTCGGCACGATCCGCGAATCGGCACAGGTCAGGAAGAACGAATCCGGATCCTGTCCGTCGCGCAGTTCGTCCAGATGCGGGCGCATCACATGGGCGTGACTGCGGTGATAGGCCGCCACTCCGGCGGCGACGGGGTTACCCCCGTCGGACCGCCACGGCCCCAGGACATCGTCCAGCAGCCCGCGCGCCCGCCCGCGGCGCGGCGGACGCTCGGCGGCGTCGGCCATGCGCGCCGTGCCGATCTCGACGAATTCGACGGTGCCTCCGGTGCTTTCGTGCTGCCGCGCCCAGGAGTGGATGGCGTCGTAGGCGGCATGGTCGAGGAAGTCGACCGTCAGCTCGACCATCACCTCGGCCCCGTCCGGCACCTTGGCCAGCTGCCCGGTGAGCTTCGGCAGGGCCAGGAATGTGCAGGTGCCATCCACACTCACCAGCCACCGCTCGGTTCCGGCGACCGGACCGGCCTCGACCGAGACCCGCACCACCCGCCACAGCAGCAGCGCGAAGGCGACGATCAGGCCGATCAGCACTCCCTCGAGCAGGTTCAAGAAGACCACCGCGGCGATGGTCACGGCGTAGATCACCAGTTCGCCGGTGCGGTGCGCGATCTTGATGTGCGCCAGCTTCACCAGCTGGATGCCGATCATCACCAGCAGCCCGGCCAGCGCCGATTTCGGGATCTGCTCGACCACGCTCACGAGGGCCACCGAGAACAGCAGCACCCAGACTCCGTGCAGCAGCGCCGAGGCCCGGCTACGCGCGCCGGCGGTCACGTTGGTCGCGCTGCGCACGATCACGCCGGTCACCGGCAGGCCGCCGATCATGCCCGAGGTGACGTTCGCCGCACCCTGCGCCATGAGCTCGCGGTCGAAGTTCGTGCGCGCCCCGGTGTGCATCTTGTCGACGGCGACGGCGGACAGCAGGCTCTCCACGCTCGCGATCAGGGCCACGGTCAGTACGGCGAGCGCGATGCCGCTCCAGTCCCCGCTGGGCATGTTCGGCAGGCCGATGGCGTCGAACAGCGAACCGCTCATGGTGATGCGCGCGGGGTCACCCGGCAGTACCAGCGACAGCGCGGTGGCGATCACGATCGCGACCAGCGGCCCCGGCACGACCCGGATCTTGGCCGGCACATAACGCCAGCCGAGCATGATCGCGATGACCAGCCCGCCGATCAGAACGTCGATACCGCTCAGATGCAGGAGCTGGTTCGGCAGTTCGGTGACGTTCTCCCACGCCGAACTCTGCGACGAGCCGCCGAGCAGGACGTGCACCTGCTGCAGGGCGATGGTGATACCGATTCCCGCGAGCATGGCGTGCACCACGACCGGCGCGATGGCGAGGGCCGCGCGGGCGATACGGCTCAGGCCGAAGACAATTTGCAGGACACCGGCACAGACTGTGATGAAACAGGTTGTCTTCCAGCCGAATTGCGTGATGGTCTCGGCCATCACCACGGTCAGGCCGGCTGCCGGTCCGCTGACCTGCAGGACGGAACCCCCCAGCGCCCCCACCACGATGCCACCGACGGCGGCGGCGATGAGTCCGGCGGCCACGGGCGCGCCGGTGGCGACCGCGATGCCGATCGACAGCGGCAGCGCGACGAGGAAGACGACAACGGACGCGGGTAGATCATGCCGGAGGATCGAGTTCATCCGATCCGACCAACCGGCCCCTGGCGGGGCAGACGGTCTGGGCGTCGAGACGGTGTCGGTGGACATATTGCTCCTTCACCGGCACCGCGGCGGCGGCCCGGTCGGTCGAACATGTTCTCCAGGCATCGAATTCAGCCGCCGGACTTCTTTGTCCCGCAGCCAGCCAGAAGCGAGGGCAACCCTAATAGTAAAGACTAAGCAAAGCCTTAGAAAAGGATCTTTAGCCTGGGACACTATTCGAATCCGATGTGACCACCGTCACCATTTTCTGCCTCGACCTGCATCGACGCCGATCCGACGTCGATTCACCTCCTTCGATCCACGTGCGAGATTTCCAGCGCTGGGAAAGTCACGACCTCATACCGGCACCATGACCGGCGGGCGCACCTCGTCGAACTCGCCGATCCCGTCGTCGGTGATGCGCAGAACGCGCGCGGTCGCGATATCGAAGAACAGGCCCGACACCACCACGCCTCGTTCCTCGATACCCCGCGCCACGGTCGGGTGCACCGACAATGCCCGGACCTGCACCGCGACATTGACCATGCCCAGCTGATCGACCTCACCGAAGCCCGCGGCCGCGGCGGCCGCCGCCACCGGATGTCCGGCCCGGAACTGCTCGAGTGCGGGCCGGCCGTGCGCGAGCCAATCGTCGAGTCCGGATCCGGTGTGCACGCCCGAGCACAGCGCATCCATGGCGCCACAGCCGGAATGGCCGCAGACGACGATCGAGCGGACATCGAGTTTGTCCAGTGCGTAGATCAGCGCCGCTTCCACCGAGGTGTCACGACCGTCGGCGGGAATCAGGTTGCCGATATTGCGCACGGTGAACAGATCACCCGGGCCGCTGTTGGTGATCACATTCGGCACGATCCGCGAATCGGCGCAGGTCAGGAAGAACGAATCCGGGTCCTGAGCATGCCGCAGCTCGTCCAGATGTGGCCGCATCATGTGCGCGTGACCGCGGTGATATGCCTCGATACCCGCCGCGATTCGATCGGTGCGAGCGGTGCGCCGCCACGGTCCGAGCACGTCGTCGAGCAAGCCGCGAGCGTGCTTGCGCGCGGGCGGACCGGCGGTGAGGTCCGCGATGCGCACGGTTCCCAGCTCGACGAATTGCACGGTGCCACCCAGGCTTTCGTGCCGCCGCGCCCATTCGTGCAGGGTGTCCGACGCGGCGTGGTCGATGAAGTCCACCGTCATCTCGACCGTGACGGGCACCCCGGTGGGCACCTTGGCCAGCTGGGCGGTGAGCCGGGGCAGCGCGAGGAAGGTGGCCGATCCGTCCACCGTCACCAGCCACCGCCTGCCGTCACCGACCGGCGCCGCCACGATCACGACCCGCACCACCCGCCACATCAGCAGCCCGAACGAGAGCGCCAGCCCGATCAGCATACCCAGCAGCAGATTGGCGAACACGACCACGAGAACCGTTGCGGCATAGACGATCAGGTCTCCGGTACGGCGCGCGAGGCGGATGTGGGCCAGCTTCACCAGGCCGATGCCGATGACGATCAGCAGCCCCGCCAGCGCCGCCTTCGGGATCTGACGCACCACCTCCACCAGTGCCACCGAGAACACCAGCACCCACACACCGCTGAGCATGGTGCTGGCCTTGGTGCGAGCACCGGCCTTGGCGTTGGTGATACTGCGGACGATGACCGCCGCGACCGGCAGACCGCCCAGCATGCCGGACGTCATGTTCGCGATGCCCTGGCCGAGCAGTTCGCGATCCAGATCGGTGCGATATTCCGGCCGCAGCCGATCCACGGCGACCGCGGACAGCAACGTCTCGACGCTGGCGATCAGCGCGATCGTGATCGCGGCCAGCACGACCGCACCCCAATTTCCGTGCGGCAGTTGCGGTAGCGACATCGCGTCGAACAGCGAGCCCTGCAGCGTGATGCGCTCGACACTGGTCGGCACGATCATCGCCAGCACCGTCGCGACCACGACGGCGGCCAGTGGTGCGGGCACGGCCCGGATCCGTCCCGGCAGATGACGCCAGCCCAGCATGATGGCGATCACCACCGCACCCACCAGCGCGTCACCGCCGTGACTCACGGTGAGCTGATGCGGTAGTTGCACGATGCTCTGCCATGAGGAACTCAGCGTCTGCCCGCCCAGCAGGACGTGCAACTGCTGCAACGCGATGACCACGCCGATTCCGGCCAGCATCGCGTGGACGACCACCGGCGCGATGGCCAGCGCGGCGCGCGCGATGCGACTGAGCCCGAACAGCACCTGCAGGGCACCGGCCAGCACGGTGATGCAACATGTTGTGGGCCAGCCGAATTGGTGGATGGACTCGGCGACCACCACGGTCAAGCTGGCGGTGGGGCCACTGACCTGCAGGACCGAGCCACCACACAGCCCGGCGACCAGACCACCGACCACGGCGGCGATCAAGCCGGCGGCGACCGGCGCGCCCATGGCGACGGCCACCCCGATGGACAGGGGCAGGGCGACGAGGAAAACCACCACGGAGGCGGGTAGATCGTGTCGTAGCAGAACCGAGAGCCCCCGGGACGACGTCCGTCGGGCCGGGTCGGTGTCGGTGGACATATTTCTCCTTCGCCGAATCCTGCCTGGATCCGGTTCATCGGTGGAACATGTACTGGCATCGAGAGCGGGCTAGTGCGTTACGGCCGAGATACATTGCGACTGTGGTCCATCCGGACACGCGAGCTCGCAGCAACGCATCGTGGTCAATAGTAAAGATAACGCAAAGCTGTTGGAAAGCGTTTCCAGGAGAAAAGTTGGCGCCGGTATCTAATTGTGATTTATGTCACATCAACGAGAGGGCGGGTATCAACATGGAACTCCGCTCCGCCGGGACGCGTGAGCCGAAAAGCGATGCGACAGAACCTGTCTCCGCGAACCCTTCGCGATATTACCGCATCCTTCGTACTGGTCATTTGTACGACTTATCTATCACCGGACCGCACCGAGCTGGATCGCACGCGGTCACGCACTGTCGACGGCCACCGCGAGACTCGCTGCGAAAGGGACCGGAACCACAGGTCTCGGGGCGGTGGAGACACTGTCGGGCAACAGTTTTCACTCACCCACCCACGATCGCCGTTGTCGCGCGGCACGTGCCCGCCGCCTCGACTCGCCCCCGGGCAGCACGCGACCGCACGCGGTGCGGGACAGTGGAGCGAGCGGCTCGCCGCTCAGGTGCGCCGGGCGAATTCGAGACGAGGAGGCAGCGGTGCACATCTGCGTACTGGGTATGGGACAGATGGGCCGGGCGCTGGCCGGACGGCTACTCGACGGCGGGCACCGGGTCACGGTGTGGAACCGGACGAAAGGCCGAGTGGGAGAACTCGAATCGGCCGGGGCGGTGGAGGCCGCGACCGTCGCCGACGCGGTGTGCGGTGCCGACACGGTGCTGACGATGCTGGCCGACGATATCGCGGTCACCTCGGTGGCGTTCGGGGAGCTGCGCTCCGCGATCGCGGCGGACACGCCCTATCTCGACTGCTCGACGGTCTCCCCCGCGCTCGGCGCCGCTCTCGCCGACGCATTCGGCACCCGATTCCTGTCCCTGCCGATCATCGGCGCACCGGCCGCCGTCGCGTCGGGAAACGCGATTCTGCTCGCCGGCGGCGAGGCCGAGCTGATCGATCGGCTCACACCCCTGCTCGGCGATCTGTCCGGCCGGATCCGCCGCTACGACTCGGCCGCGCTCGCCCTCACCGCCAAGGTCACCACGAACTTCCTGCTGCTGTCCGGGGTCGTGGCCCTCGCCGAGGCCTTCGCCGTCGGCCGTTCCGGTGGCCTCGGTGACGAACAGTTGCGCGAACTACTCGGCGAGGCTCCGGTCGTGGCCCCCGCACTGGCCAACCGGTTCGATGCCGTGCTCGCCGCCTCCCCGCAGGGATGGTGGACCACCGTCCTGGGTGCCAAGGACGCCGGGCTGGCACTCGACATCGCCGCCACGGCCGAGGTCGAGCTGCCGGTCGCGCAGGTCGTCCGAGACCGGTACGACACCGCCGCCGGCCGGGATCCGGGCGCCGACATCTCGGCGGTGGCCGCGCTCTACCGCGACCGGCCGGACCGGAGGTTCTGAGGACCGGGCGTGGTCACTGCCGGGCGAAGGACACGACCTCCCACAGATGACCATCGGGATCGGCGAAGTAGCCGGCGTGAATTCCCCACGGCCGCGAGCGCGGTGGTTGCAGCACGGTCGCGCCGGCCTCGCGGGCGAGGTCCAGTACCCGGCCGACCTCCTCGTCGCTGTCGACGAACCAGCCCAGGCTCATCGCCGAACCCGATATCCGTTCGAGCGGGACACCGGCGTCGCGAGCCAGGTCCTCGCGGCCGTACAGCGACAGCATCACACCGTTGTCCATGGTGAACATCGCCACCGCACCGCCCGGATTCTCCGCGTCCGGCTGGAATTCGGTGCCGATCACTCCCGGTGAGGACAGCCCCAGCGCGCGGTAGAACCGCAGGGACAGCTCCAGATCACGCACTGCCAGGGTGATCGCGTGGACTCGGGCCTGCACTCGGAACCTCCGTGTCGAATCGTCGTGTGCTGCCAGTCAACCGGACAGCGGACCGGGCGTCTTGTACGTATCGGACATCCGGTTCGCACCGCGTAACGGCGCCGCGCGCGCACCTCCCGATCCCGCGGCCGGTCCGGGGCCCGGCGAAACAGCGCATACCCGGGCACGAAAGCGCTGTTCACAGCGGTGCGGGTGCGGATATCGATCGCGTAACCAGGTATTTACCTCGAGCCCTTGTCGCGTAACGCGCAGTCTCTGCACGCTACCTGGCATGCAGTACCGCACCGAACAGCTTCATCCCGATCAGGCGGATCGCGATCGCCCGGTCTTCCGCGATCAGGTGCGCCAGCTCCTGCCCGCCGCCGCACATCTTCCGGCCCGCCGGCTCCGTGACCTCCTGCGTGCTGCCCTGCGCGCGGGCGCATTCGGCTCCGGGCGCCTGCCCGGTGAGGCCGAACTCATGGCCGAGCATCACCTGCCGCGCGATGTGGTGCGCGCGGCCCTGGCCATGTTGTGTGCCGACGGCCTGATCGAACGCCGCCGCGGTGTGGGCACCGTCGCGATCCGCGAGCACCATGTCGTGTCCGGCGCCCTGCCGCCGGAGGGTCGCACCCTCGAAGAACATCTGGAGCTGGGCCGCATCGCACCGCGGTTGCTGCACTGGGCATGGATTCCGATCCCCCGGGTGATCGCCGCCCATCTCGACGGTGTGCGCGCCGACGAGGACTGCCTGTGCATCGAATACGTTCTGCTGCTCGATGATCGCCCGCTGGCGGTGTTCACGAACTATCTGCGCGCGCCGGAAGCGAGCCGCATCGATCAGGCCGCCTTCGGCGACGATTTCTACACCCTGCTGCGCGGCGGCCGCGTCGAGGTCGACGGCTGCGATGTCGGGGTGCAGGCCGCCCGCGCAGACGACTGCACCGCCGCCCTGCTGCACGTACTGCCCGGTGAGCCGGTGCTGCTGGTGGAGCAGACCATCCGGACCCGCGCCGGCGAGGCCGTCGACTACGCCCTCGGGTCCTGTCGTGCGGAGATCCAGCTGCAACTCGGCGCGATACCCCGACTCGACATGACCGCGACCCTGCCCCACCGATGATGAGGACGATCATGACACTCGCCGCCACCCCACCCGCGCTCTCCGGTCTCACCGGCGCCGTCGCGGCCCTGCGCACCGGTGACGCCACCGCCGCGGGCCTGCTCGCGGACGCCACCGCCGCCGCCGACACCCACGACCCCGCTCTCGGGGTCTACCTCAACCGTTTCGACGAGCGTGCCGCCGCACAGGCCGCGCGGCTCGACGAACGACTGGCCGCCGGCGATCCGGTCGGCCCGCTGGCCGGAATTCCCTTGGGAATCAAGGATATTCTCGCCCACTCGGCGGCACCCACCACCGCGCAGAGCCTGGTTCTCGACCCGGCCTGGGGCGCCGCCGAGGGCGACTGCACCGTGGTGCGCCGGCTGGAACAGGCCGGCGCGATCATCACCGGCAAGGTCACCACGATGGAATTCGCCATCGGGGCGCCGGATCCGGACAAGCCGTTTCCGGTGCCGCGCAATCCGTGGAACACCGACCGCTGGGCCGGTGGATCCAGTTCCGGATCGGGCAGCGGTGTCGCCGCGGGTATGTTCCTCGGCGCGATCGGCACCGATACCGCGGGCAGCATCCGAATTCCGGCCGCCTTCAACGGAATAACGGGTCTCAAGCCGACCTTCGGACGGGTACCGAAGTCCGGTGTGGTGCCGCTCGGATACACCCTCGACCATCCGGGGCCGATGGCTCGCTCGGCGGCCGACTGTGCCCTGCTGCTGTCGGTCCTCGCGGGCTACGATCCCGCCGATCCCTACAGCGCCCGTACTCCAGCCGACGACTACGTCGGCGCCCTCACCGGCGAACTCACCGGCCTCACCATCGGCGTGGACACCCTGGACCGCTTCGCCGACGGTGGAATGGATCCCGAACAGCCGCACAGGTTCTCCGCGGCGGTGGCCGAACTCGAGGCCGCGGGCGCCCGGATCGTGCCGGTCGAGGTGCCGATGTACCGCGAGCTCACCGCCGTCGACGTGGTGGTGATGCTCGCCGAGGCGCACGCCTACCATCGGCGCACCCTGCGCGATCGGTGGGACGACTACGGGCGCGCCACCCGCATCATCCTCGCCGGTGGCGACGCCGTGAGTGGCCCGGATTACGTCCAGGCGCAACGGGTTCGGCGCATCGGCCGGCAGCGGATGGCCGAACTGCTGGCCAAGGTGGATCTGGTCCTCACCCCGACCGGGCATCTCGGCGCCACGGCCCTGGCGGACATGGATCAACTGCAACCGATGTCGATGCTCGCGAGTCTGCATACACCGTACTGGAATCCGCTCGGCAATCCCACCCTGGCTGTTCCGATCGGCACCGGCCGTGACGGGATGCCGCTGTCGATGTCGCTGTCCGGCAGCCATTTCGACGAAGCCACCGTGCTGCGCGCGGGCGACGCCTACCAGCGCCGCACCGCACATCACACCGAAATCCCCACCACCGTCCGCTGATTCGTCAGGAGCCCACCGTGACCTGGTCCACCGATCCCGAAGAGAACACCGCCGTCGAGGGGATGCGCACCCTGGTACGCACCATGGCGGCACTGCTCACCGATGTCACCGACGCCCGCTACACCGATCCCGCCGGTGGTTTCACCGTCACCTGACCCGCACCGAGGAGGCGATCGACGATTCCGCCGGCCCGATGTCCGGCCGCCACGACCGCCTCCTCGGCCAGGGTGCGCGCGGCGCCCACGGCGATTCGCGCGACGATGTCGGGGCGCATCAGCGCGACCGGCCGCCTGGTCAATCCCATCACTCGATACAGCGTGGCGGAGACGACCGGATCGCGTTGCGCCGCCGCCAGCACCGGATCCAGGGCCGCCACCGCGGCCCGGATCAGCGGGTCCGGATGCGGTCCGACATGCGGCATCGCGCTGTCGGCGATCACCGTGAGCTGCCAGGCGACATCGATTTCGGGCGTCACCGCGGCATAGAACCGCCGGGCCAGGTCCCTGTCGCCCGCAGCCAGGCAGCGCTGCAGCGCGCGCATCTGGATCGCCGCGACGGTCATGCCTTGGCCGTAGACCGGGCTGAAACTGCACAGCCCGTCGCCCACGGCCAGCAGGCCCGCGGGAAACCGGTTCAACCGTTCGTAGCGGCGGCGCAGATTCGCCTTGTAACGGAAGGTGGAGATCTCGGTCAGCAGTTCGGCCCGCCGCAGCGGCCCGCGCAACGCCGGTGCGGCGATGTTCGCGGCGAAATCCAGGAAGGCCGACGCCTCGGTGGGCGGCTGCTCACCGGCGTGCCCGATCAGGGTGAGCACGTGCCGATTCCGGCCCTCGACCGCGAACAACGCCATGGCGCGCGGTGGCAGTTCGCGCACCCCGACGGTCACCGATTTGTCGGTCCCGAGCGCACCTGGTTCGAGTTCCACGAAGGCGCTGCGGTAGACGATGTCGATGGCGGTGCCCTCTTCACTCGGGCGCGGATATCCCAGGGCGTCCAGCCAGGCCGGCACGACACCACCGCGGCCCGTGCACGCCACCACGAGATCGGCCGCCAGTGCCGATGTCCCGTGTTCGTCCCGCAGTTCGACACCGGTGACACGCGTCCGGTCGGCGTCGGTCCGCACCCCGGTCGCCACACACCGATCCCGGATGGTCACGCCCGGCGATGCCGCCACGCGCCGGCGCACGTGATACTCGAGCTGCGGACGACTGGCCTGCAGTCCACGGTAGCCGGTGCTGACCCGAGCCAGCGTGCGTCCGGCCATCTGAAAGTTCACCTCGCCCAGCACATCACAGTCCACGGCCCCCGCGGCGAGCAGTTCGGCCGCCAGTCCGGGGAAGAACTCCTCGAGCAGATCCTTGCCTCGGGGCAGCAGGCCGTGCACGTGCCGGCCCTGTGGTACGCCCCTGCGGGCCTCGGGGCCGTCGGGCAGCGCGTCGCGTTCGACGACGGTCACCCGGTCGAAGTGTTCACGCAGCACCCGTGCCGCCAGCAGACCGCTCATCCCGGCACCCAGGACCACCGCGTGCTCACCGATTCTCGCCATTACCGCCCACTTCCCGATCACAAATGAGACTCAGTGTCAAATTAGTCTCAGTTTGCCGATCGAACAACCGCACCCGCCGGAACCGGGCGGGCGGACGGGCACAATGGTGCGGTGACCAGGTCCGCGACCGAATTGATCGATGCCGCATTGAGTCTCATCGCCGAGTCGGGCCTGACCGGCCTCACCCTCACCGATGTGGCACGCCGCGCAGGGGTCTCACGCGCCACCACCTACCGGGAATTCGGCGACAAGGACGGACTGGTCGCCGCGGTGGCGCGGCGCGAGATCGGCACCATGATCGCCGCCGCCTACCAGGTCGTCGACATGGCCGCACCGGCAGCCGAATTGACCAGATCGGCAACCCTTTTCGCCTTGCGGTACCTGCGCGAGCACGCACCGTTCACCTATATCCGCGACCACGAGCCGCAATGGTTGCTCACCCTCGCGGTGACACACGAGGGCGCCGAACGCAACCTCGTCGAAACGGTCACCGCACTGCTCACCCCGCTGCTGTCGCTCGGCCACGCCGGCGAACTGTCGGTGGCCCCGGATCAGGCCGCCGAGATCACCGTGCGCACCGTGTTGTCACATGTCCTGATCGAGCGCAGCACCCTCGACGACGAGGAGATCGCCGATACCGTCGCCCGGGCGGTATCGGCGACCAGCCACGCCCGCTGAGACGAAGCCGCTCCCTCGTACCGCGCTCGAAGGCCGCTGCTCCACGCTCTCCATTTTTCTATTGCACACAACTTACTTTGGTACTACATTATTGACCGTGACCAACCCACTGGCCCTCGACCAGCAACTGTGCTTCTCGCTGTACACCGCTTCGCGGGCGATGACCGCCCGTTATCGGCCGAAGCTCGAGGCCATGGGACTGACCTACCCGCAATATCTGGTCATGCTCACGCTGTGGGAAAACGACGGCCGCAGCGTCGGCGATCTGTGCGGCACCCTCGCCCTCGACTCCGGCACCCTCTCACCACTGCTGAAGCGGCTGCAGGCCTCCGGACTCGTCGAACGCATCCGTTCCGCCGAAGACGAGCGGCGCGTGGAGATCCGCCTCACCGACCGTGGGCGCGAACTGCGCACACAGGCGTGCGACCTTCCGGCTCACATCGCCGAATCCGTGGACATGCCACTGGACGACGTGGTGGCACTGCGAGACACACTGGCCCGGTTGACCGCCGCACTGAACACCCTCCCAGACCCGGATGCCGACCGTGCATCCGCTGACAGAAAGCGATGACCGCGATGACGATCCTCTACACCGCCGAGGCCCTGTCGACCGGAGACGGACGCAACGGCCACACCCGCACCACCGACGGCAAGATCGACCTCGCCCTGGCGATGCCGCCGGAAATGGGCGGAAGCGGGCAGGGCACCAACCCCGAGCAGCTGTTCGCCGCCGGCTACGCCGCTTGCTTCCACTCCGCGCTCCGGCTGGTCGGCAAGCAGGAGAAGGCGAACGTCGACGATTCGGCGGTCGGCGCGAAGGTCGGCATCGGCCCGAACGATGCGGGCGGTTTCGGTCTCGCGGTGACCCTGGAGGTCTCCCTGCCGCATCTGTCGCGCGAACAGGCCCAGGCCCTCGCGGACAAGGCACACCAGGTGTGCCCGTACTCCAACGCCACCCGCGGCAACATCGATGTCGACGTGGTGGTGGCCGAGGACTGAGATCAGCCTCGAGCCGAGGCCTCCGAGTCGGCGTGGCCCTCGCACCATTGCTGCGGGGGCACCGTCACGCGAACCTCGTCGATGTGAGCACCGCAGCCGGACCAGGTGGTTTTTCCGCAGGTGCCGCAGGTGGCGGGTACGCACATCTGTCAATCTCCATCTGTCGTCGGGCAGCAGGACCGGTCGCGTCCCACAGTACCGGGGGGTGGTATCGAGTGCCGTTCGGTCGAGTCGTCACCGGCGCACCACCATGATCGGGCATTCGACCGAACTCAGTAACGCGGCACTGGTCGAACCGAGCAACAGTCCCGTGAATCCACCGCGGCCACGGTTGCCGACCACCACCAGCTGTGCCGAATCCGACTCCCCCAGCAGCGATCTCGCGGGATCGTCACGCACGACCTGCAGGGTGACCAGCAGCTCGGGATAGCGCTCGCGCCACGGCTCCAGACGTTTCGCGAGCATGTCGTGTTCCGCGCCGACAATGGTGTCCCAGCCGAACATCGAGATGTCGAGTCCGGTGGTGTCGCTCCAGGAATGCAGTGCCACCAGCTCGACACCGCGCCGATGCGCCTGATCGAAGGCCTCCTCGATCGCGGGGGTGCTGTTGTCGGTGCCGTCGATACCCACCAGCACCGGCCGGCGCGCGGCCACCGGATCGGTCGCCGAACCCGACTTCACGATCACCACCGGACAGTGGGCATGCTGGACCAGCGCGGAGCTCACCGACCCCAGCACGGTTCGCTGTACCGCACCGCGACCGCGGCTGCCGGCGACCACCCGACGTGCCCGCTCCGATCGCACGAGCAGGTCGCCGATGATCAGCTCCAGGCCGAGTTCGGCGTCGATCCGCAGCTCCGGCCCGCCGATCTCGCGGGCCACCGCGGTGGCCTCGGTCAGGATCTGCTCACCGTCGGTGCGCAGCCAATCCGGTTGCGCCGTACCGGCGGCCAGACCGGGCCCGAAACTCGCCGGGATGGCGATCGAATGCACGATCTCCAGTCGGCATCCGCTCAGCGCCGCATCGCGCGCGGCCCACGCCACGGCGTGCAGGGATGTGGGCGAACCGTCCACGGCGACCACGATCGGCGCGGCGGGGTCGGATTGCTCGGTGGTCACGCTCATCCTCCTCGGTCGACTTCTCGGCAGCCGGCTCGGCGCGGCGGCCGGGCGAAACGCTGGAGCACTCGCACGGACGGCGACAGCTCGATGTTAGCCGGGCCACCGGACGGTCGGCGTGCGCGAATCGGGGACGGGTCCGGCTGCCCCGAACACTCGGGTCTGTCCGAATCCGCCGAGATGTAGTGAGTTGGTCCGTGCGACAGTCGTAGTCACCACCAGCCGACGGAACAGGAATCTCGTATGGGCACATTCGCAACTGTCACTCTGATCGGCGCGGCCACCACCGCCGTGCTGTCCGCGGGCGCCGGTGTGGCGGCCGCCGAAGACACCCCCGTCGCCACACCGGTGATCGCGCCGGGCGAGCCCGATCCGAACGGCACCGGTTCCGCCTCCGTCCTCACCTATCTGGTGGACGCACTGGCCAGCGGCAGCGCACAGCCCGCGGCCGCGCACCAGGTCCGGTAGTCCGGTCGCCCCGAGCGCCGCCCCCGGCACGCCGGGCCCACTATGTTCGAGGGTATGCACTGGGATCAGATGACCGCCACGCCCGATGAGCTGCGCAAGCGAGCGACCCGGCTACGACGCGGCGTCGGCCAGATCGGCATTCTCGAATCGATCCTCAGCGCGGCGGAAGGACCTTGGCTGGGCGCCATGGACGCCGACGGCCGGGGTACGGCGGAACTCAGAATGCATCTTGCCGGGCGGTATCGCGTGACCGCGGTCGTCACGAGCGCCGGCAAATTGAGCATGGTCGCGCTGTCCACTCCGGCCCCCGGCCGCGATCACGAGCGGGTGTTGTCCCTCAAGCCCGCCTTGCGCAAAGGCTGGGACGACGGCGAGCCGATGCCGAAACAGCCGCGGTGGCTCGACTATCTCGTGGACTGGGTGCGCGCGGCCAGCACCGATGTCGACCCCCGTGCGGTGCTGGCCTGGCATCTCGACGGCGCCGACCGCCGGCTGGCCGCCATGAACGAGACGATCGAGAGCCTGCGCCTGAGCCTGTCCGAACGCGAGCAACTCCGCGACGAGGTCGCCGCCGAAGTCACCAGGCTGCGAACCGAACTCGACGCCCTCGGCCCCGCGAACTGAACCTCGTCAGGCCGATTCCCCGACCTGGGTGAGGATCGCCTCGCGCGTCACCGCCCAGGCCGCGGAGTTCGGATCGGTGAATTCGGTGTGCCCGGTGCCGGGCAGGATCCGCAGTTCGGTGCGGTCCCCCGCGCCCCGGGCGGCATCGATGTAGCGGCGACTCTGCTCGGCCGCGACCACCCGGTCGTTGTCACCGTGGATCGCCGTGATGTGCACGCCCACCGGAAGATTCGCGATCGGCGAGGCGTAGCGGTAGTGGTCGGGCACCTCGGCGGGCAGACCGCCCAGCAGTTTGCGCGCGAACCCGTCGTTTCCGTGCCCGACGGCGTAGTCGAGGTCCAGAACCGAGGCCATCAGCGTCACGCTGCGGATGTGCAGTACCTGCGGTCCGTCGGCGCCGGAGGTGCGCCGTCCCGCGGCCCATGCCGCCAGCTGTCCACCGGCGGAATGTCCGGCCAGATGGACACGCCCGAGATCCAGCCTGCCCCCGGCGCGTTGCTGGACCACGGTGGCCAGGGCACCGATCGCGGCATCGGCGTCGGTGAGCGTCACCGGCCAGCCACCCGCGCCGTTGACCCGGCGATACTCGATATTCCACACCGCCACACCGGATTCGGTGAGTTGCCGGGCCTGCTCGGCGAACTGTGACAGATCCCGGTACTGCGCCCAGCCGCCACCGTGGACCAGCACCACCACCGGACAGCGCCCGGCCGACCCTGTCAGCGGGCCACCGGCCGGCAGATAGAGATCACCGAAGGTGTCGGCCTCGGGTCCGTAGGCGATGCGAATCGGCGCTCCGGGTACGACCGGCTCGGTGAACAAGCCCGGAATGAGCGGGCCCGTGGCACCACTGGGCGCCGCCGGTTCCACCGAGAATCCGATGCCCCCGACGACAGCCGCCAGTACCGCGACCACAGCCCAGCGGCGCGCCGCGCCGTATTCAACCCCCACCACGTGCGGGACCTCCTGCTAGAGCCACTCGTGCTCACCGTAGCGGCAATCGCGCCGTTACGCCGCTCACGTGACGCGTGGCACTACCACCAGTGCAGCAGCGGGTCGATCGCCCGTCCCAGCGGACCCGCCAGCGATCGCGAATAACTGGAGGTCAGGTGGTGTTCGTCGTGATAGACCAGGATATTGCCGACCACCACGGGGCATACCTGCGCATCGCAGAACGCATCGCTGAGATCGATGGGGAAGATGTTCGGATAGCGCGCAGCGGGTTCGGCCTGCGGATCGATCGGGTCCAGGGCGTCGGAACGACGCATACCGCAGCTGACCGCGTTGCCACCGCCGGCCAGGCAATCGGCCGCCTTGTACGGCACCTCGCCACGACGTGACCACGGGGTGTCCCGGATGGTGATGACGTTGAGTCCCCGATCGGCCAGCGCCGACCACACATCCACGTAGTACGGCGGTGTCTCGTCCCCGGCGCCGGCACGTGGTCGGCTGCCGGTGGTGAACACCCAATCGGGCCGGTCGACGGCGAGCCGGTCGACGACCGCGCGCGACCAGTCACGGCAGTCGGGAATCGGCTCCCCCTTGTAGGTGGCGTCGTCGGCCAGGGTCAGCGGGCACCCCATCTTCAGATACACCTGGATGCGGAAGGAGTGTTCGGCGGCGAGTTCCTGGAATGCCGGAATCCAGTGCTCGGCATGCGAACTGCCCACCACCGCGATCGTGCGGGTGGCCGACAGGTCGCCATACGTACAGGTGACCACGTCCCTGGTGTCCCAGTCGGCGATACATCCGTCGAGGGTGGGCGGTGGTAGTTCGTTCGGTGCCTGCAACACCGTGGGCCGCATCGGGGCCGACGGCGTCGGCAGATGGGAGGCCAGCGCTTCCGCGCCCGGATACTGCATCGAGTCCAGCGCCCGCGCCGCCGGAGCCGGCTGGGTGCGCACGACGCCGAACTGCCACACGGTGGTGGTCACGACCACCACCACGGCCACCACCGACACCGCCGCGCCGGCGATACGCCGATACCGCACCGATCGGGCCGCCGCGGTGCGCGCGCCCATCCGCAACGGTTGCTCGACCCACCGATTGGTGCCCCAGGCCAGCACCAGTGATACCGCGACGACCCCCGCGCCACCGACGAGCCCGGCTCGCGACCGGCCGGATTCGGCCAGATAGTAGATCAGGATCGGCCAGTGCCACAGATACAACGGATACGCGATGCCACCGAGCCATTGGGCCACTCGGGACGAGAGCAGCCGGTTGGGCCACGGCCTTTCCTCGGCCGCGACATTGTTGGCCGACGCGATCACCGCCAGCGCGGCCAGCACCGGCACCAGCGCCGCCGGGCCGGGATAGCGGTTGGCCCCGTCGACGATCACCCAGCCGCAGGCCACCACCAGCGCCACACCCGCGAATGCGGTGATCCCGCGCAGGATCCGGGGCAGGGTGAGCATCGGACCGGCCAGCGCGAGCGCCGCACCGGCGAGCAACTCCCACAGCCGGGCGCCGCTGTCGTAGTAGTTCCAGCCCTGATGAGTGGCAGCACCGTGTGCCGCGTAGAGCAGCGACAGCAGCGCGGCCGGGGCCGTCACCACCGCCAGCACCGGCCGAACCTGCTCGATCCGGCCGATGCGGCGCAGCACGGCGGTGACGACCGCGACCACGACGAGTGCGAGCAGATAGAACTGCCCCTGCACGGCCATCGACCACAGATGCTGCAGCGGGCTCACCGACGGATCGGCGGCCAGATAGTCCGACCAGGTCAGCGCCAGGCGCCAGTTCTGGTAGTAGAACAGCGAGGCCAGCGTCTGCCCGGCCAGATCACTCCATTGGGTGTAGGGGCGGGTATACGCGGTGGTGGCGACCACGGCGGCCAGTACGACCACCATGGCGGGCAGCAACCGCCGGCCGGTGCGGCGCAGCGTGAATCCGACACCGACCGATCCGGTCTCCGCCCGTCGCAGCAGCAGACCGGTGAAGAAGAAGCCGGACAGCACCAGGAAGACGTCCACCCCGCCGGAGACCCGGCCGAACCAGATGTGGAACACCACCACCAGCGCGATGGCCACACCGCGCAAGCCGTCGAGATCACTGCGATAGGTCGCGGCTCGGGATGCCTTGTCCGCACCCGCCCGCGGCCGGGACGCGGCGGTGACGCGCGCGCCCGTACTTCCGGTCACCACGCGCAGGGCCGGTTCCCGCGATCACGGGCCGAGAGCGCCACCGAAACGGGGAGATGAACACGCGCAGACCACAACACGTCCATTCTCTTAGCACGGAGCAAACGGTCAGCGCCACTTGGCTTTCCGAATTCGATCCGATGGGCTAGGCTCCACGCGCGCGCCCGCGTTCCCGCCAGGCCACCGCGGGATTCCACACCGGCGCTGTCCGAGATCGGGTGATCGGATAGAACGCCAGTCCGATCAGGAATGCCGACAGATGGCCGATCCCGGTGAAGGTGAGATGGATCAGCGGCGGCGCCGCGAAGCACGCACCCGCCGCCACGACGTAGGCCCACCGCCACGGATAGGCGAGGTGATAGGTCAGCACCCCGATGATCCCGGCCAGGAAATAACTCACGCCGATATCGCGAACGTCGACGAGCGCGGGATCGGCGTGGCCGTGCCGAATGGCCCAGCCCAGCACTCCCTCACTGATATAGGTGGCCGCGACGTGGGCGACCAGACCCACGCTCGCCCACCGCAGCGCACCGAGCCAGCGTTCGGCCGGCGCGTGGAACACCCAGAACAGCAGCAGATACGGCAGCCAGAAGTAACCGTCGATCCACAGCAGACTGGTCACCAGGACATGGACGGGGTCGTTCTCCAGATTGTCCAGATTGGTCGACCGCTCGCCCAGCAGGGGCTTCAGCTCGCTGCGCGGAACCGAGTGCTGCACGATGGTCGTGACGAGCAACAGGGTCAGCCAGGAGAAGGTCCACGGCGCGCTGCGTGCCTGGCGCCACACCGCACTCGCGCGGCGACGTACCGGATGTGGTTGTCGATTCACCGCCGCAGCTCCTCACCGGCCGGCCCGAGCCGGTGATCGCCCGGGCGCGACAACCGGCACATCGACACTGCGCGCCGGGCCCGGCAACCACCTCACCCGCGGCGGATGAAGCTGTGTCCCGGCCGCCCACGGCCGGGCACCGCCCCGGTCAGCCGGCCGCCACCACCCAGGCGGGCAGGCCCGCGAGACTGCGGCTCAGATAGCTGCCGTCCCCGGTGAGCGAACGGTCGAATTCGGCCGGGTCGTTGAGATAGGTGGTCGCCAGTGATTTGGTGTGCACCTGTGCGTACTGCTCGCCGTCGGCCGAATGCGCCTGCACCCGCACACCGGACAGCAGATGCACACCGGCCCGCTCGGCGGCGTCGAAACCGTATGCCACCGGGCCGGTTTCGTCGAGGCCGTAGCAGATCGTGATGGGGCCCGACATCGCGCGCACCCGCTCGGTCACGGCCGAGGCCACCGAATGCGGCGCCACCCGCAGCCGGATCCGCCGCAGCGCCGCGGCCACCTCGGTCGGCAATTCCTCTCGCGTCCCCTGCACCATGGCCTGGTACACCGCGGGCTCGGCGATCAACACGGTCGGCGATTCCGCGGCCAGCCGGCGGTGGATGTTGCCCGGCGCGTGGGTGCCGTCCGGTAGTACCAGATCGGCGCCGGCGACGAGATTGGCCACCGTGGCGGTGTGAAATCCGAAGCGCCCGAACAACCCGGCGTAACAGAGCACACGATCGGATTCCCGGAGTTTGCTCGCACCCACCCACGCCGTCGCCGCGTTGAGAACCGCGGTCGCGGAGTATTCGAGGCAGACCAGCCGCCGCGACGGCGCGGACGCGACCCGGCACAGTTCGGTGTCGCGGTGCAGCGCCGGACGTTCACCGTCGATATCGGTGCGCTGGGCCCAGGAACGTTCGTCGAGCCGGACCCCGCTCGCCTGCCCGGAAGCCACCACGGCGTCGATCGCGCATTCGTCTATCAGCTGACGCATCGCCGCCAAAGGAAGGGCGGGGTTGGCCAGGACCGGAACATCGCCGCGCGCCAGCAGCGCCAGTACCGTCGAGATATAGCCGGGGGAATTCCCCAGTGCGACAAGGACTCTCGACCGCGGGCGGCGTAAGACCGTATCGAACCGAGCGGCCTTCTCGGCCACCTCCCCGAGCAAATCGCCGAAGGTTCTGGCGTCCTGCGCCGCCGACACCGTCGCGTGGGGGCGCATCCGCATGGCGGTGGTGACCGCACTGAACAACAGCGCGGGCCTACCGGCACCGGTCGTAATATCCCTGTCGCGATATCCGCGAATATTCACCGATGCAGATTTCGTTGTCATCGAATACCAATCTTTGTTCCCCCTTGTCCGATATCTACCGCATTCCTCCCCGCAGTACACGCTCGCACCCGATCACATGTGGTCACACGCACGCCATCGGGATGCGGTCACATTAGCCACAACCGCAACAATGTGCAACCGAGTTCAATTTCACGCGTTTCGCGAATACATTTACGAATGCAAGCACATTTGCACGGATGAATGTGCGCGATTCTGCGCGTACGGATGACCGCACGGGAGGCGGTGGGCGAGCCCTCCAGCTCGGATGCGGCGCCATGAATCACGATCCACCTCGATCGATACCGTCGGCGCGGACAGTCCGCTCCCAGCAGGCGCCTCCCGGGTCCGTCGCGCCACCCGGCCGGCGACCCGGCAATACATCCGGACACACGTCTCCGAGAATCATCCTGCACCGGGTCGGCGCGGAAATTGCGAACGACGCGCCGAACGGTTTCCGGAACTCCGCAGATGGGCATTGTCTGTAAATGCACGAGCGTGCCGGACCGAATTTCCGCACGATTCCGCACCCGCACCGAAACGAATAAACAGCGACAATTCCACCGGACGTCATGCGCCGGGCGGTCCGGGCCCGATCGGGGCGCTCACCCCCTCGGAGGATGCGCTCGGCCCCGGCTCGACCACCGAATCGGCGCGGCCGCGGCGGGATCGGAGGCTACGGCGCGATCAGCCGGCGGGCCGCGAGTACCGTTGCGGCACGGCGTACTTCGGCATCACCGGCGGCCGGCGCGTGGACCGCGGACGTGCGCGCCAGGTCGGTGAGCAGCGTCAGCAGAATCGACGGCTGGAACTCGGCGGTGATCCAGCCACCGCGCTGGCCACGGCGGATCTCGGCGATCTTGGGCGCCACCGCCCGACGGATCGCCTCGTCCGCCCCCGGGATGTGCACGCCCTCGATCTCCGCCCAGGCCTGTAGCCGGGCGTTGTCCGGATGCTCGAGATAGTGGTCGAACAATCTGCCGACATAGGCGGGCAGATCATCGGCATCCAGGGCGGTCTCCGCCGCGGTCGCACCGGCCCACTGCTCGGTCACCGCCGCGTACAGGCTCTCTTTACCGCCGAAATAGGCGTACAGCCGCTCCTTGCTGGCGTGCGCGGCGTCCGCGATCCGGTTGATCCTGGCACCGGCGATGCCGTGGCGAGCGAACTCCACCTTGGCGGCGGCGAGAATTCGCTCCCTCGTGGCATGGCCGGCTGCGCGCATACGGCGAATCCTATCTTGCCGAACCAATTGGTTCGGGTGTAAGTTGCCGAACCACTTGGTTCGCGATGCGGATCGGTTCGACGAGCGGAGGAGAACCATGACGGGCACCACCGAGCGCTGGCGGGAGTTGGCCGGACAGGCCGACGGGGTGGCGACGGCCGATCTGGATCAGCTCTGGTCCGAACTCGAGACCGTGCGCGCCGAGGACATCCTCGGCGAATGGCAGGGCGGCGCCTTCCGCACCGGTCACCCACTGTGCCGCGCACTGGACAAGAGCCGCTGGCACGGAAAGACATTCGTCTCCACGATGGACGCCAAACCGCTCATCTGCCGCGCCGAGGACGGGACCCTGTTCTCCGATACCGCACTGGGCGGCGGCGAAGCGACGCTGTGGGACATCGAATTTCGCGGCGAGGTCACCGCGACGATGGTCTACGACGGCCGCGCGGTCTTCGACCATTTCAAGCGGCTCGACGAGACCACGCTGATGGGCATCATGAACGGGCGTCCCGAGCTGGTGCTGGCCGGCGGCGAACACTTCTACTTCTATCTGGAACGGATCTGACCCGTGCCGATCACCACCACCGCCGCGCTGTCGCGAGATCCTCACGCCCCCTTCGATATCGAGTCCGTGACGGTCGACGACCCGCGCGACGACGAGATCCTGGTGCGGATCGAGGCGGCCGGGATCTGTCACACCGATCTGGTGTCCCGCGCGGCCGGAAGCCCGCAGCGGCCGGTACTGCTCGGCCACGAGGGTGCGGGAGTGGTCGAAGCGACCGGGAGCCGGGTGGCCGGTGTCCGCCCCGGTGACCGGGTCGTGCTGACCTACCGGCACTGCGGCGACTGCCGCAACTGCCGGCTGGGCCGGCTCGCGTACTGCGCCCGATCCACCGTCCTCAATCAGTTCGGCGCCCGGCCCGACCGCACACCGCGCATCACCGTGGCCGGCACCGCGGTGCGGGACGGATTCTTCGGACAGTCGAGTTTTGCCGGATACGCCCTGGCCACTGCCGACAACACCGTCGTGGTCCCCGGCGACACGGATCTCGCGGTGGCCGCGCCGCTGGGCTGCGGATTCCAGACCGGCGCCGGCGCGGTGCTGAATGTTCTCGCGCCCGAACCAGACGCGCGGCTGGTCGTCTTCGGGGCGGGCGCGGTGGGGATGGCCGGCCTGCTGGCCGCGCTGACCCTGCCCGGAGTCGATGTGGTCGTGGTCGAGCCCGCCGTGAGACGGCGGGAACTCGCCGTCGAACTCGGCGCCACGGCCGCCCTGGATCCCGCCGCCGGTGACATGGCCGCTGCGCTGGCGGATCTCACCGGCGGCGGCGCCACTCATGCCCTCGACACCACCGGACGGCCCGAGGTTCTGGCGACCGCGGTGAGCGCACTGGGTGTCGGCGGCGCCGTGGCCGTGGTCGGTCTGGGCGCCGGCGTCCCGCCGATCGATCTACGCGATATCGTGCTGGGCGGCAAGTCCGTCCGCGGCTGCCTCGAGGGCGATGCGGTTCCGGCGCAATTCATTCCGCGGCTGCTCGAGCTGTATCGCGCGGGCCGCTTCCCGATCGACCGGCTGGTCCGGACCTATCCGCACACCGAGATCGGTGCCGCGCTGGCCGATCAGCGTGACGGTGACGTCGTGAAACCCGTCCTCACCCGGTGCGCGCGGTAGCTGACCGTCCTCGCCCCGATTGACCATACGAACAGCGGTTTCGTATGGTTATGTGAGCGTCGATTCGAGGAACCCGGTGAGAATCCGGGATGGTCGCGCCACTGTGAGCACTCCGGTGACGGAGTGCGAGTCAGGAACTCGGATCGCATGCTCACCATCCGTCTACGGGGACGCGTAATCCCCTGAAGGAGTGCCCCCATGGCGACGTCCTATGTCCCCCGGTCCGGTATCGAGTCGATTCGGCTCTCGATTCCCACCACGGCACTGTGGCTGGCCGGGACCACCCTGCTCGCACTGCTCGCCCTCTACTTCATCGGTGTCGACCAGGGTGCGGTCTCCGTCTTCGGTAGCGATATGCACGTGCACGAGTTCGTTCACGACGCCCGCCACTTCCTCGGCTACCCCTGCCACTGACCGGCGGAACGAGTCGACACCATGGAAAAACGAATCATCGGCCGCGGCGTACTGGTCGGCGCGATCGGCGGACTGCTCGCCTTCCTGTTCGCCCGGATCCTGGCCGAACCCATCATCAACCGCGCCATCGACTACGAGGGCGGGCGCGACGAGGCCCACACCCAGCTGGAACAGGCCGCCGGGCACTCGATGCCCGGCATGGAGGAAACCGAACTGTTCACCCGATCCGTGCAATCGAATATCGGCATCGGTTTCGGCATGATCATCTTCGGTGCGGCGATGGGCGCGCTGTTCGCGGTCGTCTACTGCCTGTTCATCGGCCGCGTCGGCAAACTCACCCCGCGCAATCTCGCGCTGTGCCTGGCAGGCGGCATGTTCGCCGTGCTGTACGCGGTGCCGTTCTTCAAATATCCCGCCAACCCGCCCTCGATCGGCAACCCCGACACCATCAAGGAGCGCACGGGCCTGTACCTGCTGATGGTGGTGATCTCCGCGGTGGCTGCGGTCGGCGCGGTCTGGCTCGGCCGGCGACTGCAAGCGCGGCTGGGCAATTGGACCGCGACCATCGTCGCCGGACTGGCCTTCGTCGTCGTGGTCACCGCGATCGCCGCGCTGCTGCCCGCACTCGGGCATCTGGCCGCCAACCGCGCGCTGGGTGATGCGGCCACCGAGACACCGCGTCCGCTCACCGATGCGAGCGGGAAGATCGTCTACCCGGGCTTCCCCGCCGACGACCTGTACTACTTCCGGTTCTATTCCTTCGCCGCGCAGGTCATTCTGTGGACGGTCATCGGTGTCGGCTTCGCATCGCTGGCGCCTCGACTGTTCGGTCGAGCCGAAACCGAGTCCGCCGCACCGGCTCCGGTCGTATGACCACAGGCGTCACCCGGCTCACGCTGATCAGTCACGGGATGACCGAGGCGATGCGAGCCGCCCGGTTCCCGATCGACGAGCCGATCGAGCGGATCACCCGGGATATCGCACCCGACAGTGCGGTATCCCGGGCCGATCTGGTCCAAGTCGGGCCCGAGGTCCGGGCCGCGCAGACCGCCGGACTGCTGAATCTGTCCGGCACGACCGAACCCGCGTTGCGTGATCTGGATAGCGGCCGATGGGCGGGTTCGGCGATGGACGCACTCGCGCCGGAGGACCTGATGGGGTGGCTGAGCGACCCCGGCTACCGCGGCCACGGCGGCGAATCGGTCACCGAGGTGATCGATCGGGTGCGGACTTGGCTGCGTGCGTGTGCCCCGCTGCACCGGCGCGTCGTCGCGGTCACCCACCCGGCCGTCATCCGGGCGAGCGTCCTCGTCGCCCTGTCCGCGCCGCCGGAATCGTTCTGGCGCATCGACATCCCGCCGCTCAGCGCCACCACTCTGCACGGACGCGGCCCGGCCTGGACGCTGCGCCACACGGCCAACCCGTTGTGATCGGACGGGCGTGATCGACGCGCGACGTGCCGAGGGATTCACTCGTGGTCGACGGCCAGCAGCTCCGCCAGCACCGCCGCCTCGCTGATATCGATGCGTTTGGTCGCCGACAGCAGGGTGAGCGTCCCGCGCCGGACCAGCTCGCGCAGATGGTCCAGTTCGACCGCACGTTCGGGATCTCGCAACTCGTCCCGGTAGCGGCGGCCGAATCCGTCGAATCGCTGTGGATCGTGCCCGTACCACTTGCGCAGTTCCGTCGACGGCGCGATCCGCTTGCACCACTCGTCGAGATGCGCGCGTTCCTTGCTCACACCACGTGGCCAGATCCGATCCACCAGCACCCGTGTCCCGTCATCCGGACTCGGGTCGTCGTAGATCCGCCGGACCCGGACCTGCGGTCGAGTACGCGCCATCGAACCTCCTCCGATCGCCCCCGCTCGTATCCGGGCACGGTCGACAGTAGCCAGTCCGCCCCTGCCATCGAGGACGAGCGGCCCGCGGTGGTGTCGCCGGCTCGGTGGTCGATTTGTCGATTCCGCCCTACCTACGGCCCCGTAACTTACGGTATCGTAGGTTCCGTGAAATTCTCGATACCGGCCACCACCACCATTACCCCACCCCCGGTGGTCGACTTCGACAACCGCGATGTGGTGTACGAGTACTACCGGACACACCGGCCCCCGCGCGGGCGTGCCCGGTTGCTGTACGCGATCACCGCGTACCGCAAACGCCCGGCGGTCCGGTACGCCGACGGTGTCCGTGAGCAGATCCGGCGCCTGATCCGTGACGACAGGCGCCTGATCATCGCGATCAACCACCTCAGCGTCGAGGATCCACGCATGGTCGCCGCCTGCGCGTGGCGCAGTGTCTTCCGGTCGCGGATCGGCCGGATCCGGGTGCTGGCCAAGGACGAACTGTTCACCGACCACGCACAGCGAGCACGTATCGACATCATGGGCGCGATCCCGGTCTTCCGCGGCAAGGATCACGGTCCGCGTGCGGCGCACGCCGCCGGTCAGCAGCTGATGGACATCTGCGTGCAGCGCATGACCGACGGCGACGACCTGGCGGTGTTTCCGGAAGGCACCTGCAACGAGACCGATCCGACCCGGATACAGGTCGTCGGCACCGGAATCGGGCACATCGCCGCACGCGCCCGAAAGGCCGGCACCGCACCGGTTTTCGTATTCCTCGGACTGACCTACGGGACCGACGGCCGGGCCACCTTCTTTCTCGATCGGCCGATGGCCGAGTTTCCCGAACGACCGGCCCAGATCACCCGGGCGGTCGGCGCGCGGATGCAGCAGGCCCTCGACGGCGCGATCGCCGCGGCACGCTGATCCGCACCCGGACGGTCAGCAGGCGGGAAACGTGCGTACCCCGGACTCGTCGGCCGGGCCCACCACCGCGCGAAAAGATTCCGCTTCGACGACCGGCGGACCGATTCCGGCGGATTCCAGGGCGCGCGCCTTGAAGGCTCGCGCGGCCACGCTCGGCGTGTACTGCGTGGGCGAGGCTTGTGCGAAAATCGTTTCGTCGCAACCACTCTCACCCCACAGTCGGACATCGGTGCGCGCACTGCCCATATATCGGTAGGCCCACTCGCGGGCCGGTTCGCCGAATTCGGTCAGCTCACCGGCGACAGCGAAGGCTTGCGGGACGGGCACCTGGCGCCGGCAGTTGAGCACACATCCGAGGTCGACGACGCCCAGCCCGAGAATGGACAGCGGTCTGGTGTCCCCCGGCGAAGCGACGGCGACGGTCACATCCCAGCCCGACATCGCGCGATCGAACAGCCAGCCGCCCGCGCGCGAGACGACATCGGCCGGACTACCGGCGATCACGACGATCTGATACCTCAGTGGTCGCCGGCCCGACTCGGCCACCACACATTCCGTCGGAGATTCCGCCACGTGGGCGCTTGTACGAGACCAGTGCGTTACAGCAGACATAGCATTTCCGTTCCGATCACAACCACCACTGTCTCCCCCGCCCGCGACGGCCCACTCGCCACGGAGCCGAGAGTAGTTTATTTTCCCCCAGCGGGAGAAAATATTGGCCAAACTCGTATCCCGGAAGCCGGGACGCCTTGTCCGGGCCGTACTCGCACCGCCGTAGCCTGTGAGGGATGAGCGGCGGCAAATCGACCGGGCCGGAGGCCGACATCGTGACCACATCGCGTCGAGGACGGGGGCGGCCACCGCGGCTCAACCGGGATCGCATCGTCGCCGCCGCGCGCGAGTTACCGCCCGAAACACTCACCATGAAGGCCGTCGCCGATGTCCTCGGCGTGGACCGGAAATCGCTCAACTACTACGTCAGCGATCGCGAAGGACTGCTCGAACTGGTGGCCCTGGACGCCTTCGAGACCGAGTTCCGGCGCTTCGACCTGCCCGCCGAGGGCGATTGGCGCCTGCTGCTGCGGCTGTTCGCCGCCGCGGTCGCCGAAGCGCTGACTCGGGTCGGCGTCCTCATCTGGTACGTGCGATTCACCGGCCGCGGCGGCATGACCGTCCTGGTGGAGATCGAGCGCATGTTCGAAGTGCTCGTCACCGCGGGATTCGAACCCATGGAGGCCGGGCGCACGATGCGCCTGCTCGCCGATATCGCGTTCTCCGCGGCCCGCGAGGCCGCCGACGCCGGCCGCGGCCATATCGACCGGCAGGCCGAGGCCGTGGCGCGAACACTGAATTCCGAACCGGGCGAAGCATTTCCGCTTCTGCGAGAGGTGGCCAACACGCGCGAGCGCGCCGTCCGCGTCGGTGAACAGTTCGACTTCGATGTCGAACTCGTCATCGCGGGCCTGGAGCGCACACTGGAATCGCGCGGACGCGGCTGACGTCCGGCCGATTTCGATCGCCCTGACCGCAACCCGGAGCTGTTGCTCCCACCTGGTCGTCGCCGTGGACACGAACCGCCGCACCGCGGTTTGTCCGGAACGCCGGCCGCGACGTCCACTAGTCTTTGAGCGCCTGCGCCCGGCGTCGGCGCGGACAGGTATCGGCTGATCTCGGCGGACGATGGGAGCCCCGTGAACCTGTGGAACTACATCCGAGGGCGGGGTGATGTGCTTGCCTTTCTCATGTATCAGCATGCCTCCCTGGCCTTTCAGACGGTTCTGGTCGGAACGGTGGTCGCCGTGCTCATCGCGGTCGCGGTCTATCGGCTCCCGGTGCTGTCGCAACTGTCGCTGACCGCGAGCCGGGTCGCGCTGACGATTCCGTCGCTGGCTCTGCTGGCGCTGCTGCTGGTGCCCTTCGGCCTGGGCGTGGTGCCGTCGTTCGTGATGCTGGCGTTCTTCGCGGCGTTGCCGGTGATCGGCAATGCGATCGTCGGCCTGCGGTCGGTTCCGGCCTCGGTGGTGGAATCCGCGCGCGGTATCGGATTGTCGCGGTGGCGGATCCTGCTCACCGTCGAACTCCCGATCGCCTGGCCGGTGATTCTCACCGGCATCCGGGTGTCCACACAGATGATCGTCGGTGTCGCCGCGGTCGTCGCCTACGTACTCGGACCTGGCCTGGGGTCGTTGATCTTCAACGGCCTGTCCCGCCTCGGCGGGGCGAACGCGCTCGAAATGGCGTTCACCGGAACCATTCTCATCGTCATCGTCGCGTTGGTGTTCGACGCGCTGCTCGTCCTGCTCGGACGCCTCACGATCGCAAAGGGACTCTCATGACCGATGTGACCACCGCACCCCCGGCACCCGAACGTCATGTGACCGGAGCGACGATCACGCTGGATTCCGTCGTGAAAAGGTATAAGGGACAGGACACACCGGCCGTCGAGCGCCTGGACCTCGAGATCGAGGCGGGCCAGATCGTCGCCTTCGTCGGCCCGTCCGGATGCGGCAAGACCACCACCTTGAAGATGATCAACCGGTTGATCGAACCCACCGCGGGCCGCATCTTCATCGGCGGGCGCGATGTCACCCGGGAGGACCCCGACAAACTGCGGCAGTCGATCGGCTATGTCATCCAATCCGGTGGCCTGTTCCCGCACTGGTCGGTGCGCAAGAACATCGGCGCCATCCCGCGAGTACTGGGCTGGGACAAGAAACGTATCGCCGAACGCACCGATTATCTGCTCGATCTGGTGGGCCTGGATCCCGCCACCTTCGCCGACCGGCTGCCCAAGGACATGTCGGGCGGGCAGCAGCAGCGCGTGGGGGTGGCGCGGGCGCTGGCCGCGGACCCGCCGGTCCTGCTGATGGACGAGCCGTTCGGCGCCGTCGATCCGATCACCCGAGTTCGCTTGCAGGACAGCCTGATCGCCATTCAGCACGAACTCGGCAAGACCGTCGTGATCGTCACCCACGATTTCGAGGAGGCCACCAAACTCGGCGACAAGGTCCTGATTCTGTCCGAGGGCGGGCACATCGAGCAGTACGCGCGACCGGAGGAGATCCTCACCGCTCCGGCCACCCCGTTCGTGGAGGAATTCGTCGGTTCCGGCGCCAAACTGGCCTATCTGACCGTGCAGCGAGTACGCGACGTCGACTGTGACGAGGTGGTGACCGCGCGGATCGGCGAACCGGCCCCGGCGGTGATCGCGCGCGCGAAGGCCGCCGGGCACACCTGGGTGGTGGTCGTCGACGCCGCCGGTCGACCGCGATCGTGGCCCACGCTCACCGAATTGGCCACCAAGCCGGAGGTTTCGGATTTCCTCGATCGCCGGTTGCCCGTGGTGGCCCGCTCCTCCACCCTCAACGACGCGCTCGACGAGATGCTCGCCACCAGTCAGGGCGCCGCACTGGTCACCGACGGCCGGGGCGCGGTGGTGGGCTCGCTCAGCATCGGATCGGTCACCGAGGTGATCCGGGCCAAACTCGCCGATGTGCGCTCGGAACAGGACGATCCGTCCTACGAGACCTACGTCGACGGCACCGATCCGGCGCCCACGCCGGTGATCGCCGCCGACGACGAACAGGGACCACAGGAGGCATCGTGAATCGGCTACGGCGCCTGCCGATGGATGTGTGGTTCGAACCGCTCGTCATCGCCGTCGTCGGCATCGGCTACATCTTCTGGTATCGCGCGCAGACCTTCACCGCTACCGAGCAGGCATCCCTGGAATGGTCCAATCTGCAGACCACGATCCTGTCGCACATCAAGCTCACGGTGGTGGCCACGGTGATCGTGGTGGTGGTGGCGATTCCGCTGGGGATCGCGCTGACCCGCCCATCGCTGCAGCGGCTGGAACCCATCGCGGTGAACATCGCCAATATCGGCCAGGCGGCGCCCGCGGTCGGATTGCTCGTGTTGTTCACCTTCTGGCTGGGAACCGGATTCCGCACCGCGGTGGTCGGATTGGTGGTCTACGCGATTCTGCCGATCCTGCAGAACACGATCATCGGGCTACGGCAGGTCGATCGGCGCACGGTCGAAGCCTCGCGCGGTATCGGCTTGTCCGCGGCGCGCACGCTGGTGCAGGTGGAGTTGCCGCTGGCGGTGCCGGTGATCCTCAACGGGGTGCGCACCGCACTGGTGATCCTGGTCGGGACGGCCACGCTGAGCACCTTCATCGGGGCGACCAGCCTCGGCACCCTGATCACCACCGGAGTCACCCTCTTCCTTCCGAAATTGCTGGTGTCCGGCGCGATCCTGGTCGGGTTGCTGGCATTGATCATCGACTGGCTGGGCAGACTCGTCGAGCTGGCCGCGACCCCGCGAGGTGTGTCATGAGGCCGAGGCTCGCGGTAGTGCTGGCCGCCGTCGTCACGGTGCTGACGATGGTCGCCGGATGCGGTCTGGTGAGCTCTTCGGGCACCTTTCGCGAGGCGAGCCTGCCCGGCGGCGACCGGCCGCTCGACGGCGCGAAACTCGTTGTCACCTCGAAGAGTTTCACCGAGGGTGTGCTGCTGGGCAAGATCACCGCGACCTACCTGGCCGCGGCCGGCGCCGAGGTCACCGACCTCACCGGGGCACCCGGCTCGGCCTCGTCGCGGCAGGCACAGCTGGCCGGCGACGCCGACATCCTCTGGGAGTACACCGGAACCGGCTGGGTGACCTATCACAACGAGACCGAGACCATCTCCGATCCACAGCAGCTGTGGCAGCGCGTCCACGATGTCGAGAAGCACGACCACAACCTGGAGTGGCTGCCCCCGGCGAACTTCAACGACACCTACGCCTTCGGGGTGTCGGAGCCGACCGCGCGACGCCTGGGCGTGCGGACGATGTCGGAGGTGGCGGCCCTGCCCGTACGCGACCGAACCTTCTGCGTGGACGACGAATTCTTCAGTCGCTCCGATGGTTTCATTCCGATGCTGCAGAAGTACGGAATCCCCTACAACGATCCGAACGGGGTCCCGGCCGGCAATGTCACCCGGATGGACGCCGGCGTCGTCTACACCGCCACCGCCAAGAGCTCACCGTGCAATTTCGGGATGATCTACACCACCGACGGTCGCGTGAAGAACCTGAACCTCGTGGTGCTCGACGACGACAAGAAGTTCTTCCTGCCCTACAGCGGCACCGCGGTGGTGCGCGGCGAGATCATCGACCGGTACCCGCAACTGCGCACCCTGCTGGGCACGATCTCCGAACGCCTCACCAACGATCTGATGCAGGAACTCAACGGCCGCGTCGACATCGACGGCGAGGACCCCGCCGATGTCGCCTACGACTGGTTGAAGAGCGAGCATCTGATCGAGTAGCGGCGGCTCAGGCGCCGCGGAACGGCGGGATCGGGAGATCCGGTCCGAACACGTCGGGGAGATCGCGCTCGACGCTGTCGGGGAATTCGGCGGGCCGTTTCGCCAGGAACGACGAAACACCCTCGCGCGCATCGGCACTCACACCGCGCAGATTGATGCCGCGGGATTCGACGCGGTGCGCGATCATCGGATGTTCGGCGCCCAGGCCGCGCCACAACATCTGCCGGGACAACGCCACCGATACGGGGGCGGAGTGTTCGGTCAGCCGGCCCGCCAGCTCCCGGGCCCGCTCCGGCAGTTCGGCCGCCGGGTACAGCCCGTAGAACAGCCCGGCGTCGGCCGCCTCGGCCGCCTCGACCATGCGGCCGGAGTAGATCCAGTCCAGTGCGGTCTGCATCGGGACCAGACGCGGCAGGAACCAGCTCGAACAGGATTCCGGGACGATACCGCGCCGGTTGAACACGAAGCCGATGCGCGCGGAATCGGCCGCCAGGCGGAAATCCGCGGCCAGGGTCATCGTGATCCCCACCCCGACGGCCGGGCCGTTGATCGCGGCGATGATCGGCTTGTGGCATTCGAACATCCGCAGTGCGACCTCGCCGCCGCCGTCGCGGAACATCTCGGAAGCCTCGGCGGCGAAGGTCTCGGCTCCCTCGGACAGATCCGCACCGGCGCAGAAGGCGCGACCCGCGCCGGTGACGATGATCGCCCGCACCCGGTCGTCATGGTCGCAGGTGTCGAAGGCCTCGATCAGTTCCGCACCCATCGCGGTGGTGAATGCGTTGAGCCGCGCGGGGCGATCGAGCGTGATGGTGGCGATGGATTCGGAGATTTCCAAGCGGATGTCGGCCATATCGGCCAGCTTGCCATTCCCGGCCGGCCGCGGATCGAGACGGCGCACGAATTCGACTGCGCCGCCCCCGCATCGGGAAAGCACCACGCACGGAAACGGCGCCGAGAACCTCGGACGCTTCGGTCGAGTACTCCACGGGCCCGGTCGGCACCCGTTGGCACCGGCCACAGGTGCGGAGCGCTACGATATTACAGTCGTTATAGACGGGAGGTGCGAATGACCAGCGGTCCGACCGAGGACTCACGACGGAAACTGGTGGCCGGCGCGGCCGATATGATCCGCCGGCGCGGACTGGCCGCCACCAGTGTCCGCGATCTGGCCAAACACGCCCGCGCACCGCTGGGGTCGACCTACCACTACTTTCCCGGCGGCAAGGCCGAACTGGCCGCCGAGGCCGTCACACTCGCCGGTGAGCTGACCGCCGCCGGGCTGACCCGCGAACTGCGGCGAGGTCCGGTCGAGGGGTTGCGCTCCTTCCTGCGCATGTGGCGAAAGAATCTGGTGGACAGCGATTTCCGCGCGGGTTGCCCGGTGCTGGCGGTATCGGTCGAGGATGTGCCCGAAGCCGAGGGCGCGGCGCGTATCGCCGCCGCGGCCGCGTTCACCGGATGGATCGAGATCCTCACATCGTCGCTGCGCGATCACGGCGCCGAAACGGCCGCCGCCGAACGCACCGCCACCCTGATCGTGGCGGCCTTCGAGGGCGGTGTGGCGATGTGCCGCGCCGAACGCAGTACCGCGGCGCTGGATCGCATCGGCGAGCAACTCGACCCGCTGGTGCGTTCCACGATCGCGCCGGCCACGGCCGGATGACCCGCCCGAATCGTTGCCCACCGAAGGAGTCCGCACCGTGAATCCGACCGAAATCCGCACACACCCATTCGATCTCGCCACCGGCCTGACGGCCACGAGCGAAGGCGGCTTCCTCGGGCACACGTCCGCGCCGTACTCGAACATGGTGGGCCCCTTCGGCGGAGTCACCGCGGCCACCGTGTTGCGCGCCGTCCTCGACGATCCGCGATGCTCGGCCCCGCCGCTGTCGCTCACCGTCAACTTCGCCGGTCCTGTCGCCGAGGGCCCGTTCACGATCGATGCCCGTCCGGTACGCACCAATCGCAGCACCCAGCACTGGATGCTGACCCTGAGCCAGGACGATTCGGTCGCCACCACCGCGACGGTGGTCTGCGGTGCCCGCCGCCCGACCTGGTCCGATACCGAAATCAGTCCGCCCGCCGCTCCCCCGGCGGAATCCGTCGAGGTGGCGGATCCGCCGGATTTCCCGGTCTGGATGCGCAACTACGAGATGCGATTCGTCGAAGGCGGCGGTCCACTGTCCGGGCAGCCGCGCGAGCAGCCGGACTCGACCACCACGCTGTGGGTGCGCGACACCCCCGCGCGGCCGCTGGACTTCCTCGCGGTCACCGCGCTCAGCGACATCTTCATTCCGCGGGTCATGGTGCGGGCGGGGCGCATGGTCGCCGCGAGCACGGTATCGCTCACGGTGTACTTCCATGCCGACGCCGCCCCGCTGGCCGGACACGGCGACCGGCCGGTTCTCGCCACCGCCCGGGCCCAGCACTTCGGGGGCGGCTTCTTCGATCAGTCGGCCCACCTGTGGGGTGCCGACGGCACTCCGCTGACGACCACCCACCAGCTGGTGTATTTCAAGGATTGAGCGACCGACGGCATCGAGACCGAGCCAGCGGGTATTCCACACTGGAGTGCAGGTCACCGGAGCCGAGGAAGCGGTGTGCATGCAGTGGTTCGATGCACCCGGATACTGGTTCGCGCGGGAAGTTTTCCAGCGCGGCCTGGCGGTCGTCTACCTCGTGGCGTTCGCCGGCGCGGGGCGGCAATTCCGCGCGCTGATCGGAGCGTCGGGCATGCTGCCGGTGCCGCGGTTCCTGGCGCGCGTGCCGGTCAGGCAGTCGCCGAGCATCTTCCACCTGTACTACTCCGACCGGTTCTTCGCGGTCCTCGCCTGGTTCGGCGCGGCACTGGCGGTCGCACTGGCGGCAGGTGTCGGCGATCGGGTACCGCTGTGGGCGGCGATGCTGTTGTGGCTACTGGCCTGGGCGCTGTATCTGTCGATCGTGAACGTGGGTCAGGTCTGGTACGCGTTCGGCTGGGAATCGCTGCTGCTCGAGACCGGATTTCTCGCCGTATTCCTCGGCAATGACCGCACCGCCCCGCCGATTCTGGTCTTGTGGCTGGCCCGTTGGCTGCTGTTCCGGGTGGAGTTCGGCGCCGGTCTGGTCAAGCTGCGCGGCGACCCGTGCTGGCGCGATCTGACCTGCCTGTACTACCACCACGAGACCCAGCCGATGCCGGGGCCGCTGAGTCGGTTGTTCCATCTGCTGCCCCGGCCCGTGCATCGCGTCGAGGTCGCCGCGAACCACGTCGCCCAGCTCGTCGTGCCGTTCGCGTTGTTCACCCCGCAGCCGATCGCGAGCGCCGCCGCGGGCGTCATCGTCGTGACCCAGCTGTGGCTGATCCTGTCGGGCAATTTCGCCTGGCTGAACTGGTTGACGATCCTGCTGGCCGCTACCGCGATCGACGCTCGGACCGCCGGGACCGCACTGCCGTTGCCGGCGCGGCCGGACATGCCCGGCGCGCCACCCTGGTTCATCGCCGCGGTACTCGCGTTCACCGTCATGGTGGTCGTGCTCAGCTATCGGCCGATACGCAATCTGGCCTCGTCCCACCAGCGGATGAACGCCAGTTTCGATCACTATCACCTGGTCAACACCTATGGCGCTTTCGGCCGCATCGAACGCACACGGTTCGAGCTGGTGGTGGAGGGCACCCGTGATCCGGATCCCGGCGATGGGACACGGTGGCAGGAATACGAATTCAAGGGCAAACCCGGCGACCCACACCGGATTCCGCGCCAATGGGCGCCGTGGCACCTGCGCCTGGATTGGATGATGTGGTTCGCCGCCATCGCTCCGGCCTACGCCCGCCCGTGGCTCGGTCCGTTCCTGCAGCGCCTGCTGACCAACGACCCGCCCACACTCCGACTGCTGCGCCACAACCCGTTTCCGGACACTCCGCCCACCCACGTCCGGGTCCGCCACTACCTGTACCGGTTCAGCACCCGCAAGGAATTCCGCCGCGACCACACCCGGTGGCACCGCGTCCCGCTCGGCGAGTACGTCCCGCCGATCTCACTGGCGACCCGCATCCGTTGATCCGGAGCACGCACCGCACACGAGCCGCTGCCAATGGCCCATTCGTGCATCATCCCTTTCGGATGAAATGCGTCGCCCGCCTTGATTCAGCCGCGAAACCCACCGTCTGATTTACCTTTTCCAGGCCTGGCATCGTGATTTACTGTGGAATTAACTGTCAGTGTGCCGGTTACGGTCCACCGAGAAGGAGTCGCCATGCCGTTCTGGGATGTGTTCTGGCTTATCATCATGAGCTTCGCTTTCGTCGCGTATCTCATTCTGTTGTTCACAATCATCACCGACCTGTTCCGTGATCACACGACTTCCGGCTGGGTGAAGGCGATCTGGGTGGTGTTCCTGTTCATCTTGCCGCTGATCACGTCGCTGGTGTACCTCATCGTGCGGGGCGGCGGCATGGCGCAGCGTTCGGCACAGGAAGCGCAGCGTATCGATACCGCGCAGCGCGAATACATCAAGGAGACAGCAGGAACCAGCAGCGCCGCGCAAATTGCCGATGCCAAGAAATTGCTGGAAGAAGGAACTATCACGCGGGAAGAATTCGATCGAATCAAGGCCAAGGCGCTTGCCTGACCCCAGCGATCCACTCCTGGCCGGCATCGACCAGCGCAACCTGTTTCACACGCTGCGATGGTGGTGCCGGTTTCTGGTTTATGTCATCGTCGTCGGTTCGGACGAGGGCTCGGAGCGGAGGCGCGGTAGCGGGGAATCTCGATGACCAGGGTGGAGGAGCGCGCGCCCGGGACCAAGACCATGCCGGTGCTCACCCTGTCCGCGATGGTCGTCGGCTCGATGGTCGGCGCCGGAGTGTTCTCCCTGCCCCGCAACTTCGGCACCGCGACCGGCGGCCTCGGCGCGTTGATCGCCTGGGCGATCGCGGGCACCGGCATGCTGATGCTGGCCTTCGTATTCCAGACCCTGGCCGTGCGCAAACCCGATCTCGACGCCGGTGTCTACGCGTACGCGAAAGCGGGATTCGGTGAATACCCGGGCTTCTTCTCCGCCTTCGGCTACTGGGCCAGTGCCTGTGTGGGCAACGTGTCCTACTGGGTACTGATCAAATCGACACTGGGACAGGTTTTCCCGATCTTCGGTGCGGGCAACACCGTGCCGGCCGTCCTGCTGTCCACGGTGTGCATCTGGGCCTTCCACTTCATCGTGCTGCGGGGGGTGCAGGAAGCGGCGGCGATCAACAAGATCGTCACCATCGCCAAGATCGTCCCGATCCTGTTCTTCGTGGTGGTGTTGCTGTTCTACTTCGACCCCGGCGTATTCGCCGAGAACTTCCATGGCGGGCAGGCCAATTCGGATCCTCTGCACGAGCAGGTCCGCTCCACGATGCTGGTGACGGTCTTCGTGTTCCTGGGCATCGAAGGCGCCAGCGTGTACTCCCGGTACGCCCGCAGACGCGCCGACATCGGGCGGGCGACCGTCCTCGGATTCGTCAGTGTGCTGGCCATTTTCGCGGCCGTGACGATGGTGTCCTACGGCATCATGCCGCGTGGCGAGCTGTCCACCGTGCAACAACCGTCGATGTCACCGGTGTTCGAATCGGCGGTCGGCACCTGGGGCGCCTGGTTCATCAGTATCGGGTTGATCGTCTCGGTACTCGGCGCCTATCTGGCCTGGACCCTGATGGCGGCCGAGGTCCTGTATGTGGCCGCGGCCGACGACGACATGCCCTCGTTCCTGGGCCGGGTCAACCGGCACAACGTTCCGGTGGTCGCGCTGACGCTCACCTCGGTGCTGATCCAGGTCGTCCTGTTCACCACGCTGTTCTCCGAGGACGCGTTCACCTTCACCCTCAAATTGTGCAGCGCGCTGTCGCTGGTGCCGTATCTGCTGGCCGCGGCCTACGCGCTGAAGCTGGCGGTCACGCGCGAAACCTATGTCGCGATCCGCCCGCAGGACCGGGGCCGGGAGTTGCTGGTCGCGGGCCTGGCGACGTTCTACACCGCGTTCATGATCGTGGTCGCCGGGCTCGAATTCCTGTTGCTGTCGTTCATCATCTACGCCCCGGGCACCATCCTGTTCGTGCTCGCACGCCGCGAACAGGGCAAACGGTTGTTCGGACCGTGGGAAGCGGTGCTGCTGATGGTGTCCGTCGCCGGTGCCGTCGCCGGAATCATCGGTCTCGCAACCGGTCACATCACCATCTAGAAGGGACCACCATGAGCGACACCCGTCGATCGGCCGCCTACGGTGTGCACTCCGAGGTCGGCACCCTGCGCAAGGTGCTGGTCTGCGCACCCGGGCTGGCCCACGACCGGCTCACCCCCACCAACTGCGACGACCTGCTGTTCGACGATGTGCTGTGGGTGCAGAACGCCAAGCGCGATCACCTCGATTTCATGACCGAACTGCGCGACCGTGGCGTCGAGGTCGTCGAACTGCACAATCTGCTCGCCGAGACGCTGGCGGTGCCGGGCGCCCGGGACTGGTTGTTCGACCGCGTCGTCACCGCCGATCAGGTCGGGCCGGGCCTGATCGAGGACACTCGCGCCCATCTGGGCGGACTCGACGACCGCGCGCTGGCGACCTATCTCATCGGCGGGCTGGCGGTGGCCGATCTGCCCGCCGAATTCGCCACCGGATACCGTGCCCTGGCGCGTGAGGACGGCGGGGTCCGCGAATATCTGCTGCCGCCGCTGCCGAACACCCTTTACACCCGCGACACCACCTGCTGGATCTACGGCGGGGTCACGCTCAATCCGCTGTACTGGCCCGCGCGCCACGACGAGACCTTGCTGATGAAGGCGCTCTACACCTTCCACCCGGATTTCGCCGGTTCCCGGATCTGGTGGGGTGATCCGGAAAAGGATTGGGGCCTGGCCACTTTCGAGGGCGGCGATGTGATGCCGGTCGGCAACGGTGTGGTGCTGGTGGGGATGAGCGAGCGCACCTCCCGGCAGGCCGTCAGCCAGGTGGCGCAGGTCCTGTTCGACAACGGCGCGGCGGAGCTGGTGATCGCCGCCGGCATGCCGAAACTGCGCTCGGCCATGCATCTGGATACGGTCTTCACCTTCGCCGACCGTGATCTGGTCACGATCTTCCCCGACATCGTCCACGCCATCCACGCGTTCTCGCTGCGTCCCGGCGACAAGGGTGTGGTCGAGGTGACCGACGAATCGGCCCCGTTCCTCGACGTCGTGGCCAAGGCGCTGGGTCTGCCCGCCCTGCGGGTCGTCGAGACCGGCGGCGGCTACTACGCCAACGAACGTCAGCAGTGGGACAGCGGCAACAACCTCGTGGCCGTGGAGCCCGGTGTGGTCTTCGCCTACGACCGCAACACCCACACCAACACCGCACTGCGCCGGCAAGGTGTCGAGGTGATCACGATCGTCGGCGCCGAACTCGGTCGCGGTCGCGGCGGCGGCCACTGTATGACCTGCCCGATCGTGCGGGACCCCGTCGAGTTCTAGTGCTCGCACCCGTGCGCACAGTGATCAGGAATCGAGAAGCACCGGGGACGGGGTCGCCGATAACGTTGCCGATATGAACAACACCATTGATCAGAGCACCATCGCATCGGTCACCATCGAGTCCACGGATCCCGCTGCCACCGCCGCCTTCTACGACGCCGCCTTCGGCCTCGGCGATCGGCTCCGGGTCCGGAAGGCGACCTCGGAGACGAGCGGGTTCCGCGGCTACATCCTCTCGCTCGTCGTGTCACAGCCGAACATCGTGGACAGCTTCATCGGTTCCGCGGTGGCGGCGGGGGCCACGACGGTCAAGCCGGCCAAGAAGAGTTTCTGGGGGTACGGCGGCGTCGTGCAGGCCCCCGACGGCGCGGTCTGGAAGATCGCGACCTCGGCGAAGAAGGACACCGGTCCGGCAACCCGCGAGGTCGACGACTTCGTGCTGCTGCTCGGAGTCGACAGTGTCAAGGCGACCAAGCAGTTCTACGTGGAGCGCGGCTTGACCGTGGCGAAGAGTTTCGGCGGGAAGTACGCCGAATTCGACTCCCCGGCCGGGTCGGTCAAGCTCGCGCTCTACGGTCGCAAGGCCGCCGCCAAGGATGCGGGCGTCCCGGTGGAGGGTTCCGGATCGCATCGGATGGCCGTCGGCAGCCCCCTCGGCTCCTTCACCGATCCGGACGGATTCGTGTGGGAGGTCGAGGCCTGACCCCGATGGCCGCCTCGGAATCAGGCCGCCTGCAACGGAACTCGAAACGATTTGCGCAGCGAGGACGGGCCGGCCAGGGGCAGCAGTGCGGCCAGGAGCTTGCCCTTGACGGCCTGCGGTGTGCGGGTCAGTTCGACCTCGACACGGGTGCCCTCCGGCGCGGGCGTGGCACGGAAGACCCAGCCACCGCCCGCGCCGAAGAGTTTCGAATCCAGGGTGGTGACGGTGACGGTGTCGCCCGCCGGATCCCAGTCGTAGCGGGCACGCTCCCAGGCCGCCGCGGTGCCCTCGGTGACTTCGGCCCATCCCTCGCCCCGGTCGTGCACGATGAAATGCTCGGCATCGATCGACGGCCACACCTGAGCCCGCGCGGGACCGAAATCGGTGAGTACCCGCACGACCTCGGCGGGGGTCAGGGTCGAGATGAGATGAAAACGGACCGTGGTCATGGGAACTCCTCGAAACCGGTGCGGTGGCCGGCCGCGGTGCGGCCGGTCGACAACCGTGTCCGGTGCGTGGTTCGCGATTCCGGACACGTGATCAGCATGGCTGTCACCGGCGTCGCCACGATTCCGTCGGATGACGCTGAGTTGACGTAATCCGGCGCGGGGCCCTTCACCGCGGGGCTCACACCCCAGCGCGCGGACCAGCGGATCCCGGACTTGCGAGAGAGCCGCGTGATCCGGTGTCCACGGGGTGAATTCGCGTCGCGCGTGCTCGATCATCAGGGGCCCACCGGCCGCCCGGTCATCGATTCGCGGTCACGGAGTCAGCGCTTGGGTGCCCAGGACGACAGCGAGGTCCAGACGGTCGGCGTCTTCGGTGCCGGGCTCGGCGGTGTAGACGGAGATGCGCAGGTCGTCGAGGGCGACCAGCAGGGTGTCGCACTCCAGGGTGATCCGGCCGACGGCCGGATGCTCGATCGTCTTGTGCCTGGACGGGCCGTTTCCCGGCTGCGGGGTCTCGGCGTCCCAGAGTTGGGCGAAGCGCGGGCTGCCGGAGACCAGGTCCGCGATCAGGTGGCGCAGTGTGCGGTCGCTGGGATAGCGCGCGGCCGTCAGGCGCAGATCGGCCACCAGGCGGGCCTCGTGCTCGGCTTGCTCCCGCGGCGTGTGCACGACGCGTGACTTAAGGCGGGTGACGTTGCGCCAGACAGCGTTTCGCTCCAGGCCGCGCCAGCCGGTGGTGTCGCCCATGAGCGCGTTGTAGGGCGCATTCGCCAGAACCAGCGTCCAACTCGCGTCGTAGACGACCACCGGGGTGTGCGACAACCGGTCCAGCAGCCGTTGCACACTCGGGGGCAGTCGCGTCGGCACGACATCCGGGCCGGGGGCGGCGTGTCCGGCCAGCCGGTAGAGCAGGTCACGTTCGGTGTCGGACAGGCGCAGCGCCCGCGCCAGCGACTCCACCACCTGCGCCGACGGCGCGGTGGCGCGCCCCTGTTCGAGGCGGGTGAGGTAGTCGGCGGAGATGCCGGCGAGTGCGGCCAGTTCCTCGCGGCGCAATCCGGCGGCCCGGCGGCGGGTGCCCACCGGCACTCCCACGGCCTCGGGTGACACCCGGTCACGCCAGCGGCGCACCGTCCGGCCGAACTCCCACGCTTGCACGCACTCCAGTCTGCGCGAGCCCGCATCGTTTTGTCCTGGCCCTGGCAGTCCTACGACAACCGGACGACTGTCTACGGCCGGGTCGAACGCGCAGGCTCGAGCCATGACCGAAACCGGAACCGTTCTCATCACCGGCCCGACGCGTAATCTGGGCCGCCACACCGCGCTCGCCATGGCCGCCCGCCCGCAGGACCGGCGCCCCGATCTCCTGCTGGTCGGCCGGTCCGGTCCGGAGCTGACCGCCGTCGCCGACGAAGCCCGCGCCCGTGGTGCCCGCGTCCACGAGATCGGCTGCGATCTCTCGCGCCTGGCCGACGTGCGTGCGGCCGCGGCCACCGTACGGAACCTGCTCGCCACCGGCGCCGTCCGGCCACTACGGGCACTGATCGCCAACGCGGGCATCATGTCGAACGACACCCGGCAGGCCTCGCCGGACGGCTACGAGACGACCTTCGCCGTCAACCATCTCGCCCACGCGCAGCTCATCGGCGATCTGCTCGACACGTTCACCGCACCGGCGCGGATCGTGCTGCTCGGTTCGAACACCTACCACGCCAACGTCTGGCGCAAGCTGCTGAACGTAGCCGAAGCCGAGTGGGCCGACCCCGTCGAACTCGCTCGCCCGGCCCCCGCGGAGCGAACTCCGGACATGACCACCTCGGGTGTCGCCTACTCCAATGCCAAGCTGGCGATCCTGTACTACGCGCACGAACTCCAACGCCACGTCGACGCCGGGATCCACGTGTCGGTGTTCGAACCCGGGTGGATGCCCGGTACCGCCCTCGGGCGTGGCGCGCCCGCGGCCGTCCAGGCGGTGGGGCGGGCCCTGGGCCGGCTGCCCGGTGTGTCGACACCCCAGCGCTCGGGACCACTGCTGGCCGCGATCGCCCTCGACGACACCTGGGCGCACCTGCGCGACGGGGCGTTCGTGGTCAAGACGCGACAGACCGAGGTCCGGCCGATCGCGCACGATCGCGATCGGGAGCGACGCGTGTGGGCCGCGACCGCCGAACTACTGGAACACGCAGGCGCACACCGGTAGCCGATGCGGACCGTCGGCAGCGTGATCGTGTTGCGCGCCGAGGTGGTATCCGGCCGGGCTGCCACCGCCGCGCTTCGACGAGATGGCAGCCACGGCGGATCGTGGGTTCGTGACGGATTCCGGACGCCTCGTGGGCTATCTGCCGGCAAATCAGGTGGGTAGGTTGGCGAGTATGCGTACCGACGAGGATTCCTGGGATATCAACACCGGTGTCGGATCCACGGCGTTGTTCGTCGCGGCGGCTCGCGCACTGGGCGGACGCGCACACGACGCACCCGCCACCGATCCGTTCGCCGAGCTGTTCGTCTCGGCCGCCGGTGGTGAGTGGGCGGATCTGCTGGCCGGTCGGGTGCCGGACCATCCACTGCTGACTCCGGACTTCGGGGCCCAGTTCCAACAGCACCAGCTGGCCCGGACCCGCTATTTCGACGACTATCTGCGCACGGCGGTCACCAGCGGTATCCGGCAGATCGTCATCCTCGCCGCGGGCCTGGATTCGCGGGCCTACCGGCTGCCATGGCCGGACGGGGTGACGGTGTACGAGCTGGACCGGCCATCGGTGCTGGAGTTCAAGCACCGAACCCTCACCTCGGCCGGGAAACAGCCGCTCGCCGACCGTCGCGAGGTCGCGGTCGACCTGCGGGGAGACTGGCCGAATGCGTTGCGCGGCCGTGGTTTCGATGCCGCGCAGCCGACCGCGTGGCTGATCGAGGGCCTGCTGATCTATCTGACCCCGGCCGCCCAGGACCAGTTGTTCGACGCCCTGAACACACTCAGCGCATCCGGCAGCCGGGCCGCGATCGAGCAGATGGATCCGCTGCCCGCCGACACCGCGGCCGCGCTGGCCGCCGATGACACGGCCGGCGCGGAATGGGTGCGCTTGATCTACAACGAACCGCGAGACGAGGCGACCGCCTGGTTCGCCGAGCGCGGCTGGACCGGCGAACGTATCTCCCTGCCCGCCTACATCCGCGCGCTCGGGAGCGTCCCGGTGGGCGACGACGAGCACCGTCAGTCACTGATCGATCTCGTCACCGTCGTCAAGTCCTGAGCCGCGCTCGCCGGGCCCGTGCCGGCGAGGGTCGCGGCGCGACCGGATCCGAGAAGGCCCGGCGGACAGCGCTTCACGCGCCGCGCCGGGCCTTTCCGTGATCAGCCGTGGTACCCGGTCAGGGGGTAGACCGTGGCGGTGTCGATGTGCTGCGCGGGGAAGTTCGCGGTGACCCAGTCGGTGATGTCGGTATGCCGATTGCGTCCGTAACCGCCCGGTCCGCCGGTGTTCGCACCGTTCTCCGGCGCAGGCACCGCACCGGCCGCCGCCGGCTGCCGGGCCGTCGCACGGCCGTCGACCGCACCATGATCGCGGGCGCTCGATCCGGGGGTGCGGGGGGCGGCGCCGGTCTGGTCGCCGGCATCCGGCGCGCCCTGGTTCCGGCCGTCGGCCTGCACGACGTAATAGGCGACCTTCCCGTCGCGCACATCGGCCTGGAATTGCGCCAGCGTCGGAGCGGGATCACTGCCGGAGAACCCGCCGATGGCCATCACCGCCCTGTCGCTGGCCAATTCGAGCCCGGCCGCGGCGGATGAGCCGTTCGTCGCCGCGGCCCACGTGGCGTTCGTCCCCTTCAGCATCGCCGCGAGCTGCGAATTCGGCCGGCTCTGGCCGATACCGCCGCGCCCGCCCGCCTGCGCGGGACCGACGGTCGGTCCACCACCGGAGTGCGCGGTCGCGACGGTGACGAACGAGTAGGCCGCCGCCCCCGCCAGGCTTGCGACCAGACCGGCCGTCAGGACGACCGCCGCGAGGTGGCGATGCGCGCGATGAGTCCGGGGCACCGTGAGCGCGACCGCGGCGGCGATCGTCACCACCAGGATCGACCAGCGCAGTTCCGGATGCCAGGCGCTGTTGCGATGCAGCAGAACGAAACTCCACACCCCGGTGAGTGCGAGCAGCGCGGCCGTGCCGAATCGGCCGAAGGTGGTGTCGCGCCGATGCCACATCTCGGCGACGCCGATCGCGAACATGCCGGCGACGGCGGGGGCGATCGACAGGCAGTAGTACGGGTGGACCATGCCGTTCATATAGCTCAGCACGCCCCCGTCGATGATGATCCAGCCGCCGAAGACCAGTGCGCCCGCGCGCATCCGATCGGTCCGCGGCGCACGCCCCCGGGAAACGAGGACCAGCACGAACGCCAGCAGGGCCGCGGGCAGCAACCAGCCGATCTCGAAGCCGAATTCACCGGTGAACAGTCGCTGCACGCCGTGCACCTGACCGCCGAAACCGCCGAAACCGGGATGGTCGCCCGCCGCCGCGTGCGCGGGTGCCGCCGCGGGGGCGTTGCCACCCCCGCCACCGTGATTGCGTCCCAGCACCCGCGCGAACCCGTTGTAACCGAGCACGAGATTCATGAAGTTGTTGTCGGTCGACCCGGCCAGATAGGGCCGGCTCGACGCGGGCCACAGCAATGTCAGCACCACATACCACCCGCTGGAGACCACGAGTGCGGCCAGTGCGCCCAGTAGTTGCAGCAGCCGGGTGCGCAACGGATTGGGCGCGGCCACCAGATAGGCCAGCCCCAGTGCGGGCAGCACCATGAGACCTTCGAGCATCTTGGCGAGGAAGGCCAGGCCCAGCGCGGCGCCGGCCAGCACCAGCCACCTCGTGGAGGCGCGCTCGAGCGCGCGAACGGTGGCGTAGGCGGCGGTCATCATGAGCAGCACCATGACCGCATCCGGGTTGTTGAACCGGAACATCAGCGCCGCGACCGGTGTCAGGGCCAGCGCGGTGCCCGCGAGCAGCGCCATCGCCGGGTTGCCGGTGATCCGGCGGACCGCGCCGTAGAGCAGAGCGACCGCGGCCACCGCCATCAGCGCCTGCGGGATCAGCATGCTCGCACTGGAGAAACCGAAGATCCGTCCGGACAGGCCCATCACCCATTGGGACACCGGGGGCTTGTCGACGGTGATGAAATCGGCCGGATCGAGCGATCCGAACAACAGCGCTTCCCAGCTCTTCGAGCCCGCCCACGCCGCGCCGGCATAGAACTGATTACCCATTCCGTCGACGGTGATGTTCCACAGGTACATCACCGTCGCGGCGATCAGCAGTGCGGCCAGACCGGCACGTTCGGTGGCGCTACGGCTGCCCGCGGCACCGGTTGCCGGACCGGCGGGCTCTGGTGGGACCACCGATGCGTGGTCGACGAGTGTTGTCACGGTTCCCATTGAGCCCAATGGAGTCCACAGCTACCTGTGAACGAGCAGTGAGCTCAGTGAGAGGCCCGGCCCGCCTGCCCCCGGGGCGCCGCCGCCGGGACGCGCCGGCGCGGCCGCTCCCCCGGTACGAGCAAAGCCAGGATCGCGACGACCAGCCCGCCGCCGAACAGGTACAACCCCCAGGTCCCGGAGAGCAGATGCCGGTAGTCGTCGCGCAGGAGGTCGCCGAATCGCTCGTTCAAGCGCCACGCGGGAACGGCGAGCGCGGCCACCCCGGCCAGCACACCGAGCCAGCCCAGAATTCGCGAGCCGAACAGTCCGGCCAGCAACATCACCAGGGCCACGATCAGCAGCACCACGGTGTAGGACTCGCGCAGCTGCGGCGCCTGCGCCTGCAGTCCGTCGAGCGGTATTCCGGTGGCGAAACCGTCGCGGATGTCGGTCAGCCGGATGTGGCGGACCTCGACGATGCCGATGAACGGACCGAAAGCGCCGATCGCCATCGCGACACCACAGGCGAACAGCACCAGATGGACCATAGTGCGCATGACTCCACGGTATGGCCAGTGGAGCCCCGATGCAGCGACTCGCACCCGATCGTCGCCGTGTCGGTACGAAATCGTCCGAAACCGTTGCGCCGCACCTCATGAACCGGCGCCCGCGTTCACCACCTGGACGCCCGTTCGTCACACGTTGCGGGTGAGCCCGGGCCGTACGGGTCGATCGGGGCGTCCGCGCCCGGCCGAACCGGCCGGGTCCAGATCATCCCGATCGGATGAAGCGGGCACCGAGACGCGCGGACCAGACTCGGCGACGAGGAAAGCCCCAGCGGCCGCGCGCGCCGGCGACGGAGAGGCAGGCCCGATATGCCGAAGGACATTCGATACCGGTTCGTCATCGAAGGCGAGCTGTCCGAGCGCGCCCTGGCCGCCTTCCCCGATCTGAATCGCAGCGAGATATCCACCGCCGGTACGACCACACTGTTCGGATCGATGCCCGACAACACCGCCGTGCGGGGCGTGCTGGCCCGCGTCGACGCGCTGGGACTGACCCTCATCGAGATGTCGCGGCTGCCCGACTGAGCGGCGGGCGGAGGTCGCGTTCACAACATGCGCTGCCTGCCGAAGGCCGCGAATTCCGACTCCAGCGCCTGCTGATCGGCCGCGCTCATGAGGTGGTACTCCGGTGCGCCGCGGCCGATCCACCGATACACCGGTTCGTCGGTGCGCCAACCCTGTTGCTGGAGTTCACGCTTGAGCACCTTGTTGGACCCGGTCACCGGTAGATTCGCCGAGACCCGCAGCAGGCGCGGGGCCCCCTTGCTCCCGAGATCGTCCTGGGTGGAGAGAAATTCGGCGAACTCGCGCACATCGAAGGCATCCGGATCGGCGACTTCCACCGCGGCCATGACCTGATCACCCGAGCGTGGATCGGGTACCCCGAACACCGCCGCCGCGACGACGCGGGGATGACGACGCAGCACCTGCTCGATCATCAGGGTCGAGGTGTTCTCGCCGTCGACGCGCAACCAGTCCCCCTTGCGGCCCGCGAAGTACAGGAACCCGCCGGTATCGATGTAGCCCAGGTCGCCGGTCCAGAACCAGCCGTTGCGGATCCGCTCGGCATCGGCGGTCTCGTTCTTGTAATACCCCTCGAAGCTCAGCGCGCCGGCCTTGTCGACCATTTCGCCGATCGCGTCGTCGGGATTGCGGACCCGGCCGTGTTCGTCGATTTCGGCGGGGGCGCAGTCGCGCAGGGTATCCGGATTCACCACCGCGACCCCGGCGTGGGCGGGCCGGCCCAGAGCTGTGGGCGGGGCCTGCGGGTCCAGCGCGGCCAGATGCGCACCCTCACTGGATCCGTATCCCTCATACAGTTCGGCACCGAAGCGGCGGCGGAACTCCGCCTGATCGGCCACCGACGCCTCGGTTCCGAAGGCCCGCACCAGACTGGTGTCGGCGTCGAGCGGGGTCTCCGGGGTGGCGAGCAGATAGCCGAGGGCCTTGCCGACGTGGGTGAAGAAGGTCGCGCCGAAGTACCGGACATCCGACACGAAACCGGATGCCGAGAACTTCGGGGTCAGGCACACGGTCGCGCCCACCGACAGCGCCGGTGCCCACAGCGCCATGATGGCATTGCCGTGGAACAGCGGCATACAGCAGTAGTCGACGTCCTCGCGCACATGACCGAACTTCTCCGTCGCGGCGTAGGCCATCACCGCGAGGCGCCGCTGGGTGCAGCGCACCGCCTTGGAGGTGCCGGTGGTGCCGGAGGTGAACAGCAGCAGCATCAGCGCGTCCGGTCCGGCGCAGGACGCGGGTTCGGTGCGATGAGCCTCGATCCGCGCCCGGTATCCGGGATCGTCGACGACGAGGAACCGATCCTGCGCCAGCCCGGTGTCGAGCTCCCGCAACCGATTCATCCCCGCGGTGTTGGTGACGATCAGCTGGCAGTCCACATATCGGATGTCGGCGGCCAGCTGGGGGTTGCCCCGGGTCGGATTCAGCCCGGCGAGTGTCGCGCCCGACAGCGCCGCCGCACCGAGCCAGAAGACGAAGTCCGGCACATTGTCCAGCAGCACGCCGATGTGGAACGGGCCGTCGTGCCGCAGTGACCGCGCCAGCTCCGCGCGAGCGGCCGACTCGCGAGCCACCTCGTCCCAGGTCCAGTCGGTATCGCGGGTGCGAAGGCCGAGCCGCTGGTCACCGAGCCGGTCGAGCAGCATGGTCGCGATATCGGCCCGTCGCTCGCCCAGGATTCCGTCCGGGTGGTGTGGGTGTTGTGGGGTGTGCGTCATCAGTCTCGCCTTCCGTGATCCGATCCGGGCCGCCTCACGCGCCCGCGTGCACGAGTTCGATGTATTCGCCCGGCAATTCGTCGAGGGTCAGTTTCCGAATCTCCACCGGGCCCGAGTGATAGGAGTCCTCACCCCGGATACGGCCCTCGGCATCCACCGGCCACAGCAGCAGCTGACGGAAGACCACCAGGTAGTCGGCGGCCGGATCGTCGACCGGGATGCCGATTTGCGCCGCATAGGCGCCCGGATAGATCTGCTTCAGGTATCCCTCGGTCACCACGCAGTCGTCGTCGACGACCACTCGATCCAGCGCGTACTCGAGGATGTTGCTGCGGCTGGCGACGAAATCGGAATAGTAGGTCCGCACACCGTCGCGGCCCTTCGGACCGACATCCTGCCCGGCGTTCCAGAAGTGATAGGCCGGTTCGGGAACCAGGGTGCGCATGAGGCCGTCGAGATCGGGGGCGGCCTCGGCCTTCATATGTTCGATGACGATGCCGAGCACCTGGCGGTGCCGCTCGTTCGTGGTGCCGGCCAGGCGCTGTTGCAGCGGTGCCCAGGTGTTGGTCGGATCGATGACCGCCATGGTGAGACTCCTTCTCGTTCACCGGTTTTCGCGAGTGCCCGTTCATCGTCACCGAGCACGGTGATCCGGATCACCCGACACCCGTCGCCGGAAACGGCCCGTCCTCCCGACGGGTGTCGGATCCCTGTCGACGCGCATCCGCCAGGTCCGGAGTGCAGGCCAGCTCCGCCGAGGACAGCGCGACCCGGCGCACCATGAGCACCAGGGTCGCGGTGAAGCGATCCAGCGCCTGGTCCACATCCCATCCCATGACGGCCTCGACCTGCGCGATCCGCGCGGCCACCGTGCTGTGATGCAGATGCAGTTCCGCGGCGGTGCGCCGCAGCGAGCCGAAGACGCAGAATGCCTCCAAGGTGTCGACGGCCACCGCACCGGATTCGGTCCCGGCGAATTCGTTGATGCGCACCACATCCGAGGTGCCGAGCAGCCTGCCCACCGGCAGTTCGCCGAGCAAGGCCAGCGATCCGAGGCGTTCGTAGGCGATGACGCGGCGCCCGTGCCAGGTCGAGGAGGCGAAGTGCAGAGCCCGCCGCGCCTGCTCCCACGAGGTCGCCGCGGCCGGTGCGGCCAGCCGCTCCCCCATACCCACCCAGGGCCCGGAAGCTCCGCGGCGACAAGCCGGGAAGTCGTGCACCACAGCGGAATTCAGGACATCCGACAATTCACGACCGTCGAGATGCTCCTGGATCAGCACGGCGGTGACCGCCCCGACGACCGCCGAGCGGATCACCGGCACGCGGCCCGCCACGATCCGTACGGCATCGACCGCACCCGGCCCCGTCACCGCCAGTACCCGGATCGGCCGGCCCGGATCCACGCCCAGCAGGCGCATCGCGCGTACTCGATCCGCACGCCGCTGTTTCTCCGAGAGCACCACCTCGAGCAGTGCCGGATCGTCGAGCCCGGTCGGCGCAGCAACCGGAACACGGGCCGCCGCGACCCGCAGGCAGTGCCGCACGCGAGCGACCACCAGGGAGTCGAGCGAATCGACGTCCCCGGCTCGTTCCAGCCACACCGCGGGCTCGGCGCCGGACACCCCGGGTGGCGCGGCGGCCGCCGGAAGCAATCGGCCCGCCGCGTCGTAGCGGATCACCGTCCCCGACGGCCAGCGCGCACCCGCCGGACATTCGGCCAGCAGCGCCGCGGCGCGAATCACGGTGTCGGCGTTGGCATCGGACTCGGCGAGGCCGTCGAAATAGTCGATCAACCGCAGCATGGCAGCGGGGTCGGACGCGAGATCGTCCCAGCGCAGCCGATCCGCCTCCGGCTCACCCATGCGCCACCTCCACCTTCCACCGGACTGTCGACCAGCGTCGCAGGAGTGTGCCCGGTCACAGCCGAGTTCGGCCGATCCCTCCCACTGGGTGGTACGCGCGACTCACGCGATGGCGCCGTTGGCGAACAGGGTCTGGCCGTCGACCCACCGGCCCGGACCGGCGAGAAAGGCGACGGTCTCGGCGATGTCGTCGGGGGTCCCGAGCCGTTGCAGCGGCGACTGCGCGGCGAGGCGGTCGACGGTCTGCTGGTCCTTGCCATTCAGGAACAGTGGCGTCGCGGTGGGACCGGGCGCCACGGTGTTCACGGTGATGTCACGACCGCGCAGTTCGCGCGCCAGGATGAGGGTCATGGCCTCGACCGCGCCCTTACTGGCGGCATAGGCGGCGTATCCGGGAGTCTGCAGCCGGGTCACCGAGGTGGAGAACATGATGATCGCGCCGCCGGACCGGACGCGTCGTGCGGCCTGCTGGGCAACCACGAAGGTGCCGCGAATATTGGTGCGATGCATACGATCCAGCGCGTCGAGGTCGAAGTCGGCGACCGGCCCCAGGACCATCACCCCCGCGGTGTGGACGACGACGTCGATGCCGCCGTACGCGGACTCGACCGCATCGAAGGCCGCCGCCATCGCCTGCTCGTCGGCCACGTCCGCGCCGATCGCGAGTGCGTGCCCGCCCGCCGCTTCGAGTTCGGCCACGATCTCCTCGGCCGCGGCCTTGTTCCCGGAGTAGTGAACCCCGACCGCCACGCCGTCGGCAGCAAGCCGCCGCGCCACCGCGCGGCCGATTCCACCGGAAGCCCCGGTCACGAGTGCGGCACGCGAATATTCGGTCATGATGCTGCCTCCCGGCGATTAATGAACGTACAGTCCATATAAGCAGATTGTGGACGCTGCGTCCATATGTCACGGTGTACGGAGAGGAACGGAGGTCCGGATGCCGGAGCAGGACACGCCCCGGGCGCGGCGCGGACGGGGACGCCGCCCCGCCACCGAGGTGCGCGCCGATGCGGTGGCAGCGGCCGGTGAGTTGCTGTTCGAGTCGGGTATGGGCGCATTCACCATCGAGGCGGTGGCCGAGAAGGCCGGGGTGAGCAAGACGACACTTTACAAATGGTGGCCGTCGAAGGGGGCCCTCGCGCTCGACGGCTACTTCCACGCCGTGGAATCGACCCTGGCCTTCCCCGATTCCGGCGATATCGAGGCGGACCTGACCGTCCAGTTGCACGCTTTCGTGCATCTGCTGACCCGGACCAGGGCCGGGCGCGTCATGGCCGAGCTCATCGGCGGTGCGCAGACCGACCAGGACCTGTCCGCGGCACTGCTGCAACACTATTCGGATCCGCGCCGGGCCCTCGGCGTGGCGGCGGTGCGACGAGCTCAACAGCGGGGACAGATCCGATCGGACGCCGATCCGGAAGTACTGATCGACCAACTGTGGGGAGCGTGTTATCACCGGCTGCTGCTTCCCAGCCTCCCGTTGACCGAGGAATTCGCCACGGCACTGGTATGCAATCTGATGCGGGGTGTGGCCACGGGCGCCGGCGGTCGCTGATCGGCGCCCGGCGCCGATAGGGTGGGCGCGTGCGATTCCCCCCGATCGAGCCCCACGCCCACGGCCTGCTCCCCGTCGGTGAGGGCAACGAAATCTATTGGGAGACATCCGGAAACCCGGCCGGTAAGCCCGCTCTTCACTTGCACGGCGGGCCGGGCGGCGGCATGTCGAGTGGATACCGCCGCGATTTCGATCCCGAGAAGTACCTGATCATCGGGCTCGATCAGCGCGGATGCGGGCGCAGCCGCCCGCTGGTGAGTGCGGATCCGATCACCCTGGCGAACAACACAACTCAGCATCTGATCGCCGACATCGAAGCGCTGCGCACACATCTCGGCCTGGACCGCTGGCTGGTCTTCGGCGCCTCCTGGGGCACCACCTTGGCGCTGGCCTACGCACAGGCACATCCCGGCCGGGTCACCGAGATCGCGCTGATGGCGACCACACTGACGAATCCGGAAGCCGTCGAATGGATCACCGAAACGGTGGGGCGACTGTTCCCCGTCGAGTGGGACGCCTTCCGCTCGGCCGCCGCCGCGGCGCCCGGCCGGCGCCTCGTCGACGCCTACCACGATCTGCTCGGCGACCCCGACGAACAGGTGCGTACCCACGCGATCGAGTCCTGGATGGCATGGGAGCGGGCGCACATCACGATGGGCACGAAATACCCACCGCGCCAGCGTGATTCTCGGGAGTGCGAGATCTTCGTCCGGCTGGTGGTGCACTACTGGCGGCACGGCGCGTTCCTGCCGCCGACGGCGCTGCGCGAGGGAATCAGCACTCTGCACGGGATTCCCGCGGTGCTCGTCCAGGGCAAGCTGGATGTCAGCGGCCCGGCCGCGGTCGCCTGGGAACTGCACAAGGCCTGGCCGGGAAGCCGGTTCATCCTGATCGAGGACGAGGGCCACGGCGGCCCGAGGATGACCGAGGCCCTCTGCGCCGCGATCGACGAATTCGCCGACGGCCGCCATTGACGCCTCATATGAGTGAGCACATACTTTTTCGATGAGTGATCGGGGCGGCAGGCGCGAGGTGCCGGACCTTCGGGTGCCCGCCGACTGGGCCGAGGTCACGCCGGAGTGGATGACCACGGCGCTGCGCCACGATCATCCCGATGCCGAGGTCGCCACGGTGCGCCTGGTCTCCCGCGATGACGGAACCAATCGGCGCGCACGGTTCGAGCTCACCTACCACCACGGGTCGGGCCCCGGCCGGGTCTTCCTCAAAGCCGAGGGCGCACATCGAGAGGTGCACAGCCGCAACGGGAATCTGTTCAACGAGCCACTGCTGTTCGCCTCCGGCGTACCGCTGGAGGTGGAGCACGCCCGGGTGCACGCCGCGGTGATCGACCGGCCCCGGCTCGATTACGTCCTGGTGATGGAGGATGTGACCGGCCGCGGTGGCGATCCGCGCGATGCCACCCGCCCGCTGACCGTGCCACAGGCGGCCGGCGCGGTGCGTGCGCTGGCCCGGCTGCACAGCCGCTATTGGCAATTCGATCCCACGACCACCCGCGGGCTCGACTGGGTGAACACCTGGGCGCCGACGGCGGGTTTCCAGGCCGGACTGCGCACATATGTCCCGACCGGATTGGCACGGGGCGCCGACCGGCTGCCGGACGCGGTGAGCGGTCACGACGGCGACGCGATCGTCGACCTCTGGGCACGCTATGTCGCTGTGCTGCACCGCGATCCGGTCACCCTGCTGCACGCCGACGCGCACATCGGCAATCTGTACGTCCTGCCCGACGACGAAGTCGGATTCCTGGACTGGCAGGTGGTGCGCCGCGGCGCGTGGTCACAGGACGTCGGCTACTTCCTCATGGGCGCACTCACCGTCGGCGATCGGCGCGAGCACGAGACCGCACTGCTGGCAACGTATCTCGATGCCCTCGAGGTCCCGGCCGGCACCCGACCCACCTGGGACGACGCCTGGCTGCACTACCGAGCCTGTGCGGCATACGGTTCGGCGATCTGGTTGTCGACGCTCGGTACCGACGGTTATCAGCCGCGTGAGGTGTCGCTGGTCCTCGCGCAGCGATATGGCACCGCCTTCGCCGACCTCGGCACCGAATCGGCGCTCGCCGCCCTCGAATGATTCCCGGCGTCAGCGTGTTGCAAATGTCCAGCTATCGAATGTGGCAGGGTGCGAATTCATGAAACGCACACTGCTGGGAACAGTCCTGGTCGGCGCCGGAATCGCACTGGCGGGTGCCGCCACCGCACCCAGTGCCACCGCCTACCCCGTCGGCCCCTGGGGCGTGGAGGGGCCGTGCGCGGGCCGGGCACCCGACCAGTGCCCGATGAGCCCCTCCGCGGACGGCCTGACCTGGGCATGGCACGGCGACGCCTGGAACTACGACAAGACCGGACACCTGGTCTGCATGTCCAGCGACTTCTACTGCGAACCTCTGATGGCGATCGTGCGGTCGCTGCCGCCGACGCCGATCGGGTCCTGGATCAACCCCTGATCCCTCGCACCGAACGACACGGCGACGCCCACCCGGGCGTCGCCGTGTCCGCGGATCAGCGGCCGTACTCGTAGAACCCGCGGCCGGTCTTGCGGCCGAGGCGACCCGCGTCGACCATGCGGCGCAGCAGGGCCGGGGGCGCGAAGTGGGGTTCGGCGAATTCGGCGTACAACGACTCCGAGGCGGCCAGCGCGATATCGAGGCCCACCGTGTCGAGCAGGGTCAGCGGGCCCATCGGGTATCCGCAGCCGCCCTTCATCGCCGCGTCGATGTCCTCGGCGCTCGCGTAGCCGGAGTCCAGCATCCGCACCGCCTGGCACAGGTACGGGATCAGCAGCGCGTTGACGATGAATCCGGAGCGGTCACCGGCCTGCACAGTGGTCTTGTTCAGGGTGTTCTTGGCGTAGTCGGTGACCGCGGCGGCCGTCTCCGGCGAGGTGACCAGTGTCGAGATGATCTCCACCAGCGGCATCACCGGCACCGGATTGAAGAAGTGCACGCCGACGACCTGCTCGGGGCGCTGCGTGGCACCGGCCACCTTGATCACCGGGATCGAGGAGGTGTTGGTGGCGAGGATGCCGGCCGGCTTCACGATCTTGTCGAGTTTGCCGAAGATCTCGTACTTCAGCGACTCGATCTCCGGGGCGGCCTCGATGACGAGATCGCGGTCGGCGAACTCCTCGATATCGAGAGTCACCCGCACCCGCGCGATCGCGGCGTCGGCATCGGCCTGGCTGATCTTGCCCTTGCTCACCCCGCGCGATATCGAGCCGGCGATGCGCGTCTGCGCGGCCTCGGCGAACTCCGGGGTGGTCTCCAGGACGAGCACCTCGCTCCCGGCCTTCGCGCACACCTCGGCGATTCCCGCACCCATGGTTCCGCCACCGATCACACCGATCAGCTTCACAGTCGTCTCTCCCACCATCTCGATTTCGACTTGTCCGCCGATCATTATCGCTGTTCGGGTAGTTGGAACATGCCGCGGGCGAAGCGCAGGAGGTGTTCACGCAGGTCGCGGTCGTCCAGATCGACCACCATCGGGTGCCCGGCCGCGCCACCGATCTGACCTGATCACGGTCACACCCGACGCATCCGCTATCCGATGGCCTCGATCAGCAACTTCGCCGCCACCGTCGCACCGTCGGCACGGATCAGTCCGGCGACCTCGATCGCCCGTGCGCGGGTGGCGGACGCCAAGGCGATATCCAGAGCGTCGGACAGCGATGCCGGATCGACAGCGCTGTCCTCACATACCGAGCCGATACCGAGGGCGGCCACTCGGCGCGCCCAGTACGACTGATCCATCATCAGCGGTACCAGCACCTGCGGTGCGCCGGCACGGGCAGCGGTCGTCGTGGTGCCCGCCCCACCGTGGTGGACGACGGCGGCGACCCGGGGGAACAGCGCCTGATGGTTGACCTCGCCCACGGTGAAGCAGTCCGAGCTGTCGTCGAGCGATCCCAGCCCGGCCCAGCCACGGGACAGGAGTACCCGACGGCCATGTGCGCGGACCGCATCGATCACCGACCGGGCGATCTCGTGGCGCACCAGCATACTGCCGAAACCGACGTAGACCGGCGGCGTCCCCGCATCCAGGAAGTCTCGCAACCCGGCGGGCAGGCGACGATCGTCGGGAACGATCCAGGCCCCGGTCTGCACGACGTCCAGATCCGGCGACGACGGCCACGGCCCCAGCACCGGATCCGCCGCCAACCACGGCCGATCGGTGATGACATGGTCGCGCACGCCGCCCGGCGGTGCGAGCCCGAGCGCCGCCCGGCGGGTTTCCATCGTCACGCGGTACTCCGCATCCCATCCCAGCGCGTCGATCTCCCATTGCACGCGGTTGCCGATTTCCGCGGGGGCGGCTCGCTCGCCCGGCATCCGCGGCATCGGCGGATGATGGGGCGAAGGCAGGCTGGTGGGCTGGTAGCTCACGAACTGGTAGTGAATTCCCCGCTTCTCCGCTGCCGACCGCGCCGCGATCTCACCGATACCGGTCGCGACGACCGCATCGCATCCGGCGGCCGCCGCGGGAACGGTGTCGAACTGTGCCGTGGGCCATTGCTCGGCGTGGTCCGACAACTGCGCGGGCGAGGCCCACACGCCATCGGAACCGGGTGTCGGCGGCCCCACCGGCACGAGCGGCACCGCGAGTTCGGCGCAGCGCCGCTCGAAGTTCGGGGGTGCGCAGATCCGCACCTGAACTCCGAACTCCCGCAACGCCATTGCGAGCCCGAGTGCCGGCTCGAGATCGCCACGCGTCCCGCTCACCGACAACAGCACCCGCACGACACCACTCCTCGCCTCGTCTATCGGCGTCGACCGTAGCCGGAATCGCCACGGTGATGGTCGCGCCGTCCCCACTGGTGACGATCGACACCGAGGGCCACGGTTTTCTCGTCGCTGTCGTCGGTCGATCGCGGGAATCCGGACTTCTCCAGATCGCACGGACGCGGGATTCGAGAGCTCCACATTCGCGAACACGACATCGGCTTCCATTGTGGCGAAGCAGCATTCGGTCAATCCCTGTACCGCCTCGGGCGCATGGCCACGGCCGCGCCGCGACGGCACGATGCCGTACCCGATTTCGAGCACACCGGCGCCGGCCGGCCGGAACCAGCCGATCGATCCGACGACCAGCCCGCTGTCGCGCTCGACGATGAGCCGATGCCCGGCGCCCGCGACCGGATCGAGTTGCGGCAGCATACCGGCGACGACCCGATCGCCCTCGGCCGGGAAGCCACCGGCCCAGTCCGGGGCACGCGCACGGCCCGGCCGGGCAAGCGCGCGCCTCGATCATGGCCGCGACGGGGCCGGGCTTCACCCTCGGCGGGTGATCCCGGCCCATTCGCGGCGGGACGACGATCGCGGGGTGCCGCATGCTGCCGCCTCCTCCCGATCGGTCACTCTCCGGATCCTCGGCATGATGATCGTCCTGCTGAGCACCGGGTTCTTTTCGGTTCCGACACCGGCCTACGCCGCCCCCGGCGACTCCGCGTTGTGCGCGTGGCGATTCATGTCGAACAGCACGATCCTCGATGTCGCTTTTCCGGATGCCGATGCCACCTACTGGGTGTTGCCGTTCGCCCTCGGGCGCGGTGATTCCATCGAGCTGTCCGGGACCTATCCCGCCGCGCGATACTTCTCGCTCAACACCTACGGCACGAACTTCGACACGGTGGACACCCTGCGGGACAACCAGATCCTGCCCGATCCCGGCAGCGGTAACCCGTTCGCCGAGCCCGCCGCGGCCGACAACCCGGCGGCACAGCGGCACTGGCACGCGACACTGGTCACCGGCCCCGCCGACCACAGCCGCAACCAGATCCAGGCGCTGCCCACGTCACAGGCCGCGCCGGTCGGGTTCCTCATCATCAGGGTGTACGTACCGACGGACCCCGACTCACTCAGCGGCGGTGTGCCGCTACCCGATGCGACACTCGAGCTCGCCGGAGCCACCATCGCGAGCCGGCCCTGTGCTCAGGTCTTCGATCCGGCCGCCTATCCGGGCCCGATCGCCCAGGCCGCGACCGCCGGATTCGACCGGATCGTCGCGGGGGCGGCGGCAGGAGCGTTCCCCGGCAACGTTCCGGAGGCGACCTTCGTCAATCCGGCGAGCACCTCCGGCCTGTTTCCCAACGGCGACAACAAGTACATCGGCGCGGGCCTCACCTACCAGCCGGGGCGTCTCGTCGTTGTACGCGGTAAGGCCCCGGACTTCCCCGACTCGCGCGCGGGGCAGTCCCCCGCCGACCCGGACCGCCAGGTCCGGTACTGGTCGATGTGCCAGAACGACCTCGTCAGCCCCTACCCCGTGGTGGGTTGCGCAGCCGATTTCCGCACCGTCCTGGACGCGAACGGCTTCTACACCTACGTCCTCGGCGCCCCCGCCGACCTGCCGCCGAACCCAGGACCGGCAGTCACCGTTCTTCCCTGGGGCAGTACCGAAGTGGCGAAGAAGGTCCTGTTCCTGCGCTACATGCTGCCGAGCCCGCGCTTCTACCCCGAATCCATCCAGGCATCGCAGGACAGCGGAAGCGATCCCGCGGTCACGATGGGCCCGTATTACCCGAGGGCAACCTATTGCAGCGCAACCACATTCGCTGCCCAGGGCGCGGCGGGATGTTTCTCATGAGGTCTCCCGGGCCGGAATTCGGCAGGATGGGCGGTGTGCCCGGCGTTGATCCGAGCGCGCCGGGTCAGCGCAACGACCACGGCGCAGCGGCTCGCCTGTCGGACCATCGTCGCGGATCGCACTCGAGGACGTTTCGATTCCACTGGCCGAGTTCGGCCGCGGCCGCATAGGTTTCGGCGAGGAACTCGGTCACCGCGGCATTCGGATCGTTCGCGGTGCGCACCGCCTCGTAGGGCAGGACGAACTCCCCCAGCTCGGCGGCGTAGGTGGCGCCGGGTACCCGCAGGCGACACTCGCGGTAGCCTTCGGGCTCGGGATAGGAGTAGGCGTAGAATGCTCCCTCCTCCCCGCCGCCGGGCCAGAATCCGCAACTGCTGAGCTCGTGGGAGTAGCCCTCCACCATCACCCAGTCGGCACAATGCGGTGCGCCGCCGCCGTGTTCGGGCGCGGTCCGTCCCGAGAACCGGGTGCAGGCCAGATCCATGGCGCCCCAATAGAAATGCACCGGACTGGATTTACCGGTGAAACCGGAGCGGAATTCGTCGAGCAGCCGGTTGGCATGCACCAGCTGCCGCCAGAACGTCTGCGCGGAGTGTGGATCGTAGGAGGTGTGCCGGGTGTCCTCGGCGAAGGGAATCGATGGGTCGACTTCATTGGGCCGGCCCTGGATCCGCGTCTCGAGCCCCAGGCCGTCGAGAGCTCGCATGGTTTCGGAATAGAACTGCGCGACCGATTTCGGCTCGAGGGCCACGGTGCGGGTCTCGCCGCTGTCGGCACGGATCACCAATCGGTGTGCGAGGAAATCGAATTCGATATCGAAGAGCCGGTCCCCGTACGGGATCGCCGATGTCGTCAGCCCGCGTGGGCTCACATAGAGGGTGACCTGCCACCAGTGGTTCAGCAGCGGAGCGTGTGCGAGACGGACCTTGCCGACGATCTGCGTCCACATGTGCAAGGTCTCGCGCGTATCGGTCCAGTCCGCCACGCGCAGCCGCGGCCATGCGGTGGTCGAATTCGTCTGTGCCATATCGATATTCCCTTCGTCACCGGCAGCGATCGGGGGGGCGTCGAGGGTGCGCCCGGAGTCAGGGGGCGAAGGTTCGTCGTGCCCAGTCCCGGAAGGATGTCCACTCGATCTGCGGATTCGCGCGATGCAGTGCGTCGATGTCGACGCGATAGCCCTCGCCGTTGAGGAATGTCCACATGGCGTGCATATCGGCATTGCCGATCGCGTCGAGGGACGTCTGCCGGTGGACGACGGGGCGGCCCAGGGCGTCACCGATCGCGGCGGCCATCTCCGCCGGACTGGGGGCGTCGCTCGCCAGTTCGATGCGTGCACCGGCGAACGTCGCGGGGTCGTGCAGAACGTGAGCGACGAACTGTCCCAGATCTTCTCGCGCGAGCTGCTGGAGCGGCCGGTCGGTGGGCAGGGGCAGTTCCAGCACACCGTCGAGCAGTTCGCCGCGGCCACCGAGCGCATTGTCGAAGAAGTACGTCGGGGCCACGATGGTCGCCGGCAGTCCGCTGGCGGTGAGATCCCCTTCGATCACCGCTTTGCTCTCGAAATGCGGAACCCGGGTGTTGCGGTCCGCCGAGGCCACCGAACTCAACACCAGATGCGGCACCCCCACATCCGCGGCCGCACCGATGATCGCCCGGCCCTGCTGGACCTCCGCATCCTCACCTGCTTCGAACGGCGTCGTCACCGCGAATACGCCCGCGGTATTCGTCATCGCCACCGCCAGCGCGCCACGGTCGTCCAGCGATCCGCGCACCAGTTCCACACCCCGCTCACCGAGCCGCGCAGCCCGTGAACTTCGGGTGTCACGCACCATTGCCCGCACCGCCACACCGCGAGACAGCAATGCTTCGGCAACAGCCCCGCCCTGTCCACCTGTTGCACCGAGCACCAGAACCGGAGAATCTGTCACAGCACTCCAATCCGAAACGAGGAGTCAGAGGGACCAGTTAGCTACGGTATCGCAACCCCTGAAACCAGGATGAGGTTCGGCGGCAGTCCGATGCCATCGCAGCAGCACCGAGGTCATCGGGTCGCGGCGCGGTACCTCGTCCGAGCGGGTCGGTTCGGTTCTTCGCGGCCCGTGCTGCCGGAGCGGAGACCCCGGCGCTCCTGCGTCGAGCAGTACGCTGAGCAGCAGAAAGCGACCGGCGAAAGGGCGTGCGCGTGTCCAGTTCGAATTTGTTCAGCGTCTTCGGGCGAATGACCGCGTTGCCCGGTCGGCGCGAGGAGGTGATCGCACTGATCAAGGAGTCGGCGCGCGCGGGCGGCGACGACAGCGGTCTGCTCACCTACAGCATCAATACCGCTCTGGACGACCCGGACTCGATCTGGGTGACCGAGCTGTGGACCGACAAACGAGCACACGACGCGACCACCCGCTCCGCGGCGGTCGTAGCGGTGACCCAGCGCTTTCTCGAACTTCTGGCCGAACAACCCGCAGGTTATTACGGCCACGCGGTCCACGTTCAGGGCCGAACATCCGACGGCGCACTCTGACATCGCACCGGATCACCTCACCGGCCGGTCGTGCCGTCGATCGGTTCGCGCAGGATGTCGGCGTGCCGGGCGCTGTGCTGTCGCGCGCGCCCGGCTCGACGTCGGGCCTCGATCCCCGGCGGCCCTCCGATCGCTATCCGGGCGCGAGCCGGATCGCGGCCGCCGGGCAGAGTGCGGCCGACTCCTGGACGGCCTCGAGCTGATCGGCATCGGGCCGCTCGCTGAGCAGTGTCACGAAGCCGTCGTCATCCTGATCGAACACCTCGGGTGCGGTCAGCACGCATTGGCCCGATCCGACGCACATGGGCCGGTCGACTTCCACATGCACGGGAGTCTCCCCTCTCACCACAGGACCGGAACCCGATCCACACCGCCGGTCACGCGGTGGGATTGGACCCGGAGTTCGTCCACGCCGACGGCAAGGCGCAGGCCGGGGAACCGGCGGAACAGCGCGGGGAACACGATCCGCAGCTCGGTCCGCGCCAGATTGGCACCGACGCACACGTGCATTCCGTGCCCGAAGCTCAAGTGCGCGTTGGGCTTTCGATCGGTACGGAATTCCCGGGGATCCGGGTACACCGACTCGTCCCGGTTGGCGGCGTCGGTGTTGAGCAGGACGAGATCACCGGCGGCGAGTGTGACTCCGCCGATCTCGACATCCTCACGCGCGTACCGCAGCAGCCCCGGACCGGCCGATGGCGCGGCCAGCCGCAGAATCTCCTCCACCGTCGGCTGCACCCGCCCGTCGGGATCGGCGACGAACCCAGCGCGGCGATCGGCATCGGACAGCAACCAGAGCACACCGAAACTGATTCGGCCGGAGGTGGTCTCGTGCCCGGCGAACAACAGCCCGGCCGCCAGCTCGGCCACATCGGCGTCGGTGAACGTGGGGTCCTCTTCCTGCATGGCGACGACGTCGGAGATCACGTCCGGTCCCGGATTCGCACGTTTGGCAGCGGCCAACCCGGCGGTGTATTCCTCGAGTTCGGCCCGCGCCGCCCAGGCGTCCGCGCCGTCGTACATCGCGGTCATCCGCTTGGACAGGTCACCGAACAATGTCCGGTCCTGCGGCGGCACCCCGAGCAGTTCACTGATCACCAAGGCGGGCAACGGAAATGCCAGCATGCGGTTCAGATCCACGGGCTGTCCCGGATCCGCGTCCTGCGCCGCCTGCATATCGTCCAGGCAACGCGCGGCCAGTTCCTGGATCCGCTCGGTGAGCCGCGTCATCCGCCGGGCGGAGAACGCGGGCACGAGCATCTTGCGCAGCCGCTGATGGTCGTGGGCCTCGGTGTTGTAGTCGCCCCTGGGGCCGCCCGCGATCGCGGCCTGCGATACCTTGGCGGCCGTCTCGGGAGTGGGGTGGCGGCGACCGAACCGGGGGTCGCCCAGGATCTGTTTGACCTCCGCGTACCCCATGACCAGCCAGGCCGGATCTCCCGCCGGACTGGTCACCCGGGTCACCGGCGCCTGCCGGCGTAACTGCGCGTACTGCGGCGGGACCTCCAACGCGTGGGGACGGTCGAACGGCAACCGCGGTGCGGAGTGGACGGTACCGGTCATGGATTCTTCCTCACTATCAGTGATTACTCGTATCCGATCAGTGCACGAACAAGCCCGCGCGGCACCGGCGAACCGGTCCGCCCACGCGGTGGGGAATCAACCGGTCATGGTGGTGCCGCCCTGCGGAATCCCGGCGCGCAACTGCCCGAGTCCGGCCCGGACCACATCGGACAGACACCTCGAGCCGTCACCCGCGGACCACACCTCGAGCGACATCCGCACCGTCATCCCGGCCGCGGCGGCCAGCAACCGGGTGGGCAGGTCGCGCTCGGGGTCGGTGCCCATGCGCTCGGCGATGGCCTGCGTCAACTGCCACGACGTGCGGTCGATCGAGGTCAGATGCGCGGCCAGGATCGACGGATTCTCGCGCCCCGCGCGCAACACCATCGCCACGTCCGCACGGCTGCTCACCATGGTCGCGACGATGTCGGGCAGTACCGCGGTGAGCACATCCCACACCGGCTCGTCCGCCGGTCGGCCCCGCACGGCCTCGGCGAGCGATTCGACGTGCCGGATCGACGCCTCGACGATGGCCTCCTCCACCGAGAAGAAGTAGTTGCGGAAGGTCCGCCCGGACACCCCCACGATCGCCGCCACGCTGTCGGGGCTCACGGCCTGCAGACCCTGATCCAGCATCAGCGCCCAGGCCGCCTGACTCAGCGCGGCGCGCATCGCTTGCTTCTTGCGCTCTCGCAACCCGGGCGACGTCATGCCTCCATGGTCATGCAATATTTCCAATCTGGCAATATTTCAATTGTGGAACTGTTTGCGCGGGCAGGTGATTCGCGCGAACGCGATGTCCGGTGCCGATTCGCGTCGGGCAGTGGTCGATTGGCGTGGCTACGAACCGGCGACCGGGCTCAGACAGCTGGCCGGCGGGTCGACGAAGATGCACAGTGACGGCGCCCGGGTGGGGCGATAGCCGCCGGGCACACCGCCCGCGGCCACGATCTGCGCGTAGGTGCCGACGGCATCGGTGGGGCGTCGCGTGAGGGACGGGTCGGTGCGCACGTCGACGGTGTAGAGACCGAATCGCGGTGTGTAGCTGCCCCACTCGTAGTTATCGGTGAGACTCCAGTAGTTGTAGCCCATCACGTTCATACCGTCGGCCTTCGCGCGTTGCAGCCAGTAGACGATGTCGCGGAGATGGTCGCTGCGGGTGTAGCCGTCACCGCGGGGCAGGCCGTTCTCGGTGGGCATTCCATTCTCCACGACATACAGGGGTTTCCCCGGAAGACGGCGTGAATAGTGCTGCAGCGCATAGTAGACCCCCTCGGGCCGCAGAGGCATGTCCCACAGACGCGGGCCCGGCAGGTTCGGCAGCGCCGAGCCGGTGGCGCGCCCGATCGCACTATACAGCGACTGCGCCGGGTCGAAGCCGAAGTAGTAGTCCACGCCGACGTAGTCGAGCCGGGCGGCGATCCGGTCGATCAGCTCACCGTTGACCTGATCCTCGGCACCCGCGACGTATCCGACGTTGGCGGTCACCTGAGCCCCGGGCTGCCGCTGGTGGATGTAGTCGTAGATGGCATTGTGCGCATCCACGACCCCGGTCAGCATCGCGCCCGCGTCCGCACCCGACTCGCGAACCTCGTTCTGGATGTAGGCGACGGGCTCGTTCACCGTGACCCACAGCGGATTACGTGCGGAGTAGCGGTCGACGACGGCACGCATGTTGGCCAGCCAGTCTCCGACCATCCCCGGATTGCGCCAGCCGCCCCGATCGGCCTCCCAACCCGGATACACCCAGTGGTCGAGAGTGATCATCGGCCGCATCCCGGCCGCGGTGATGGCATCGACGACCGAATCGTAGAAGCGGAAGGCGTTCTCGTCCCACACACCGGGCGCGGGCTGCAGCCGGGCCCATTCGACCCCGACCCGGAACACGCGCATGCCCATATCGGCGGCCAGCCGGATGTCGGACCGGTAGCGATCGACGAAATCGACCGAATCCTGCAGTGGTTCCTTACCGGGGTCCCGCGCGATGTACCGAGTCCAATTGCTGTCGGGCGCATGCCCTTCGGACTGGAATCCGGAACTTGCCACACCCCACAGGAACCCGGCGTCCAGCGAAGAGAGGGCGGCCGCGCGCGCAGGTGGCGCGGCCAGCGCCGGAGTACCGGCCAGCAACACCGACGCAACAGCGACGAACACGGCCGAGGCATTCCGAGAAAACCGGGATCGCATCAATTCAGGGTAACCAACGGGCCCCGGCCCGCGCTGCGGATCGGCCACCACAACGACATCACAGCAACGACTTCCGTGGTCGGCGTTCTCATGACGGCCGCCACCGGGCACCACCGAAGCCACCACTCGATACCGGCTCGCTATGACGCCGCGGCATCCTCGTCGAAGGCCATCGCAACCCGCGACAGCGTGCCACCATCGGTCGTCGGTACCGTCAGGCCCGACAGATAGGCCGATTCGTCGGAGGCCAGGAACAGGGCGACGTTCGCGTTGTCACGCAGGCTCGGTGGCCGATTCAGCTTCAGCGGAATGGGGGAAACCGCCGGATCCCAGGGGCCGGCCACTTCCTCGTAGGACCGCCCCACCACCGGCGCGCCGGTCGGAGCGAGGAAGTTCGGCGACATCCCGTGGGTCGGGGCGATCGCGTTCACCCGGATGCCGTACTTGCCGAGGTCCAGCGACAGTCCACGAACCAGGCCGTTGACCCCGGCCTTGGTCGCGCTGTAGATCGCTGCCGCCGGATAGGCGACCAGGGACGCGGCCGACGAGGTCGCGACGATCGTCCCGCCGCCGTTGCGGCGCATGGCGGGGACAGCCGCCTTCGCGCAGTAGAACACACCGCTGAGATTCACCGAGACGACCCGCTGCCAGTCCGCGTCGGTGAGGTCCTGGAACTCCACCTGTTCACCACCGGCGACGGTCGGCACGCCACCGCGGGAGATGATGCCGGCGTTGGCGAACATGATGTCCAGCTTGCCGAAGGCACCCAGCGTCGTCTCCACACTCCGCGTGACCGCGGCCTCGTCGGCCACATCGGCCACGATCGCGCATGCGGTGCCGCCTTGCCGTTCGACGAGTTGCACGGTGTGTTCGGCGCGTTCGGCGTCGATGTCGACGACGGCGACACGAGCGCCTTCCGCGGCGAAAAGCTGGGCGCTCTCGCGTCCGAGGCCGGATCCGGCGCCGGTGATCAGTGCGACTTTGCCATCGAGTCTCATGGGAACTCCAGGTGCATTCAACGAGTGTCGGAAAGATACGAGACGGGGCGACTCCGACAGCGCGGGAAAAGAATCCGGTACGCGATGGGAGATCGACACCCTCATGGAATGAGCGAAGAACGCTCTGCCGGAACAACATATGTCAGGTCGGCGCCCTGGTCAACGCCCGACTACTGCGTGCTGAGTATTTGCCAGATCTGGATATCGCAAACTCCCCCTTGCGTCATTAACCGATAGCCTTTAGATTAACGACCTGTGACCCACGCCGCATCGGCGGCGCGAGACGCACAGCAGCCAGAGCGCGTGCGTGTCCCGTTTGGAGTGTGAAAATGGCTGGTACCGTTGTCGATTCGCTACTGTGGTGGTCGCACATCGCACCCGATCGCGAGGCGATCGTGTTCGAAGACGATCGCGTCACCTACGCCGAACTGAATTCCTGGGCGGACGCGGTCGCCGCCGACCTCCGCGGCAAGGGGGTGAGTCCGGGTGATCGGATCGGTATCGTCGGAAAGAACTCGCCGGCCTGGTGCGCCGCCGCCCTCGGAGCGCTAAAGATCGGCGCCATCGCCGCGCCGTTCGCGCACCGTCTCGTACCGGCCGAGTTCGCCGCACTGGTGCAGGATTGCGCGCCCACCGTCGTATATGCCGACGAGGAGCTCGCACCGCGGCTGGAAGCCGTTCTGGCCCAGGGGTATCGGTTCGACCTGCGGCTGCTCGAACATGCGGTGGCACCGCTGCGCGCCGGCGGGGCGGAACCGGCCCCCCTACGCGATCCGGACCTGTCCGAACCGGCGATGATCGTGTTCACCAGCGGCACCACGGGCCGGTCGAAGGGAGTGGTGTTCGACCACGCCAACTTGACCGCCGTGACCCACGAATGGTCGCTGATCGAATCGGTCCGGCCCGCGGAGTTCCGCCCGCTGGTCGCGTTACCACTGTGGACCTGCGCGGGAATGGTCTGGGGTATCGCCCGGACGATCGTGCACGGCGGAACCATGTTCCTGCTGGCGCGACTGGACGCGGAGCCCGCACTGCGCACGATCATCGAGCACCGGGTGACCACCGTGAACGGTCCCCCGATTCTGTTCGAACGGATCGCCGGCGCGCGAGGTTTCGCCGACGCCGATCTGAGTCACATCACGACCGCGCATGTCGGCGGCGCCCCGGTACCCGTCACACTGCTGCGCGCGTGGGAACGGCAGGGAGTATGTCTGCGCCAGATCTACGGGCAGACCGAGATCGGTGGGACGGCCACCGCGAACCCACCCGAATCGGCGGCGTCGAATCCGGAGAAGTGCGGCCGGGGCGGCATTTTCACCCGAATCCGGGTCATCGGCCCGGACGGGACCGACCGCGCCCCTGGCGAACCGGGCGAGATCGTGCTGCGCGGTCCGGGCATGACACGGGGCTACTGGCGCAACGACGCGGCGACCCGATCGACGATCGTCGACGGCTGGATCAGAACCGGTGATCTGGGCGTACTCGACGCGGCAGGCAGTCTGACCTTCGTCGACCGGATGAAGGACATGATCATTTCGGGCGGTCTCAACATATCCCCGGCCGAGATCGAGCGGACGATCCTCGCGATCCCCGGCGTCGAGGAGGTGGCGGTGATCGGTGTCGAGGACCCGAAGTTCGGTGAGACCCCGGCCGCTGTCGTCCATCCCCGCGGTGCGCTGACCGCCGGAGAAGTCGTCGCGCACTGCAACGAGCACTTGGCCGACTACAAGGTGCCGCGCTACGTCGTACTTCTCGACGAACCGCTACCACGTATGTCGAGCGGCAAGATAGCCAAGCGTGAACTGCGAACCCAATATTCCGATATCGCACAGCGATACGAAAAGGTTCGCTGAGACCGGAGTAAATCATCTAATGCACAGTTGATTCCTGGTTGTGCAGCCAATTGACGGAACAGGAATTGCACGCCGGGCGCATTGTTCGAATTCGATGCCCGGCGGGGCGAATCATGTCCCGGGGAAGTCGGCCTCGCCCCGGTGATACCGCATGTCCACGCGGCCCTTTCGACCAGCAGGAGACAGATATGGAAGCACATCCCGGGACGGGTCCGCTGCGATTCGGAGTGTTCCTCCCGCCCTATCACAACCCGCGCCGCAACCCCACGCTCGCGCTGGAACAGGACCTGAGGCATGTCCAGGAACTCGACACGCTCGGATTCCACCAGGTGTGGTTCGGTGAACACCACAGTGGCGGTTATGAAGTCGGCCCCTCGCCGGAGCTGATGATCGCTGCGGCGGCGCAGCGAACCCAGCGCATCGAGCTGTGCAGCGGTGTCATCTCACTGCCGTACCACCATCCGCTGATGGTTGCCGACCGAATCAACTTCCTGGATCACATGACCCGCGGACGGATCAGGATCGGCGTGGGTCCCGGTGCGCTGGTGGCGGATTCCCAGATGATGGGGATGGACTACAACCTGCTCCGGCCGCGGATGGAAGAGTCGCTCGACGCACTTCTCGAACTGCTGGCCGGCGCCGGACCGGTGGACCGCAAAACCGAATGGTTCACCCTCGAGGACGCCCGAGTCCAACTCGGCAGCTACCAGCATCCCGGCGTGCCGATCACGGTCGCCGCCGCGATGTCGCCGTCCGGGCCGAAACTGGCCGGAAAATACGGTCTCGGTCTGCTGTCGGTCGGCGGCACCGGCGACAAATCCATCGAACTGCTGGAGAAGACCTGGGAGATCACCTCCCGGGAGGCCGTGGCGCACGACCGGACGGTCGACCGGCGGGACTGGGCGATCGTCGGCAACATGCACATCGCGGACACCTATGCGGAAGCCGTCGAGCAGACCCGCTACGGTCTGCGCGATTTCATGGAATACCGCCATGTGGTGACGCCGATGAAGATGATCGAGCCCGGGGAGGAGATCGAGCACGAGGAGCTGGTCCGGCGAGTCAACGAGTCCGGATACGGCTGTATCGGCGACGCGGAGCAGGCGGTCGCGTACATCCGGAGTCTGCTCGACCGGACCGGCGGGTTCGGGACCTTCCTCACCACCGCCCACGATTGGGCCGATACCGAGGCGACCTCGCGGATGTATCGGCTGCTCGTGCGCGACGTCTTCCCGCGATTCACGGGGGTGTGCGAGCCGCTGCTCGAATCCTACCGGTGGACGCAGGCGCGCAAAGAAGGCTTCGGTCAGCGATTCGCGGCCGGAATCAGCAACGCCACAAAGGATTACGAGCAGACGACCGCCGTCCGCGCGGACTGAGCGAAACGGCCGCGCCGGCGTTCCGACGGGGCGTCGCGCGCATCGAAGGCACCGAGCATTCGGCAATGGGAGAGAAGATGACAGACCTCAACGGCAAGGTGGCGATGATCACCGGCGGCGCTCGCGGGCAGGGACGTTCACACGCGCTCACGCTGGCCGCGGCAGGGGCGAAGGTGGTCGTGTGCGATATCGCGGCACCGATCGCGGAGGTGCAGTACGCACTCGCCGACCCGCAGGACCTCGAGGACACCCTCCGGCTGGTGAAGGAGGCCGGTGGTGAGATCGCCGGGATGCGCGCCGACGTGCGCAGCAGCGCCGATATGGAGGCGGTCGCCGAACTCGCCGTGACCACCTTCGGGCGGCTGGACATCCTGGTCGCCAACGCCGGAGTGCACGATCACGCCGAATCGACGTGCGAGATCAGCGACGCCGCCTGGCAGACGATGTTGGACGTCAACCTCACCGGCGCATGGAAGGCGTGCAAGGCGGCAGTGCCACGGATGATCGCCGGCGGACAGGGCGGTTCGATCGTCATCACATCGTCGGTGGACGGACTGCGCGCGGCACCGTCGTGGGGCCACTACGGTGCGGCCAAGCACGGGCTGCAGGGCCTGAAGCAGACACTCGCGTTCGAACTGTCCGAACACGACATCCGGGTGAACACCGTCAACCCCACCGGCGTCAATTCGCCCATGGCGGAGGGCCTGTCGCAGGTGCTGCCGTGGGTGGTACGCAAGTGGGCGCACAGCGATCGCAGCAACCTGCTGGATGTGCCGATGCTCGAGCCACAGGAGATCAGCAATGCCGTGCTGTGGCTGGTATCGGACGCCGCGCGCCATGTGACGGGCGTCGATCTGCCCATCGACGCCGGATACCTGGTCAAGCACTGATGTCCTCGGATACGCGATTGCGGCTCTTCCCGGCCTCCGCATCGGCCGGGCCCGCCGCCGACGGTGTCGACACCGGATATTGGCAGGGGCTGCGCGAAGGCGAACTGCGGCTGCAACAGTGCGCTGCCTGCGACCGCTGGTGGTGGGGACCGCGCTGGATGTGTGGCGACTGCCGCGCATTCGAGCTCAGCTGGGTCGCGGTCGACCCGGTGGGGACGGTGTATTCATGGTCGCGCACCCGGCACCCGTTCATCCCCGAGCTGGCCGCCGAACTGCCCTATGTCACGGTGCTGGTCGAATTGCCCCAGGCGGGCAACCGGCGGGTGCTGGGACTGCTGGCCGATCCCGTCGGCGCCGACGATGTCCGCATCGGCGATCCGGTGCGGGGAGTCGTTCAGCACCCGGAGGGTGCGCGGTGGCCGGCGCTGCGGTGGCACCGGGATGTGCCGGCGGAACGGGAGCGGTCGCGATGAGCGCCTCGGTCTTGCGCGGTGCCGCCGCGGTGGCGGGTGTCAGCGAATTCCATTGCAAACGCGGCGAATCCGGGCAGACGGAACTGCAGCTGACGCTGCGGGCCGTCCTGGCAGCCGCCGCCGACGCCGGAATCGACCCCGGCGAGATCGACGGCTTCGTATCCTACGGTGGCGGCGAGAACGACGGGACCGTCGTCGGATCGGCTCTGATGGTGCGCCGGATCCGCTGGTCCAGCATGATCTGGGGCGGCGGCGGAGGTGGCGCGGCAGCGGCGGTGACGAATGCGGCGGTCGCGATCGCGACCGGCCAGGCCGACTGTGTCGTCGTGTATCGAGCGATGTCGCAGCAGGACTCCGGCCGCCTGGGCTATGCCAAACATCATTTCGACGGGCAGATGCTGCCGCACGGCGTGGGCTCCCCCGCCCAGGCGTGTGCACTGCGCACCCAGCGGATGCTGGAGGCCGACGGCGTCCCCGCCGAGGCCGTGCGCGCTCTGGTGCTCGCCGATTACGCTCACGCCCAGCGGAATCCGTCCGCGGCGGCGTACGGACGGCCGCTGGATGCCGCGGCCTACGAGGCGTCACGGATGATCGTCGAACCGTATCGCCTGTTCGACTGCTCCCGGGAGAACGACGGCGCCGTCGCCCTGATCCTGGTCCGCGCCGATCGCGCCGCGGACCTGACGCACGAGCCGGTCTACGTGCTGGCCGGCGCGCAAGGTGCGGCGCCGGGCTACGCGGTCGACACCGAGAACGACATCGATTACAGCTCAGCGGGATTCGGCGCATCGTCCGGGGTCGCGGCACAGCTGTGGACCGACGCCGGCATCGGTCCGGCGGATGTCGATGTCGTGCAGGTGTACGAGAACTTCAGCGGATCCGGAGTGGCCGCGCTGATCGACCACGGTCTGTGCCCGGCCGGACCGGCCGCCGCCACCGTACTGACCGTCGAGAATCTGACCGCGCCGGGCGGCGCGCTGCCGGTCAACACCAGCGGCGGAAATCTCGCGGATTCGTTCGTCAACGGCATGGGCCTGGCGGTGGAGGCGGTGCGGCAGTTACGCGGCACCTCCGCCAATGCCGTTCCCGGCGCCCGGATCTCACTGTTCATCGGCGGACCGATGGCCGCTCTGGTGAGTTCCGTGCTGTTCTGCGTCAGGGCCGCGCTGTGAACCCCGCGCGCGGTGGATACCAGGGAGGTTCGCGATGACCGAGACAGGTGGACCGGACCCGCGCTCGATCGCGGAGCGAGTCCTCGGGGCGTGGGAGCTGGTCTCCTACACCACGGTGTCGGAGACCGGGCAGATCGCGTACCCGCTCGGCGAACGGGCACGGGGATTGATCGTCTATACCGCGGACGGATTCATGTCCGCCCAGATCATGAGGCCGGACCGGCCGCATTACGCGTCCCGCCGGGTACACGGCGGCGCACCCGACGAACGAGCCCGGGCGGCCGCGGGCTACCTGGCCTACTCCGGTCGCTACGAGGTGGACGAGGCCGGCAACGCGATCCGGCACGACGTGGCGGTCTCTCTCTATCCGAACTGGGTCGGGGACCGGCAATTGCGCCACGTCGAGTTCACGGCCACCACCATGACCCTGTCGTCGGATCCACTGCGGTTCCGGACCACCACGCTGTTCCCGCGCCTGGTGTGGCAGCGCCCCGGGACCGCGACCGCGAAGGAGGGACACGATGCCCGCTGAGGTGATCCCGGAGGCCGATCGTCCGGTGTGCACCGACCGGGACGACCACATCGTGCTGCTGGGCGCGTTCGATCCACGGCGGTCGGTGCGCCTGGTGGCACCGGATCTGGTCACCGCCGGTGACCGCCGCAGAGTGCTCGACACCGGCCCACCCGGCCGGCACACCACCGCGCCGGCCGTCCTGCTCGATGTCGTGGCCCATATCGCGCGGGACACGCGCGCCGCCCGTCGAGAACTCGCCACGGCCCGCGAACGCGACGGCGCCGCGCCGGTGCGCGGCGACGAAAACATCTGTTACACAGGAACACCCGCCGGTCTGGCCCGATTGATATCGGATGTCGTCACCACCGGAATCTGTGACGGCGTGACCCTCGTTCCGGCGATCACCGACGGTGCCGCACGCGCATCGTTCGACCGGCTGCTGACCCACGAAGTGGTGCCGGTGCTGGCCCGGTGGGCGGGCCGCGGCGGCGGTCCACCGATGACAATCATTCGAGTTTCGAAGGAAAGCCGATGACCAACGCGGAACTGAACGCGCGGATACGCCGGTTACTCGGCCATCTGCGCGCCGGTACGACCGATGAGGTGCAGACCACCGCACCGTTCGAGCCCTGGGAATTCACCTCGCCCGAGCGCGCCGGTCTCGAGCGTGACCGGATATTCGGGCGAGTGCCGTCGATCGTCGCGCATTCCTCGGAGATCGCGCAGCCGAACGACTTCATCACCCTGCAGATGCCGCGGAACCGGGTCATCGTGGTCCGGCAACGCGACGGTTCGGTGAAGGCATTCGTCAACGCGTGCCGGCACCGCGGATCACTGCTCGAAGAAAGCGCGGCGGGCCGCTGCCGGCTGTTCTCCTGCGGATATCACCGGTGGTCCTACGACACCGACGGCACTCTGCGCGCGATCACCAAGGATTCCACCTTCGGCGTGGTGGATCGCGACAGCCTCGGCCTCGTCGAACTCCCGACCGAGGAACGGCACGGTTTCATCTGGATGGTGGACGCGGCCGGAGCCGATATCGATGTCGCGCGCTGGCTCGGCCCGGAGATGGACGCGAACCTGGCACGGCTCGAGCTCGCACGCCATGTGACGTTCCGGGCCGAAGGTTTCGACGAGCCGTGCAACTGGAAGCTCATGCAGGACGCGTTCCTCGACGGGTATCACATCCAGTACGCGCATCCGAACACCGCCGCGAAGTTCGTGCACACGAATGTGCTGGCGGTCGATGACTTCGGACGGCATTTCCGATTCCTGACGCCGCGCAAGAGCATCGATCGCTGGCTGGTGGTGGCGCCCGACGATGTCGACCTGTCCCCGCATGTCACCGAGACGCTGTTTCTCGGGCCCAACACCTCGGTGCTGATCCAGCCCGATCACGTGGAGTTGCTCACCTTCCGCCCGCACCCCTCGGACCCGGGAATGTGCCGGATGGAGATGCGGATCATCGCTCCGACGATGGCGGCCATGGGGGTCGACGAGCAGGTCTGGACCAAGCGCTGGAACAAGAATTGGAAGATCTTGCTCGAGGTACTCCATCAGGAGGATTTCCCGCTGCTTCGTTCGGCTCAGCTGGCGCTGTCGAGCGCGGATGCCGGGCCACTTGTGCTGGGCCGCAACGAGATCGCCAACCATCTGTTCCGGCGCGAGCTCGCGCGGATGCTGGCCTGAATGCGCAAGGTACCGAGGAGAAAGGTTGCGATGAGATGCGTGTGCTGGTGAACCTCAATCGCCGGTCGCCGACCGCGACCATGACCGCGACCGACGATTTCGGATCCTTCGGGATCGAACTGATCGGGGTGAGCGCGGGGCACCGGGTCACCGCGTCCGATGTCGCCTGTGTGGGCGTGCTCGATTCGTCCGGTGATGTTCTCGTCACCGTGGCCCGGATCGGCGAGTTGGCCGGCGACCGGTCGCGCGACCCCGACTGGACCCGCCGCTTCGGCGAGATGGTCGAATGGGCGGCGCGCCGGGGCTGGGTGGACGAGTCCGGTCGTCTCCGGGCCCACGTCGAGTTGAGCGAGGTGGCGCGATGACCATGCCGGGCACCCGGATCCTGCGAGATGTGCTCGGTCATTTCGGATCCGGGGTCACCATCGTGACGGCGGTGCACGACGGAGTACCAACGGGCTTCACCTGTCAATCGTTTTCCGCACTGTCGCTCGCCCCGCCGAAGGTGCTCCTCTGCCCCAGCCGCACGTCGACGAGCTGGCCATTGATCCGCACCGCGCCCACATTCGCCGTGAACGTGCTCTCGGCGGCCCAGTGTGAGCTCAGCGACCGCTTCGCGCGATCGGGCGGGCACAAGTTCGGCGATATCGGATGGCAATCGGCCCCGGGTGGCGCGCCGATCCTCGACGGCGTCGCGGCGTGGTTCGAGCTGGCGCTGGACACCGAACACCCCGGTGGTGATCACACGGTGGTCATCGCCGACATTCTCGAATTCGCCGCCGGCGGGACCAGCGAACCGTTGATCTTCTCCCGGGGAAAGTACTGCGGCGTCATCGAATTCGATCATCCGGACGACCCGGCGCGACGGCAACCGATCGGTGCCGACGCCGGAGGTGAGGAGTAGGTATGGACAGGAACGAGTTGTTCATCGGCGGGCGTTGGACCGCCCCGCGCGGCGGAGGGCACACGACGGTCCTCGAGGCCGCCTCGGAACAGGCCATCGGTATCGCGGCGATGGCTGATGCCGGCGACATCGAGGTCGCGGTGACGGCCGCGCGCGACAGCCTCGGTGGCCGGTGGCGTGACTTCTCGACCGGCGAACGCGCTGCGGCACTGCGCAACTTCGGAAAGGCCCTCAAGGCGCGCGGCCGCGACACCACGGCCCTGGTCAGCCGCGAGAACGGCATGCCGATCACGATTTCCAAGGCCGCCAACGGGTTCAGTCCGGCGATGATGTTCGACTACTACGCCGATCTCGTCGAACGCCGTGACGAATCCGATGTGCGCCCCCATTTCATGGGCGGCAGGACAGTGGTGCGCCGCGAACCGGCGGGGGTGGTCGCGGCGATCACGCCGTGGAACTATCCGCAGGCGCTGGCCGCCATGAAGATCGCGCCGGCCCTCGCGGCCGGATGTTCGGTGGTGTTCAAGCCGTCACCGGAAACCGCCTTGGACGCATTCGTTTTCGCGGACGCGGCAGTGGAGGCGGGCCTTCCCGCGGGTGTACTCAATGTGGTCCCCGGCGGCCGCGAGACCGGCGCCCGGCTCGTCGCCCACCCCGGTGTCGACAAGGTCGCCTTCACCGGATCGACCCGGGCGGGCCGCGAGATCGGCCGGGTCTGCGGGGAGAACTTCACTCCGGTCACCCTCGAGCTCGGCGGTAAGTCCGCGGCGATCGTCCTCGACGACGTGGACATGGACGTGTTCACCCACGGACTGCTCGAATACTCGTTCGGGAACAACGGGCAGACCTGTCACGCCAGTACCAGAGTGCTGGTGCCGCGCGGTCGCTACGCGGAGTTCGTGGAGGCGATCACCGAGACGGTGCGCGGCTTCGTGGTGGGTGATCCGCTGGAGAAGTCCACGCAGATCGGACCGCTGGTCAGCTGCGAGCATCGCCGGCGGGTGCTGGACCACATCGCGTCGGGGCGCGGCGCCGGCGCGCGGATCACCACCGGCGGCGGGGTGCCGGCGGACCGGGACCGGGGCTGGTTCGTCGAGCCCACCGTGTTCGCCGATGTCGAGAACTCTTCACGTATCGCACAGGAGGAGATATTCGGTCCGGTGGTCTGCGTGCTGCCCTATGACAGCGTCGATCACGCGGTCGACATCGCCAACGATTCGAAGTACGGACTGGCCGGAATGGTGTGGACCTCCGACGAGGCGCGGGGCATGTCGGTCGCCTCGCGTTTCCGTGCCGGCACCGTGGGCGTGAACATCTACGGATTGGATCTGGACGCACCGTTCGGCGGCCGCGGAGCCAGCGGTATCGGTCGTGAACTCGGCCCCGAGGGATTGGCCAACTATTACGCCTTGAAATCCGTCTACTTCCCCACGCCCGCATGATCCTTCGCCGGAGCGGTCGAATGAATTCCCGGGACAACCGCAAGGAAGAGAGAACATGGTACGTCCACGAAAGCCGCTGATAACTCGGGACTCGATCATCGCCGCGAGTATCGAGATGATCGACGGTGACGGTATCGACTCCTTCAGTCTGCCGCGTGTGGCGAAACAACTGAACGTGAGCACTTCCTCGCTCTATCACCATTTCTCGGACCGTCGCGAGCTCATGGCCGAAGTGGCGAAAGAGATCATGCGCGGAGCGCGGGTTCCGGCAGCTCCGGCCGACGGCGATTGGATGGAATGGTTCGTCCAGCTCAGCCTGAACTACCGGGAAGCGATCCTGCGCCACGCGAACGCCGCGCTCATCCTGGTCGAACTACTACCCAGGGACGTGCTCACCAGCACGTACGAGAAGTGCGCACGAATTCTGTCCGACTGCGGGGTCGCCCCGGCTCTGCACGTGATAATTCTCGATGGGCTGGAGAAGCTTTCGTTCGCGACAATACTCTCCAGCCTCGCGAATGCCTCCGCCGCAGACGGCGACATCTTCCCGAACGTCGATGCCGAGCGGCACCCCGTGCTCAGTACGGCGCTGTCGTCCAATCCATGGTCGGCGACCGAATTGTTCGAGGTGACAATTCGCAGCTTCCTCTCGGGTGTCATGGCGGGTTCCGCACATCCGGCGGCACACGAATAGAAGTCGATATTTCCCGCAAAACCTTGCGATATAAACCTACATTTATTAGGTTTACAATTGTAGCGAGGATCTCATACCTCACATCTTCCGAGAGGGCCGTCGATGACGACTGCAACGGGAATTCCCGAGAATCTGATGACCGATTTCGATGTCTACAATCCGGCGCTGGCGGTGCCCACCGACGTATTCCAGGAAAGGGTCGCGGAACTGCGCGCGCAGGGACCGATCCTCTTCTCGCCCCTGTACGGCGGCCACTGGATCGTCACCCGGTACAAAGAGGTGCACGCGATCCTGCGGGATGCCGAGACCTTCTCGAGCTATCCGAACAACCTCGTCAATGCCGGGCAGGGCCGATTCCTGCCGCTCGAGCTCGACCCACCCGAACACGGCTACTACCGGCAAGCACTGCAGCCACTGTTCAGCCCGATCCGGATGAAGGCGCTCGAGCCCGAAATCCGTGGCATCGTCAACGAACTCATCGACGGCTTCATCGAGCGGGGCGAGTGCGAATTCATCGCGGAGTTCGCCCACGAGCTGCCGACGCGAATCTTCCTGGCGCTGATGGGGTGGCCGCTGGCCGACGCCCCGAAATTCACGGAGTGGACCGACATCGTGCTCCAAGGTGTTCCGGGAGCGTCGGAATCCGAGAACGAGGCGGCCCGCGCCCAGGCGGCCGAGGAGATCTTCGGATACTTCGGCGCGGTCATCGAGCAGGTCCGGGCGGGCGAATACGGTGAGGGCCACTTGACCGCACATATCGTCTGCACCCCGATGAAGGTCGCCGACGGCGAACGGCTGCTGACCGATGAAGAACTGTGCCGGATGTTCTTCCTGCTGGTCGTGGCCGGCCTGCACACCGTGCAGGGAGCCCTCGCCTGGGGGCTGGTCCACCTGACCTGGAATCCGGCGGAACGCCAGATGCTGATCAACGATCCTGATGTCATTCCGCAGGCGGTCGAGGAAATCCTGCGTATGGAGACCGCCTCCAGCAGTGGTCGACGCGCCACCCGCGATGTCGAGATCGGCGGGGTGTCCATCAAAGAGGGCGATCAGCTGCTGCTCCTGATGACCTCGGCGAATCGCGACAGCACCGAGTTCGAGAACGCGGACACCTTGATTCTGGACCGGGAGCCCAACCGCCACATCGCATTCGGCGCCGGAGCACATCGCTGCCTCGGTTCACACCTGGCGCGGATCGAATTGCGACTGGCGCTCGAAGAGATCCATCGGCGACTCCCCGATTACGCGTTGGTGCCGGACAACCCGCCCGTCATGCACGCCTCCCAGGTTCGTGGTTGCGAGAAACTGCCCATCACATTCGGCAAGGGCCGGAAAGCCGGCCGATAGGGCCGGGCACCGGTCTGGTGGAGGTGTGCGAATGAATGAATCACCGAGAACGTTCCAGCGGCTTCTCGTCGACCGGTCGGCATGCGCCGGGCACGGGTTGTGTTACAGCAGAGCACCGGAACTTCTCGACTGCGACGAACAGGGAGATCCCGTCGTTGTCCCCGACGAACTCGCCGCCGAGCACCTGAATGCGGCCGAGGCGGTCGTCCAGTCCTGCCCCGAGCAGGCCTTGTCGGTCGAATCTCGCGTGTTTCAGGAATGACCTGGCGCAATCGAACGGATCTCCCGGACCGCCCCGGGTCTGCGAGGCAGCCGACCCGGGCGGCGACCATCACGGCCGGCCGGCGGAAGGGCGGTTCGGGCAGACTGGGCGGATGCCACCTTCCGCTGCGTACCGCCCCTCCCCGGCAGATCTGGCCGCCGCGTCGGGCGGGACCATTCCCGATCTGCTGGCACCGGATCTGCGGGTGCTGTTCTGCGGGATCAATCCGGGACTGTGGTCGGGGGCGACCGGCCATCATTTCGCCCGGCCCGGAAACCGGTTCTGGCCCGCGCTGTTCCGGTCGGGATTCACCCCACGCCTGTTCCGTCCCGATGAGCAGGCCGAATTGCTCACCCTCGGTCTGGGCATCACCAATGTCGCCGCGCGCACCACGGCCAAGGCGGACGAGCTCACCGCGCAGGAGTTGCGTGACGGCGGCCATGCGCTCACCGACCGGGTGCGGCGCAATCACCCGCGCGTTCTGGCGGTCCTCGGATTGGGCGCCTACCGCACCGCGTTCGGGCGGCCGAAAACCACCGTCGGGCCCCAATCCGAGACGATCGCGGACACCCGAGTCTGGGTGCTCCCCAACCCGAGCGGCCTCAATGCCCACTACACACTCGACGCGCTGGCCGCCGAGTTCCGAAAGCTGCGCGAGGCAACGGGATCCGAGTAGCGGCGGCCGTCCACCGCACAGCGGCGCCCGGTCACCGCACACCGTCGTCATCCGATCCGGACGACGCGCGCCCAGTCCGGCGGCCGGGACGGAACGTGATCCGGATCGTCCTCATTCCATGGACGCTGCCGGTCGAACACACCCACCACCGTCCGGCAGGGCGGCTGGGCGATCGGCCAGGGTGTGTGACCGTCGGTCAGCACAACGATCACATCCGGACGGTGGTGGGCGTGTAGCGCCCGGGTGAAACCCGCCCGCAGATCCGTGCCCCCGCCACCGATCAGCGGTATCCCGCCGGCCCGGCACAGCGGATGCGCGATTCGTGCGGCCGCATCGCACGACAGCACGCTCACCAGGTCGCGCCGGCCGCCCAGGGCTCGGGTGATGGCCACCGTTTCCAGCAGCGCGCTGCCCAGTTCCGCGTCGCTCACCGAGCCGGAGGTATCGATGATCACGCTGACCCGAGCGGGCGTGTGCCGCAGACTCGGCAGCACCACGCCCGGCAGTCCTGCCGATCGTCGCGCGGGCCGGCCATAGGTGTAGTCGTCGCCGACGCCAGGCGCCGACGCCGCCGCGCGGACGGCCGCTCGGAGCAGATCCCGCCACGGCTGCGGCGGGTGCAATGCTTCCTGCGCCCAGCGTCGCCACCCGCGGGGTGTGTCGCCCGGACGGCCATCGATACCGCGAGCCACCTGGAAACGGACCGCGTCACACTCGACGCCGCCGAGGCCGTCCGCGCCGTCGGGCCCCAGCTCCCATTCGCGGTCCAGTCCGTCTGCGCCACTGCCACAGTCGAGCCACACCATCCGCTGGGTGAGGCATCCCAGGCGGAATTGACGCAGATAGTCCTCCATGAGTTCCCCGCCGGCCAGTCCCAGAGTCCGCGGCAGGATGGCACCTTCGGGCCGCACCAAGCCGTCCCCGAACGCATCGTCGTTGATCTCGGCGTCCGCGGCGATGTTCATCCGCAGTCGTTCCGCCCGGCCGGTGAGGTTGTGCTCGCGGGCGAATCGGTCGCAGCGCCCGTGATGGTCACGCAGTAGATGCGAAACCTCGTGCACCAGAATCGAAGCCAGCTCCCGCACCGGCGTGTGGCCGACGAACACCGGCGAGACATAGCACCGCCAGTACCGGTCCACGCCCATGGTCGGCACCCCGCGCGACTCGACCATGTGCAGTGCGAACAGTGCGGTCGCCAGGTAGGGGCGGGCCCGCGTGGCCAGCAGACGGGCGGCGCAGAGCTTCTCGAAGTCCAGGGGCGCGGTCACCGGCGTCATCGCCCGGCCCGCGCGGGCGCGGGAACCGCGGCATGATCCGCGGTCCGCGACACCGACACCATCGCGGCGAGATGTTCGATCGAGGCCGGTACCTCCCAATCGTCGCGGCGCAGTGTGGCGAGGGTGGTCGCGGGAACGACCACGAGGTCGGGAGCTCCGGTCTCGACGGCCTTCGCCAGCAGCGCCCACGCCGCATCCCAGCGCGCCTTCTCCGGTCTTCCACGAACCGCCGCCACCACGCCATCGAGCACGGCTTGACGTAGATCTCCACGTCCGGGCAGCTCGGCGCTGTCCGGATCGGCGAGCAACCGCTCCGGATCGGGAAGTTCCATCCGGTCCATACCGGTGAGCAGTTCGAATCCGGGACCATCGCCCACCGTCCCCCGGACCAGCAGGGACACCACATCGCGGCCGGCGCCGGCCGCAGTGGCGAATGCGATCAGTCGCAGGGCCATCTCCCAGCTGCGCGGCGACGGCCAGGCACCGCCCCGGCGCGCTTCACCGCTGGGCAGCCGATGCACGAGCGCGGGCCGGGCCGCGAGCAGCACGCACACCGCGCGCCGAGCGAAAGCCACTGCCTCCGGTAACTTTTCGGGATCGAGCGTGGGCAGGCTCACCCGCGGCCAGACCCCGCCCAGACCGCGGATCACCACATCGGGGTCGTGCGTCCACATCAGATGGACGAATCGGTTGGCCAGCGGCGGACTCAGTTCCCAGCCGTCCGCCGCCGAAGAACGCGGGTTGGCGGCCGCGACGATACGAACACCCGCGGGTAGTTGCAGTGCGCCGATCCGGCGTTCCAGGACCAGCCGCAACAGCGCCGCTTGCACGGCGGGCGGTGCGGTCGACAGTTCGTCCAGGAACAGCAGACCTCGGCCGGCCCGCACGAGCCGCACCGCCCAGTCCGGCGGCGCCAGCGGCACACCCTGCGCCGCGGGGTCGTCGCCGACGACGGGCAGACCCGAGAAGTCCGAGGGCTCATGAACACTCGCGATCACCGTGGTCAGCGGAAGGTCGAGGGATTCGGCGAGCTGGGTCAAAGCCGCGGTCTTCCCGATCCCCGGCTCACCCCACAGCAGTACCGGCAGGTCGGCGGCCACGGCCAGGGTCAGTGCCTCCAATTGGATATCGGAGCGTGGTTCGGTGGTCGCGTCGTTCAGCAGAGCCAGCAGTTCGCCGGCGACGTCGGTCCGGGCGGCGCGGGTTCGCGCACCGGTCGAGATGGCAGCAGACATGTGTGAATCACCTTGGGGTGCAGAGGAATCGGGTGGGTGTGTGGCTTTCGATATCAGTGCGACGTCGCGTGACGCGGATGTGCGCGATACGCGTGCACACGTCTTGTCACCGGCAGCGGGGTTTCCGGCAATCCGGCCCGGAACTCCTGATGGACGGCTTCCCGCCGCGCGGCCGCCGCCAGTTCGTCGCGCAGGACTCCCGCACGCAACCGGGCGCCGGGACCGAGCACACCGTCGACGACAGCCAGCGCGCCGGCGATGTCCCCGTGGCGCAACCGTTCACGAACGCCGGCCAGACAATCCGGACGGCGGTGTGCCAGGTCGATCGCTCGCAGGCAGGGCAGCACGGTGCCGGACAGGGCGGCGAGCAGTTCTTCCCGTCGAATCTCGGCCGGGCTGTGATCCAGCGCGGCCAGTACTCCGTCCACCAGTCCGATGCGGTGCAGCTCTCCCCCGCATCGCACCAGGTGTGGCCGTCCCGCCGGGACCGCGCTGGAAGATGGTGCCGCAGAGACGAAGTCCGGTACGAGAGCCGCGGCGACCAGTGGATGGAGTCGATCGGCCGTTATCGCATCGGCGCGCAGCAGTTCCAGATCCGGAAGCGTCCAGGTCGCCGCGTCCGGCAGGACCGCAAGCGCCGATAGCGCACCGGCGGGGTATCCGTGCGCGATCCGCAACGCCGACGGATCCTCCCCGGACGTCACGACCACGCGGCGCCGCGCCCCCAACCGCACCTGGACCGGACCGTCCGGACTTCCGTCGGCGCGCAGCAGCAGCCCCGCCTCGGCCGCCCATCGATCGAGGGCACATCCAGGGGGAACCAGTTCCTCGAGTTCGCGGTCCACGCCACCGCCGTCGGTGAATTGTCCGGTACCGCAGCGAATCCGCAGCTCGTCGCTTCGACGGGCGTCCCACAGGTGACGGTGGAGGTCCAACCGAAAACGACGGCTGGGCCGGGGATGTGGATGCGGGCCGCCACCGGCCGTGGGACGGGATCGGTCCCACAACGCGAGGCTCATCCGCTGTCCGGAGTCCGCCCAGGCGGGTGCGGTCCGGACCACCAGATGCACCGGACCCGCCCTACTCCACCGTTTTACGGGTTCGCCGGTGCCGTATCGCGCCAGCGTCACCGTCGAGCCCGGTCGCAGCAACCCGCCGTCGCGAACCCTGGGCATGTGCCAGCGCAGCAGATCCGGTGCCAGATGGCGCAGATCGCCCCGCACCCTGGCGGCGAGTTCACAGCCGTGGGTACGCGCGAGTGCCCGCAGGTCGAGATCGACATCGAAACCCGCTGCGGCACAAGCCCCGGACCAGTCACCGGCACAACGCCGGGCAGTCGCGGTCTCGATCATGGATGGTGGCACGGCGAACTCGCGCACGCGCTGCCAGAAGGAAATCCGGGAATCGTTCCCGTTCGCAGTCCAAGGGTGCATCAGCACTCACCTTGAGCGAACGAGACCCCCAATCTTGCATCAGAATGAGTCATCATCGTCGTCGATGGTAACGGTTGCCCCCGAATCGAGCCAGTCCGGGGGCAACCGGCACGTCGGCGCTACCCCAACTGGAACACGTTGGCCTTCCCGGTCACCACGATGTCCTTGGCGTCGACCAGTGCCACCCGCACCTGCACCGTCTGCCCCTGCGACAACTGGGCGGGCGACCCGTCGGGCCCGGTCAGGACGACAACGGTGTTCTGCGCTCCCCCGTCGCATGTGATCTGCGGCTGTGCCCCCATCGCCGACGGCGCATCGGCCTGGGGATCGCCGACCATCACCTTGACGGCGACGGCTCCGGAAGCGGCATCACAGGTGTAGTCGACCCCCACATTGGCCGGCCCCACCCCCTTGATGTCGATGGTGTTGGCGGCGAGCGCCGGAGCGGCGGTCGATATCGCGGCCACCCCCAATGCGGCCAGGGCGGTCACCAATAGAGCGGGGCGTCGGCGGTTCCGGCTGGTCATCATCGATGTTCGTCCTCTCGCCTGGTGGATACGAACGGTCGTGGACAATCGGTACATATCCCGGATGGGCAACAGGTCCGGTTCCGGCGACTACGGTTGCACGATGCCGGTGGCGTTCCTTGTTCGCGCTCGGTACAGGGTGTGAGGTCTTCCACTGCTGAAGTGACGCAGAGGACCGACAAGATCACGGTCCACGATCAGCGACAGTAACACCGGGTTGTGGTGCGAATGCCCGGAAAAACGGATCCGAAACATCTCGTTACGGTTGCCCCGAACGGTCACCGTGGTGACCGCAGCCGAGTCCGGGCCAGATCCCAGCCGTGCGCGGTCGCGAACCGAATGGACATCTGTCCGACAGGGTGTCGATCACCAACGATCGCCCCCGCGGGGACCGATATGGATCCGGTGGCCGTGCCGCTGTGGGCGGGCGGCTGCCCGCCCGCCCACAGCGGCATCAGTTGCGGTACCGGAACAGGATCCGGCCGCGAGTGAGGTCGTACGGGCTCAGCTCGACGAGCACCCGATCCTGCAACTGGATCTTGATGTAGTTCTTCCGGATCTTCCCGCTGATGTGGGCGAGTATCTGGTGCCCGTTGTGCAGTTCCACCGTGAAGGTGGCATTGCGCAGGCACTCGATGACCGTGCCCTCGATCTCGATTCCCTTCCCGTTCTTGCTCATCGCAGCACCAACTCCAGGTTGCTGTTCACGCGCTGGGCTCCGACGCCCGTGAACAATGCGGTGGCGGCGGCGTTGGCCTCGTTCACTTCGACTGCGGCCCTGTCGATCCCATGCTCGCGCAGGGATTCCAGCGCGTGTGCCAGCAGCGCCCGACCGATACCCCGGCGGTGCTGGTCGGCGCGCACGGCGATCAGCCCGATCCGCGGTAGCCGAGTCACCTGCACGACGCGGACCAGCCCCACGTAGCGGTCGGATTGCACCGCCACCGCGTATTTCGAAGGATCCAGCAAAGTATCGCCCGCGGCGCAGCGCGGCAATATCTCGGCCGGCATCTCCTGCCAGCCCACGGTCGCCTCCACCTCGTGTCGAATCGCTCGATCCACCTCGCGCAGTGGACCTTCCGCCGCGGCACCGGCGGCCAGGATCGTCGTGTCCGAGGGCGGGACAACCGCACCGAGCCCGGTCACTCGCGGATCGGTCGGGACGAGACATTCCCGTTCCCGGCGCCGGATGGTGAAACCCGCACGCTCCCAACACGTTGTGAGATCCTGATCGGTCTCGTCGACCACCGTGTACAACGGTCGCGGCAGACCTGCCAGCATCGCTTCGGCGAGCGGGCCGAAGGCATCGGCTCGCCACGAGTCGATACTGACGAACAGCCGGCCGTCGAACCGCTGCGAAACGTCACCCGACCCGATCCGCAGGCCGTGTTGCACTGCCTGCCAACGTGTCTCGGAGACACGCGTGACGACAGTGGTGTGTCCGGTGGAACCGGACGTGAAATCTTCAGAATTCATGCTCATCGCCCTTTCGGAGCAGCCTTGGATGACAGGCGCTCCCGGCGACAGCTAGATCGTTCGCCCAACCGTGACGTCGAGAGGGAGCTCCCACTTCGATACGACATTCATGGGTCTCACCTCCTCGCGTGCTGTCACGGTCCGCATGACGGTACAGACGGCACCGGTACCACGCAATTGTTTTTCCGCCGATCGCCGCGGGATGTCCCATCACGTTCCACAGACCGACCACACCACACGATCGACTGCCCACCGCGCCCGATCAGGCATGGCTGGTGATCACCGAGCAGAAGTGACGACAACGGTGGCACCGGTACGGCCTCGAACAGCGAATCCGCCGATACCGACAGAACGGGCCGTGACGAAAGTCCCTCGGCGGCATCGATACCCGCAATGATATGTTCGCCGGCATGCCCAGCTCGGATGACAAAACTGTCGGCTTGGCCCTCGTCACCTACCAGAGCGCGGAAGACCTTCCCGGATTCCTCGAGACTTTGCCGGAAGCCGTGGGGCCCTACGCCGTCGACGTGATCGGCGTCGACAATGTATCCACCGATCGCAGCGCCGACATCGTCGAAGAATTCGGCGGGCGGGTCATCCGCAACACCCGCAATGTCGGGCTGGCCGCCGCCATCAATCAAGCGGCGGCAGCGACCGACGCGGAGTGGATTCTGGTCGCCAATCCCGACACCGAACTCTCCCCCGCCTCGATCGCGACACTGATCGAGACCGCGAACACCGATGGCCGGATCGGCATGATCGGCCCGCGCATAGCTCGCCTCGACGGCGAGCCCTACCCCAGCGGACGCCGGTTCCCGTCACTGGCGGTCGGCATCGCGCACGCCCTGCTGGGCGGGGTCTGGCCGGGCAACCCCGCCACCCGTCGTTACTTCGGCGAGCCGGTCGCCGATATCAGCGACGTGGACTGGATCTCCGGTTGCTGCATGCTGTTTCGCCGCGAGGCGTTCGACGCGGTGGGCGGTTTCGACGACCGCTACTTCCTCTACTTCGAGGAAACCAAGATGGCGTTGGACATGCACCGCGGGGGCTGGCGGGTCGTACTCGATCCGAGGGTGGAGATCCGCCACCGCGAGGGCGGCAGTATGCGGTCCGCGCCGTTCCGCAAGGTTCGCTCACACCATCGCAGTGCTCTGCGGTTCTACTGCGATTACCACCGGGGCTCGCCCTGGATCGTGTTCGCGCCGTTGGTCGCAGTGGGGCTGGTGGTGCGCGGGGTGGCGGCAGTGGCACGGACCGCGCTGTTGCAGCGGGTGAAGGGCCGCTGACCGAAGCCGCTCAGCCCCACGGGGTCGGGCCGGCCCGCTTTCCGGTCCATGGCGAACGCGAGGCGGGTTTCGTGGTTTCCGGCGGATTCGGCGCGTCGGGCGGCGGGGATGACGGGAGTTCGGCACCGGTGAGCAAGGCGTGAGCCCAGGCCGCCATTATCGGAGCATCCCCAGGCAGCGATGTCATCGCCGCCGCATTGAGTTCACTCGACGGCAGATCACGAAACCTGGCGTACTGCCGTGCGGCGATTTTGTCGGCGACAATGCCTGTAACAGCGGAGGCGAGGAGCCCTCCGGTGCGCGCATCGATTTCGTCGACGGCGTCGATGAGATGCTCGGCCAACATCGAGTGGAATCGATCGCGCAATGGGCCGTCGGTGGGCAGCTCCAGATGCAGCACACGTGTCTCGTCCCCGTGCTTGGCAAGAACCATGAGATAGTTGCGCACCGCCATCTCCAGCCGCGCTCGTAGGTCGCCGTCGACCGAGTCGGACAGTGCCGCTCGACAGGCGGTTCGCAGACGCTCGATTCCCGCCGCGCAGGCCACCTCGAACCCGGTCGCTTTGTCGGTGAACAACTCCCGATATGTCCGGGAGGACACCTCAGCCCATTGCTGGACGGTTTCCAGCGACATCTTCGCGTAGCCGTGGCGGGCGGCGACCGCGATCAGCTGGGTCAGAATCCGTTCTTGCTCATCGGGTTTCGCCTGCTCAGCTGCCACGCCGTCGTCAGCCCCCGGTGGGGGCCGTACGCCGTCAGCGGTGGGTTTCAGCACTGGTGACGCAGTACCGATGCGCAGTAGATCGGCGAGGTCACGCTGCAGACCCGGTACCGCGGCCACGTCCCCGGTCGCGGCCCATTCCGCCAGCCGAGCGTTGACCGCTGCCGACAAGGCGCGGCGAACCTGAACGGACATGGCCGGCTCGAGCACCTCCCCCAGGGTGATGGCGATCGAGTTCGTTACCGTCATCGCACAGCTGGCGCGCTCGGGCAGGTCCAGGCCGGATGCCTCGATCAGTACGGCGCGTGCCGTGGCCGGGCGAGCGGCCACGGCGTTCACGTACGTGTTCACCACGGTCGTCATCCGGGAGGCGCGGTCGGGTGCCCGCAGGGCGCCCACCTCCTCGACGACCAGCTGCCGCAGATTCTCCAACGCCAGTTGTCGTGCGGCGGCAAACGCATCGTAGGTGCGTGAGAATTTCTCGTGGAAGTCGTCTGGAGTAACTCCCGCACGCCGCGACACCTCATCGACAGTCGCTGCGGCGAATCCCCGCTCGGACACCGTGGCCACCATCGCACCCAGAATGCGGCCACGCGAATCATCTTGATCCACATCAGTTCTTGTCGAAGGTACGAACAACCACTCGTCGGGATCTGCCGCGGCGAGACGGATGGGTAGTGCCCCTGGGGAGGGCGCAAACTCGATGCCTGCGCGACCGATGATGGCACTGCGCACGGCAGGATCGGTTTCCATCGCGTCGACCACCGCAAGTATCCGCAGGTAATCTTCTTCCTCGCCACGCGCCACAACCTGCCTCGCCACGCGTGATACCAGAGTGCGTGACGGCCGGGTCTCCGGACGGGAGCGCGGCTCGGTGTTCACAGTGGCATGCACGAGCATCCTGGCGCTGTTTTCGCGGGTGAGCGGCCGCAGGAGTTCTTGCAGCCGGCGGGCCGCCGCCCACGCGCCGGGTACGTCGTCGAGGACGTCGCCCAGTCCGGCCAGCCATTCGTCGATGGGCACAGGTGCGCCCTGAGCCTGGGTGACCAGGTTGAATTGTTTCGCAGTGTCGAGGTATCCGGCCAAGGCAGCGAGGAATTGGCCCACCCCGCTGGTCGACGGGACCAGCACCGGAACGCCTTGTTCGATTGCCTCGGTAGCGACTCCACCGAATCCCTCTGCGCGGGAGGGCATTACGACCACTGTCGCGGCCCGTATGTCGGCTCGGATCTCCCCTCGATCGGATGTGTGCGGTTTGACCTCGATCGCATCCGGGTCACCTACGATCTGCGCCAGCCGGGCCTTGGTGCCAGCGAGGTCCTGGTCGTAACCTCTGACCACCAACCGCACGTCACGGCCCTGCGCGCGCAACTGCCGCACAACCTGGGCCATTTCCGCATCACCCTTCAACCGGTCCGACAGACGGCCGAACATCAGAATCCGCACCGGACTCCCGGGCGAGGGCTGCGATGGTTGCTCAGCCATGTCCAGGACCGGCCGCAGTTCGTGCACCGAACCATGCTCCGCCATGGCGGCTTGCGACATTGCGTCCGCAGCCAATGCCGGGCCCAAGCCCGTCACAAGATGCGCACGCCGTGCCAAGTAGATGCCGGCCGCGAGTCGGCCGCGACCGCGCGCCTGCTCGCCTTGCACAGTTGCCCACAGCATCGGCAACAGATGATAAATAGCCACGAGTTTAGCGGTGGGATAGAGCTTCTCGGCATTCAGCGCGGCCTCTATGCCGTTGGCTTCGGAATGCACGACAACCATGTCGACCGATTTGGGCAAGCTTTCGAGATACTCGGCATTCCGATACCGCGTCCGCTCGGAAGGAGCGTAAACCTGCACACCTGGGACACGGAAACCGGGAGCGACCTTGTCCGGCAGAACAGTTACGTCGTGCCCGGCCGCCGCCAGCCCTTCACACAGCGCCAGGTTCACCGTGCTCATACCCGTCCGCCCCTGCCCCCAAAGGCCACAGCACACCAGAATTCGCTGCCTGGTGAGGTCGAGCCGGATCGAATGCCGGACATGTCCCTCCGGCGTGGGCTCGGCGGTATCGAGATCGATGCGGCCGTCCACATCGGAAAGTCCGCGACGCAACTCGTCGGCAGTCACACCCGGATCGGGATTGGTGGAGTCGGGTCGGTCGTAATCCAATCGGGCCAGCAAACGATGTCGGCCATCGGTGTCTCCGGACGAAGTGACAACGAAGACGGCATCTTCTCCGGCAACGGGCCGAGCGAGTTCAGCAAGACGCGCTGCCGCGTCGACGATGTCCTTGTGCGCCGGTTTCGAGTCCTCTTCGGGCAGCCGAGCCGCGACGGCAGCCGCCAGCGCGGCGGGATTCGAGACGTCAACGTTCGAAACAGCCAACTGCCAGCGGAATCCGCCGTACTCCTCGCGCATCTCGGACGCGTGCAACCGAGCATCGTGATGAGCATCGGCAGGCCCATAGGCGGGGTCGGTCGCCAATCGATCGGCGATCTCCCGCGCCTTCGCCGCGTGATCGCGCCGCATGTCCCGGTTGTCGCTCAGACCCCCGTCCGGTGAACGGTATCCGGTGTCGGGGTGCGCGAAGACCGCGCGCTCGCGCAGGTGATCGATGAGAGCCTGGCGATCGGAATTCCCGTTGTCCCCGGCACGCACCCCGGACCGGACCCACCCGAGAACGGACTCGGGCGTAGTCAGCGACTGCAGAACATCGCCCGATGCGCCCGGCTCGGTCGGTGGCCTGCTCCCGATGCGATCATCGGATTGTGTCCGCCGTTGGTGATCAGCTGCGGCGGCCGGCCCGACCAGGAAGACTCGTCGGCTGACGTCATAGCCGTTGAATGTCGTATTCGCCATGTCGACCTCTATCGGAGTCAGGTACCTGCTCACGTCGGCCAGGTACCCGAACAGGGCGGGGCGATTGGTCGCTGCTCTGCCGGCAATCTCATCGATGACGATCGCGAGGTGACGTCCCCGGGCCGCGGCCAGGCCCCGCGCCCAGTCGGTGAATGTGCGGTAGAAGTCTCCGACCGAGACATGGTTGATGAAGCTCTCCTGCGGATTGAGACCGCGTATGAGGAGCACCGGAATCCCGGATCTACTGGTGGTTTCGATGAGGAGGCCGGCTCCTGCCAATCTGGCATGATCCGGATCATCCGGGTTCTGGACCATGATTGCGGCTGTCATATTCGGCATCGCCTCGGCAACCGAATGATAATTTCCAGCCCAGCAGGCACTGGCGATATGTCCGGACAGCTCGAGCAACGGTCCCCGCGTGGGAATGAACTGTAACCTGGTGGAATCATTCGCCACACCCACGCCCTGAGTACGAAATATCGCCTCCTCCAGCGCGATAGCACTCGTCATCCGCCGGAAAGCGCGCGCCCCCTTCCGATCTGAGAAATAATGCGAGAATACTTCTTGATTCGTGATGTGGTCCACAAATTCACGGACCAGGACAACCTCTTCGAGAGAAGGGTTTTCCACACCGATGTCCCGCAATCGGTTTATCCATTCCGGATGCTTTTGCATTGCCCAGGCGAAACAGACGGTCCGCAGGTGATCGTGCAACTCTTTCACCCCGGACAGCAATTCGAAATTGTTCTCGAAATCCTTGAGCGAACGCAGTGCCGGAAACTGGTTCACCGGCGCCGAATCCGACGCCACGAGGGTCCTCAGCTCCCGCGCGAGAGCTGCCACCTTCCGGCGTGCTACCGCATTCACCGGAGACCCATCGGAGAGCCTGCCCGAAGCAAGGGAGCGCTCCAAGGAAGCGACGTGTTCGACGATGCCGCGCCCCAACTCGCCAAGCAGCTGGGTGATCGGACGCCGCACTCTCGTCATCGCCGAATGCGCGTCGCGCAAATTGCTCGCCAGCCGCGCGAATCGGTTCAACAGGTCTTCGGTCCACTGCGGATCGGACCTCGTCCGCAGTTTGGCGACCTCGACCACACCGCTCGGCCGGTAGACATCCGGCATCGCCGCGATATGACCATCGGCGTTCGCACGCTGGTTGTAATCGAGCAATTGGCGCAACGAGGCGATGTCACCGGCTCCCCACTCGGATTCCGAATAGCGGGTGACACCCATCAGGATACTGGCGACAAAGTTCGACGATTGCACTTTCGTCAGGCTTTGGTGCGACAAATCGCCACTGTTCACCTCGGACAACAGGGCACGCACGACGACCTTCAGCTCGGGAAGGACCGCAGCACCGGCCCCCCGAAGACCGAGCAGGTCACGCTCTCCATCTTGCCGACCGTCAGCCATGATGGCGCGGAGACTCCGAGCCAATTCCGGTGTCACTTCACGGACCAATTCCAGCGCGGCTCCAATTATCGGGGGCCGCCGTTTCGGAGCTAGCGCGGCCACCGCTCTGAAATAAACCCCGAAGGCAGAACGGCTCGCACGTTCGATATAGACATCCTCTACTTCCTGCAACTGTCGTTCGGTGAAGACAACTGCCCCGAAAACATCTTTCGTTATCTCGTCGATTCGCCCCGATCGCAGATACTCAGAGGCCAATTTGTTTCGAATCGATTCGGGAGAGTAGTCTTCGAGCGCAGCCAGAAAATTCCATGCTCTATAGTCGGTCAGCGCCACGGATGATTGACGAGCGACATCGTTCAGCGCGCTGTTGAAATCGAGGTGGACGGCCGAAGTATCGGATTCTGAAATCGGCATTGCATATTGGCGGATCTTCGCCGCCAGAGAGTGTTCCAAAACGCCCGCCGGAATCTCCGCAACGCGGGACAATTCTCGGCCGACCCTGTTGAAATCTTCTACTATCGGGCACTTCAGGATTCCGCGAGCAAACGAGTAGAGGTGGCGATCGGTACGAGAAATTTTCCGCACAGCATCACGAATCTCGCTCCGCGCCAGAAATTCCACCAGGGCACCGGCCCCAGCCGGAGTCCACCCAGGGATGTGCATGATGCCGATCAGGACCTCGTAGGCCATCGAACTCGAGATCACGCCCATGAGGTCGGGATGGGTGGCGAGAGCAATGCATATCTGTTGCCTGCGCGCACGGTCGTCGAGCCGATCAGAGGCCCCGATCGCGGCGAACGCCTCGACGGACATCTCGAACTCTTCTGACCACTTGGCGAGTTGATCCAAGAACGTGGCGATCTTGGCGTGTTCGCGTGCCGGGCGTGCGGAGAACCGTTGGACCAGGGTCTCGACTGCGTCCGTACTCGACATCAGACGGGATGTGGACTGCGCGATCTCCTCGGCGGTGCCGATCGGCGAGAACATTCCGCCATACACGTCCGACACGTAGTCGACGGTGTCCGCGGACGATGGATGAAGCCGGCCTTCGACCTTCTCGACCGAGAGCTCATTGGCCGTCAGCCACCTGGCATCCATGATTCGCCCCGCGCCGATCGCGGCAGCGAAACGCACCGGAGTATCGACCACCACGAGGCCTGAGTCGTCCAATCTCGCCGCACTCGCGCCGCGTACATTCAGCGCGACCGTCTCCGCCACATCGGGCGGCCGCCACCGATTCGACGGATTATCGGCACCGGTGGAATCGGCGACCACCAGGAACCGCGCCACACCCGTCACATCGACATGCCGCACCAGCACCCTGACATCCGGCGCGAGGTCGCGCGGCACATTCCAGCCCCCGAGCCCGTCGATATCCGTGATGGCCGCGCCATCCGGAAAGCCCGCCTCCAGGGAACCTGGCGGTGAGCCGAGGAGGCCCGCCAGTTCGTTGTCCAATTGTCCAGCGAGTCTGGCGATTTCGGCCTGGTGATACCGAGCTCGGTCATCGCCGGCAACAGTCGTGGCCAGCGCGTCCTCCTGGGCAGCCAGCTCTGTGGTCAGCGACTCGAGCCGCCGGCTGGGCATCGGCCGATCGGCGTACGCACCCTCGAACTCCTGGTCCTCCTCGGCGTCGACGATGCCCAAGTTCCACGTTTCAGCCGATACCCGACCTGCCAACTCGTCGAAACATGCGAGACGCCAGGCAAGCCGCAGGAGCCTGTCGGCGTCGTCGCGCACGTCCCGATCACCACCGACATCGACCGCACCGTTCAGCACCGCCGGTCGGATTGCCCTCGACCACCGTTCTCCGGCAACCACACCCAGCCGGGTCGCCAGATCGCGATAATGCTTTCCGATCCGATCCCGGTAGCGCCGGTATACCGTCCCCGCCTCGACGGGCCTGGCGCCGATCATGTCGCGCCGCGACCCGGGTGCCGGGTTCTCCGGCGGCCTGCTGCCGATGCGGTCATCGAGACCTGCTTGTTGCTCCTGCTCGGCCGCGTCAGCGGGCCCGACAAGATAAGCCGTTTGGCTGACGTTGTACCCGTTGAATGTCGTATCCGCCGCCCTGACCTGGATCGGTGTCAGGCTGGGGCGCGCCTGTTCCAGGTACTGGAACAGGGCGGGGCGATTGGTTGCCGCACCGCCGACGTAGTCATCGATGACGATCGCGAGTCGACGTCCGCGGGCCGCGGCCACGCCGTGCGCCCAGTCGGTGAATTTCTGGTAGAAGTCATCGGCAGAGACATGGTTGATATACGTTTCCACCGGGTTGAGGCCGCGTACGAGAAGCAGGGGCGCACCGGATGGGCTGGTCGTTTCGATGAGGAGGGCAGCGCCCACCAATCTGGCACGGTCCGAGTCGTCGGGATTTCGTACCATGATGACGGCGGTCATGTTCGGCATCGTCTCGGCAAGCGATGGATAGCTACCGGCCCAACAGACACTGGCAATATGCCCGGAGAGTTCGAGCAGAGGCCCCCGTGTCGGAATGAACCGCAGCGGAGTCGTTTCGCGTGCGACACCCACACCCTGAGCACGCGAGATCGCCTCCTCCAGCGCGATGGCACTGGTCATGCGCCGGAAGGTCCGGGCGCCCTTCCGGTCCGAGAAGTAGTGTGAGAACACCTCCTGATTGGTGATGTGATCCACGAACTCCCTGACGAGGGAGATCTCCTCGAGAGTGGGGGCGCCCGTACCGATGTTCTGCAATCGCTCCTTCCATTCCGGATGTTGCTGCATCGCCCAGGCGAAACAGATCGTCCGCAGGTGGTCGTGTAGCTCTCCGATCGCGGCCAATCGCTGGAAGTTCTTCTCGAAATCTTTGAGTGAACGCAGTGCGGGAAACGGATTCGCACTGCCGGGTTCCGATGCGACGAGCTTGCGCAGTTCCTGCACGCGCTCCCCCATCTTCCGGCGCGCCACCTCGTTCATCGGATCGCCATTGGCGAGCGTGCCCGAAGCGAGAGAGCGCTCCAAGGTGGCCATGTGCTCGACGATGCCTTGTCCGAGCTCACCGAGCAGGTGAGTGATCGGCCTGCGCACACCCGCGATCGCCGAGTGCGCGGCACGCAAATTCCCTGCCAGCCGTGCGAAGCGGGTCAGCAGGTCCTCGGTCCACTTCGATCCGGACCTCGACCGCAGCCTGCGGATCTCGATCACACCGCTCGGTCGATATGCCTCGGGCATCGCCGGAATTCGGCCGTCGGTTTCCGCCTGATCGTAATAACGCAGCAGCCTACGCAGAGAGCCGATGCCGCGCGGACCCCACGTGGACAACGAGTAGTGAGTGACGCCCATCAGCACACTGGCGAGGACATCCGACTTTCGTATTTTCACCAGCGTGTCGTGGGACAGATGTCCACTGTGTACCTCATCCACCATGGCGCGCACGACAGCCTTCAACTCGGGGAGTGCTGCCGCGCCGGTGTTCTGCAGGCCCAGCACAGCTCGCTCTTGTCCCCGGCCGTGCTCACCATCACCCATGAGGGCGCGTACATTCTGGGCGAACTCCGCGGTCACATCTGTCATCAGTTCCAAGGCTGCGCGGATCGTCGGCGGCCGATGGCTGGGAGACAATCCAGCCACCAGTTGAACATATCTGACAAAGGCGAAACCGCTCGTGCGGTCGATGTAGAGGTCTTCCACGTCCCGCAACTCTTGCCCGGTGAACGCCACACCGAACACATCCGTCGCGAACTCTCCAATGCGTCCCGACCGCAGGTACGCCTGAGCCAAGAACTTCCGTATCGCATCGGGAGAGTGGTCGTCGAGCGCGGCCAAGTATTTCCAGACCCGATATTTTGCGGCCATCGTCATACTGCGCATGTCCCCGGCAGGCGGAACACCGAATTCTGAACTCTTGCCTACATACTGGCTGATTATTTCCAGAAGAATTCGATCCAGAACACGAGCCGGTATTTCGGAAATGCGACGCAGCTCCCGGCCGAACCGATCGAGATCAACTACTGCCGGTTGCCCCAAACTTTCGCTGATGTACGGAGCGAAATCTCTGTTGTTCGCGTAGACCTTCTGCAGAGCTTCACGGATCTCGGCCCTCGCCAAGAATCCCACCCTCGCACCGATACCAGCGATGCTCCAACCATCAGTGTGCACGGTATCGAGCAGGGTGTCATACCCCGTCGGCGTCGAAATTGCTTGCAGGAGATCAGGATGGGTGGAAAGAGCCATGCACAGCTTGTGTCTGTGCTGGAGGTCGAACAGCTCTCCGTCTCCTACGGTGCCGGATGCTTCGACCATCTTCATCGCCTCGACCCACTCGACGAGCTGATCGAAGAACGCGACAATATCGTCATGCTCGGTCGCCGGCCGTCCGGCCACCTGGCGGAGCAGGCGTTCGCTGACATCCGTGCTCAGTGACAGGCGCGACGCTGATCGCGCAATCACCCCGGCGACGTCGGTCGGCGGCGGCACCTCCTCGTATGGGCCCCACTCGGATTCGAAGACATTCGCGAACGCCAGGTGCACCCGACCCTCGTCGGCTTCGAAATCGAGTTCATCGGTGGTCAGCCACCGCGCGTCGATGATCCGGCCCGCACCGATGCCCGCGGCGAAACGCGTGGACGCCTCCATCACCGCAACACCGGCGTCGGTGAAGGTCACCGCCCCCTTCGCCCGCACATTCAACGCCACAGCCTCAGCTGCGTCCGGCGACCGCCATTCACTCGGCCGACCATTCTCACCGGGAGGTTCCTTGACGACCAGGAATCGCGGCACACCCGTCGCGTCGACATGCCTGACCAACACCGCGGTGTCCGAAGGTTGGGCGCGCAGCGTGCTCGCCGCATCGAGTCCTTCGATATCGGCCACGGAAACTCCGTGTGGAAACTCCGCTCCCAGCAACCCCGGTGGCGGGCCGAAGAGCTGGGCCAGTTCGTTGTCCAGTTGTCTTGTGAGCGTCGCGATTTCGGCTTCGTGGGGCCGAACTCGGCCGGCGAGGCCCGCGGCGCCGATCGCGGTCGGCGCCGCGAGGTACCCGGTCAGCTCCGCGGTCAGCGATTCCAGGCGATGCGCCGCTGTTCCGGGGGTCGGGGCGACGTTACCGGTTGCGGACAGACGCCGCGCATCGGCCCACCTGCGACCCGACAACTCGTCGAGACAGTTCAGACGCCAAGCGAGCCGCACGAGCCGGTCGGTATCGGCCGCCACTTCCCGATCGCCGCCCAGATCGATCGCGTGGTCCAGCACCGTCGGCAACTCCGGCCGCAGCGTCGTCGAAAGCGGTTCCCCCGCAACCGCGCTCAGCTGCTCTGCCAGGTCGCGGTACTCCTGCCCGAGCTGGCGGCGGTAACGCCGGTACACCAAGTCCGCGCGCGCGGGCCTCGCGCCGATCGGGTCGAACCGAGGCCCAGCTGCCGCATTGTCCGGCGGCCTGCTGCCGATGACGCCGTCCCGCCCGCTGCCGGGCTGATCTGCCGGAGTGCTGGACCCTGAATCTGATTGAACAGCAGGAAGATCAACCACAAGCTCCGGGGTGATCTCGGGCGGACTCCCAGTCGTGACGAAGTGATGGATCACCCATTGCGGACTGCCGATGACGGGACCATTGATCTCCACATCGGCGAAGCCGACGGCGATCGCCTCCACCGGGTCGAGCGTGGACTTCGTCTCGTCAGTGAAGGCAGCCCGCAGAAGGCGCTGAAACCATTCCACGTCCGATTCGTCGATCAGGCCATGACTTCGCAAGTCCGCCCATGCGTCTTGAAGTACGATCTTGATCTCTCGACTGAAACGCATGTCGTCGGCGTGGTCGATCGCATGTGCAAATTCGTGGATGACGTCGTCGCGGTAGGGCCTCCCACTGCTCGGGTGAATACCGACCGCGCGGTTTCTCGCATCCGTCTCGACAGCCTGCCCCCGATCGGACACCCGGGACATACCCAGTGTCATCCACTCAGTTCGGCGGAAGCCGGGGGTATACACGGTGACGGCATCGTCCGACGGTAGGAATTCGATGCCCAGTTCACGAATATTGGTCAGGTGCGCGACCAGATTGGGCGCGTACCGATGTCGGGTGAGCAGGTCGTCGAGCGTCTCGAGAATCTCCCGCACCGCGTCGACGGGCACATCGGGATGATCGAAACCGGTGATGACAATGTACGGATGAGCGAGAGCGAATTCCTCCGCCAACCGGGCCTTGGCCTGTGCGTCGGCACTCACTCCGGTGAAGTGCGCCGCTTCCTCCGGCGTGTGCACCGCATGCCGCTCTGCTCGGACCAGCTCGTTCAATACCTGCCGGTGCACAGCGATCAGCATGTCCTCCTGCATCGGGGCGAAGCCCGCCAACCGGTCCGAGAGCGCGGCCACCCGTTCCCGCATCGAGGTGATGACCGACCGGCGGATCGGGTGGTCCTGCCACACCGTGCGACCCTCGATGAGCCGAATGAACTTCGCGGCGAAGGGACTCGGCCCGTAGTCCTTCTTCTCGGATTCGATCGCTCCCCGCCCGCCTGCCACCTCCCCGTCCTCGCCGATGCTCCAATTCCGGGTGCTGCGCCTGGTCCCGGTGACGGCGTCCAGCAGTCCGAGCAGCTCGCCCGATTCCGAATCCAGATGACTACGATCCAGCGGGCCGAGCACCGCGCGCGCTGCCACGCTCGCCGGGTCATCGACCAAACCCTGGTCGTATAGCCGTGACATGCCTTGTGGCAGAACAGTATTCGCTCTCCGACCAGGCATGATCTCCCGATACAGCACTGTTCGGTCGTCGGCATCCGGATGCGTGCCGGCGACTGTCGCGCCCATGGCACCGCCGATCACCGATATCGCCCATTGCCGCGCCGCATCGTCGGCGTTGTCGTAGGTCTCCCGGTGGCTCCGGTAGCCGTTGCCGAAGGTGACCCGTTCGACCGTGACCCCCGGTGCTCCCGGCAACCGTTCCCGTTGGACCACACCGGTGTTCATCGCCTCGCGCACAACCGTCGGGAACTGAGTCTCGCGCGGGTCGTGCGGGGCGCTCCCGATCAGACCTTCCGGGCCGGACGACGGGGGCGGCGAATCCTCGCCGATATCCGCGAATGCCGCCTCGGCCGCCTTCAGCGCGGCATCGAAATCACTGCCTGTGGCGACCTCGTCGGCCGAGCCCGGGCCCTGATCGGGCGGGGCTTTCTGTTCACCAGCGGGTTCAGTACCGGGAGGCTCACCGCGGATCTCGAACCACACGGTCTTGCCGTCGGGGTGCTGAACGACGCCGTAGTCGGTGGCGAGCGCTTTCAACAGGAAGCCGCCCCGCCCCGACTCGGCATCATCATCGGCGTTGCGCCACTTGGGGAGTGTGCGACTGTAGTCACGAATTCCCACCCGGAGGACCGGTGCGCCAGGGCTGTCGGTCACTGTCGCAATGATGAACCCGGACGTGTGGGCATGCCGCGGAATATTGCCCGCCAACTCCGACACCAGCAGCACAGCGTCTTCGATCCGACTGGGATCGGGCCATCCCACCTCGCCCGGGCCTGCCCAGTTCTCCATGATCCTGCGCACCAACCGCCTGGTCCGCCAGCTGTCCGAACCGTCCGGGGCACTGACGGGGACCAGGTAGCCACTGACGTCGGGCCGCGTTTCCGGAGCCGCCCGTGTGATCGCGCCGTGGATCTGCAACTGGACGAACCGCGACAGCACACCGATCATGGCCGAGCGCGTCGCGCCGAGATCGACGAGCATGGCCTCGAGATCCGCCGGGTCCAGCCCCCGAACCGCCTCGACCACGGTCGCGTCCAGCCCCTGCCGCAGTGCGGAAGCGACGAAACCCGATGCCACTCCGGCAACATGGTCGAGCACCGCCAGCATGTCGCGCTCCCGGCGAGAGTGGTTCCGCACCGAATCGTCGGCGGGGATGGACGATGCCTGCCCCCACAACTGCGTCGTCAACGCGGCACGGAACCCTTCGGGCGCCGCCCGGTGCGCAGTGCCCGGGCCGGACCCGTCCGCGTCCTCCGGATCATGTGGTCTGCGACCGATCAGCCCATCCGGATCGGAATCGGACGCACGCAGTTCGTTCGACGATGCGGTCGGTTGCGCGGAAGGGGCGTCGGTGACAGGCTCGACCGGACCGCCCGGCGGCAGGCTCCGATGTAGTTCGAACCAGGTGGATTTACCCGAGCCGTCATCGAACGAGGTCGTGCCGAATTCGTCGGCGACTATCGCCATCATCGACAGGCCACGACCACGCTCAGCGAATTCATCCGGCATATCACCGATTTCAGGAACGAAGGCACTGTCGTCCCGGACCTCGAAACGAAGCCTGCGCTCCGCCTCGACGTCGGTCTGCGTGATGACGACCTCGACCCTGCCATCCGTGTCGGCGAGCGCGTTCGCCATGAGCTCCGACATGAGGAGAATCGCGACAGAGACATCATCGGGGTCCAGCCAGCCGAAGGATACGTTCAGCAACTCCTCGAGACGATGACGCTCCGCGGCGAGTTCCTCGGTGCGGTCCTGCTCCCCCGCCCTGCCCGACACCCCCACCGCCGCACCAGCACCCCGCACTTCGTACTGCTCACGCACTCCCGGTGACGGCGCATCCCCCACACCCTCCGACGGTCTGCTCCCGATGCTGCCATCCTCGAGCAGATCTCCCGTCAGGTCGATGCCTCGCGTTTCCGCCGCGTCCACTGCCTCCGCTCGGCCGCTGGTGCGCAATTTGAGTCCGATACGAATCAGGTACGCGCTCACAGTTGCGGGTGCGATCCCCAGCGCAGCCGCGATCTGCTTGTTCGTCCGCCCCTGCTTGACAAGGCTGAGAACCTGGGCCTCGGTCTCGGACAACGAATCGTCGCGCCGGAGCACACCGGATCCGGAATTCGCGGTGGCGGGCGGAAGCGAGAAGCCGCTGGTCCCCAGCGCCTTACCGACCATGCCCGCCCGATCGCGAATGCCGAGCTTGGCGCCGATCCGGTTCAGATGGCCCTTCACCTGTTCCAGAGACAGCCCGAGAGCAACTCCAATTTCTTTGTTGCTCATGCCTTCCGCGACCGACCCGAGCACTTCGCGTTCCGCATCCAACCACTCGACGCCCGGGGTGACCTCGGCTGCGGGAATGAGGCCGGCGTGGATTGCCCGTGCCACCATCCCGGCGCGATCACTGATGCCGAGTTTGCCGCCGATGCGGGCGAGATGGGCCTTCACCGTGAGCGGCGACAAGCCGAGTTCCGCCGCGGCGGTCTTGTTCGACTTGCCCGCGGCGACCTTTGCCAGGACCGACACTTCTCGTGCAGTCAGTACGAGGTTCCACCGCGTTACGAGCGACACCGAAATCTCGTCGTCCGACAGCAAGCCCAGTTCTCTTGCCGCCGTCAGGATTCCGATCCGGCCCTGGGCTCCGAGTTTGTCGCGGATCTGCGCCAGATGGAATTTGACTCGGGTCGGCGGCTGCTCCAGATGACTTGCGATGGTGTCGTTCGACAATCCGGCGGCAACCATCCGGATCAGTCGGAGCTCGCGATTGCTCAGGCCGTGGTCCAGCGCTCGAGAGACCGCCTCGTCGGCTTCGCCGGTTGCCGGTCCGAGGTCGTCCTGGACTAGTGCCTGGACGGACCGGACAAACGCCGTGAAGGCACCGCGCTGTAGTTCCGTGTGGTCTTGTAGCGGTGCCGTGACCGCGTCGCGGATGGTCCGGCGCTGTGCGGCGGTCAGGCCGGACCACGCCTTGATGGCGAGCTGCGCAACGCCGAGGATCCATGTTCCGGCCTTCTCTGCGGCGACCGGCCATCGCTGGTTCTCCGCGATGCGAAAGACCACCGTGTTGATGTGCTGAGCCACGATCTGCATCCGAGCGGCTTCCCGACCGGCTGGGTGTGCTGTGCCCGGCGCCAGCAAATCGAGCACGCGTCGGAATGTCTGCTCGCCGTACCGTTCACGCAGTTCTCGGAATGCTTCCGCATCACCGAGCCGCGCTCGATCCACCATTGTCGATATCTGTGGGGGGTCGGTGATTCCAAGGCCGGAATTTCCGCTCTCGGACGAGGCATCGATAACAGGCGGGCCCGGTGACGGCGGATTGACCGCGGCCACCAAGGCTGGGTCGTACTTCGCGAAGTTGCCGTCGCGGTCGAACTCGATGGTTTCGAACCGTCGCTTGTCCTCGGGCACCTTGTCGATGAACTTCTTCTGCTTGTCACGCCAATCGCCGAATCCGACGGCCTTGTTCAGCAATGTGCGGCGGTCGCGGAGATCCTTGGGGCGGTACTCGCCGGTGGTGTCTCCGTTTCCGGACGCGGCCAGGTCGACCACCACCAGGTTCGGGTTCTCGATGGACGCACTGTCGTTGACCAGCAACACCATATGGTCGTCGGCATCGCCGCTCGCCTCGGCCGAGCCGTCTTTCCATTTGTAGACCAGGACGGTGATCCCGCCCGGCCGGGACTTCAACGATTCGGCCACCTGATCCAGCGATCCGGCATCCTCGAGCCCGGAGCCGAACGCCCGGCGAACCACATCGCGGTCGTGGCCCTGCAATGTGGTGGCGGGCATCTGGAAGCTGCGTGCGTTGTCGGGGCACAACACTCGCATGCCGGTCACGGCATTGTTGACGCAACTGTTGGGGCTGCGGCGATGCATCTGCACGACCAGGTCGAGCAGGGATGCGGTGGCCAGATACTGTGCGGCGGCGGCCAGGACATCCTCGGCGGGATTCCGGGCATCGACATCCACCGGCGCGGAATCGGCTGCAGCCGAGCCGAAATCGTCCCCAGTGGCGAGTTGTTGGGGCGTCGTGGTGGCCAGGTGGTCATCGACTGCCTCGCCGAGGATGTCGCGGGCCATGGCGGGGGTGATCGCGGAGGGCGGGTAGCCCAGCATTCTCGCCAGGTTGTCTCTCGCATCGGTCAGTGCGGGGTCGAGGGATCGCATACCTTCGGCGCCATCGAGACCGGCGAGCGGCACACCCAGTCCGGCGGCGAGCCGGTTCCGCAGGGGCGTCAGGTAGTCCAGCGCGTCCTTGTGGGCGAACAGTGCTTGTTGCACTGCCCTCGCGGGCGCTGTCGTCTCGACATGCTGCAAGACCGCCTCCGCCGCGACGGCCGGGACCCCGCTCTGCTTCAGCAGCTCTCGTAACGGGTCGATGGCACCGTCGTGTTCGATCGCCGCGAGGTGGCTCGCGAGCGCCGGGACCGGGATGCCCAGCAGTCCGGCCAGGCGTGTGGTCCGGTCCGCCGGCCCGTCCGGGCGGTTGAGGTCGCTGCGATAGTGGCCGGTATCGGCCTCGGCGAGGTTCAATGCGGTCTGGGCGGGATTCCCGTCGACAAGGGCGTGGTGGCGAATGAAGTCCGCGACGGAGTGCCGCAACACACGCTGTTGCAGTCCGGGAGTCAGCTCACGGATACCGCGTTCTGCCGCGACCAGTGCCTCGTGGTTCGCGGGAGTGGGATCGGCGGTGTGGGTGGCGGCTGCCTGTTCGTACTGCACCACCGCCTCGCGCACTCCGCGCAGGTGCATGGCACTGCGAATCAGCGCGTCCTGCGTGGACATCACCACTTGCGCGCTGCCGCGATCGCCGTTGCGGGCGGTGCGGTTCTTGGCCTGCTCGTGGATGTAGGACTGTTCCGAGGCCTCGGTCATCCAGACGTGCATGCCCCCCTTGGCCAGCACCGCCTCCGACACCGAGATATCGACGCCGCGCTGGCCCTGCCGGTTGATCACGAGGATCTTGCCCTGCTCACCGGCCTCGTCGAATACCTTCTGCAACTGGGCTTCCCAGTCGGCACCCCACCCGATGATCCGCTTGGCGTCGACCGCTTCGATGGCCTCCCTCGGCACGCCCGCGCGCACCAGCGCCTCCACCTGCCGGGCGACCAGATCGTTGCGGTGACACTGGATCTGCTGGAATCGGCCCTCACCATCGGCCCGCATCTCGTACGCGTATTCGGCGACCGTGGTCAGTTTGGCGTGGGTGCTGCCGACCACATCGGGTTCGCCTTCCACCAGCCGATGAACCGACGACCGCCCGACCTCGTGCGTCTCCCCGAGCCCGTAGACCTTGCTCAGCACGGGATTCAGGTCCACGAGGGTGCCCGAAGCAATCGCCACCTCGTCGAAGAAGTCTCCTCCGGCGCGATAGATCTTGGCGGCGTCGATGCGTTTGGCCGACTCGGCATCCGCGCGGACCACGATCCGATGCTGATCGGTGCTCTCCCCGCGAGCCTCGGACGCGCGGATCTCCTTCGCCTCGATGGCTTGAGCCAGACTTGCCTTGCCCGGCTCCGCGCTCCATCGTGATTCGCTGGAGGTCTTCTTGTTGCGCTGGAGACCGTGTTCGGCCTGATCGACGATCACGATCTTGCCCGTATCCATCTCGTAGTGGACGCTCTCACGGACCAGGAATTCGGCCTGGGCGGCCATCTCGAGCCGTGATGCCCCCATCCCTTCCAGCCATTTCCTGCCACCGGGCAGCGCCTCGACCTTCGCCCGCCCCTCGGGTGTCAGCTCGGGTTGCCCGTCATACCAGAACATGAACTCCGGGGCGCCGTCGCGATGGACACCGATTTCCTCGGCAATCCGCGCGAGACCGAAATCCTCGTGGGACAGCTTGCCGTTCACCAGCGCATCGGCCAGGAAGTCGTGCGCGCCGAACACCTCGTCCGCGGTCGCTCGCGGCGCAGCGTGTTCCACCCCTTCCGAACGGAGGAATTGCCGCTCCCCACGGTCGATGATGCCGTCGCCCTCGTCGACCAGCACTGTTCGCGGCGGCTTCACACCGGCATTGCACAAATGCCCGACCGTCTCGCCGGTCGCCACCACGATCGCCGCACGCCCCTCGGCGATCGGCCCGAACCCCGTCTGCTGACCGGCCCGGAACACATCGATTCCGAAGTTGGCCAGAAGCTTTCGATATTTGACAGCTTCGCGGTTGGCGAGCCCGTCGGTGGTGGTGACCAGCAGAACCGATTCGTTGTGCACTGCCCGCTGGATGGCCGCGGCCATGAACACCAGCGACTTGCCCTCGCCCGGCTTCATTTCCACCGGGCGCTCGGCCAGCGCGTACACCGCCTCCGCCTGCTCGACCCGCAGCATCATCCCATCCGGCACGGCAGCACTGATAGTGCCGCGCCGGATGACCTCCATACCGGCGATCATCGACAGCTGCTGATCCGGGTCGTGCAGACCGGCCATCACCACCTCGTCCGAAAGGTTGTGCAGGCGCAGGCTTTCCGGAATGTGCGCACCGGAACTCGCGTGGAAATCGATCAGCAGATCGACCGCTTTGTCGCGGTTGCTGGGTGGCGGGGCAGGCGGATCGCCGGTTCCGTCGGCCGGACCGTCGTGGTCGGCGGCCGGAGCCCCGTCCCCCTGGTTCTCCTGCGCGGACGGCGAATGTTCGCCCGGGGCAACCGTTTCGGGTCCATCACCGGAGACCTCGGCACCGCGATGGCCTACGAGCCCCTCTTGACCGGATTCACCGACCTTCGTCCCGGCGCCCGAATCGGCGGGAGGATGGGCATCGGACGGCGGCACCTGACCGGCCTTCTCGGGCACCTCCACGACAGCGCGTGGCGGACTGCTCGCCGAAATCTTCGGCGGCCGCGAGGTTTCGCCGACGGCCTCGACCGATCGCGGCGCGGCCGGTTTGCCCGCAGCGACCGTTTTTCCGTGTTGCGAGTGCTCGACCCGGGCCGCCGCCTCCCGCGTTGCCGGCCGGACCGCATCCCCGGATGTCGCCTGCCGGGCCGCGACCTCGGATACGGGTGGGCGACGGCCGGCCTTCTCGCTCACCGAGATCATGGACTCGGCCGGCCGCGGCGCCTGCACCGCCCCGGCAGCGGTGGTCTTCCCGTTCGCCGCGTCACCGGTGGACATCGCGCTGCGTTCGCCGCCGGTGTCCGCGGCCTTCGTCTTCCCGGCCCACGCGTCCTTCGCGGCCTCCCATGCGCGCCTGGCTTCCGGCGATATCTCGAGCGGCGGACGAACCCGCAGATCGGGCGCAGCGAAGGCCCCGCCGCCATCGACCGCCGAGTGGGCACCGCCGCGGGAATGCACGCCCCCGGCGAAAGCGCCGTTGATCAGCGGCGCCAGCACCTGGTCGTAATGCTGCGGCCAACCGGCCACCATCGACGCCGCACCCAGACCCGAGATCGCACCGGCGGTGCCGTGCACCAAACCCATGGCCAAGCGACTGCTCGCGATCCGGGGGAACACCATCGGCGCGAAGCGGCCGGCGAGCATGCCGCCCGCCGCACCACCTACGCCCGCCAGGGCCGCGACTTCGATCGACTTCAGATCGACACCAGTCGGATTCGAGCCGTCCGATCCGATGATGTCGGCGGTGCGATCACCAGTGGCGACCTGCAGCGCCTGCACACCCGCGTCCACCCCCACGGGCAGCGCGGCCGCCTTGCCCACCATGGTGAGGAGTTGCAGGGGCCCCGCCGCACTCAGCCGGGCCGCGGCCTTCGCCGCGCCCGCCTGCACCGCTCTTTCCAGGCCCGCCCGCATCGCCGTCACTTCGGCCCGCCCCTCGACGAGCATGCCGTCCACGGTCGGCGCCGCCGCGGCCGTGCCGGCCGGGCCCGCCGCCGAGGAGCTGCTCACCACACCGAAGATCCGCCACGCCAGGTGGATACCGAACGTGAACATCACGCACAGCCATTTCTCCGCGTCGTTGGCGGCCGCCTGGGCCTGATCGGCCAGCGTGCCCACGTCGCCACTGAGCCTGGCCGCGCCCTTTCCGTAGGAACGCAACGCCTCGCGCAGCTGGTCGGCCAGCTCACCGACCGAATCTTCTTGTGCCAGTAAGGTTTCGATCTCGTTCGAATGACCGTCCAGCTCACTGCCACGTGCCCGGAGCTCAGCGGCCATCCGGCGCATCGCGGAGATGTCCGCGCGCGGGAGTTCTCCGCCGAACACCACCATCTCGATCGGGCGCCGCAGCATTTCGGGCAGATTCTCGAAGGTGTTGCGCAACTCCACCACGGGGCTGAACATCGAACCGTCCACCGGCGCCCCCTACACCGGTCGAGAGGCAGCGGCGACCAGCACGGCATGTAGCAGTCTCGCCTGGATGCCCGCGTCGGCGCCGTGCTCCACGACCTCGGCGAACGCGATACCGAGCGCCTCGCTCACATCGAATTCACCAGGGGCGGAGGTAGTTCCGGTCAGTGCGGCACGCCAGTCCCGGTAGCCGCTCACCACCTCGCCGAGAGTGCGGGCCGGGTGTGGCTGCGGGCGCAGGTATTCGGCGATCAGGACGCGCTGCGCCTGTTTGCTCGCGACGCCACCACCGGCGGCATCGAGTGCCCGGCCGAATTCCCGGAGCGTCGCCGGATGGATGCCGGGCTGCGCCGGTTCGCCGTCGGATTCGGCGGTGGGTGTGGTTGCCTCCGGTTCCTGGGCGGCGCGCCGGTCGAGCGTCATCGAGCGAGTGGGGCCCTGGACTCCGCGCGGTGCACAACTCCACCGCACCGTGCCCGGTGCACCGTCGAACTCCGCCACCTCGACCACATCCAGAGCGACCATCGGATAGTCGGTGAGCACCCGGTCCACCGCGGCGACGAAGTCCCGCACGGCCGGTAGCCGCAGGCCGGGGGTGTCGAACCCCGCCACCTGCACACCGTGGCGTTCGGCCAATCTTCTTGCCAGCCAGTCGATCATGGGATCGGAAGCGGCCCGTTCGCGGGAGCCGCGGCGATCACCTGCACGCGCCTTGTCACCGCGCGACTGGTTCGGTCGTGGCGGGGAACCGTTGCGAGGGTTCGCCGCCGGCTTTCCGGGTGAGCCGGGCCTGCCGGGTGAGCCGGGTGTTCGGGGCGACGGGTCGGTCCACGGAGTGCCGCGCCGTCCCGCCGGTGCCGCTGTCCGACTGCCGGATGACGTGTCCGTAGCTCTGGGCGCGTCGCGTCGGTCGGCCGGAGGTGTCACCGAGGGCGACGGGGGCGCTGCGGCGGTGCGGCGACCGGAGTCACCGGGAATGCGTCCGTCCCGGTCGGATCGATCGGACTCCGGACGGGACCGATTCCACGGCGACCGCGACTGGGTGCCGTCCGCGGGCGCGGCGCGCCCGGTAAAACCATCCGGCGACTGCGCTCCCCCCGCTGCGGGCTGTTCGGTGCGCTGCGGGCCGGCGGTGGGCTGACCCGGACTTTCTGGGACCGGAGATTCCCGCGCCGGGGAGATCGACGCGGGATCGGATCGGGCCGCCGGGCCGGCGTCGGCGGGTGACACCGGACCGGTCGCGCCGTCCCGCTGCTGGCCGGCCGGGTCCGCGTTTCCCGAATCCCGGTCCTCGGGCGCGGTCAGCCGATTGGCATTGGCGGCGTCGCGCGCGTCGAATTCATCTGCGACACCGACGATTCCGTCAGCCGTACTGCGCAGTCCTTTCTGCATCGCCCGCACGTTGGCCAGCATGTGATCGGCATGCGGTGTGAACTGCTCGGCGAACTCACGGCCCATATGGTCGTCGCCCCAGCTGCCTTCGGCCTGCCGCAGGCAATACTCCAGTCCCGCGTAGGTCTGCCCCACCCGGTCGGCGAGATCCGCCAGCCGTGCGCCCCGCTCGCGCAGACCGTCCAGGTCCAATCGAATTTCGTCGCTCATATCCCGCGTCAGCCCCGGCCGCCGACCCGCAGGCGGAACCGTAGCTCGAAATCGGTGACGAAAACCGACAACGGCACCGACGAGCTCGAGCGCTCCACGACACCGTCGTCGGCGACATAGAAAACCGCACGGTCCAGGGCTATTTCGCTGTCCGGCACCGGCGACCGAACCATCCAGCCCACGCTGACCCGCTCGGCCCGCAAGGTCGACAACGGGTACTCCGCGGTGTCGTACCCTCGTCCCCGGATGTGCTCGCGGACCAGGTTCAGTGCCTCCGCCTCGCCGATCCCCGGCACGTCACCGGCGATCAGATCCGCGAGCACGAATTGGAACCATGCGCCGTCGACGTCCACTTCGGCGTCGTCACCGACGACCTGCACGATCGCCTCGCGCGTGACCGCGGCGGCCTGCGCGGCCGACACCAGCAGTTCGGCGACATCCGGCGATGGCCCGTCCAAGACCCGTGCGACCACTTGCGACGCGGTTTCGGCCGTCCACACCGCCGGTAGCGCCGCCGCACACTCCGACATCGGAGCGGATTCGCCCCGATACCACTGCCCCGCCTCCCACCAGTAGCAGAACGACAGCATGCCGGTCATCACCCGCGGGTTGAGCACCGGGTCGACCACCCAGTCCGGCGCTCCCGCAAACAGTTTCGGCATCATGGCGTCTCCGTTGTACGCGGCGTCGAGCACCGGCGCATCCCAGACCCCACCCGACAGCACCGCCCGATCCCCGGGCAGCAGCGTCAACGTCGAACCGCTGTGTCGCGCACTCTCGAAGATGCCCACCGACGGACCGATCCGCGGCCCCCGCTCCGATCCGGCCGCCACGAAAGCCGACGCCAGCACCGCCCACCGAGCCCACACCATCTTCAGATCCGGCAACTCGCCGGTCACGGGCTCCGCGAGCACACCCGCAGCGCGGTCCGCGCGCATGCCTTCCGCGGCCGCGCGCGGTGATCTCGACTGGGATCCACCGCGCCCGATGTAGGCCGCCAACCACACCGGCAGGCGGCCGCGCGGATAATACTCGAGGTCGGCCTGGTATGCCTGCGGCGCGAACAACTGCTCACCGGGAAACGGCTCGGCACCGTGATCGGCGACGACCTCGGCCACCTCCGCGTCGGCGCGCACCACCATCCGCCACCACGGCTCGCTTCCGAGTTCGGCCGACAGCTCCCGGTGCCGTCGCACCAACGCCGACACCGCATCCGACACCTGACACCGAATCGGACCGCTGCCACCATCGACCACGAACAACGCCGATTCGGTCACGACGGTCAGCGCGAACGATGCCTCCAGCCGTTGCCATCCGGGCGGCGCGAGCGCGCGCAACCCCTCGGCGATCCGGTCCTCCAGCCCCGCGAGATCCGCACCCCCGGGACCGCTCACGACACACGTCCGAGTCGATGGACCGCGGGTCCGCGGCCACACACCTCGACCTTCAGGGGGTCGGAAGCAATTCCCACAATCGCCTCGATCTGTCGGTCGTCAGGACGGCACTCCGATCGAGGATTTCGTAATCGATACCCCTGGTGCAACAGGCTCGATTTACCGCCAGTGGGAAGTCTGGCTCGTGCAAGTCGCCTCGTCGTCGTAATGTCGATGGGCTTCTCGTCCCGAACCCCGTCCACCCGCCGGTCGTCGCCCCTCATCGACCGGGTTAATCGCGGTCTCCGACCTGGGAAACAGTACCGGTTCGCTGGGACATGCCCGCCACCGAAGCGGTCGTGCCGCCATCGCGGGTGCGAACTCGGAACCACCAGCACGATTTCCGGCAGCGCGTCGAGCAACTGAGCGATGGCGGCCCGCACGATCAGGATCGCCGGTGACCGGGCGGGGCAGGCGCGCGGGCCACGCCGAGCATTGGAATCGCTCAGATCCCAAAGCCGGAGCAGCGATCGGATCACACCTCGATAAATCGGTCCTGAACTGGTCTGATCCGCCTATCGATCACCGCTTTCGCCGGGCGCCGGAGTCGGCATCCGCCCGCCACGGGAACCGGGCAGTTACTTGATAGTTGTTAACCTTTTGCCGTCGGTTCCACTCGAGATCCGGCCACCTGCGAGCGAAGGGAACCTGCACGATGACGACAATGTGTCAGGTCACCGCACCCGGGACGCAGCTACCCGAAGGATCCGCCCATGCCCTCGTCCGACTTGCCGGCCACCGACGCGGAACTCGTGGCGGCGGTGGAGCGGGTGCAGGTCGCACTCATCCAGGCGGCACGGCAGTTCCGCATGATGGATCGCGCGGGAATCAACCAGTCCGCGCGCAGTGCACTCGCCGCGATCGTCAAGTTCGGACCACTGTCGATGTCGGAACTCGCCGCACACGAGGGTGTGGATCCGGCGAGCGTGTCGCGGACCGTACGCAAGCTCGAGGAGTGCGGGGATGTTGTACGACGTGCCTCGGACACCGACGCGCGGGTCAACATGATCGAAGTGACCGAATCCGGCCGCGAACTGTTCCTGCGCAGCCGCCGGCAACTGACCCAGATCATCCTGGACCGGATCTCGACACTGTCCCCCGAGCAACTGGCCTCGATCGTCGCACTCGGCGACGGGCTGGAGCTGCTGGCGTCGGCCACGGGACCGAACCGGACGTAGATCGTCGACGCGCGAGCCGAATCATCTCCTCGCCCGCGCATTCGGCCGATCCGGCTTCCTGATCCGCACCGGGCATCGTCCCGGACACAACTCACCTCCTGCTTCGCCGACGACGCATCCGCGTCGCCGGCCGATCGAACGGATTCTCATGACCGTGCTGAGCGCAGAGCCCACAACCGAACCGACGGGTCGAACGCCCCCGATCCGCCGCCCCACCACTCGCTCGCGTGCCACTGCCCTTCTCGGGGTGGTCGCGCCTCCGCTGGCGCTGATCGTCCTGCTGGCGGTGGGGTGGAATGTGATGGCCGCGCGATGGGACACCCCGCTGATGCCCTCGCTGGGCTCGATCGGCGACGAGTTGGTGACGCTGTGGCGAGGAGGTTCGCTGTGGGCCAATCTCGAGGTGACACTCACGCGCGTCCTCCTGGGATTCGCGGTGGCGTTCGTGATCGCGGTGATCCTCGGAATCGCCATGGGGCGCAACACCTCTGTGCGGCGATTTCTCGAACCAGCGGTGCTGCTGGGGCTGGCGACGCCGGGCCTGGTGAAGGCACTGCTGTGCGTGATCTGGTTCGGCATCAGCGTGATCAACCCGATCCTGGCCGTGGCGCTCGCGGCCGCGCCCGCGCTCATCGTCAACATCACCCAGGGCGTGCGTGAGGTCGATCCGCAATTGCACGAGATGGCCCACATCTACCACTTCGACGCATGGACCCGCCTGCGGCGAATCTGGTTGCCGGCCTTGGCGCCGTCACTGTTCACCGGCGCGCGGCTGGGAATAGCCCTGGCCTGGAAGGTGATCGTCCTGGTGGAGATATTCGGTATGGCCGATGGAGTCGGATACCAGCTCAACCTGGAGTTCTCCAACCACAATGTGGCGGCCGTGCTCGCCTGGACCATTGCCTTCGCGCTGGTCATGACCGCGATCGAGTACGGCGTCCTGCAGACGCTGGAGCGACGAACATCCCGCTGGCGCAAGGAGTCCGCGGTATGAGCGCCGGAATCGAACTGAGCAATATCTCCAAATCCTTCGTGAGCAAGAAGAACCACGTCCAGACGGTCTTCGAGGATTTCTCACTGGAGGTGGCGCCGGGTGAACTCGTGTCGCTGGTCGGCGCATCGGGCACCGGCAAGACCACGCTGTTGCATCTGGTGGCCGGACTGGAGACGGCCGACAGCGGCGTCGTCCGGGTAGGCGCGAACACGGCACCCGTCCGGACGGGAATGGTCTTCCAGCAGCCGCGACTGCTGGACTGGCTCAGCGTCACCGCGAACATCGAAATCGCCGCGAAATCGGCCGGCCGCGGCGTGGCCGCCGTCGCGGACATCATCGACGCGGTCGGCCTGAGCGACTACGCCGGCGCCTACCCCTCGGTCCTGTCCGGTGGGCAGCGCCAGCGAGCGGCGGTGGCACGAGCGTTCGCCGTCGACCCGGACATCATCCTGTTCGACGAACCGTTCAGCGCACTGGACGAGCTCACCGGTCGCAAATTGCGACTCCTGTTGCAGGACTTGCTCATCGAACGTTCCGTCACCGGACTGCTGGTCACCCACAACGCGCTCGAGGCGGCGTTCCTGTCCGACCGGGTCGTCGTACTCGCCGATCGGCCGGCGCGGATCGTGCAGGACATCCGCGTGACCGTCCCACGCCCGCGATCCGCCGAGGACGCCGCACTGTTCGACCTGCACCGCGACATCATCACCCACATCTCCTGATCCAGGACCGCTCCAGAAACGGGAATTCCGTGTCCGCACCACGTGGCAACATCTTCACTCACGAATCGGCCGCCGGGCCCGCCGTCACCCGCCGCCAGGCCATCCGGGCCGGCGCCGCTCTGATCGGCGGCCTCGGCCTGAGTTCACTGCTCGTGGCATGCGGCAACAGCACGACCGCCGCGGTCGACGCGAACGGCCGGCCGCTGCAACAGATCAAGGTCGGCGCCGTCCAACCCGGCACGGCGGGGTCGGTGACAGATCCGATCATCGATCAGGCCGGGCTCGCGGCCCGGCACGGGCTCGCTCTGGTCCGCAACGGTGGCGGCGGTGTCGGCACCGGGCAGGAGAATCTGCTGACCGGCCTGCTCGACACCTTCGCCTTCGGACCGCTCGGCGCCACCGAGGCCAATATCGCCGGCCACGACGTGGTGATCGTGGGGCCTCAGCTCTGGAACCACGGACGATGGCTCGTTCCCGCCGACAGCAGATTCGGCTCGGTCGAGGAGTTGCGGGGAAAGCGCATCGGTGTGCAACCGGCGGGCTCGGACACCTACAAGGCTGCCGCATTGGCTCTGGCGGTCAACGGAATCGACTTCGAGCGTGAGTTCCGGATCTTCCCCGGCCAGCCGATCGCCAATCTGGCCCTCTACGAACGTGGCGACCTGGACGCAATCATCGCGATCGAACCCAACGCCACTCGCCTTGTCGCACAGGGCAACCGGCAGATCGCGACCGTTTCCCAGCTGTGGCAGAAGGGCACCGGTGAGTCGAGCCCACTGTTTCTCAACGGCGCCGGATTCAACCGGCCCTGGCTCGAACGCAACCGCGATACGGCGGCGAAGTTCGTCGCGCTGCGCTCGGAGGTCAATGCGATGATCACCGCCGATCCCTCCTTGCTGGCGAAACACCATGAGGCATTCGGCATTCCGGCCAAGGAAGAGGCCGCCATCGAGTTGTTGCCCGAGCGGCTCCGCGACATCTATCCGTCCACCTGGGATCAGAGCTTGTTCACGAATATGGACAAGCAGATCGAGGTCGCCCTGCAGATCGGACTACTGCCGCGCACCGCGGAACGCCCGGTCCACGAAAGCCTGAGTTGATCACCCAGGAGGCCACGCAGACCGTGCGATACCCGCGCACGGCTCTGCTGGCCTGCTGTTCGAGTCTGTTCCTGTCCTCTCTCGACACCTCCGCGCTCGTTGTCGCACTGCCCTCGCTGCAGGCCGATCTCGGTCTGGACGTGGCCGGACTGCAGTGGGTCGTCGTGGCCAATGCGCTGGCGCGCGGCAGCACGCTGTTCCTGGGGGGCGCATTGGCCGACCGCTATGGTCCGCGGCGTATCTTCCGGATCGGCGTGGTCCTGTTCGGTGCCGCCTCGCTGCTGTGCTTCGTCTCGTCGGGGTTCGCCGAACTCATCGTGTGGCGGGTATTGCAGGGCGTCGGCGGATCGTTGATGACTCCCGCGTCGATCTCGTTGCTCACCGGGGTGTTCCAGGATTCGGTCGCGCGGAGCAGAGCGCTGGGCTCATGGAGCGCGACCGCGGGTGTGTCCACCGCGGTCGGACCGGTCATCGGCGGGATGCTCGTCGCGGCTGTCGGGTGGCGCAGCGTCTTCCTCATCTGCCTGCCGTTCGCGGCGCTCGTCACGGCCGGCCTGCGGTGGGTTCCGGAGTCTCCGGTGCCCCGGGTGCGGCGGCGCATCGACCCGGCGGGGCACGTGTCGATTGCGGTCACACTGTTCTGCCTGACCTTCGCCCTGTCCGGTGGCGCACGTACCGGCTGGCTGTCGGCGACGACGATCACCGCGCTGATCATGGCCGCGGTGGCGATGGCGATCGTGGTCCGGGTGGAGAGGCGAGCCGTCGATCCGGTGCTCGACCTCAGCGTTTTCGGTCGACCGCAGTTGCGCGGCGCGGTACTGACCGCGGGATTCGCCTATTTCTGCCTCACCGGAATGAATTTCGTCAACACCCTCTACCTGCAGCGGGTTCGCGGGTTCTCCCCGTGGGAAGCGGGGCTCATGGGGTTGCCGCTCACGGCCGGCACGCTCGTCGCCGCCACGGTGTGCGGGCGGCTGCTCGGCCGGTACGGCGCCCGAAAACCCGTTCTCCTCGCCTACTTCTTCCTGATCACCGCCATGGTGTCGCTGGCAATCACCGCGTCGACGACAGCGCCGATCGGCTGGGTACTGGCTGCGTTCGCGCTCCTGGGAATCGGGATGGGCATGGCGAACCCACCCTCGACCTCCTCGGCCGTCGCCGCGCTGCCGCGCGAACGATCCGGCTCGGCCAGCGCGATCACCAGCACCGCACGGCAGGTCGGGATGAACCTGGGCACGGCCACACTCGGCGCCGTGACCGTGTCCGTGGCCGGATTGCTCGCCGGGCCGGGTCCCGTCTCCGCCCGGGACTTCACCTCCGGAATGCGAATTGCCTACGCCGCCACCGCGGTACTGGGCGTACTCGCCCTCCTCGCCGCGAACCGATGGTTCGCCACGCCCCCGAACACGACCGCACCCGAGGTCGGCAACACCCCACGAAAGGAACGATCCGATGACAATCGACGACAACACCAAGGCGCCCCTGCCGAAGATCACGAGCGTGCGCACCGGGGCGATCTTCACGCTCCCCTATCTGGTCGGGCTCGAGAAGGGCTACTTCCTCGACGAGGGCGTTGACCTCGAGCTCGTCGCACCCGGCGCCTACAACGTCAGTGTCAAGCCGATCGAAGACCATCACCTGGTGAGCTCCTTCGGCGGAATCTCGCGCGGTTTCGAAGCCGGTGAGGTCGCGCTCTACCGGGCCTGCGAATGGGGGCAGGTGCGGCGCGCGCAGGATTCGGGTCGCGGCGGTCAGATCGTGACCCAGCGCGCCGCGATCGCCAGCCAGGCGATCTTCGTACGCCCGGATTCCGACGTCCTGCACCCACAGGGCCTGCGCAACAAGCAGGTCGCGGTGAACTTCCACCACGGCTCCCACTATCTGGCGATCCAGACACTCGAGGGGTTCATCGACGCCGATGAGCTGAAGGTCGTGCACGTGGGGGGTCCCGCCGATCGATTCGAGGCGCTGCGCGACGGCACCGTCGACGCCGTGGCCCTGATGGAGCCCTACATCAGCCTCGCGCTGAAGCAGGGCTATCGACTGATCGCGGAGGCGTTCTACACCGGGGCCGAAATCGCCGACGAGACAGTCGATCCCGAGGTGTACGCGGCGATCGATCGCGCGGTCCGCCGCGCCGTCGCCGACATCAACGACGATGTCACGCCGTACCTGCACTACTTCACCGACGAGATTCCCGAGACCCTGGGCACTTTGGACGAGTCCGACATCAGCACGTGGCGACTGCGCTTCGCGGACCCCCAGCCGTATGCGCCCGAACAGTTCGACCAGACCTACCGCTGGCTGCTCAAGTGGGGCCTGATCGAATCGGGTTCGGATTTCAAGAAACTGGTCGACAACCGAGCGCTCACCGTGTGAGTCGGCGCACGGGCGGTCGTGCGGTGAACGAACCGCACGACCGTCGCGCCCGGCGGTCAGGCGGGGTTCCGCTCCGGTGAAGTGGCTCGCACCGGCGTCAATTCGATTGCGCCACCGCTGTTCCCGCGATCGGCAGCCCTCGTCCGACACCACCCCCGGCCCGGGCACGTCTCGATCCCGAGCCGAGTAGGCCCCACTGCGGCAGACGATCAGGGCGCCGGTGGTCGGCCGCCCCGGTCGGGCGCGGGTTTCCACCCCAGTCCGGGAGCGATCAATTCCACCGCGTCGTACAGAATCTGCTCGTAGTCCGCCCGGTGGAACTCATACGGCAATTCCAGGCGAAGTTCGCCGGTCTGCGCGAGGACCGGATCGGCCCGCAACTGTTCGAGGATCTGCTCCGCGGTTCCGACGACGTCCGGGGCGAACAGCACTCGCCGCTCGCCCTGCGGGCCGCGAGTGCGTTCGTGGCGGCTCGCGGCGTAGGCCCGATACCGTTCGCGGGTCGCGCGATCGGCGCTGTCGAACGGCACGATCACCCGGCCGATCGCGACGCGTCCCGGTCGCGCCGGATCGATCCGCTCGCGGTATTCGCCGATCAGTCCCAGCTGAGCGGTCGTGAAATCGGCACTGCTGTCGGCGAATACGATGTTGCCGCTGAGCAGATTCAGTCCACTGCCGGCGGCCCAGCGCACCGATCGGGTACTCCCGCCGCCGTACCAGACACGGTCGGCCAGGCCGGGGCTGTGCGGCTGCAACCGCGGACGCTGGGTGTTGCCCGGCGATTGGATGACGGTGCCGGGCCCGCCGAGGTAGTCGCCGCGCAGGTTCTCGAGCAGCCGGGCCACCCGGCCGTAGGACAGGTCGAAGGTACGCCAGTCACCGTCGAAGACCAGATCGCCGATCAGCTCCGCGTGCGGTGGCGTTCCCGCGCTGAACCCCGGCTGCAGGCGCCCTCTCGACAGCACATCGGCCAGCGACAAGTCCTCGGCGAGCCGGAACGGGCTCTCGTAGCCGATCGGGATGACCGCCGCGCCCAGCTCCACCCGGCTCGTGCGCTGAGCGGCGGCGGCCAGGAACACCGCCGCCGAACCGACACCGTGCTCGAGATGCCGCTGCCGGACCCACGCGCCGTCGAACCCCAGGCGCTCGCCGTATTCGAACAGTCGCAGCGTGTCCTCGAGACCGGTGTACGGATCGTCGTCGAGGTAGTTCCCGGGGGTCAGAAACGCCAGGGTGCTGATCCGCGGAGCGCTCATCCCCGGCGCTCGGAGGAGATCTTCTCCCCCGCCTCGGCAGCCATCGGGCCCCGGCTCCGCGCCGGTGGCAGCGGGCGGTTCACCGGATCGGGGTAGCCGCACCATTCCTGCCGTGCCGGATCCGCCGCGGTCGCCGACCTCACCTGTGCTGCCATACACCGATGTAACCCGATGACCTTGCCGGCGAACAGAATTGCGCTCAGGCCGAACGCAACCCGACTCCGCGGCGTCTTCTCCTGTCGCCTGCACCCGACGAAGAAGCCGATCGTCGGCCGGAAGGAGTCCGGCGCGACGGTCGAATTCCGCTCGCCGACGTCCATCGTCAGCGAGAGCGATCTGATACCGCCCATCCGAGTTTCGGTGCGCCCGCCCGGCGGCGGCACGGCGGCCCGGCCACGATCAACCACACAGCGCGAGCCGCGTGAAGGCTTGCAGCGCACCGTCGATGGGGTGCGGCTGCGGCCGCCCCGAGGAATCGAGCACATTCCATCGCTGCAGGTTCGCCGCGACCGACATCTGGCGCCGACCGTCGGCGCTGGTCATCGAGATCGCGCCGCCGCCCCAGACGGAGCCGTCGTGGCCCCAGAAGACTCCGTGCCCGGGCAGCTCCATCCGGTGCAGGCCCAGTCCGTAGTCGATCGTCTTTCCCTCGAAGGAGATGACCGCGGTGGTGCGTTGCATCTGTGCCAGCGCGGCGGGGCTGATGATTTCGCCGTCCAGCAACAGGTCGAAGAAGCGGTTCAGGTCCGCGACGGTGGATATCAGCGAGGCTGCCGGGCCCACCCACGACATGTCGTAGACGCTGTAGTCGCGGGGCGGGTCGATCATGCCGAACCATGCCTCGTAGTGCAGCGAGTGGGGACCGTCGATCTGTGTTCCGGCCGGGAGTTCGGTATCGCGCAGCCCGGCGCGTTCGATGACGTTGCGGGTGATGTATTTCTCCGCCGCGGTACCGGTGATCGTTTCCAGAAGTTCGCACAGGAGTAGGTAATTGGTGTTCGAGTACACCCCCGGTGCGCTCCCGGGCGCTCCGGTCGCGGGAGCGCTCACCCCCATCTCGATCAGGTCGGCCGGCCGGAATCGGGTGAATCGGTTGTCCTCCAGGCTTTGCGGTGTCGTCTTCGCCAGCACCGGGAAGGCCGCCAGCGACGGATAGGCCTGCGGCAGATACTCGGCGAGGCCGCTGGTGTGGTTGATCAGCATCCGCACCGTGATCGCCGCACCGCGGTCACCGGGAACCAGCCGCGGCAGGTAGTGGCCGATCGGTGTGTCGAGCCCGATCTCACTGTCGTCCACCAGCTGCAGCACCGCGGCCGCGGTGAACGTTTTGGTGATGCTGCCGACGCGGTGGCGCATATCGGCCGCGACGGGTCTGCCGGTCGCGATATCGGCGACTCCGGCGGCGCCGCACCAGATCTCGTCGTGGTCGCGGACCTCGGCGAAGACGCCGGGCATGCCCGCGCGATGGATGTCCGCCAGCGCGGTCTGTAGTTTCGCGGGATCGAAGGCGTCGGTCACGGCGTGTCCTCTCGTTGTCGATGCCCTCGGGTCACGATCAGCCGAACCCGAGGTGGACACCACTATCGGCCGGACGGTCACGCGCGGTATTGGAAAAATTTTCCCCAGGCCCGGTGCCGGTGCCCGGCAATGGCGGGCAGGTGGTGCGACGCCAGCGCGCCCGGCGTCCCGTGCGCGAAGATCGACACATCGCGGCACAGATGGGCCTGATCGGTGTATCCACACTCCGCCGCGACCGCCGCGGCCGGCCGGCCGGCCAGCAACCCGTCGACGGCGGACCGGAATCGGACCAGCATCGCCGCTCGCTTGGGGGTCAGGCCGATCTGGGATTCGAACCGTGCCCACAACCGTTTTCGGCTCCAGCCGAGGGATTCGGCGAGCGCGCCGACCTGCACGCGGCCTCGGGCCGCGAGTATCTGCTCCCAGCCGGCGACCACTTCCGGATCGGGAGCCCGATCGGTCCTGTCGCACTGTGCCAGAAACGATGTCGTCAGCACGAAACGCTCGTCCCAGGTCCGGGCGTCCGCCAGTTGCTCCCTCAGCTGCCGGGCCCGCCGCCCCCACAGATCGTCCACGGCGACGACGTTGCGGCCCAGATCGGTGGGGGCGACACCCAGCAGTGAATACGCCCCCCCGACGGGTGACAGCCGAAGTTCGATGCACGCGGCCCGCTCGCTGCGTACGCGCAGGGGCTCGAGGGCAAGCCCCGCGACGAATCCGTCGAGCCGGCGCCGGCCCGCGGCATCGTCGACGATCACCTCGCGGTCACCGAACTCGATCATCACGGTGACCGACGGTGCGCCCGCGACACGCAGATCCAGCCCGGCTCCGCCGACATCGCGGTAACCGATGATCGCGGCGCCCAGCGGCGCGACATCGGCCGGGCCCGCGAAATCCCACGCCTTCCCGGGTTCGCGGCCGGCGTCCACAACTGCCATCGCTCCAGGTTACGGAACCGGAGGATCCGAGCCACGTCAGCTGTCGCCGGCGGCACCCGGCGGGGCGAGCAAGCCGTCGATGAGCGCACGCAGGCCATCGGGGTAGATGTCGCGCGCCGCGAGCCCGGGCCAGTGTTCGGCGATGGCGGCGAGGGTCGGCAGGCTGCCGGGATCGAAGCCGGTGAGGTCGAGGTAACGATCGACGGCGGCCCGTTGCCGATCGGTGTGGGCTCGGACCAGAACCTCGCCGACCGTGAAGCACCAGATGCCGCGAAACACGTCGACCGCTTGTTCGGGAGTGGCGCCGGAGTCGATGGCCCCGGACACGATGGCCTCCACCATCCACAACGACGGCTCGTCGAGCAGGCCGACGAAGCCGTCGGAGGTGAGCACCTCGGCGGCCCACGGCCAGGCGGCCAGCACATCGTGCATGGTGGTGGCCGCCACCATGATCCGCGCACCCGGATCGGCCGGTAGCGGCGGACGCTCGATCCGGCTGGTGTGCTCGTTGAGCAGCTGCAGGAGCAGGTCGTCCTTGTCCCGGACGTGGTGGTAGAGGGTGGGAGCTCCGACACCCAGTTCCGCGGCCAGCCGGCGGATGGTCAGTTTCTCCCACCCGTCGGCGTCGATGAGTCGGCGGGCCGCGGTCAGGATCTGCTCGCGTGAGGTCCGGCGGGGGCGGCCGGTCCGGCCGCTCGGCGTAGTGGGTCGGGCCATCGTTTCATCATCCGCTGTCGGCGGCGTCCACCCCGGGATCGGTCCGGTTTTCGGCTCGCGCACTCGACATGGACCGGGCTCCACTGCTATTTTTCGAACATGTTCGAAAAGTCAATCGACACCGGATTGCTGCGGCCGTACGCGGGGAGCTTCGCCATCGTCGTGACCCTCCAGGTGATCGGCGCGGTGGCCGGTCTGGCGCCGCTGCTGGCCGTGGTCGAACTCGGCCGGACGCTGTTGGCTCCGGGCCCGATCGACCACGACCAGGTCCGGTTCATCGTGATCGCGGGCGCTGCCGGGCTGTTCGTCCGGTTGGCGTGCACGGGCGCGTCGTCCGGAGTCGGCCATCTGCTGGACAGCCGGGTGCAGCTGGCGTTGCGCCGGCGGCTGGGCGAGCGACTGGCGCGTGTGCCGATCGGCTGGTTCGCGCAGCGCCGCACCGGCGAGCTGGCGAAGGTGGTGGGCGAGGACGTGAGTGCGCTACACCCGGTCATCGCCCACGCTCCCGGCGAGCTGGTGTCGGCATTCGTGGTGCCGCTGGTGTCGCTGGTCTACCTGTTCACCGTCGACTGGCGGCTCACCCTGATCACGCTGATCCCGGTGCTGCTCGCGGTGGCGCTGGTTCCGCTGATGATGCTCCCCGCCCGGCTGCGTGAACAGGAGGAATTCGATGCCGCGATGGGCCGGATCGCCAGTGCCGTCGTCGAATTCGTGCAAGGCATCGCGGTTGTCAAGGCATTCAGCGGATCCGAGCGTGCGCACCGCCGATTCCGCACGGCCACAGAAGATTTCGTCGGCACCTTCCAGCGCTGGGTGTACGGGATCTCCGGCATCGCGGCCGCGATGCAGCTGGCGCTGTCTCCGCCTTTCGTTCTGCTGGTGGTGCTGATCGGCGGCACGGCGTCGATCACGAGTGGCGGTATGGCTGCCGCCGATCTGCTGCCGTTCCTGTTGCTCGGACTCGGACTCACCGCGCCGGTGGCGGCACTCGGTCACGGCTTCGACGATCTGCAGGCCGCCCGGCGCGCGGTCGGGCGGATCCGGGACGTGCTCGCGGTACCGCCGCTGCCCGAGCCCGCGCATCCGCTCGCGCCGCGCGGACACCGGCTGGAGTTGTGCGATGTGCGATTCGGCTACCCGGACACCGGCCACGAGGTGTTGCGCGGCATCGACCTGACTGTCGAGCCCGGCACGACCACCGCGATCGTCGGTCCCTCGGGAAGTGGGAAATCGACACTGGTGCACCTGTTGCCGCGGTTGTCGGACCCCACGCACGGCGTGATCCGGCTGGGCGGGGTCGACCTGCGCGATATGAGCAGCCGTGAGCTGCACCGGATGGTGGCGTTCGTCTTCCAGGACACCTGCCTGCTGCGTGCCTCGGTCGCCGACAACATCGCGCTGGCAGTCCCGGACACCGACCTCGAGGCCGTCACGCGCGCGGCGCGCCGAGCCGGCATCCACGACCGGATCCTGCAGCTGCCGCGCGGGTACGACTCGGTGATCGGCGAGGACGCCGACTTCTCCGGCGGTGAGGCACAACGGATCTCGCTGGCCCGGGCACTACTCGCCGATACGCCCGTGCTGGTGCTGGACGAGGCGACCTCTTTCGCCGACCCCCACACCGAGCAGGCGGTGCGCCGAGCTCTGACGGAGACCGCGTCCGACCGCACCGTCGTGATCATCGCCCATCGCCTGGAGACGATCGCCGGGGCCGACACGGTCGTGGTGCTCGCCGACGGCGTGGTCGCCGAATGCGGCCGCCCGGATGAACTGCTGGCACGCGACGGAATATTCGCCGAGTTCCGGCGATCTCAGCAAGCCACGATCGGCACCGATGCCACCCCACCGCAAGGAGACCAACCCCGATGATCCGACTACTGCTGCGGGTACTGGGACCGTCCTACGCCCGGCCGATCCGTCGCACCATCGTCCTGATGACCATCACCGCGATCGTCGAGGGGCTGTCCTGCGCACTGCTGATTCCGTTGCTGCGCGCACTGTTCGGCGACACCCCCTCCGATGCCCGGATCTGGCTGATCGCCTTCGGGGCGGCGGTGGCGGCCTATGCGGGACTGCGCTATGTCAGCGACCTGTGCGGCTTCCGGGTGGGGACGGCGATGTTGCGCGGTATGTATCAGCGACTCGGCGATCACCTGACCCGGTTGCCGCTCGGCTGGTACGGCGCGGGCCGGGTCGGAGAGGTCTCGGCGCTGGCCAGTCGAGGCGTACTGGATGCGATGAGCGTGATCGCGCATCTGCTGGCGCCGTTCGTCGCCGCGGTCGTGACCCCGTTGACGATCGTCGTCGTGATGGTGCTGGTCCAGTGGCAACTGGGTCTGGCCGCGGCGCTCGCCGCACCGGTCGTGGCAGCGATCCAGCTGTGGTCCGGGCGGGCGAGCGCGGCGACCGATACCGAACGTCACGAACGCGACCAGGAGGCCACCGCTCGGGTCATCGAATATCTCCAGGCCCAGCCGGTGCTGCGCGCGGGCGGCCGGTCGGCCGAGCGTTTCCGGCTGCTCGACGACGCACTGGTGGGCTTGCGGCAGGCTGCTCGCCGCTCCACGCTGTCGGCATTGCCCGGCATCGTGGGTGCAACGCTCGCCGTGCAGGCGGCCTTCACGGTCGTGCTGATCCTGGGCGCCTATCTCGCACTCGGCGGGCAGATCGGCGTGCCGACGGTACTCGCGGTTCTGGTGCTCGCGGCCCGCTGCGCCGATCCGCTGCTGGCACTGTCGGAGATCGGCGGCACGCTGCGCGCCACGCGCTCGGTGCTGACGCGACTCGACGACGTATTGCGCACGGCACCACTGCCGCAACCCCGGGAACCGGTCCACCCACTCGGCCACGACATCGCCTTCGAGTCCGTCACGTTCGGTCACGGCGAGCGCACGGTTCTCGATGGCGTGTCGCTGGCGGTGCCCGCGGGGCAACGGCTCGCCGTGGTCGGGCCGTCCGGTGCCGGCAAGAGCACGATGCTGCAACTGCTGGCCCGGTTCCATGACGTGGATGCCGGGGCGATACGCCTGGGCGGTGCGGATGTGCGCTGCCTGGATACCGACGAACTGATGGAGCAGATCGCCATCGTGTTCCAGGATGTCCATCTGCTGGACGGCACGATCGAGGAGAACATCCGCCTCGGCCGCCCCGACGCCGATGCGGCGCACGTGCGGGCGGCAGCGACGGCGGCCCAACTCGACGACGTGATCGAGCGTCTGCCCGACGGCTGGGCCACGAATGTCGGAGAAGGCGGCGCACGGCTGTCCGGCGGTGAGCGCCAACGCGTTTCGATCGCACGGGCCCTGCTGAAGAACGCACCCGTCGTACTGCTGGACGAAGTGAGCTCCGCCTTGGACCCGATCAACGAGGCCGCCGTCCACGCCGGGATCGAGCGCCTGATGGCGGGCCGCACGGTCGTGACGGTGGCGCATCGCCTGCGGACCGTGCGGAACGCCGACCGCATCGTCTTCCTCGACGACGGCCGGATCATCGAGGAAGGCAACCATGACGAACTGCTGAGCCGGGGTGGACGGTACGCACAGTTCTGGAATCTTTCACTGATGCCGGCCTGAACCGGACGGCGCCGCCCCGACGGTCGCATCCGGATGCCGGTGCACCACCGGCATCCGGTTCACCGCCCGGGCGACGCGGAGGGATTTCCCGTTCGGGGAACACCGCTCGGCGCACTGTTCGAATCGCTGTGCCGCGGTGCGGCATCCGGCCGCGGCGCCACCTCACAGGCATTGCGCACCGGGGCACCGGACAACCGCTCGCCCAGCCATTGCGTGGATCCGAGAAAGCCGTCGAAGTAGCCGAGAATATGTTCACCGCCCACGATGCTCTTCGTGGCCGGGACTCCCAGGGCGCACTGTTCGGCATAGAATTTCTCGGCGTTCGCGACCGGCATCCAGGGATCGTGCAGGCCGTTGTAGACATAGATCGGCATGCCCGCCTTCTTGCCCTTCAGGCTCAATTTCCGGAACAGTGTGTCGGCGAACTCGGTGTGCAGTGGATCGGACATGTTCGCCAGGGCCGCATAGGGGACGAATATTCCGACGTCGGCCATGGTCGAGCTGCACACGTCCTTGAGCGGGGAGGTGGCCGCCCATTGCGCCAGATGGTTCATCCGGGTGAGGATTTCGGGATGTTCGCGGGCCAGCGCGAGAGTCACGGTCAGCATGAGTCCCGAGGCGTAGGTGCCGTCGAAGGTTTTCGCGAAGGATTCGTAGTCGCTGGGCAGGCCGCCCATCGCGGCGCCGACCAGGTTGGGAGCCAGTTCCGGGGCGTATTCGGGGGCCAGCATCGCGCCGGCGTAGCTGGCGATGGCACCGCCGGAATAGCCGGTCATCGCGAAGCGGCTCTCGCCGAACTGGTCCGGCATCAAGTGACGTATCGCCCGGACGGTGTCGAGCATGATGTGGCCGGCCACGGTCGGCTCGGCATAGGCCATCAACGGCCCCTCGTGGTCCGGTATCACCACCGCGTAGTTCTGGCTGGCCGCCCACATGGTCGGTGACGGGACGAAATCGTTGCCGTTGCCGGAGGTCAGGTCGTATCCATGGGAAAACACGTAGCCGGGTGTACAGCGCCGGTTGAGCGCGTTGATCGGCGGCGCGTTCAGCAGCACCGGGCGGCTGCCCGGCCCCTTCCACGGGGTGAAGGGCAACAGCAGCGTCGCGGTTCCGAAGGACGGCGCCCCGGCGGAGTCCGTGGTCCGGAATTTCACCTGTATCGCCTTCTGCACCGGCGTGAGCACCGTCAGGAAGACCATCGGAACCCCCGGCCAGCTGACATCACGCGATTCGATGACGTCACCGGGTGCGTACTTCGCGATATCGGCCGGGCTGTCATCGAAGAACGGATCACCGGTCGGACTGGATTGAATCTTGTTCCACATCCCCGCCGGGTCCGCGGGGTTCTCGGGCTCGGTGGCGGCCGAACCGGTCCCGGGCAGGACGGCGGAGGGTGCGGGAATGCGGTCGTCGAGCCATCGCTGGAAGGCCGACGGTCCCGGATCCGGATGGTCGGCCGGCGGAGTCGGATCGGGTGTGGTCGCATTGCCCGGATCTGCCACCGAGGGCACGGCCGGACCGGATGCGGGCGGAACAGCCGGATCGGTGGTGGACGCCGACGCCGGGCCGGACGTGGGTGGCGCCCCCTGACCGGCGGTGGACGGCGCGGCCCGACCCGCAGTGGTCGGCGCCGCGGATTCGGATGCCGGCGCGGGCGCCGGTCCGGCAGTTGCCGGCGCAGGCGTCCGGGGCGGATCGGCCAGCGCAAACCCTGGCCCCACCGCCAGTGAACAACCCATCGCCATCGTGACCGCGATGCTCCGCAGACATTTCACGACAACACACCCGTCCTGTCAGAGTTGAACTCGAACCGAAGGTCGTGCGGCAGTGGGACAGTCCCAGTGATCCGGCAACCGGTGACGCGTCGGCGGTGGCGTCCGCACCGATTCCGAAAGATACCCCCGGACCAGGAAAAATTTGCGGATCTGCGACGACACACCGACTCATGTCTCTGTGAATGTCACCGCGGGACCGGGATGAACCGGAAAGGAGTCGCGATGTCGGCCACAGGTGCCGTGCCCGTGCCTCCACAGCACGCGGGCCCGACCGCGAAGCCCCGATATTCGTCGGAAAGCGCCACAAATTTGCCGGATCGAATACAGCTGTGGCTCGCGTGCGGATTTCGCACGCGAGCCACAGTCGGCGGGTAGGTCAGGACTGCGGTTGCGCAGTACGCGACATTCCGCCTCCACGCCGGGTGAACGGGTTACGGAAACGCGACGTCGACGCGACCGCCGCACGCTTGGAAGCGGCCCCGGCAACCACGGGCCGCTGCGGCGATGTCTTCGCGAGATCCTTACGGGTGGCGTCGATTTCGCGCCGCGAGTACCGGAGCTCGCGGCGAATCTCCGCGTGCCGGCGCGCTGAGGAGAATGCCCCGCTCAGCACAAGAGCCAAGCCGAGCATCGCGACGGCACCGACAGCGGCACCCGCGCCGAACAGCTCGTTCTGGGTGGGGGTGAAATGGATACCGAAAACGGTGAATTCGCTCGCCAGCACGTGTGTGTCGCCGGAATTTGCCAACGCTGCGCCAACTCCGACGACCAACGCGGCGAGCAGAACGATCAACCCGATGAATACGATCATGGCTGTTACCAATTCTCACATCGATGGACTGTTGTTCTCCCGATATAGCCGCCCTACCGCCCCTCAAACGACGGATCTTCGCAGCCCTCGTCGGCATGCGACGAGTGCCACCGACAAGACGAAGAACACGTTCGATGAATTCGCCGATGAGACGAAGGAGAAACTCGGCGCGGACCAGGCGGCCGCCAAACACAGTATGCGGGAAAGGCCGATCAGATCAGATCGGACCTCGAGGATACGAGCGCGCAGATGTATACACCGAACCAGCAAACGAACCGGTTCTTCTGGAATCAGGAATCGTCGTCCTTGCGGAGGTGATCCGGCGGCTTGTTCTCGGTGACCCGCTCATCGACCATGTCGGCGAAGGCGGTACCGGCGATCGTGCCGTCCGTCCCGGGTACGACGACGGTGGGCCGCGCACCGGGTTCGTAGATCTCCTCCCAGTCCGCGGCATCCTTCCGAGCCTGGTCGAGGGTCTTCTGGTCCGGCTCGACAGGCCTCACGGTCCGATCCGAGGCCGCCGATGTGTTCTTCGTCATACTGCAGAGGTTCCCGCCCGAGCGGGTCTCACACGATTCTGCGGTGAATGTTGTCGCCCGCATAGTGAAAAATCGGGCATATGACACAGTCTCTGCCAGAGGGCGACTCGCTTCTGATTCGTACCGACTTCACCGACGACGCGGTATGGGCCCGGACCCTCGAAGCGGTCTTCGATTCCTACGATGACGACACCGAGACGGGGCTCACCCCTGTCGACGACGCGACCTTCGACGGGCTGGCGCCCGGCGACCTGGGTGATCTGATCGGCGGCCAGACCTACCTGTTTCTCGCCGACACCACCACGATGACCGACCCCGAGCATCCGCTGCTGGTGGTCGACACCTCCGACGGCGGCGGCCCGGCATTCCGGATCGCCCCGAGCGCGATGGCCGAGGTCGAAGTCAACTTGTTCCTCGCCAACATGGACTTCGAGGACTACGCCGACTGCCTCGGAGACGACGGCGTCTTCCACGGCTTCGATCACTGAACGCGGGCCGTCGCACCGGATCCCGTGGTCCCGCTGTGTGGAACGGCACACACAAACGATGCGGAAGGCAACTTGACTCGGGGCGTCCTCGTTGACGTTTTCCGATCGGAGAGCATTCGTGATCACACGTCGAGCCCATCGTTCTCGCGGCCCGGTCCTTGCCATCGTGCTCGCTGTCGCGGCCGCGGTGGCCAGCGGCTGCTCGAGCGACGGCAGTCCGAACACCATGTCCCACAACGACTCCGCACCCGGTCGACTACTCACCACCATGCCGCTGACCTCCGCGGCGGCCTTGCCCGGTGCCGCGAGCAACCGGTTGATCACCTATGTCTCCGAGGACTCCCACGGAAATCCGATCGTGGTCTCGGGGTCGGTGTCGGTTCCGAAGACGGCGCCGCCGACAGGCGGGTGGCCGGTGATCAGCTGGGCACACGGCACCACCGGATGGGCCGACACCTGCGCGCCGTCGGCCGACACCGCCGACGGTCCCGACCACGACTATCTGGGTCCGATCGACAGCGTCCTCGACTCGTGGGTCGCCAAGGGGTACGCGGTCGTCCAGACCGATTATCAGGGAATGGGAACGCCGGGCGGGCACCCGTACCTGGACGGCATCAGCGAGGCGAACACCGCCACCGACATCGTGCGTGCCGCGCGGGCACTCGACGATTCGATCGGCAAGGACTGGATCGTCATGGGGCACAGTCAGGGTGGGCAGGCGGCCCTGTTCACCGCGCAGGACGCGCGGCAGCGGGCGCCGGAACTCGATCTCAAAGGGGCGGTGGCGATCGCGCCCGGCGGGGTCGGTCTGAGCCGGACCGTCGATTACGTCAAGACGAATCAACCGGGTGCCGAGGCCGCCGAGGCCTTCCTGCCGGTCATGATTCTCGGTGCGGCGGCGGTCGACCCGTCGATCGATCCGGATCGGGTACTCGCCCCCGGTGCGAAACCGCTGCTGACGGCGGCACGCACCGGCTGCCTCGCCCAGATCCGGGCGGTTCCGCCGATCCCGGCCGCACAATTCTTCGCCCCGCAGGCCGATCTCACGCCGGTCACCGCGTATCTCGAGCAGCAGGACCCGACCCGGGTGACGCCGAAGGTTCCGACCATGATCGCCCAGGGCACCGAGGACGTACTCGCCGCCAAGCCCGGCACCGACGCCTTGGTGAAGGCGTACTGCGCCAAGGGGATCGGCATCGATTACCAGGTGTATCCGGGCAAGGATCACCGGGCTGCCGTTCCCGCGTCGCTGACCGACGCCCAGGCGTTCGTCGCGCGGGCCGTGGCCGGTGAGTCGACCACGAACACCTGTCACTGACCGGCAACACGACCGCCCCTCCTCTCCCGCCGCCGCGCCCTCGCTGAGGGCCGCACAGAAAGCCGTGACGATGGCCCTGAATCTCGCCGACCTCTTCGAAGCCGCCGCCGACGCGGTACCCGACCGGATCGCGCTCGCCTGCGGCGGCGAGCGCATCACCTACCGGCAGTTGGATCGGCGCGCGAATCAGCTTGCGCATCAGCTACTTTCGCGTGGCGTCGGAGCGGGCGACCACGTCGGTGTGCACATGCGCAACAGTCTGGAATTCGTCGAGTCGCTGCTGGGATGCCTGAAAATCGGCGCCGTCCCGATCAACATCAACTATCGGTACACGGAGAAGGAACTCGAATACCTCTACGACAACGCGCAACTCGTCGCATTGATCATCGACGGAGATCTGTGCCCCGCGGCGGCCGCGGTCCTACCGCGGTGCCCGCGACTGCGACATGTGCTCGTCCTCGCGCCCGATCCGGCCGTGCGATTCACCGGGGTCGTCGTCGACGACTACGACGTCTCGGTGCGTACCCGCTCCACGGCACGTGAGTTCGCGGTGCGCAGCGCCGACGATCGTTTCATCGTCTACACCGGCGGAACCACCGGGATGCCCAAGGGGGTCGTGTGGCGGCAAGAGGACTTCTACATGGCCGCGCTGCACGGTGGTAATCACTACGGTGACCCGTACCTGGACACCGACGCGCTCGCCGCGGCGGTGCGGGCCAACGAGTTTCCCGTCAGCTTCCTGCTCACCGCCCCGCTGATGCACGGCGCCGCGATGTACTCACTGTTCGCCGGGTTCTTCATGGGGTCCAAACAGGTGCTGATGCGCAACTACGATCCCGTCGAAGCCCTCGAGCTGATCGACGCGGAGAAGATCATGTGCGTGATGGTGGTCGGTGACGCGATCTGCCGCCCGCTGGCCGACGCGATCGAGGCCCACCGCGACACCTACGACCTGAGCTCCGTGGTGATGATCGGATCCGGCGGGGCGCTGTGGTCGAAGAGCGTGCGCGAGAAACTCACCGAACTGTTGCCGAACACCTACATGCGCGACGGCTTCGGTTCCTCGGAATCCGGCGTCGACGGAACGGTCGACGTCGGCGAGGACGGGACCCTGCGGATTCCGGCCGGCCCGAACATCACGGTCGTCGACGAGCGGTTGCGACCTATCGCGGCGGGGACACGGGAAACCGGCTACATCGCGCGCCGCGGGAATGTGCCGCTCGGATACTTCAACGATCCGGTGAAGAGCGCGGCGACCTTCCCTGTCGTCGACGGTGTGCGGATGTCGGTCCTCGGTGACATGGGGCGCGTCGAGGCGGACGGCACCATCGTCCTGTTGGGCCGCGGGTCGACGTGCATCAACAGCGGTGGGGAGAAGGTCTTTCCGGAGGAGGTCGAGCAGGCGCTCAAGTCCCATCCCGCGGTGATGGACGCACTGGTGGCCGGCGCACCCGACGAGAAGTTCGGTGAGCGGGTGGCCGCGGTGGTGGAGCTGCGCGAGGGTTGCCAGGACACCTCGATGGCCGACCTGGTCGCCCACTGCCGCAACGAGATAGCCGGCTACAAGGTCCCCCGCGCACTGGTCGTGGTGCCCAGCGTTGTGCGCTCGCCCAGCGGAAAGGCCGACTACCGCTGGGCTCGAACCATCGTGGCGCAGAACATGATCCGGTAGCGGCCGTCACCGTCGCGCCGGCCGCCTCTCCCACCATGAGCCGCGACGGCTCCGCCGTGGCCGCATCGCACGCGCACCGGATGCCCACGCGGTGCCGACGCGGAGCTTTCCCGATCGGGGACAGGCTGCCAGGTTCCGCTTCTCGGACATGACTAGCATGGCAACTCCGACCGTGCCGGGCCTCACCGTTACGGGAAATCGAAAGTCTCTGCGCCCATTGAGGTTTGTATGACTCGCACCACTCCGCCGCGGCCGCTCGACATCGCGGCCCTGTTCCCCGCGCTGGCGCCGTTGGCCCGCACCGCCACCCGGTTGCATCCGCGCCCGGGAACCCCCTCGCCACACGACAGTTCGGTCGGCGGGCCGCTGCTGTGGCCGGCGTCCGAGCCGTGGCCGCACTGCGACGGCCCACACGAGCTGGATGGCGTGAACCCGGTCGTGTCCCCCGCGAACGTCAGGCTGACCCGTCAGCTCTCGGCTGCCGGTCGAGTCAGACGATTGACGACGCAGGAACGCGAGACCCTCGCGCGGATCCATGCTCGGCCCGAGACTCCGATCACGACGCTGCCGGGCTCCCAGCCGTACGACGGTTCGATAGCGATGCTGCCGGTCGCGCAACTGTACGCGCGTGACGTGCCCGGTATGACCGCACCGGCGGGCACCGACCTGCTGCAGGTGTTGTGGTGCCCGTTCGATCATCCCGACGATGTCGAATACATGCCCAAGACCGCACTGTATTGGCGGTCCACGGATATGGTCACCGACATCCTCACCGACCCTCCGGAACCGACGGCGGTGCAGTTCACGGGCTATCTGCCGGAGCCGTGCACGATCTCCCCGGAGCGGGTGACCGAGTATCCCGCACTTCTGGAACTCGACGCCGGCCTTCGGCAACAGCTCGAGCAGTGGGCTGCCGACCGCCTCGGCGTCGAACAGGACGATATCGCCGACGGCGAGGTCGACCATCCCTACGTCTTCGACCTGTCCGTGGCACCCGGATGGAAGATCGGCGGCTGGATCGGCTGGGGCCTCAACGACCCAGACACCGCGCCGTGTTCTTCCTGTGGCACCCCGACCGAACCACTGCTGACGATCGCCGGGGGCGAGTGGCAGAGCGGCGGGGACAGCTGGATCACCGATGAGGACCGGGCCGCCGACATCTCCAGCTCCAGCCCCGCGTACCTGGCGAAACCGAGCGGGATCGAGATCGGCCGCGGCTACAGCCTGATCATCCGGGCCTGCCCGACATCGCCCGACCACCCACACGTCCAGCTGATGCAGTAGCCGGGCGAGCTGCCGCGAAGACGGCGGGTACAGCAGCTCGGGCCGACTCACCGGGACCGCAGGTCCAGGCAGGGGCGCCCGGCACCGAACAGGCTCGCGAGACCGGGCGTAGCGAAGCTGAGCGCACGCGAGGACACTGAAGGCATGTCTCCGAAGTCGTCGTCAGGAGAAATGTGATGACATCCGACAGGCCTTTCGGAATCGATCCCGAAGAGTTCGAACGCGCACTACAGGAAGCGGGGACCGAACTTCGCGACCTCCTCGGCAGGGCCGGTGAGTACATCGATCGCACGAGCGGAACCACGCTGGCATCGCTGCTCGGCCAGTTCGTCCGCCCCGAACGTACGGGGCCGCCGGAGCCGGAGGGCGAGACCACAGGACAGACCGGTGACGGAGTGTGGGTGATCTACAGCCTCGACGACACCGACGAAGCCAGGGTCGAGCAGGTCTTCCCGAACGAACTCGAAGCCTTGCGCGCGCATCGCGACAACACCGACGAACGCCGCCGCGTGCGATTCCTGCCCTACGGCGTCCCGGTGACGGCGCTGGGCACCGCCTGACGCCGTCACCGAGGTCGAGACCGCACACGCGGAGTGGAACCGGACGCCGCGCTCGCCGGTAGCTCAGGACAGCGACTAGAGCGAACCCTTGACCGGGTCGCCCACCGGAAGCGCTTCGAGAACCTGGACATCCAGCGGGCCGGTCACCAGACCCTCGAGTCCTTCATTCAATGCCTGGAGGCTCGGCGCCGCGCTGTGCGCACCCAGGGCCGCCATGTCCCGCCACACCTCGACGAAAACGAATCGATCATTTCCCTTGTGCAGGGCGTACACCTCACACCCGTCCTCATCGTGAACTTCCGGGACGACGCGGGTCAGGACCTCCGCTACCTCGTCGACTTTATCGGGCTTCGGAGTAATGGTGGCAACGATCACAGGCACACCGCGAGGGTACCAGCCGAGCACAGCGGCCCGGCTCCGAGCCTCCGGGCGGAAATCGGCCACCGCACACCGGATAACGATGCCCGCCAACCTGTTTGGCCATCCCGCCGAAGCGCCACGTGCACAGCCGCCGGAGCCGGAGCGCGAGACCATCGGCCGGAGCGGAAGCGGGGGTGGGTGATCCACAGCATCGACGACACCGATGAACGCCGTCGTGTGCGGTCGCTGCCGGATGGCGTTCCGGTGACAGCGCTGGGCACGGCGAAACGGCGGCGTACGGTTCCTCCGCGGGCCGACGAGCGCGCGGCGGGAAGAGCCGCCCTAGATCGTGCTGTAGCCGATCGCCAGTACCAGCGACAGCAATGGCATCCAGAAGGTGTACCGAACCGGCGGCACGGGCGGCGACGCCAGCCGCATTTCCTGTCCCGGGGGGAGCCACAGACGCATCATCGCCGGGGCGGAACCGAACAGGTGCAGCGGGACGAAGACGAGCAGGAAGATGCGGTTGACCGCCGGGATGTGCGGGTAATTCGGCGTCACCACCAGCCAGCCGACGAACAGCAGCAATACCAGCACCGTCCTGATCGACCACCCGCTCACGGCGATTGTGCGGTCCGCAGTCCTGCGCATCAGGTTGAGCACCGCGGCGACGAGCGGCACGGTCACCAGCATCACAGGAATGTCCTTCACGATGTTGCCGGCGAGGAGCAGCCCGAGCGCCGGTACGACCGCAACGCCGACCAATATCCGGCCGAACGTCAAGTAGGCGGTGACGTAGCGGGGCGCGCGGAAAATGCGGACGCCCATCGGCACGGTGACCACACCGCGCTCGCCTGGCAACCCGGTGATGACCGTGTGCAGGAACTCGTACAGCCCCTGGGGTTGCTGCTCGCGGAAGTCGAGCCATTGGTGGCGGCGCAACTCGGGGTAATCGTCGAGCAGTTGAAGGCTCGTCGCCAGCACGAACACGACGCGATAGCCGAAGACCTCATGCGCGGTCCGGAGCAGCTCGACCGGAGTTCGCGTACTCACCACGATGAAGGCCCACCGCGGATCGTCCTCGTCCTCGGTGAATCCGGCGCTCTCACAGGTGCCGGCGATCATGTTCGCGAAAGGCTTGTCCTCGGGATGGCACCAAATCCAGTAGGTCGCAGCGGATCCGACAGCGCTGACCTGTTTCAGCGCGTCGATCTTGGGCCGGTGGGCGGCCCACGCGTGAGCGAACCGCCGCCCGCGGAGCCTGCTGATCGGACGGTCTCGGCCGGTGCTGCGGCCGCGCATGAAATCGTCGCCCCACCCGGTCGGCATTTCCATGTGGATGGTGCGTGAGCGTGACATCAGTATGAAGGCCACCAGGACCGCGCCTCCCGCGACGAGGTAGAGCCATGCGGAGTCCGTCCGCGCCTCGGGTCCGGCTGCTTCGCGATAGGACGTGCTGCCCACGATCACCGTCCCGATCAGAGAAACCACGACACCGAGACACGTCGGGATGAGCCCCTCTCGCACCGACATCGGCGTCGCGGTCCGCCGGAGCAGGCGAGCCATCACCACGACCAGGCTCGTCCCGGCCAAGACGTTCACCAGCATGATGCCCAGCCCCATCCGGGAGAACCCGGTGTGCACCGGCCGGTAGATCTCGCTGATGTTCCAGCCCAGGCCGGCCCCCATCGCCATGATCGCCACACAGGACGACAGCGCCGCCCACAGCAGTGCCATCGGCGGTGAGAGCGGGAATCTACGGCGAGGACCGGGCGTAGCGTGCCCCAGCAGGACATCGACCATCGTGCGCGACTCGGTGAAGAACCGCCCGCGCAGATCGTGAACCGTCGCGAGCTCTGCGGGCAGCTCGGTGCCGCGGATCAGCGCCACGTGCACCGGTGTGCCGTTGCTGATCGCGCGTCGCCACTCCTGGGTCACCCACCGGGATGCCATCGCCGCGGGTGACGCCACGACCACGACGACATCGGCGTGGTCGACGGCAGCGTCGATCGCGACCTCCCACTCCGTGCCGGGCCGCAGCTGCTCGGCATCCAACCAGGTGCTGACCTCATCGGACGTAGCGAGAATCGAAGACAGCGCCTCGGCGGCATAGAAGTCCCGCCGGGAGTAACTGATGAAGACATTCAGCACGCGCTCAATCGTGCCCCGACGGCGACGATGCCGCACCGTGACCGATCCCCGGCGGGCGTGCGGCTGGGCCGGCGGGACCTGCCGTCCGCCGCCGATCGCATATTCTCACCAACCCAATCCCAGTGCACGCGTTATCTTTTCGAGCACCACCGAGACCGGATATCGGGGTGATCTCGCTGCTCACGCCGCCTGCGATGGGGCCATCTCCGGTCGCGGCATGGTCGAGGTCAACGCGCCCAGGCCGAAGGACACCACGGCCAATGCCAGCATCATGGTGATCGCCCCGTCGAGGGTGTGAGACCGGAAGAACACGGTCGTCAGGACCGCCAAACCCAGTGCGTTGCCGATCTGTTCGATCGTCGGGACCACTCCCGAGGTCTCGGACATGTGGTCGGCGTCGAGGCCGGCGAGCATGATGGGCTGGATCTGGACCGCGAAGATTCCGACGCCGAAGCCCGCGGCGAAGCACGGTGGGGCGGCGAGGAAAGCGTTGACGTCACCGGTGGTCAGGTAGAGGTAGACGGCGCCCGCGGCCATGCAGCCGCCATAGAGGGTGACGCCCGCTGCCAGGACAAGAATCCCCCATCGCCGCACCAGGAAGAGCGATCCGATCGCGCCCGCACCAGCGCCCAGGGCGAACAATGTCATGACTACAGCCGTGTGCCAGGGGGTGTAGCCCAGGACGTCCTGCATGGTGATGGAGGCGGCGAAGACGAACGCGGTGAACAGGCCGAAGAAGACGCAGATCAGGACCGATCCGATTCGAAACCCCCTGTTGGCGAACAGGTCCAGGCGCATCAGGGGGCTGGCGCCGCGGGCCGAGCGCTTGATCTGGTGCGCCACGAACAGCGCACTCACCACCACTCCGGCCAGGCCCAGGGCGATCGGCTGGGCTTGCCAGCCGTGTTGCTGGACCAAGGCGAGGGCGTACACGACCAGGAGCAGGCCGACACCGGACAGTGCCGCACCGCCGAGGTCCAGGCGGTCCGGCGATGCCGGTCGGCCGATGCGCAGGAAGCGCCAGGCGAGAGCGAAGGCGACCATTCCGATGGGGAGATTGATCAGGAACACCGAGCGCCAGCCCCAGCCGCCGATGTCGATGGTGAGCAGGGCGCCGCCGAGGATCGGGCCGAGCATGCCCGCGAAACCGGCCACGCCGCCGTACATGGCGAAGACCAGGGAGTGGCGTTCGCGAGGAAAACTGGCGATGAGGATGGCGATGGTCTGAGCCGCCATGCCCGCGCCCGCGGCGCCCTGCACGATGCGCGCGGCCACCAATTCGGTGGCGCCCGTACACAATCCGCACCATGCCGAGGCGGCGGTGAACAGGACCACCGAGGTGAGGAACATGACGCGGCGGCCGACGATGGCACCGAGGCGGGCGGCGCTGAGCAGGGTGCAGGCGAAGGCGAGCGAGTAGCCGGAGATGACGAGCAGTTCCGCGGAGCGGGAAGCGCTCAGGTCGGTGGTGAGCCGTGGCAGGGCGGTGTTCACGATCGTCACGTCGATCATCTGCATGAACACGGCGATCAGGCAGCCCGCGAACGCCAGCCACGCCCCGAGTTCCGCAGGGGGCGAACCAGTTACCGGCGCGACAGTCTCCGGTTCGCCGGCCGCACTCCGTTCACGAACCTGCGCGGAGTCACCGGCCGCGATCGGTTCGCGCCCCTCGGCCGTGGCCCGCTCACCGGCCACGGCCGGGTCATCGATCGTCGCCCACGAGCCGAGCGCGGTTCGTTCGCTCCCCGATCCCCCTGTCATCCGGCGAGCTCGATCACACCGCGCGGTGCCGACAACGCCAGCTCGGTCGGGAAACTCAAGCGCACCAGCCGATGTGGCGGCTCCAGTTCGATGTGCACCACGAACGGCGGCAGCAGGCCGCCGATCATTCTGTCCAGCAGCATGTTCACCTGCCCGAAGCTCGGCCGGAGGCGGACCTGGCGGCATTCGACTTGCCCGGCGCCGATCTCCACGGTGGTCTGTTTCTCCACTCGCGCGGTCAGCGGCCAGTGCACCGAGAAAGCCAGCCAGGTATCGATGGTCCGCGTCGCCGGATCCGTGAGGTCCAGGCCGCGTAGCAGGGTCATACCGCCGACGATCGGCATGATGTCGGTGGGAAACGGTGCCGGAGCACCGCCTATCGGAAGGTGCACGGTGTCGAGGAAGTGGGCTTCCTCGCGGGAGACCACCGTGCCGCGGGAACGGGTTTCGGCGCGGTAGTCCTCGGCGCGCAGGAAGCCGTCGACACGGCCGAAGCGCTGGTCGACGGTCAGTTCCAGGTCACCGTCGCGGCTGGACGCGTCCAGTAGTGTGCGGTAGCCGCCGCCCTCGTGGGTGACGACACTCGTCATCTCGAAGCCCGAGCTGTGCCCGTCGGTGCCGACCGTGTACCGGCATTTCTCGCCATCGGGTATTCCGGGATCCCGGAACAGGGCGTGCGCCGGATCTGCTGAAACCACGTAACCTCCCGGTACTCAGTTCGATTCCACGGCCGGATCGACGATCGCCGCGAATACCGATGTCATCGCCGCGATGTAGCGCTCCACGGAGTCGTGGGCCACCGCGGTGTCGGGGTAGATGACGCTCAGGGTCGTCCCCGACGGCAGGCGATTGACCCAGATCAGTGCTTCCTCGGAGGCCGCGCGGTTGGCATACACCCCGGCGGTGACCTCGTCGAAGAATTCGTGGCCGAGGAAGTCGCGGGCGTCGATGAACGAGATCATCGGTGTCACCCAGCCGGGCTCGGCCTTGATCTCCGAATCGGGGGGCAGGAGTTCGAGCACCCGATGGAACGAGGTGGGTGCGAGCCGGAGCCCGTTCTCGTAGGCGCGCTGGGCCAATTTCAGCGTGCGCGTGACCGGGGTGCCGGGGCCCAGCGGGAACGCGACCGGCACCAGCGTCACGTACCAGCCGACCGAATTGCCCTCCGCCGCCGATGTTCTCGTGCTCACCGGCGTCATTCCGAAGTAGTAGTCGGAATCGGTGAGTGCGCGTTCGGCCAGGGCCGCGGCCGCGAACACTCCGCCGACGAATTCGGCGTCGTTGGCGCGACACACCTGCTCGAAGGCCAGCGCCTGCTCCTCGTCGAGCAGGCTCACCGTCCGGTGGGCGCTGCGGTTGTAACCATCGGAGCGCCTGCCGAGATCCAGTGGAAACGACGGCAGTCGATTGTCGTTGCCGCGCAGCAACTGCAACCATTTGAGCACACCGGGCGAGGACAGCGACTGCCCATCGCTGTAGGCGCGTTCGGTGACGCAGTAGTCCAGATAGCTCGCCGCCGGCGGCAAAGGTTCGGCCTCGCCGCCGATTTCGGCCAGATACAGCTGCGCGAAATCGGAGGCGGACAGGTACTGGCCCAGGCCGTCGGTGTGCAGGTGGTCGACCGCGAGGTAGACCGTGGTCGCGTCACCGTGCTCGATCGCTCCGAAAGTGAAGCAATCCCATTGGAACGGATCGGGAGTCGTCTTCTCGACATGCTGCCGGATGGCGGCCGGGTCGTCGATCCAGCCGTAGTCGACCGGTACGAAGTCCACCACGTCCTCGGATACCAGGTGCCGTCGCACGACACTTTCGGCGTCGATGTCGAACCAGGTCCGGAAGGTGTCGTGGCGCAACAGGAACGCGTTGATGATCCGTGTCATCGCCTCCCGGTCGAGGTCGCCGGTCGGGATCTGCGCGGTGGCCAGGCAGAGTCCGGAGAACCGGAAGTCGGCGGCCGCGTGCCGATCGGCCTGGCGCAGATACTGTTCCTGTTGCAGCGACGGTGGCGAGGAGTGCACGGGGGCGGTCCGGGCCCGCGCCACCGCATCCGGTGACGCGACCCAGGTGATCATCCGGCCCGGCGGGGGTGTCCATTCGTCGATGAGTCCGAAATCGACCACGGTGACCTCACTTCCGCCCGCGAGCGCCGAGACGACGGTCCATCAGCTGACCCCCGCCATCTCCACGACCGCACCGGCCGGCGCGCCGTCGGCCGCCGGCTCGGATCCGTTCGGCCCGGCACCGTCCACCGCCGCGGCGATGGCCGCCGGATCCGGTTGTGCCCCACCGGGTTCGTGGGCCAGGATCAGCTCGGCCACCTTCGGGCCGGCCTGCTCCAGGCTGAACGAGCGCCCCATCTGCAGCGACATCAGGTCGATACCGAGCGTCTTGGTGACACGGGCGCCGAGTTCGACCGCCATCAGTGAATCCAGGCCCAGCTCCGGCACCGGGATCGTCATATCGATGGTGTCGACGTCCACGCCCATGACGACGGCCAGTTCACCGGCCATCAGGCGGGCGATGTGCGGTCCGCGCTTGGTTTCCTCCATCGCGGCCAGTTCCGCACGGAGCCGGGCCAATTCCGACGTGTCCTTGGCCGAGGCCCGGGCGAGCGCGGCGGTGCGGCCGGTGCGCGCCAGCTGCGGGAAGGTACCGGTGAGCTTGGCCCAGTCGGTGGGGATGACCGCCACCCGCGAAGCACCCAGACGCAGGGCCTGTTCCAGGTAGGCGGTGGCGTCGCCCATATCGATCGGCCCGAACCCGACCAGGTCGAGATACTTCTCGGAGGTCTCGTTGGCGGCCATGCCGCCCGCGCCGGACAGGTGACCCCAGCCCACGCACAGCGCCCGCTCCCCCGCCCGCGACCAGCGCACAGCCAGGGACTCGACCGCGATATTGGCCGCACAGTAGCTGTATTGACCGTAGATGCCGTACATCGAGCCACCGGACGAGCACAGCACGAACATGTCGAGGGTGATGCCCGCGTCGGCGACCGCTCGATGCACGATCTGCGCGCCGAGCACCTTCGGCAGATAGACCTGTTCGAGCTGTCCGAGTTCCATCTTGGCGAGATTGTTGTCGGCTACCGCGCCCGCGGCGTGGAAGACGCCGCGCAGCGGATGGTCGGCGCTGTGGATCCGCGCGATCGCACCGGCCACCGCCTCGGGGTCGGTCACGTCGAGCAGTTCCTCGACGATCTCGATGCCGATGGCTCGCCACGCTTCGAGCTGACGGCGCGCCTCCTCCGTGGTCGCACCCCGCCGCCCGGCCAGCACCAGCCGCCGCGCACCGCGCAGGGTGAGCCACCGCCCGATCGCCAGGCCGAAGCCACCGTAGCCGCCGGTGATCAGATACGTCGCGGTGTCACTGATCTCGACATCGGGCAGATACGGCCGCACCGGCGGTTCCGGCGCGTCGATCCGCAGCGCGATGCGAGCCGCCCGCGACGAGCGCAGTGTCTCCTCGAATGCCTTGCTCACCTCCGCGGTCTCGATCATGTGATACGGCAACGGGCGATACGTCCCCTCGGTGACCTTCTCGAACACCCGCTGCAGCAGGGCCGCCAGCCGCAGTGGCTTGACCTTGACGAGCCGGTCCAGATCCATCGAGAAGTACGACAGGTTCTTGTCGAAGTTCGCCAGTTCCAGCAGCCCGCCGGTGTAGATGTCGGCCTTGCCGACCTCGACGATGCGGCCGAATTCGGCTGCGGCGTTGAAGTTCTGGCGCAGGATCTCACCGGGTGCGCTGCTGATGATCACATCGGCGCCGGCGCCGCCGGTGATCGCGGCGACCTCGTCCACGAAGTTCAGCGACCGCGAGTTCACCGCGTGGTCCGCGCCCATCGCGAGGACGTGCGCGCGCCGCTCCGGAGTGCTCGCGGTGCCGATGATGGTGGCCCCGCGCGCCTTCGCGACCTGGATCGCCGCGGTGCCCACACCGCCGGCCGCGCCGTGCACGAGCACCGTCTCCCCCGGCTCCAGCCGCGCCAGATCCAGCAGTGCGTATTCTGCGGTGCCGAAGGCGATGATGCTGGTGCAGTGCCCGGGATCGGTGCCCTCGGGCAGGACGACCGCGAGTTGGCGATCCACGACCGCGAAGCGGCGCATCATGCCCTTGGCGGCGACGCCGACCAGATCACCAACCTTGACGTCCTGCACACCGGGACCGACCCGCACGACGGTGCCGACGCCTTCCATACCGGGCACGGTGCCGAAATAGGTGGGCGCGAGTTCACGTTCACCGAGCAACCCGATGACCTTCAGCGGATCCTTGTAGTTCAATCCGACGACCTGCATCCGGATCTCGAGCTCGCCGGTCCCGGGTTCCACCCGTGGACATTCACGCCAGCCCAGCCCGGACAGCACCCGGGTGCGGGGCATGTCGAGTTCGAAGTTCGCCTGCGAATCGGTCAGCGGCGCCGCGGTTTCCAGTTCCTCGAGCCGTTCGGGCAGTGGTTTGGTGATCACCGTGGCCCAGCGCTTGCCGTTGCGCAGCAGCACCTCGTCGGAGTTGTCGAGGGAGAACGCGCCGGGCACGGCCAGTTCGGCGACGAGATCGGCGACCGGGGTGCCGGGCTCGGTGTCGATCAGACGCCAGCGCAGCGCGGTCTGCTCGTTGAGCAGCACCCGTCGCGCACCGGCGAGAGCCGCCTGTCCGGTGTCGGGAGCCGCGGGACTGCCGGGCAGGGTGAAAGCGGATTCGGTGACCAGGGTGCAGTGCACCACGCCATCGCCGAAAATTGTTTGCGGCGTGCCGTTCTCGCTCGGCGGCTCGACGAATTCGGCGATCGCCACCGCGATGCGCTTGAGCGTCCACAGCTCGGCAACATCGTCGGCGACCGCACCGGCCACCACACAGACGTGCAGGCGCTGGGCGTGTTCGTCACGTGCGGCACGCAACCGCTCGGTCAGCGTGGTCTCCAGCTCCGGGCCGGTGGAATCCACTACGTGCGGAATCGAATTCGGTATCGCCGCGACCAGCTCGGCCGCCCGGCCGGTCTCGCCGAGACCGACGACCAGGGTGCTCACCGAACCGGTGTCGGCCAGGGCTGCCGGGTCGATCGGGTCGCGCTCCTCGAGAGTTTCGGTGTAGTAGAACTCGGCCATGCGGTGCAGCGGATCGTCCCCGGGCCGCAGGGCGCCGATCTGGAGTCCGGACAGGCGGGCGACGAGTTGGTGGTCGGCATCGAGCAGTTCGACATCGGCGCGCAACCGCGCGTTCGGATCGCGCCGGGCCACCACCGTGACCGTTTCCGGCAATGCCGCGAGCAGGCGCACCGCGGCCACACCGACGGGCACCATCACGCCCTCGTCGATGCGTTCGTCCGCGAACAGCATGGCGGCGCACTGCATCGCGGCGTCCACGACCGCCGGATGAGCCAGATGGCCGGATCCGGCGGCGATGGTGCCGTCGACACTGGCCACCACCACGTCACGGCCGACGCGCACCGAGGTCACCCGGCGGAACGACGGGCCGTACTGCAGTCCGGCCGCGGCGAGACCGGTGTAGAACATCGCCGGGTCGACATCGATACCGACCTCGATCTCCGGCACCTCGACCGTGGTCTGCTCATGGCTACCGGTGAGCGTGCGGCCGGAGGCGTGCACGGTCCAGGCGGTACCGGTGGCGCTTCGGGATCTGATCAGGAAACGGCCGCTGGCCTCTTCGATGCTCAATGCCACCAGCGGAACGTCGGGGGCGCCCATGATCAGCGGTGCGACGAAGCGAACCCCCTCCAGCGCAACCTGTTCCGAGCCGATCCGGGCCTGGGTGGCGCTGAGCGCCGCGTCCAGGTACGCCGCCCCCGGCATGATCTTGATCCCGTTCACCACGTGATCCGACAACCACGGCAACAGTTCGGTGCCGACCTGCAGGAGCCATTCGGGACGGCCCTCGACATCGGGATCACCGAGCATGGCGTAACCACCGGGTGTGCCGAGGCGGGCCTGTTCGAACAGCGGCAGCGCGGAGTGCAGGCGGGTGCGCTGCCACGGGTAGCGGGGCAACGGCAGATGCGGGGTCGCGGGACGATCGGCCGGGAACAGCGCCTCGCGATCGAGCACACCGGCGGCGTGCAGGCCGATCAGGGTGCGGCGCAGGCTGTCCGCGTCCGGCTGTTCGCGATCGAGCGTGGGCACCGTGGTGCCCTGGGCGTCCGCGCCGAGCAGCGCTTCGCGAATATTGCCCGACAGCACCGGGTGCGGGCCGACCTCGAGGAAGATCCGGCTGCCGGCGCCGATCAGGGCGGTGATCGCGTCGAGGAACCGCACCGGACGCCGGACATTGGACCACCAGTACCCGGCGTTCCAGTCGCCCTCGGTGACGCGTTCGCCGGTGACCGTCGAATACAGCGGCACCGTGGGCGGCTGTGGTTTCAGATCGGCGAGTGCCGTGCGCAGTTCGGCTTCGATCGGCTCCATCAAACGACTGTGATACGGGACCTCTACGCGCAGGCGGCGCGCGAAGACGCCTTCCTCGGTGAGCTTCTCGGCGATCAGATCCAGCCGCTCCACCTCACCGGACAGCGTCACGGCACTGGGACTGTTCACCGCGGCGATGTCGACACCGGGTTCCCCGGCGATCAGCTCGGCGGCCTTGTCCCTGGGCAGACCGACCGCGAGCATGCCGCCGGTGCCGGCCGTGGTCGCCTGCAGGCGGGCCCGATGGTAGGCCACGCACACCGCGTCACGCAGTGACAGCACGCCACTGACATAAGCCGCCGACACCTCGCCCACACTGTGGCCGACGATGGCGGCGGGTTCGATCCCGTACTGTGCCAGCTCCCGTACCAGTCCGACCTGGACCAGGAAGTTGGCCGGTTGCGCGACTTCGGTGCGGGTGACGCGGGATTCGCTCTCGGGGCGCTGCAGCTCCTCGATGATCGACCAGCCCGACAGCGCCCGGAACTCGACGTCGATCTCGGCGGCGGTGTCGGCGAAAACCCCACCTGCGGACAGTAGTTCGCGGCCCATCTTCCAGTGCTGCGGTCCCATACCGGAGAACACGAAGACCGGTTCGGCCGTCCGCGACACGATGGTGCGCGAGGCGTCGCGACCTTCACCGGCGGCATAGGCGCGCAGGTCCCGGACCAGGTCTTCGGTGGACTCGCCGATCAGCACGCCGGTGCGGAATGGATGCTGGGCCATGCGGGTCCAGGCCGCCTCGGCCAGATGTTCGGGATCGGCGCCGGAGTCGATCAGATCGGCGAACCGGCCGCCGAGCGCGCGCGCCGCCGCGGTGCCGCGCGCCGAGATCGGCAGGATACCCAGATGCCGGCGCGGCGCGGCGACCGGCGACGGCGCACCGGTGTATTCCTGCAGGATCGCGTGCGCGTTGGTGCCGCCGTAGCCGAAACCGTTGACCGCCACCGACATCGGGCCCGCATCCGCGGACAGCGGTTGTGCCTCGGTCTGTACGCGCAGACCCAGTTCCTCGAAGGGAATGTCGGGGTTCTGCTTGTCCAGCCAGCCCTGCGGCGGCAGGGTGCGATGTTTGATGGCCAGCGCGGCCTTGATCACGCTGGCGACCCCCGCCGCAGCCTCGGTGTGACCGATGGTGGCCTTGACCGAACCCACGCCGACGGTGTCCGTGCGCCCGGCCGGTGCACCGAAAACCCTTCCCAGGGCCCGCAATTCGACCGGATCGCCGACGAGTGTGCCGGTGCCGTGCGCCTCCAGATAGGTGACCGAGTCCGGGGCCAGGCCCGACCGCTCGCACACCGTGCGCGCAAGCGCCTCCTGGGAATCGACATTGGGCACGGTGATGGCGGTGGTGCGCCCGTCCTGATTGGATCCGGTGGCCTTGACCACCGCGTAGATCCGGTCGCCGTCGCGCACCGCATCGTCGAGCTTCTTCAGCACCACCATGCCCGCGCCCTCACCGCGGCCGTAACCGTCGGCCGCGGCGTCGAAGGATTTACAGCGGCCGTCGGTGGCCAGGAAGCCGCCCTTGCACATCAGCACGAACGTCTCCGGCTGCAGCATGACGTTCACCCCACCGGCGAGCGCCACCCGGCAGTCGTCGTTCTCGAGCGCCTGACAGGCCAGGTGGAACGACACCAGCGACGAGGAGCAGGCGGTGTCGACCGTGATCGCGGGCCCGACGAGGTTGAGCGCGTAGGCGATTCGGTTCGACAGCATGGTGTAGGACGCGCTCGCCGGCGTATGCATGTCGGTGTGGAACAGGGCCGGGCCCACCACGCCGATCACCGACTGGTCGACCACGAAACCACCGACGTACACCCCCACCGAGGCGCCCGCCGCGCGCCCGGCCATACCGGCGTCGTCGAGGGCCTCCCAGGTCACCTCGAGCATGAGGCGCTGCTGCGGGTCCAGGACGGTTGCCTCCCGCGGCGAGATCCCGAAGAAGTCGGGATCGAACTGCCAGGGATCGACCGTCATGAAGGCGCCGCGCTTGGTGTAGCTGCGCCCCGGGGTGCGGGGTTCGGGGTCGTAGTAGCGGCGCAGATCCCAGCGGTCCGCCGGCATGTCGACCACACCGTCACGTTTGTCGACGACGAAGTCCCAGAACGATTCCGGCGAATCGATTCCACCCGCGAATCGACAGCCGATACCCACAATTGCAATGTCCGACACGAATATCCTCCGGTCTCGCGTACAGCGGCCACCGGATGATGCGGCGACACACTCTCTCAGCGGTCCAGGGCCTTTGACCGATGGCGCACACGGTATTGACCGGGATCGGCGGAGAAAACGATTCAGAGGAGTTTTGGACACACCAACCAAATCGGCGATCGCACATTGTGACACCGCCCAGCGAGCCCACCACCGACCGCGCCGGAAGCGGTGAGATATCTCGAACCCGCAGGGACACAGCATCATTCGGGATGTGTGCAATACCACTTACATAACAGGTGGCCCGGCCCGGAACCGACATCTCACAACCCGGCCGTCGCGAAACTGTGAGCCATCGGAAACTTCTTCCGGGGCCGGGGAATTCCACGGATGCCGGTCCTATGTTTGCTCCGATGCTCATTTTCCGCCCGGGCCGCTGGGCCGATGTCGTGCTGCGCCGGCGATGGTCTGTCATCGTGGTGCTGGTGGCCGGCCTGCTCGCACTCGGCGGCTACGGGCTCGGGCTCGGCGACCATCTCAGTTCCAGCGGATGGGACGATCCGACCTCGGAATCGGTCCACGCCGCCGGGGTGCGCCAGGAGATCTTCGGTCGCGATCACAGTGCCGATGTGATTCTGCTGTATCACGCGCCGCCCGGGACGACGATCGACGATCCGGCGTTCGCCGCACCGATCGTCGCCGCGCTCGACGCGCTGCCGCAACGGTTTCCGGACCGGATCGATCGCGTCAACGGCGCCTATTGGCCGACCCGCACGGGGTTGACGCTGCCGGACATCTTCGGCTCCGCGGACCACCGCCACGCTTTCGCCTCGATCGCCATCCACGGCGACGACCCCACCGAACAGATGCGCAACTATCGCGCGGTGTCCGGGGACCTCACCGTCGCCGGAGTGGATATGGAGGTCGCCGGCGGCCAGGCGGTCGCCGGCGCGCTCAACGACACCATGGCCCACGACCAGCTGCGAATGGAACTGTTCGCGATCCCGGCCGTGGCGGTGCTGCTGTTCTTTCTGTTCGGCGGTGCGGTGGCCGCTGCGCTGCCGCTGCTCGTCGGTGGGCTCACCGTGGCCGGGGCGTGGGGAATCATCCGCCTGATCACCACCGTCACGGAGGTGAATTCGTTCGTCTCCCCGGTGGTTTCGATGGTCGGGCTCGGTCTTGCCATCGACTACGGACTGTTCGTGCTGAGCCGATTCCGCGACGAACTCGCCGCCGGGCGTGAGGTGGACGACGCGGTCCGCCGGTCGATGGCGACCGCCGGTCACACCGTGGGCGTCTCCGCGACCATCGTGGTGGTGGCCGCGGCCGCGGTCCTGGTGTTCCCTCAGGGATTCCTGCGCTCGTTCGCCTACGGCGCCATGATCACCGTCGCATTGGCGGCACTCACATCGGTCACCCTGTTACCGGCGGTCCTGGCCGTACTCGGCCACCGGGTCGACCGCTTCGGAGTGAGCTGGTTCCGCAAGACCAGCCCGCCGGATCGGGTGCCGGACAATCTGTGGGGCCGAATGGCGGGGCGGGTCATGAAACGGCCACTGGTGGTGGCGATTTCGGTCGTCATCGGGCTACTGGCACTGATCGCGCCGATCCGCGATCTGGCCTTCGGCACCATCGACGAGCGGTTTCTGCCACCGGAGCATCCGGCCCGGCTGGCACAGCAGCATTTCGACGCGATCTTCCCGCTGCGGCAGATCGACCCGATCGATCTGGTACTGATCACCTACGATCCCGCCGCCAAGGACACGGTCCTCGCCGCGGCCGAACGCGCACCCGGACTCGCCTCGCCGTTTCCGGAATGGATGCAGCGACCGGCGCAGTCCAGTGTGTTCACCACCCAGACCGTGCTGGCCGCATCCGGGGACCGCGATGCCGCCATCGAGTATCTGCGTTCGATGCCGCTGCCCAGCGGCACCACTCTGCTCGTCGGCGGGCAACCCGCGATCGACAAGGACAGTATCGACGCGCTGGTGCACCGGATACCGCTCGTCGTGGTCCTGGTCTTCCTGGCCACGACCGTGCTGATGGCGCTGAGTCTGCGGTCACTCGTGCTGCCGTTGAAGGCGGGCGCGCTCAACCTGCTCGGACTCGGCTCGACGATCGGCGTTCTGACCTGGATCTTCGTCGACGGTCACGGTGCCGGACTGCTCGGTTTCACCCCGCAGCCGATCATGTCGCTGGTGCTGGTGGTGATCGTGTCGGTGATCTACGGCCTGTCCACCGATTACGAGATATTCCTGTTGTCACGAATGGTCGAGGCCCGGGCGGCGGGGGCGTCCACCGCCGAGGCGATCCGCGCGGGTGTCGCGCACACCGGCCGGATCATCACCGCCGCCGCGTTGATCCTGCTGGTGGTCACCGGCGCCTTCGCCCTGTCCGATCTGGTGATGATGCAGTACATCGCCATCGGCATGGTGGCGGCGCTGCTGATCGATGCCACCGTGCTGCGGGTGCTGCTCGTCCCGGCGACCATGCGGCTACTCGGTGACGCCGTGTGGTGGGCCCCGGCGTGGTTGCGCCGCACCGCCGGCACCCATCGTGTCAGTGCGTCGCGATCTCGGACAACTCATCGAGCAGCGCACCTGCCCCCGGATAGCGATGTGAACTCAGATGGCGGATCGCCGGCAGATTGCCCGCCAGCACGGACCGCTGGATCATCAGATACTCCCGTACCGCCGGATCCTGTTGCGCGAGAGCCGATAACGGCCCCTCGGCAGCGGTCCGGAACGCGGTGACCGCTTCCCGATAGGCGGCCACCGCGGCCCGCACACCGGCATCCAGTCCGCCGAGCTCACGGGCGTGGTGCAGCACACTGTTCAGGCTCGCGGGTGCGTCGGCGCCCGGCGGCGGTTCGGCCTCGCGCAGGTAGGAGGCGATATCGTTGCCGCGGGCAACACATTCCGAGACCAGTTCCAGTATTCCCGCCGACCGCAACGCCGCATCGGTCTCTTCCGGAACCCGCAGGTCCCGGGCGACCCGGTGACACCACACGTACGGGGCCACGGCGATGGTGTGGCGGCGCACCGCCCAGTGTTCATCCCATCCCACCGTGCTCAGATCGAGTTCCCGCTCACGCAACCGCGCGTCGATGGTGTCGCGGACAGCGCGCTCGAACCCGGCCGGATCGAGCCCCCGTGCGGCCATGGTGGTGACGATGGCGCGGTAGCAGGACACGAGTTCGTGCTCGGTGGCGATCTCGCCGGTGCGCAGGTACGTGACGAAACGCGTCAGGTCCGGGAGGCCGTCGTAGGCGTCGTCGGCCAGCAGGGTGACGGCCACATATTGTGCGCCCAAGAGGTTTTCGGCCATGGACGCATCGTCGGGCGCACAGTGCAGTTCGTAACTCGTGGCGACATAGGCGTCCATGGCGTGCCGCCGGGCGCCCGGCGCGCAGGTGCAGTGGGTCATCAGCCAGCCGAACATCTGCTCGGCGAGCTCCTCGTGCCGTCCGCCGGGTAGCAGGTGGGTGCGGAAGGCAGCCAGCTCATCGGTCACAGGCCAGCGCCCCCGCCGCGAAGATCGAGGTGAGGGCGGCCGAACCCCAGTAGAGCGGCAACCGCCCCATCCGATAGTAGGCGCCGGCCGGCCAGCCGCCGCTGTCGTCCTGGCGGGCCAGCAGTTCCGCGCGCCGCCCGTGCTGTTCGCGGTCTCCACCCAGATTGTCGGCGGCGATGACCGTCAGAGCCAGATCCAGCGACGACAGCTTCTCGCCCTCGTCGGCATCGGCCAGTCCGTCGGCCAGCGCCGCGCCGCAGACCGCGTCGATATCGGGGAAGGCCGCGCACAACCGGGATATGGCGTGCAGGAACGGTTCGGGCCGCGGATAGTAGCGGGTGCCCTCGCGAAAGCGTCCCGACAGCAGATGGTCGACGACGTAGTCCGTTGTCGCGGTGATGATCCCAGCCGGATCCGCGAGCCCGCGTGCCTGCGCGTGCCGCAGGATGTAGAGGGTGTTGCCGCAGGCCACCGCGTCGTAGCGGGGGCCGCGAGCCAGCGTCCCCGGGTCGGCGGCGTCCTGCCAGTACACCATCACCACACCCGGGCGGATCGCGGCGTCGGCCTCGGTCTCGGGCGCCACCCCGGCGGCCAGCAGCTCGCGGCCGTAGCCGACGAGCTCGAGATCGGAGATCAGGCCCCGATCGTGCAGGGCGCCCACCGCCATCGCGGTGCAGTCGCTGTCGGGCGGGAAACCGTTGTGGTCGAAGAAGAATCCGAACCGATTCCGGGCGCTTCGGCCCGACCGGACGACCTCGGCGAGCCGCTCGGCCAGTTGCAGGTCCTGCTCGTCGGACGCATAGGGCACATGTGCCAGCGCCAGGCTGGCACTGAATCTCTCGTCACCGAGATCGAAGCCGATATCGCGGCCGAATTCCCGTAGTAGAACCCCGCGCCCGTCACCGGCGTCACATGCCGTGTCCATCGTGGGCGACAGCGAGACCTGTGCCCGCGGCACGCCACGCCCATCGGCTCGGGACAGGAGGAAACTCTTCGCGTGCGCCACCGCGCGCTGCCGACAATCGATGTCCGGTACCGCCATCTTCGTGCCAAACTCGCTCTGTAGGGCCGCAGCATCCACTGCCGAGCCGATCGATGCGCGAGCACGCTGTGTGGAACCGGCACCCCCGCAAGGTGTTATCGAGTATTACCGATGCAAGAACATCCGTCATGACGGGGGCCCGATCGGTGCCGATCTGTAATAGTTCAGCGAATCCCGCAGGGACTCACCACATCTCGATGCACCAGGTAACGGAGCACATCTTCAGCACACCTACCCGAAAAGCCCTTTTCCCAATACTCGGCCTGTTAAACATGTTGCGCGCCAGCGATTCTGCCACCGCCCGACCGACCGGCCCGTGACCGCGCCCAGGCACAGCGAACTCCGGCGTCCGATGGACCCACCCCGGCATCGACCGGGGCATGGAACGAGCGCGGCACGGCCGCGCACCCTCCCGGTTACCGCAGCGTACAGGCACACACCGCGGCGCCGGACCGCCAAGAAAGAACCTACCGGACGGTTTTCCAACCCGGGCTGGGCGCCGGAATGCCTCCGGATCGGGCCCGCGCGCACTCCTGGCGGTCGGCCGGAATCGCCTGCGGGCCCGAAACACTCCTACCGAACCGGGACGTACGCCGCCTCGTCGTAGCTCAGTTCCATGTCGTGGGTGACGGTGTCGCCGGCGACGGTCACGGTCGTGGCCACCGACGGATAGCCGCGAGCGACCACGGTGTATTCACCTGCTGGGAGAGCGGAGACGTGGTATCGGCCGGAGGCATCGGTGCGCGCGGTACCGACCGGTTCACCCGACGAATCCATCACGGTCACTTGCGCATTCGGCACCACCCTGCCCTGCGTCTGCACCGCGCCGGCCAGCGTCGCCATCGGCGTCAGCTCGGTCTCGTGATGCAGGACGCCGCTGGCCGGCACCGTGAGAGTCGCGGCGCGCGGCGACATTCCGTCGGCGACCACCACCAGGGTGTGGGTACCGGGGGTGACGCCGCGGCACAGATAGCTGCCGTCGGCGCCGGTGACGGCGGCACCGACCACCTCACCACCGATATCGGCGAGGGTGACCGTGGCGTCGCCCACCGGCACACCGGATCCGGCGCCGCGGACGCGACCGGTCAGTTCACCGGAACTCGGCAGTTCGAGATCGACCCGCTGCTCGCCGTCACCGAGGGCGACGCTCACCGCGACCGGGCTGTGCGCCGCCGCCGAGGCGATCAGCACATAGCTGCCCGATTGCGGCGCATCGAGTCGATAGCCGCCGTCGACCGCGCCGACCGCCCGCGAAACCTGATGTCCGCGTTGGTCGATCAGCGTCAGCGCGACTCCCGGGATCGAACGACCGCGCTCACCGCGCACATGTCCCGCGATCACCCGGACGGTACCCGGGCCGGGCGCCACGGACTGCTCGATCGGCGCGCCGACCAGACCCTCGCGCAGCTCGTCGATGGCGATATCCGCGGCCGACTCCGCATCCACCGCCGTTTCCGTCACCGCGGCGGACACGGTCTCCGGAGCGTGGGCACGCACCGCCGGGATGATCAGCGCGGCCAGTGCCGCCAGCACGGACACGCCCGCCAGGAACCAGAAGACCTTGGAGTACCCGGAATCGGCGGGCAGTCCGTGCGCGGTGGTCGCGCCCGAGGTCAGCAGTACCGCTGACACCGCGCTGCCGATCGCGCCGCCGACGGTTCGCACATTCGCGTTCATGCCGGTGGCGGCGCCGGTCTGGGCCGGCGGAACCGCGGCCACGATGATCGCCGGCATCGAGGAGAAGGCGAGCCCGATGCCGATACCGAGCAGGCCGCCCGCGACATAGATCTCCCAGCCCTGGTTGTGGCCGACGGCCAGCATCACGAAGGCCGGGACGGTGATGATGCTGCCGATGACCACGATGACCTTCGGCCCGACCCATGCCGCCAGCGGCCCGATCGCCAGACCGATGACGAACATCGCGACCGACAGCGGCAGCATGTACAGACCCGACTGGGTGATGCTCGCACTGAGCCCGTACCCGGTGACCGCCTTCGACGTCTGCAGCAGCTGCGGCAGGAAGGTCATCATCGCGTACATACCGGCACCGGTGAGCACCGCGACCAGGTTGGTCGTCCACACCGCCGGAATACGCATCGTGCGCATATCGATCAGCGGGGTCTGCGACTTCAGTTCCACCACGATCCACGCCGCGGCGCACACCACGGCCAGTGCGAACAGGCCCAGGGTCGTCCCCGAGGCCCAGCCCCAGGACGGCCCCTTGCTGACCGCGAGCAGCAGTGCCACCAGCCAGGCCGACAGCAGAATCGCCGCACCCCAATTGATCCGGCCCGGACTGCGCACCGGCGATTCGGGCACGAACGCGATGGCGGCCACGGCGGCGATCGCGGTGATGATCATCGGGACCCAGAACAGCCAGTGGTAGTTCAGATGATCGACGATCGGACCGGCGAGCACCAGGCCCACACCGGAACCCACGGCGATCAGCGAGGAGGCGATACCCACCGCGCCGTGCAGCTTCTTGGCCGGGAACTCGTCGCGGATGATGCCGAAGGCCAGCGGGATGACGCCACCGCCCAGACCCTGGATCACCCGGGCGACGATCATCACGGTGATCGAATCGGTGAGCGCCGCGATCAGCGAGCCCACAGTCAGCGCGACCAGGGTCACGACGAGCATGCGCTCCTTGCCGACCTTGTCCCCGATGCGGCCGAGGATCGGCGTGGCCACCGAGGCCGACAACAGGTATCCGGTCATCAACCAGGTCGCGGTGCTCTGCGTGGTGTGCAGGGCCGGAATCAGCAGCGCCAGCACCGGAACGACCATCGACTGCAGCAGTGCGTACGCGGAGATCCCGAGCAGCAGTACGCCGAAGACGAGGTTGTAGTGCGGGCGAGATTTGACGAGCGCCACGGAACGTTTCCTCCCCACGAGCTTAAGTGGAGTCATTCTCCGTTTAGTGACACTAACAGAACTCCGAGACACCCTCCCCGCTCGATCGGCGTGATCTCGGCCTCACCTTGCGATAACGGCGAAGTTGCCGAAAACAATTCCAAAGGTCCGCCGATAGCCCACAATGAGTGCCAAAGATGAGGGTTCGGGACGGATTCGAGCATTCCTATGGCGACAGAATTGTCCATAAACGGAGCAATGCCGGTTCTTCGCGCAGCCTGCTCCAGCGCGGGAATCGAGATGGGCGAGGCCCGCCGGGTGCCATTCGGCACCGCGGCCGGCTACCGACTACCCAGTGGCGTGGTGGTCCGGATCAGCGGGCCCGGCCGCAGACCCGAGGCCCGGCACGAGCTCGAGGCAGCCCGCTGGCTGGCCGCCTCCGGCATCTCCACCCCGCGAGCCGTCCCGGGTGTGCGGCAGCCCATCGACATACACGGCCGCAGCGTCACGTTCTGGCTGGATCCGCTCCCACACGAACAGAGCACGCTCGCCGAGATGGGCTCGACCCTGCAGCGCCTGCATCAGCTGGCACCACCTGCCGGATTCTCACTCGATCACTTCCGGCCCTTTCTCGGCCTGACCGAGGAGATCGACGCGGCCGAGGTGTTCACCGACGACGACCGGGGTTGGCTGCACCAGCACGTGACCGAATTACGCGGACGCTGGGCGGATCTGCCGAGCGGGCTGCAATGGTGCGTCGTACACGGTGAGGCGTGGCACGCGGAGTTCGCGGCCACCGACGATCACGAGGTGCTGCTGATGAGCGCAGAGAATCTGACGATCGGCCCACCCGAATGGGATCTGGTTCCCACCGCACTCGAGTTCAGGTCCTTCGGCTGGATCACCGCCGCCGACTACGCCCGGTTCTGCGACGGCTACCACCACGACGTCACCCGGTGGGGCGGGTTCTATCTCCTGCGCGACATCCGGGAGCTGCTGATGACGATGGCCGCGGCCCGCGCCGCCGCGGCCGATCCGGCGCTGCGGCGGCAAGCGATGTTGCGACTGTCGTGTATTCGCGGCGACGAGGGGCCCCGGCAGTGGCCGGGCTGGGAACCGCTGCCCTAGCCCGATCTCCCCAGCCCGATCAACCCGACTCCGGCCGGGCCCCGCGCTGTGCGGAGCCCGGCCGGATGCCGTGCGGACGGATCGGGAGTGGTTACACCGACCGGCTCTCGATCGCCTCGATGATGCGCGGCCGCAGCTCGCGGGCGCTGATCACCGCATCGACCGAACCGACCTCGACGGCGCGGTGGATGTTGTGCACCCGGTCGAATTCCGCGGCGACCTCACCGAGCTTCTCGGCGCGGACCGTCGAGCGGAGTTCGTCGAGTTCGGCGGAGGCCTCCGCACGCTCGGTGCCCGACGCGTTCGCGACCCGGGACTCCACTTCGCGCACCCGCGGATCCGAGGCGGTCCGGGTGTCGACCTCACCGGCGAACACGACGGCCGCGGCGGGAGCGCCACCGAGCACCGAGGCGAACGAACCCTCCAGGGCCATCACCGTCATATTCGGGTTCAGCGCCTTCGAGAACACCACGAACGCACCGCCGTGGTACCGCGAGATCACGCAGAACACGATGGGCCCACGGAAATTCACGATCGCGCGGCCGATTTCGGCGCCGTACTCGAGCTGCAGTTTGCGCATCGACTCCGGTGAACCGTCGAAGCCCGACAGGTTCGCCAGCACCACCAGCGGACGGTTGCCGCTGGCCGCGTTGATCGCGCGCGCCGCCTTCTTCGACGACCGCGGGAACAGCGTGCCCGCGGTGTAGGTGTCCGGGCCGTCGGTGGACGGGAAGCCGCGCCGCGGTACACCCCGCGACTCGATACCCAGCAAACAGACCGGAATACCACCGAGATGCGCGTCCTGCACGACCGCGGTCTCCGCATCGGCCATACCGGCCCACCGCTCCAGGACCGGGTGATCCTGATCCGACAGTGCCCGCATCACGGTGCGAATGTCGAAGGGCTTCTTGCGATCCGGGTTCGAGGTGGCCGAGAAGATCTCGCCGACGGTGGCGAAATCGCTCTCGGGCACGATGTGCGGGAAGGCGCACACGTCACGGTCGACCGGGTCGGCGGTCTGCGCACGACGCGGTGACAGCTCACCGGGGGCGATGTAGGTGTGGTCGTAGTGCGCCATCAGCACATCGCGAGCACCGGCGAGATTCGGCGCCCAGTACTGCGCCTGGCCGTTGGGGCCCATCACGCGGTCGTAGCCACCGATACCGAAGTTGTCCTCGGCCGACACACCACCGGAGAAGTCCAGTGCCTGCTTTCCGGTGAGGACCATCGCCGAATCCGGCGTCATGACCAGGATGCCCTTGGTGTGCATGAGCATCGTCGCCTCGGCGTTCCAGTACGGCTGCGCGCCGACGTTGATGCCGGAGACCACGATGTTGATCTCGCCACCGTCCTGGGTGAACTCGACGATCCGCTTGAGCGCGGCCGCGACCCAGTCCATGTTCTCGGTACCGGACTTCATCGAGATCCGGGCGCCGGAGGACAGCGCGAACCACTCCAGCGGCACCCGCAACTGCTCGGCCAGATCCAGCGCCGCGATCACCCGGCGGCACTCCGGCTCCGACAGCGCGCCCAGCGATTTCGTCGGATCGCCCAGCAGCACCACGCGGGTGACGCCCTCGGGATGCCGCTCGGTCGGCGTGCTGACCACACCGGCGACCATCGCCGCGGTGTTGCGGCCCTTCGGCCGGTCGATGGGGGCCAGGGCGTTGTTCTCGTCGAGGTCGTATTCGGCGAAATCGCCCAGCAGACCGGTCAATTCGTACGGGTAGACGGTGTTGCGGCTGCTGGCGCGCAGCACCTTCTGCCGGTACTCGTCGAGCGGTTCGACCGGATCGTCGGTGCGCTCGCCGACGGTGACCTCGGTACCACCGGTGGCGTCGAACCGGATGCGGACCACGATCTTTTCCAGCTCACCGGTCTCGGCGTGGGGCTGACGCGCGATGAGCAGGATCTCTTCGAGTCCCGCGCCCGCGGTGGTCGGCTCCACGCGGCTCACGATGGTGTCGAGCTCGGCGCGGGTCACATCCAGCGGCGGCCAGATGTAGAGCACGATCCGGTTGGTGTGGAACCGCTTGCGCGACGGCCGCCGCGACTGCGCCCGGCGGATCGAATCGACACAGGTCGCCACGGTGCTCTCGGCGGTCGGCAGCGACAGCAGCCGACCGTCGTGCTCCCGCAGCGCGGTCAGGTCGCGAACCTGCGCGAAGGCGATCAGCCGCTCATCGGCCGGATTCTCCTTGGCCACACCCTTGAACAGGTAGACCTCCTCGTCGGAGGACGGCAGCCGGGTGAGATCGAACTTGCGCAGCCGGCGCATCTGCATGCGCTCCGCGATGTAGGGGTGCAGACCGCGGATCAGCCGCTCCTCGACCAGTCCGGTGGAGGACGGGCGGAAGGTGAAGTGGTGGTGCATGACCGCGCCACCGCTGCCGGCGACCGTGGCCGTGATGCGGTGCACCTGGCCGGGCAGGGCCCGCGCGCCGAGCACCTCCTGCAGGGCCGCGGCCATCGCGTCGAAGTCCTCGGGCTGGTTCTCCCAGCCGAGGTAGATGTCGGCCTCGATGGAGGCCGCACCACCGGCGAGCTCACCCAGCCCGCCGAGCACGGTGTCCAGCGAATCGAATCCGACCGCCGCCGACACCAGACTCACCCCGCGGCGCTCGGCGACCACGAAGCCGCAGCCGTCGACCTCCTCGGTACGCACGCCGGTGAGGCCCTTGTTGCCGTAGTAGCGCCGGGTCAGCACCTCGAGCATCACCGTGTTGTCGGGGATGCCGCGGTCCAGGCGCTGGGCCAGCAGCCGCACCAGAGGTTCTGTGCTGCGGACCATTTCGCCGATCCGCTCGGAGCGGTCGGCGGCCGCCGGCTGTGCGTCCAGGTGGCTCAGGTGCTTGCGGACGGTGGCGTACACATGCGCGCGGTTGCGGCGCAGCAGCGGCTGGCCGTACCAGGCGTAGACCAGGCCGCGGGTCAGGTCGGCGATGACCGGGAACCGCACCTGCGTCGCGGCCACCAGCCGCTCCAGCGCCAGTCCGACCGGCTCCTGCAGCACCCGGTCCGGCACCGGCTCGTTGAGCCATTCACGCAGCAGCGCGGTGACGACGTTGACCGTGTCCGTCGGCCGCTGCTGGGCCAGGAAGATCCGGAACACCGCGGCCTCGAGCTCCGGAGTCCGATCCAGTTCGGCGACACCGTAGTGGCCGAGTGCCTTGGACAGACCGGCCCGGTAGGACTCGGGCAGACCCGCCCGCTCGACGTCCAGGCTCTGCAGATAGGTGTGGAAGTACTCACGGGCGCTGTGCACGTGACCGGTGGCGGAGTCCTCACCGCGGAACCGGTTGTGGGTCAGCTCGGCCAGGTCGGTGAACAGCTCGACCAGTTCGAGTTCCTCGGCCAGCGGCCGGCGGTTGTCGGCGATGGCCTCTCGGCGCACGGCCAGATAGTCCGCCAGGACCCGGCGATCGTCGTGCGGGTCGACATCGAAACCGAGCAGCAGACCGCGCAGATCCTCCTGGCCCCGAACCGTGCGCTCGCAGGCGAGCACCTCGGTGGGCGCCACGGGCAGATCCAGATCGACCGAGTCGGCGGCCTGTGCGTCGTCGGCGGCGTCCTCCTCGTCGTCGGCGATGGGCTCCAGGCGCAGCAGCGGCGCACCGGCCTCCACCTGCGAGCCCACCGAAACACCGATTTCCTTGAGCCGGCCCTTGAACGGCGCGCGCAGCACCGTCTCCATCTTCATGCTCTCGAGCACGAGCACCGGGGCGCCGGCCTCGACCTCGTCGCCGACCTCGAGCGGCTTGGCGACCACCAGCGCGGGCGCGGGCGAGCGCACGACGCCGCCCTCGTCCCGGCTGACGCGATGGGTCACACCGTCGACATCCACCACGATGGTGGGCCCGTGGGCGCCGGTGACCAGCCGGTAGCGGACACCGTTGACCACGATCTGGCCGGTGTGCCGGTCGAAACGCAGGAGATCGACGTCGGCGGTGTGGATATCGCCACCGGCCTCGATACCGATCCGGAACCGGTGCGCGCCCACCCGGGCGACCCGCAGGCGATAGCTCACACCGCGCAGTTTCAGATCCAGCGGACGGCCGCTCTCGTGCTGGACCTGCGGGCGTCCGCCGGCGGCGGTGAACAGCAGTCGCTCGCGCTCGGCGCGCTCCTCCTGCTCGTAGGCGTCGATCGCGGCCGCGGCCAGGGCGACGGCGGCGTGCCGCTGGGCGACCAGCCGGCCCTCACCACGCACCCGATCGATCCAGCCGGTGTCGGCGCTGGCATCGATGACCTCGGGCTGATCGAGCAGATCGAGGACGAAACTCTTGTTCGTGGCGCCGCCCTCGATGATGACGCGGGTCTCGCCGACCGCCCGGCGCAGCCGGCCCAGGGCCTGCTCGCGGTCACTGCCGTAGGCGATGATCTTGGCGATCATCGAGTCGAAGTCGGCCGGAATGGTGTCGCCCTCGCTGACACCGGTGTCCACGCGGATACCCGGTCCGGCGGGCAGATCCAGCAGCGCGATACGGCCCGGGGCCGGAGCGAAGTCGCGGTCGGGGTCCTCGGCGTTGAGCCGGGCCTCGATGGCGTGGCCACGCTCGGCCGGCGGCTCACCCTCGAGCTTGCCGCCCGAGGCGACGTGCAGCTGCGCCCGGACCAGGTCGAATCCGGTGGTGTACTCGGTGATCGGGTGCTCGACCTGCAGGCGGGTGTTGACCTCGAGGAAAGCGAACAGCTCGTCACCGGGGTGGTAGAGGAATTCGACGGTCGCCGCGCCGCGGTAACCGACCGCGACGGCCAGCCGCTCCGCGGACGACTTCAGATCCGCGACCTGCTCGGGCCGCAGCACCGGAGACGCGGACTCCTCGATGACCTTCTGATTGCGGCGCTGCACCGAGCAGTCGCGCACGCCCAGCGCCCACGCGGTGCCCTGACCGTCGGCGATCACCTGGACCTCGACGTGCCGGGCGCCGGTGACCAGGCGCTCCAGGAACACCACACCACTGCCGAAGGCGCGCGCGGCCTCCTGGCTGGTGCGCTCGTAGGCGTCGACCAGTTCGGCCTCGTTGGTGATCACGCGGATACCACGGCCACCGCCACCGGCGGTCGCCTTCAGCATCAGCGGATAGCCGACCTCGGCCGCGGACGCGATGGCCGCGTCCAGCGTCTCGACCGCGCCGCGACTCCACGGCGCCACGGGGACACCGACCTCTTCGGCGATCAGCTTCGCGCCGATCTTGTCGCCCAGTTTGCGCATGGCATCCGGGCTGGGGCCGATGAAGGTGATCCCGATGTGATCACACAGTTCCGCGAACGCGGGATCCTCGGCGACGAATCCCCAGCCGACCCAGGCGGCGTCGGCCTTGGTGGTCACCAGGGCCTTCTCCAGCGCCTTGAGATCCAGATAGGGCCGGGCCGAAGCCGGACCGAGGTCGTACGCGATATCGGCCTCGCGCACGAAGGTGGCGTTCCGGTCGACGTCGGTGTAGAGAGCGACGGTCTCGATCTGTCTCGCGGTCGCCGCGGCCAAATCTCGGACGGCGTGGATGAGGCGCATAGCGGCCTCACCCCGGTTCACGATGGCGATGCGGCTGAACACTCGCCGGCTCCTTTCCATTCCACTGCAGGGCCCGATCGGGCAGGGGTAGCGCTACCGGTCCTGGGTAGTCTGCCCTGTCTATCGCCCGCGGGTACACAGCGTGACAGGGTTACCCGCACGTATATTCGGAAATGTCGTATTTACGGCGGCATTCACAGCGGCCACGAGCGCGGATTTCGGCCGATTCCCGACAATTTCGTAGCGATATGCGGCACCGTATCCCTCGGCATCGTGCCCGGACGGATCTATCACATCCCCCCGCTCTACCGCTGGATTCCCGGCGATTCACCCATCGGAACACCTTTCTGGATTAGTGTCTGGAATGTGGTCCAGATCATATGGTAGTTTCCCGGCATTGCGTCGGCGGTTACGGGAGGTTCGATGTCGACCGCAGAACTCGACATAGGTCCCGCGGTGGAAACTCCGCGAGCCAGTGCGGCTTTGCGCCGGAATTTTTCCGAAACGGTTCTGTCCAGTCTGGCCACCCTCGGGCGGGCGTTGCAGATGGGCTGCCAGGCTGCGGTGATCGGTACCACCGACGCGGTCCGGATGCGCTTCCGCACCCGCGAAACCCTCACGCAGGCATGGTTTCTGATCAAGGTCACCGCCATCCCGAGTGTGCTGATGGCGATTCCGTTCGGCGTCATCGTGTCGACCCAGGTCGGCAATATCGTGTCCCAGCTCGGCGCGGATTCGATGATCGGCGCCGCCGGCGGGCTGGGTGTGATCAAGCAGGGCGCACCCCTGGCGACCGCGATGATGCTCGGCGGCGCCGGATCGGCCGCGATCGCCTCGGATCTGGGCGCGCAGACCATCCGCGAAGAGGTCGACGCCATGCGTGTCATGGGGATCGATCCGGTGCAGCGCCTGGTCGTTCCGCGGATCGCGGCGATGATGCTGGTGGCCCCGCTGCTCAATGTCCTGATCGTCGCGGTCGGCATCGTGTCCGGTTTCGCCGTCGCGGTCACCGCGCTGAACGTCACCCCGGGCAGCTACTGGCAGTCCTTCGGCGCCTTCACCACTCCGCTCGATGTGTGGGTCTCGCTGATCAAGGCGCTGATCTTCGGATTCCTCGTGGTGGTGATCGCCTGCCAGCGCGGACTCGAAGCCCGCGGCGGCCCGCGCGGAGTCGCCGACGGCGTCAACGCGGCGGTCGTGCTGTCGGTCGCCTCGGTCACCGTCCTCAATACCGCCATCACCCAGGTGGTGACCATGTTCTTCCCGGTGAGGATGGCGTGATGACGGCTACGCCGTATGCACCGTTCGGCCTGCGATGGACCAACCGCATCCGGCACCGGATCCACCCGATGAACCCCGTCGAGTCCATCGGCTTCGTGATCGGATTCGGCTGGCAGGTGCTGTCGTCGATTCCATACACGCTCGCGCACTACCGGCGCCAGACCCTCGCGGTCATCACCGATATGACCTGGGGTCGCGGCTCGGTGATCATCGGCGGTGGGGTGGTGCCGCTGATGCTCCTGATGGGCGCCGCCATGGGCGCGTCCATCGGCATCGAGGCCTACAGCGCACTGAACCTGCTGTCATTGGGCCAGCTCAGCGGACTGATCTCGGCATTCGGCGTCACCCGCGAGCTGGCGCCGATCGCGGCCGGGGTCGGCTTCGCCGCGCAGGCCGGCTGCCGGATGACCGCCGAGATCGGCTCCATGCGCATCTCCGAGGAGATCGACGCACTGGAATCACTCGGCGTGCGCTCGGTGCCGTTCGTGGTCACCACCCGGGTCATCGCCGGAATCATCGCGGTCGCACCGGCTTTCGTGGTCGCGTTGATTCTGAGCTATCTGTCCTGCGAGTTGATCGTGACCGCGATCCACGGCACTCCGGCCGGTACCTACGACCACTACTTCGACCAATTCGTCCTGGGCTGGGACGTCATCGCCGCCACCATCAAGGTGATGGTCTTCGCCCTGGCCGTGGTGCTGATCCATTGCTACCAAGGATTTTTCGCCACCGGCGGGCCCGAGGGAGTGGGCACCGCCTCCGGACGTGCGGTCCGCGCCAGCCTGGTGTCGATCATCGCCCTCGACATGCTCACGACCATCGTTCTCTGGGGATTCCAGTCCCCCATCACGTTCACCGGGTGAAGACATGCCTGCCTACGCTCTGCCCGGAACCGAAGTCGGGCCCCGCCGCGCCCGCGTCCTCGGAATCGGCGCCGTCGTCATCGCCGCGCTGATCATCGTTGTGTGGCAACTGATTCCGGACAGCCGCCCGGCCGACGACATCCGCGTCACCCTGCTCACCACCCATGTCGGTGCGGGTGTCGCCGCAGGTACGGATGTCCGGCTCGACGGTGTCCGGGTCGGTTCGGTCGACTCGGTGGCCATTGCCGGTGCGGGCCGCCAGCGCATCGGATTGGATCTGCGGCGATCCCAGTTGTTCGGCCTGACCGATGCCCTGACCGTCGACTACGCACCCGGCAATCTGTTCGGAATCACCACGCTGCAACTGAATTCGATGACCGGCGGCGCGGCGTTGCACGACGGTGCGACCGTCGACCTGAGCAGCCGCGACGCCGACCGGGTCCGCGACGCCACCCTCACCGCGCTGCTGGAGTCCACCGGGCAGCTCACCGGCGATGTGCTGACCCCGAAGCTCACCGAACTGCTGCGCAAGACCTCCCACGACATCAGCGCGTTCACGCCGCTGCTGCAGGCCATCGGCACCACCGCCCGCTCGTTCACCGAAACCCAGCAGCTCCCCCCCTCGGTCCTGCTGACCCAGTTCGGTTCGGGTCTGGCCGGCGTGCCGGGGCTGCTCGCCGGTGCCGCGGAACTGCTGCATTCGGACCTCACGAATCAGCAGTTGCGGACCCGGCAAGACCTCACCCAGTTCTCGGAGATGTTCGCAGGAGTGCAAGAACAGATGCTGCCGGTCGCCACGACCACGCTCTACACCGCGCAACGCTATTTCGAAGGGTTTCTGCCGATCGCCTCCGCCTTCCTCGATGTCGTCGGCGGATCCGTCGGCGCGCCACAGCGTTCCGACGCCGAACTCGGCGAACTGCTCACCCGGCTCGGCACCGGCTTCCACGATTCCCCGTCGGGGCCGGTGCTGAACGCGCGAGTCGACCTGGATGTGGTTCCGGGATTGGCCGGCCCCCTCTCGGCGCTGCTGGCCCACCAGCCCTGGGGGCGCTGATGGCGACGCGATCGTTGTGGATCCGGGTCATCGTCTCGGTGGTCACCATGGCGCTGGTCCTGATCGGGGTGTTCCGGCTGATCGAGCGGCCGGTGAGCGGCCGGACCGATACGTATACCGCGATCTTCACCGACGCCAACGGATTACGGCTCGGTGACGACGTGCGCCTCTATGGTGTGCAGGTCGGCAAGGTCCGCGATGTGGAGCTCGACGGCGCCCTGGCACGAGTGCACTTCACGGTGTCGCAGGGCCATCCGCTCTACACCGAGACGAAAGTGGCCGTGCGATATCAGAACCTGACCGGGTTCCGGTACCTCGAGATTCAGCAACCGGACCAGCCCGGCGCGCACCGCACATCGGCCGCCGTCTTCGATACCGCCCACACGGTTCCGGCCTTCGACATCACCACACTGTTCAACGGGCTGCAGCCGGTGCTGGCGCAATTGTCGCCGGATGACCTCAATCAGTTCGCGAACAGCATGCTGTCGGTCGTCCAGGGGGACGGCAACGGGATCGGCCCGGCCCTGGACGCCATCGACAAGCTGAGCCGCTACGCCTCCGATCGGCAGCAGGTGCTGTCCACCCTGGTCGGCAATTTCGCGCAGGTGTCCGAGCACATGGCCGGTAAATCCGGCAACGCGATGAAGCTGATGATCAACCTGACGGATCTGTTCGTCACCATCACCGACAAATTGCCCGGACTCGTGCAATTCGCGATGGAAATCCCGCCGATGCTGCGCCCGCTGCTGGATCTGCTGCAAGTCCTGGGCGTCACCGGCGCGAAGAACCAGGACCTGGACGCATTGCTGCACCGGGTACTGCCGAATCCGCGTCAGGCCACCGAGGTGCTGGGGCGGCTGCCCGGGCTGATCCAGACCATGGCCGCCGACACGCCGCCGACCGGACCCGATGCGAACATCACCTGTTCGCACGGTATCGCGGTCGCTCCCGAACCCCTGCAGGTGCTCATCGCCGGACAGAGGATCACGCTATGTCATCGGTAAAGACTTCATCGGCGGGCAACCGGATACGCGCGCTGTTCACCCCCCACACCGAACGCGGTGCGCAACTGCGCTGGGGTATCGCCGGAATCATCGTGGTGCTGGTCCTGGTCGCCGCGATCGGGGTGATCAACGTCGTCGGAACCACACCGGAGCGAACATATTCCGCCGATATCGCCGAGGCCGGTTCGATCCGCACCGGAGACGATGTCCGGGTCGCCGGGATCCCGGTCGGCAAGGTGAAGGCACTGGACCTGCTGCCCGACCGGGTGCGCATGACCTTCTCGGTGAAAAACGATGTGTTCCTCGGCGATCAGACCACGCTCGCGGTGCGGATGCTCACCCTCGTCGGCGGTTACTACCTCGCCGTGCAACCGGCCGGCACCGCCGCACTCGGTGCCGAGGTGATCCCCGCGCAGCGAGTCGTTCTGCCCTACAACCTCACTCAGGCCTTCCAGGACGCGGTGAATCCGGTGCAGCGCACCGACGGCGATGTCATCCGCCAGGATCTGGCGGCGCTGTCCGGCTCGATCGACAAGAGCCCCGACTCGGTTCGCGCCGCCGTCCGCGCGGTGGGCGACATCGTCGGCATCATGGACAAGCAGAACGCCGACATCTCCAAAACCCTGTCGCTGACCGACGAATATCTGGCGGCGTTGAACAAGAACTCCGATGTCCTGGTGAGTTTGATGCGCACCTTCGGAACCCTCGAGAACATCGTGGCCGACAACCGGGAGCAGCTCAGCTGGGCGCTGCACGGGCTGGCGCAGCTGCTACAGGAACTCAGCCCGCTCGGGCGGATCTGGAACGACTCGCTGCGCGATCAGGCCCAGCCGCTGGCCGACGCGGTGCCGAAACTGCAGGAGCTCGACACACGCATGGGCGCGCTGCTCGATTCCCTGCACACCTTCGAACAGCGGGTGACCCCGTTCGTCCAGCCCGGTGGCGGGCTCACGATCGATCAATCCGGCGCCACCGTGACCGATGTGTGCGTACCGGTGCCGGGAGGTGGGTGCTGATGCTGAGCCGAATTCTGGGCTCGCGCGGACTGATGTCGGCGGCGGTGATCCTGGTGCTGGTCCTGGCGGCCGGAATCGGGTTGAAACTCACCAGATCCGAACCCGCGACCCGCAGCTACTGTGCGGAGATGCCCGACAGTATCGGGCTCTACAAGGACAGTGCGGTCACCGTGATGGGCGTGCAGGTCGGCAAGGTCACCAGCATCGAACCCGACGGTGGTTCGGCCAAGGTGCGCTTCACCGTGCGCGCCGACCGCAAGCTCCCACCGGATGTGGGCGCGGTGACGGTCAGCCACACCATCGTCGCGGATCGCAATCTGTCGCTCATCGGCCCCGAGCCCAGCGGCGCGGGCTGGGATCCGGGCCGGTGCATCACGAAAACCCTGACTCCCAAGAGCCTTTCGGAGACCTTCGACGCACTCGCGAAACTGTCCGATCAGCTCGACGCGGCCAAGGATCCGGCCCAGCGCACCGCGCTCGGCGACGGTATCGATGCCCTCGACCGGTCCACCTCGGGTACCGGGGAGCAGATCAACGCGCTCATCCTGCAACTGAGCAAGGCGCTGAACTCCCCCGATGCGGCGATCGGGCACATCGGCCAATTGCTCGACAGCCTCAGCGATCTCGCGCACCGCGCGCACAACGGCTGGCCGGATCTCGAGACCATCCTCCCGCGGCTGACCCAGACCTTCAGCGATATCAACACCCTCGCCTTCCCACCGGTCATCGATCTGGTGGGTGCGCTGGTGGATCTGCTGCCGAATCTCAACGAGGTGATGATGAAATTCGGGACCCCCGCGCTGCGCGCACTCGACGGCATTCCGAATCTGGCACAACTGATCTCGTCCGGTGTCGGCTCACTGGCCGAGGTCATTCGCATGGCGCCGGCGGTGGCCGGCGGTTTCACCGGCGCCCTCGATCCGGCCGGCGGCATCACGATCGGCTACGCACCACCGAAACTCGCCCTGCCGCAACAGCAGACCGATCAGATCTGCGCGGCACTGAAAGCCGTCGCCGGGCAGCAGTGCCTGCTCGGCGGCAACGGCGCGGTGACGGTTCCGGCCCTGCCCGTCCTGCTGTCGGCGGTGAGCGCGAAATGAGGAGATCCACCCGGACCCTGCGCCGTCTCGGTATTCACGCGCTGGCCGCCGCGACCATCGCGATCTCTGCCACCGCCTGCGGATTCCAGCCGGCCGACATCCCCGTCCCCGGGACCGGGGTCGGCGGCCCGACCTACCATCTGCGCATCGAATTCGCCGATGTGCTGAACCTTCCGCAGGGTGCCAAGGTCATCGCGGACGGGGTGCGGGTCGGGCAACTCACCGATGTCACGCTGGTCGATCCGGTTCCGGCCACCGCGAGCACCCCGGCGCGGCGAGGCTATGTGATCGCCGATGTCGCCATTCGCACGTCGGTACGTCTGCCGGTCGGCACCACCGCGCAGTTGCGGCAGGCGACACCGCTGGGCGATGTGCACATCGCGCTCACCGAACCGGCCGCACCGGCCGCGACCGAGATCGCCCCCGAGGCCACGATTCCGCTCGCCGACACCCGTCAGCCGCTGCCGATCGAGGACATCCTCGCCCAGCTGGCCACCTTCGTCGGCAGCGGTGCCGTCAACGATGTACAGAACATCGTGCACAAGGTGAACGGGATCATGCCCCGCGATCCGGCCGACACCGCGCGGATCGCCGAGGTGCTGGGCACCGATCTCGACGACCTTGCCGCACATACCGATTCGATCCACGCGGTGGTCGGCGGTATCCAGGCCACCGTCGTCGACGGAATGCTCAACCGCACCTCGACCTGGGATCCGCTGCTCACTCCGGACGGCGTGCAGCACACCACCGATGTGATGAACGCCCAGATCGGGACCATTCTGGTACTCACCGCACTGGGCCCGTTCGCGCCGTCGACCAGATGGCTGGCGCCGGTGCTGGATTCGACCGCGGCGGCCGCGCACGCGGTCGTGCCGATGTTGTTCGGCAGCGCACCCCTGGACACCGATTCCCCGTCCAACATGAAGAAGCTGATCGATCTGCTCCAGACCAAGGTCATTCCGTTCGCCGATCACGGCCCGAAGATCAACATGGTTGGCGCCGGAATCTCACCACCGCCGGAGGCCGCCATGGGCACCGACGAGCAGACGGGCCGGATCGTCGACGCCCTACGGATGATCGGAGCCCTTCGATGAGAGCACGGGGCGTGGTGTCGCTGATCGCGATCGCGGCGGTGCTGGTGTTCGGCATCGTCTACATGACCGTCGGTGTGCTGCACTTCGATCCGCGCACATCGTATTTCAGTACGAACCTGCATCTGGAGACCTCGGGCGGGCTGGGGCCGAACTCGCCGGTGCTGTTCGACGGTGTCGCGGTCGGTACCGCGGAGTCGGTGCGCAAACAGGCCTCCGGTGTGGTCGTCGCGCTGAAAATCGATGAGCGGTACCACATTCCGGCTGCCAGCGACATCCACATCGAACAGTTGTCGGCGCTCGGCGAGCCCTACATCGAATTCTCCCCCACCGCGACCTCCGGGCCGTATCTGGCCGACGGTCAGAACATCACGGCCGATCGGGTGCGGCTGCCGATGTCCATCACGGCCCTGTCGTCGCGGGCGGTACAACTGCTCGATCAGATTCACCCCGAGGCGATCTCGCATCTGGTCGGCACCTTCGACACCGCGCTGGCCGGTACCGATCAGGCGATGCAGACGCTGCAGCGCTCCTCCGATCTGCTGGCCGCCACGCTGCTCAGCCGCACCGGCACCCTCCGGCAACTGTTCGCCGACATGCAGGCGATGGGCGCGAACATGGAGTGGCTGGGCCCCTCGATCGACACCGCCGGCGAGCAACTGGGCCTGTTCGGCACCTCGCTGACCAAGATCGTCGAGAACGGCTCGCTGCTGTCGAAGGCACAGCCGGTGTCGAACTATTTCACCGGGGACGGGCTCGTACCGTTCCTCGGCCAGCTGACCGATCTGCTGAACAAGATCGGCCCGGGGATCGCTCCGCTCGCGCCGGTGCTGCAACCGGTGGTCACCGATGCGGTCGCCCGCACCCCACGGGTCGACATCAGCGCCCTGATCGGGCAGGCACTGAGTTCTGTCGATCCCGACGGGACCCTGCACTTCCGGATCAACCTGAAATAACACGCCGAGCTCGGAGTACGGCCCGGCAGGAGGAACACGATGAGCACAGCAGTAGACGACGAGGACACCGCCGAAACCACATCCGCGTCCGAGCCCACCACGCCGCGACGCGCTCAGCTGACGGTCGCGATCCGGCTGTCGACCGTCGTGACCACGCTGGTGATCGTCGCCTTACTGGTGCTCGCCATCGTCTTCGGCTCGCTCTATTTCTCCGCCCGCTCCACCCTGTCCGACCGCGACAGCGCCGCGGCCGACAACCGGCACGCCGAGCAGATCGCCTCGGACTATTCGGTGGGGGCCTCGACCATCGACTTCCACGATGTGAAGAGCTGGATCGAGCGACTGAAGGCCGGCACCACACCCCAGCTGTCGGCGAAGTTCGATGCCACCGCGCCGCAGCTCGAGCAGATCCTGCTGCCGCTGCAGTGGACCTCGAAGGCGACTCCGCTCTCGGCCGCGGTCACCTCCGAATCCAGCGGAATCTACAAGGTCAACGCCTACCTCGACGTGACCTCGACCAGTGCGCAGACCCCCGACGGCGGGCGCACCACCGTGACCTACTCACTCACCATCGATCGCAATTCGGGCTGGAAGATCACCGATGTGGGCGGGCTGCAGAACGCCCTTCCGACGAAGTAGTGGCGACATGACGACGACACCACCCCGCACCGCGGCGGACCCGCGGCGTTGTACCGAATTGGGGTACTACACCCTGTCCCGGCATCCGGTCCGGCCCGCGGACCTCGTGGCAGAGGCGGCCACCGCCGAACGGATCGGACTGGGCGCGGCGTTCGTCTCCGAACGATTCAATGTGAAGGACGCGGCGGTGCTCTCGGGTGCGCTCACCGCCGCCGCGCCGCGATTGGGCGTGGCCACGGCCGCGACCAATCACCACACCCGACACCCCGTGGTCACCGCGACCATGGGCGCCACCCTCGCCGAACTCGGTGGCGGCCGGTTCGCCCTCGGACTCGGGCGCGGGATCGGCGCCCAGTGGCAGATTCTCGGCCTGCCCCAGGTGACGGGTGCACAGCTGGCCGACTTCATGGATGTGCTGCGCCGGCTGTGGCGCGGGGAGACGATCCTCGGGCACAACGGGCCCATCGGCTCCTATCCGATCCTGCATCTGGGTGTCGAGCTGGCCGACATCCCACCGATCCTGCTGGCCACCATGGGTTCTCGCACTCTCGAGCTGGCCGGGCGCCATGCCGACGCGGTGGTGCTGCACACCTTCCTGAGTGACGAGGCGACCGCGGCGGCGGTGGCCACGGTGCGCGGTGCGGCCGAGCGCGCGGGTCGCGATCCAGCGGCGGTGCGCATCTGGTCGGTGCTGGCCGTCGTCGACGATCAGCACGACGAAGACGAGCGATTGCGCCGCCTCTACGGCCGGCTCGCCACCTATCTGCAGGGCTATCCGGACGCCCTCACCGGCGCCAACCACTGGCAGCGGGCGGATCTGGATCGGGTGCGGGCCGGTGCCGCGTTCACCGGCGCGCGCGGGGCGATCGATGCCACCGCGACACCGGCCGAACTGCGCGAGCTCGCCACCGTCGTCCCGGCGGCGTGGGTGCGCGACTGCGCGACCGGGTCCGCGGCCGCCTGTGCCGCCGCGGTGGCCCGGCAGTTCACCCTCGGCGTCGATTCGGTGATCCTGCACGGCGCCACCCCGGCCGAACTCGAACCGGTGGTCGCGGCCTATCGCGCCATCCGGCCGGCCGATCGCGAGCTGCCGCTGAATCCGGGTGCGTCCACGGTGCGGAATTCCGGGCCGGAGCGCGATGGGCCACTATGACCTCATGACTGATATGCCCGCGATGTTCACCGTCGATGAGGCCGGACGGTATCTGCCCACGAAATGGGCCTTCGGCCGGTGGGGCGCCGACATGCTCAGCGGCCCCGCCGTCTGCGCCGTCGCCGCGCGCTCGCTCGAACGAGCACACGGGCTCTCGGACTTCATCCCGGCACGGTTCACGATCGATCTGTTCAAGGCGGCCGAGGGCCGGCCGCTCGAGGTGCACACCGAGGTCGTGCGCGCCGGGCATCGGATCCACATCAGCCAGGCCCACATCCGTCAGGACGAGGTCGAGGTCGCCCAGGCGCGACTGGTGCAATATCGCGCCACCGAACCCCCGCACGGGACCGAATGGCATTCCGAGCATCCCTTCGATCCGCCGGTCGATGCGGGCCTGAACTGGTGGTATCGCAGTGACACGGACTGGTCGACCCACATGGGTGAGCACCAGAACGCCGGGCGCAAGAGCCTGTGGGCGGTACCGCTGGGCGCGGTCGAGGACGAGGAGCACAGCCCGTTCGTGCAGGCTGTCGTGGCCGCCGAATCGACGAGCCTGGTGACCAACTGGGGGTCGGCCGGTGTCGGGTACATCAACGGCGATCTGACCGTGGCGCTGAATCGGCTGCCCGTCGGCGACCGCATCGGATTGCGCGCCGAGACACATCTCACCGACAACGGCGTCTCGACCGGCACCGCGACCCTGTTCGACTCGCGGGGACCGATCGGCACCGGCATGGTCACCGCCGTCGCCAATACCGCTGCGCAGATCGACTTTTCGCGGGTCGGCGATCCGCTCGCGGTCCGCGGGCCGCGCTAGCCGATCTCGGGAGTCACTACCACACCGGAAGCCATCTGCACACGACAATCACACTCTGAATAACAGTAAGTCCGATTCTCCCCCTTCATTTAGTTAGCGATTGCAACTATATTTTGTGGAGGCCGTATCCGCTTACCGTTCGTTCAGGAGAAATTTTGGCTTCCGCTCAATCCACCGATGGCCTGGACGCCGCAGACGTCCAGACCATCGGCCGCCGACTACGGGTGGACCACGATCACCCGCACTACAAGTGGGTGGCGTTGTCGAATACGACGCTCGGCATGTTGATGGTCACCATCAACTCCTCGATCGTCATCATCTCGTTGCCGGCGATCTTCCGCGGGATCCATCTCAATCCGCTCGAGCCGGCCAATGTCAGCTATCTGCTCTGGATGCTGATGGGCTTCCTGCTCACCTCCGCGGTGCTGGTGGTGATGTTCGGGCGCCTCGGCGACATGTTCGGGCGCGTCCGGATCTACAACCTCGGCTTCGTCATCTTCACGCTGTGCGCGATAGCGCTGTCGTTCGATCCGTTCGACCTCGGCGGCGGCGCGTTGTGGTTGATCGCCTGGCGTGTGGTGCAAGGTATCGGCGGCGCCATGTTGATGGCGAATTCGACGGCCATCCTCACCGACGCCTTCCCCGCCCGGCAGCGCGGTATGGCCCTGGGCATCAACCAGGTCGCGGCCGTGGCCGGGTCGTTCCTGGGTCTGCTGATCGGCGGTCTGCTCGCCGAATGGGACTGGAAGGCCATCTTCTGGGTCACCATTCCGTTCGGCATCCTCGGCACCATCTGGTCCTACAAGTCGCTGCACGACAACGGCGCCCGCACGCCCGGCTCGCTGGACATCCCGGGCACCGTCACCTTCGCGCTCGGGCTGACCGCACTGCTGGCCGGTATCACCTACGGCATCCAGCCCTACGGCGATTCCAAGACCGGCTGGGGTAATCCCTGGGTGCTGGCCGGAGTGATCGGCGGCCTCGCGCTGCTCGTGCTGTTCTGCGTGATCGAGGCGAAATCGAAGCAGCCGATGTTCCGGCTGAGCCTGTTCCGCAACCGGACCTTCGCACTCGGCAACTTCGCCAGTCTGATGGCCTCGATCAGCCGCGGCGGTCTGCAGTTCATGCTCATCATCTGGCTGCAGGGCATCTGGCTGCCGCTGCACGGCTTCGACTTCGAATCCACGCCGCTGTGGGCCGGTATCTACATGCTCCCGCTGACCATCGGCTTCCTGGTCTCGGGACCGCTGTCCGGCTATCTGAGCGACCGCTTCGGCGGGCGGCTGTTCGCTGCCGGTGGCCTGTTGCTCGCCGCGATCACCTTCGTCCTGCTGATCGTGATCCCGGTCGACTTCAACTATTGGCTGTTCGCGCTGATCATCCTGCTCAACGGCCTGGGCATGGGTATCTTCACCTCGCCGAACACCGCCGAGGTCATGTCCGCGGTTCCGGCCTCGCAGCGCGGGGTGGCCTCGGGTATGCGCGCGACGCTGATGAACGGCGGTATGGCGCTGTCGATCGGCATCTTCTTCTCGCTGATGATCGTCGGCCTGTCCGGCACCCTGCCCGGCGCCATGAATTCCGGTCTGCAGGGACAGGGCGTGCCCACCGCCGATGCCTCCCGGATCGCGGATATGCCACCGGTCGGCAGCCTGTTCGCCACCTTCCTCGGCTACAACCCGTTCAAGGAACTGCTCGGACAGGACACCTTGAACAAGCCCGGTGTGCACTCCGACGTGATCACCGGCCAGGAGTTCTTCCCGCACCTGATCTCCGATCCGTTCCACTCGGGCCTGATCGTGGTGTTCCTGGCCGCGGCGGTGATGCTGCTGCTCGGCTCGATCGCTTCGTGGTTCGCCCGCAGTGACTACGTCGCGCACGAGGCCGAGGAACTGGCCGAGGCCGCCCGCGAGGGTCTGGTCCCGGCGGCGGCAGCGAGCGCCGCACTGCCCGTCACGAACGGTCACAACGCGGGCCGCCACGCCCTCACCGCGACGGCCGCGCGACCGGTGGCCGCGCCTGTGGCGGAATCGGCCCGCTCGATCAGCGGGCGGGTGCTGCGCGCGGACGGCCGTCCGCTGTCCGAGGTCGCACTGACCCTCATCGATCAGCAGGGGCATCAGGTCGCGCGGGCCTCGGGCGATGTCGAGGGCGGCTACCTGATCGATCCGCCGGCACCCGGCAGTTATGTGCTGATCGTGTCCGCGCTCGGCCAGCAACCGGCCGCGGTCACCGTCGGCGTCGACGGCCGGGCACAGCGCCTCGATGTCACCCTGCACAGCTCGGGCGAGTTGTCGGGCTTCGTCCGCTCGGCGGGGCTGCCGGTACAGGGCGCGACGGTCACGCTGACCGATCCGCGCGGCCAGGTCGTCGGGGCCGCGGTCACCGACGCCGACGGCGGATACCTGTGCTCGGGTGTGGTCGCCGGTGCGTACACACTGGTGGCGGTCGGGGCGCATCTGCGCCCGCAGGCGATGACGCTGACCGTGCCCGACAGCGGTGTGCTGCACCATGATGTCGAGCTCGCGGCGCTCGCGATGCTCACCGGCACCGTCCGGGCCGGTGACACCGTGGTGCCCGATGCCCAGGTCACCGTGACCGACGGCAGCGGCGCCGTCCTCGGCACCACGCACACCGACAGCGACGGCCGCTATCACGTCGCCGACCTGACCGAGGGCGAGCACACGGTCGTCGTGCGCGGTTACCCGCCGCGCTCGACCACGGTCGTCGTCACCGGCTCGGGCGCCGAGCACGATGTGCGCCTGGGGTACGACCTCGCGGACGGCAATGGCGCCGACGCGCAGGCAGCGGTGCACCCGGTTCCGGAGACCACGGTGTCCGAAACCGAATAGCCCGCACCACAGCGCGCGTGGCCGTCTTCCGGGACGACCACGCGCGCTTGCATTTTCGCGGAGATCACGCCGCCCGGTCGATATGGCGTGCGGACGCGCCGATGACCGCCGGGTGGTCGCCGAGCAGGGTCCGCAGGAATGCCGTCTGGACCCGGCGGCCGCGGCGGGCCGACCGGACGCGGCCACCCGGGACGGTCCAGGCGATCGCGCTGCGGATCAGATTGACCGGAACCCGCAGCATCGGATACCAGGGCCGCCACTGCGAGGGCAGGCCCAGTCGCACCATCGCTGTCGGTCCCAGAAAGGTCCCGGCGATCGACAGATGCTGTGCGCGCGCGATTCGGCGCCGAATCCCCGGCAGCACCGAATAGTGCCAGGACAGTGGATCATCCGCCATCGGCAGCGCGAGCTGTTTCGACGTCTCGTCGGGGTTCGTGATGGCCGACAGGCTGTGCTGGAGAATCCGCACCGCCTCACGGAAGTTCCCGGGGAGCAGCGGTTCGTCGACTCCGATCAGCCAGCCCACATAGCGGGTCAGATGGGCGGCGGCATCGAGCTCGCGCCGCGAGACCACCACGCCCATCGACATGGCACCGACGAACGGTGCGATGAGTGCACCGACCAGGGTCGCGGCCATATCGGTCTGATTGATCGGCAGCCCCCACTCCTCCGCCCGCCAATCCGGCGCCGCGGCGACATGGCGGCGGACCAGCGCGTGGATGAACCGCACCTGGATGGTCGACCGACAGCCGATCCCGCGCGGCAGCATCCCGCCGTCGGAGGTGACATCCAGTGCCCACTGCAGGGTTTCGGCGAAACGCTTCGCCGGCCCCTTCTCCAGCGCGCCGGTACGGATCAGTGTCTGATTGAAGCCCGAGGCGAGATATCCGCCGAGGAACGACACATCGCGCGCGATATAGATGCCGTCGATACCACCGCGCTGGAACGCCTGCTCGGCACAGGCGATCTTGGCGTAGTCCACCCACGCCGGCGGCGTCTGGACCTCGACGAAGAAGGCGCGCAACGGTTCCGGCGCGTCGGGCACGGCGGCGATACCCTCGCGCAACGCGCGGTCGAACAGCTCGCGGGTCTGCGCCATTCCCTCCCGGTACATCCATTCCACCAGTGCGTCCATCGCGGAATCACCCACCACCAGCGATTCGCCCAGGACGTTCCACTGTTCACGCGACGGTTCACTCAATCCGAGAAGTGCGGCCAGCGGCCGGAGCCCCGGCGCCCGGCGCGGCGTTGACGGATGCCTGTGCGGCACTGTCGGTTTCATCGTCGGTCTCCTTCGAGCCGCACTCGGCTCGCTCGTCGTTTTTCTCCCTATGCATCAAAGATACGGAGTTTGTATCATTGCGACAACATATATTCTGTAGATCCCAAGGTTTCACGCACATATCTGTGATGGACCACCCAATGCGACATCGTCTTTCCTGTGAATCAAGTATTGATTATTTGTTGCATTGCGTTTACCGTGAGTCCAGTTCAGAAGCGGCGGACGTCGAAGTCGAGGGGATGAACGTTGCGAGGCAATCCACTGCACAGCGGTGTCACCGGCACCAACCACACCCAGCGCGAGAGCACCCGGACCACACACCGGCCCGGCGCCGCCGAGCCGGACACCCCGGTACCCGCGGTCTCGGCGATCGTGTCGCATCTACAGCAACTGCGCGCCGCGGTCAGCGAACCCGACAGCGCCGCCGAGGCATTGGGCGCCGTGCTCATCGGCGGGCAGAATCCCGCTGCGATGGCCCGGGCCGCCGGGGTCGCGATCGCCGAGGAGTACGCGGTCCTCGCCCTGGCCGTGGTCCCCGAGACTCCCGCGCACGCCGACCACATCCGGACCGACGCGCATCGACTCACCCGTATCCGCCGCGCGGTCTCGGCGAGCTGCGGGCCCGGCACGCTACCACTGCTCGGCGCGCTCGGCGGTACGGTCCTGATCCCGGCCGACGACCTCGACGATCCGGTCCCGTCCGGACTGCTGGTCCGGCTGCGCCAGGCCGCGCGCGGGCCGGTATCGATTGTGGCGGTGCCGAGCCTGATCGACTCCATCCCGCAGTCGACGCAGCTGGCCCACGAACTGCTCGACGTCGTCCATCGGCTGCGTTATGCGCCCGGGCTGTATCACTTCGAGGATCTGACCCTGGAATATCAGCTCACCCGACCGGGCGCGGCCACCGCACATCTCTCGCGCACCCTCGAGCCCATCATCGGGCATCCGGATCTGGTCAAAACGCTGCGCCGGCACATCGACAACAATTTCCATCGCCAGCAGACCGCGCGCGCCCTGAACATTCACAGCAATACCGTCGACTATCGGTTGCGCCGGGTGAAGGACCTCACCGGACTGGACCCGTATCGCCTGACCGATCTCTGGCATCTGCAGTCGGCACTGGTCGCGCACATGTATCGCCATGCCGATCCGGAATTGCGGCATTCCGATATCGCTGCCGCATTGGACTGAACCGGTACCGCCGGGCCCTGCCCTGTCAGTGCCAGAGCCGCCGACAGGGCAGGGGGCGCAGATTCGGCCGCACCTTGCGGTCCACGGTAATTGCGAGACCATTTGCCAGAGCGGCAGCCGCGAATTCACGCGCCTCGATATAGGTTGCCGCATATTCGAGTGTGATCTCGTTTCCGGATTCCACCCCTTCGAAATACACGACGATCCGGCGGGTCGCCTTTTCCCGACAGCTGCATCCGGGGTCGGTGAATTGTGCGTTGCCCGCCATGTGCATGCTCCTTTGCATCCTGTTCCGGGACGGGACCAGGGTCGCCGGCCCGGGGCAATCGCGTGATATTCACGGTAAGGCCGATAACCGGCCGGGGACAGATTGCGGACCGCCCGCTTGGCGGGTCACAGATATTGCGGGTCGCAATTGGTGCACGTGGACATATCGCCGGTGCCCGAGTACGTGACACGTCCTTTTGTGATTCGGAACGACAACCGCCGCTCCGGAAGCTGCACAATCCCAGAAAACCTCGATTCCGGCCCGCGGCATCGAGTGCGCGCACGACCCTGGACAGCGACACGAATTTCCCGACCACCCGACAGGAGCGAAAGGATGGGCACCGACGTCGTCGAAGCGGCAGCCGAGATCTCCGGCCACCGGCCCGAGGTGTGGGATCTGCTGATCAGCCCGGGGACCTACACACGGTTGTTCACCGGCGTCGCCAGCTGCGAATGCCTGGCCGACGACGGCGAGAGCAAGCTACTGCGGTTCGGCCTGCAGTCGGCGCGCACCGGCCCCCGGTCGGTGTCGGCGCACATCACCATCGGGCGCCACGGGCGCAGCTTCGAACTACACAGCCCGTCGTCGGGGTTGCTCGCCAATGTCCGCCTGCACACGGTGTGCGATCGCACCCGGGTCGTGGTGATCGTGCTGGTGAGCCGACATTCGCGCCCGGATCGCGCGGCCCTGTCCCCGGTGGCCGTGACGCGCTGGACCGAGGCCGGGCTGAGCCGGCTCTCGGCGCTGGCCGCCCCCGGCACACCGGGTCCGCGGCCGATCCGGATACCGCCGGCACCCGCATGACACCCCCGCTACTGGCTGCTGAGTAACCGAATCTGTATCTTCGGTGCATGGCGACGCGGGACCAGCTCGAGGAATCGATACTCGACGCGGCTTTGGAGCGAATTCTTCAGGTCGGCATCCGCCGCGCGAGCCTCGACGACATCGCCCGCCGGGCCGGGGTCAATCGCGTCACCATCTATCGCCGCTTCCGGGTGAAGGAGAATCTCGTCGACGCAGTATTGCGGCGCGAGATCACACGCGTGCTGGCCGAGATCGGCCGAATTATGCGATCCGAACCGGAAGTCGAGACCCGCATCGAGGAAGCGCTGCTGTTCATCATCCAGCAGACCCGCACGCATCCTCTCGTGACACAACTGCTGGACGTCGCACCGGACGAGGCGGTGGAGTTCTTCACGGTGCGTGGCGAGGAATTGGTCAACCAAGGCATCGCCTATATCCAGGGCGTACTCCGCTACAGCCAGGAGGAGGGCCTCTTCGAGAAATACGAGGTTGCTCCGGTCGCGGAACTCCTGGCCCGATTCACCCATTCCCTGCTCCTCACACCGGTCGGCGGCACGAACTTCGGGGACGAGGATCTGGCCCGCAACTACGTGCGCGCGGCACTCGTACCGCTGATCAAATTCGGCATCCCGCACTCGGCGTGACGACATTTCGCGCACGCGCGGGAACCCGACCGCGCAAGAAACAGGGCAACAAAACTTGATTCTCCGTTGACACCAGCGAAAGTCAGCCCATAGGCTGAGTGGCGTTCACTGGTTGGGCCTGCCGCCGACAAGGACGAACACCGCCGGATATCCGGCCTCACGACCTCACGTTTCCGCTCGACCGGGACGTCGGACTCGCAGCGACCGAGGCCGGCCGTGCCCGGTACTGCCCGGGCGGAGCTCCGACTCCGGTCCATCATCAGGTCATCCCCCGGAGCCGGAACCGAACGGCCCGGACTCGAACCCCGGGCCGTTCGCGTCCCCGCGGCCGAGTGCCGCTGCCGCACAACGGAATTCCGCACGACAGTCCGCGCTCGCCGATACCGGCCCGCGGGAATCAGGACACACCGTGACCAGAACACATCCCACCGCCCTGCTACGCAGGCGCAGCCGCAATCCGGACGGCTCCATGCCGCTGATCGAGCACCTGCGTGAACTTCGCACCCGGCTGCTGATCTCGCTCGTCGCGGTGGCGGTGGCCACGGCACTGGGCTTCCTCTGGTACGCACAGCCGCTGTTCGGCCTCGACAGCCTCGGCGATCTGCTGCGTGGTCCCTACTGTTCGCTACCGCCCACCGCACGCGCGGAGCTGACCCCCGATGGGTCGTGCCGCCTGCTGGCCACCGCGCCGTTCGAGCAGTTCATGCTGCGTCTGAAGGTCGCGCTGACAACGGGTTTCGTGCTGTCGGGCCCGTTCTGGCTACATCAGCTGTGGTCGTTCATCACGCCCGGTCTGCTACGCACCGAACGCCGCTACGTGGTGGTCTTCGCGGGCGTGGGCTCGGCGCTGTTCGCCGCCGGTGCGGTCCTCGCCTACTGGGTGGTGGCGCACGCGCTCGGATTTCTGCTGACCGTCGGTGACAATGTGCAGATCAGCGCCCTCAGCGGCAGTCAGTACTTCGGGTTCGTGATCCAGTTGCTGATCATCTTCGGGGTCAGTTTCGAAACTCCGGTCCTGGTCGTGGGTCTCAATCTGCTCGGCGTCCTGCCCTACGCACGATTGCGACAGTGGCGGCGCGGCATGATCTTCGGATTGTTCGTGTTCGCCGCGATCGTCACGCCGCAGGACCCGATATCCATGCTCGCGCTCGCGGGCGCACTGGCCACACTGTTCGAGGGCTCGGTGCAGATCGCGCGGCTGCACGACCGGCTCGCCGCCCGTCGCGAGGCCCGGCTGCGCGCCGCGCTGCCCGATACGCAAGCCTCGGCCCTGGAACGCCCGGAGCCGATTCCACCGGCGGAATCACCCGACCGGACGTAGAAGTGATGAGGAGTCACCGATGTCCCTTCCCGCCCTGCTGCGCGACCGGCTGCGGCTGCCGGTCGTCGCCGCGCCGATGTTCATCATCTCCCGGCCGGAGCTGGTCATCGCCCAATCGATCGCGGGTATCGTCGGCTCGTTCCCCACCCTCAATGCCCGGCCGCAGTCGGAGCTGCGCATCTGGCTGCGACGCATCACCCGCGCCCTGGCCGCGCACGACGCCGCACATCCGCAGGCGCCGAGCGCGCCGTACGCGGTCAATCTGATCGTGCACAAGACCAACGACCGGCTCGACGCCGATCTCGACGTGGTCGAGGAATTCCGGGTGCCGATCGTGATCACCTCACTGGGTGCGCGGCCGGAGGTCAACGACCGGATCCACGCCTACGGCGGCATCGTGCTGCACGACATCGTCGACAACACGTTCGCGCACAAGGCATTCGACAAGGGCGCCGACGGCCTGATCGCGGTCGCGGCGGGTGCGGGCGGGCACGCGGGCACCCAGTCGCCGTTCGCGCTGATCCAGGAGATCCGCACCTGGTTCGACGGCCCGCTCGCACTGTCGGGCGCCCTCGCCACCGGGGATGCCGTACTCGCCGCCCGGGCCGCGGGTGCCGATCTGGGTTACATCGGATCGCTGTTCATCGCGACCGCCGAGGCCAATGCCGTCCCCGGCTACAAACAGATGCTTGTCGACTCCTCGGCCGCCGATATCGTCTACACCGACCTGTTCACCGGTGTCCCCGGCAACTATCTGCGCGGCAGTATCGAGGCCGCCGGCCTCGATCCGCTCGAGCTGCCCCGATCCGATCCCTCCGCCATGGATTTCGGTTCCGGCGGCGCGATGGAGGCCAAGGTATGGCGCGACATCTGGGGTGCCGGGCAGGGGGTGGGACGCATCGACGCGATCGACACCACGATGGGTGTGGTCGACCGGCTCATCGCCGAATACCGTGCCGCCCGGACACGTATCGCCGCCGACGCGCTCGACGGGTACGCCGCGACGAGCTGATCCGGCGAATCGCCCCGGAGCCCCGCCGACATCGCCGGCGGGGCCCCGCGCGCTACTCGCCCGCGACCTCCGGCACATCACGCGGCGCCGCCACCAGCGGAGCGATCCGCGGCGCGGTGCGGTAGTCCCCCCTCCGCACCCGCCGGGTGCGCAACCGGTACCCGAGCATCGACCCGGGCCAATTGTTCGTATTCGCGGGGCCCGCAGCGGTTTTCGCCAGATACCAGCTGTTGCAGCCGCCGGTGTTCCAGACCGTCGTCGCCAGCCGTCGCTGCACCGCGTCGTCGAAGCGTTCCAGCACCTTCGGATGAACCTCCAGGTAGCCGGTGCGGGTGAGTTGCCGTGCCGCACCGACGATGTAGTTCATCTGGCTCTCCAGCATGTGCACGATGGACCCCGAGCCCACATTGGTATTGGGTCCGTACATGAGAAAGAAGTTCGGGAATCCGGGAACGGCGAGCCCGAGGTGGGCGCGTGGGCGTTCCCGCCACACCGCGGTCAGATCCGCGGTGGCCGATCCGGTGATCCGGATCGGCGCGACGAAGTCGTGCGAGCGGAATCCGGTGGCCAGGATGATGGTGTCCGCACGATGCACGGCGCCGTCCGCGGTGACCAGGCCCTGCCGTTCGACGCGTTCGATCGGACTGGTGGTGAGCGACACGTTGGGACGGTTGAGGGTGTCGTAGTACTCATTGGAGGTCAGGATGCGGTTGCACCCCACCTCGTAGGACGGCAGCAGGCGCGCACGCAGTTCCCGGTCGTCGACGCGGCGCAGATTCCACCGGCACCACATGCGGACGGGCCAGGACAGGATCCGCCGCCCCAGCGGCGACACCAGCATCGGATTGAGCAAGCCCTCGAACCAGACGAACACCGTCAGCCGGGACAGCTTCTGCGCCAGCGGGATTCGCCGGTTGACGGCTTTGCGCAACCGCGGATATCCGTAGTCCGGTTTCGGACTGATCCAATGCGCCTGACGCTGGAAGACGGTGAGTGTCCGGGCACGGCCGGCCACATGCGGAACGAACTGGATGGCGCTGGCACCGTTGCCGATCACCGCGACATCGCGGCCGTCGATGACATGGTCATGATCCCAGCGCGCCGAATGGAAGACCGTGCCGGCAAAGGTGTCCATTCCGGGCAGATCCGGATGGGCCGGGCGGCTGAGCTGCCCGCAGGCCGACACCAGGATGTCGGCGGTCGCGGTCTGCCCGGCGGCGAGCGTCAGCGTCCAGGAGCCGGCCGCGACGTCGAAGTCGGCGGCGACGACCTCGGTACCGGCACGCACATGGCGGCGGATGTCGTATTTGCGGGCGCAGTGCCGCAGATATTCCAGTATCTCCGGCTGTTCGGCGAAGCGCCGGGACCAATTCGGATTCGGTTCGAACGAGTAGGAGTACAGGTGTGAGGGCGCGTCGCAGGCCGCCCCCGGATAGGTGTTGTCGCGCCACACCCCGCCGACGTCATCGGCCTTCTCGAAGATCGTCAGCTCGGTGAAACCCGCCTGCTTCAAACGAATCGCGAGTCCGAGCCCGCTGAAACCACTGCCGATGATCGCGATCGACGGCTGCCTGCTGTTGCGCACATCTGCTCCTGTCGGCCGGATACGTTGCCCCCGAACGTGTCCGCCGTACGCCGTAGTGAAGGAATGGCCGGGACCCGGTGGCACCGCACGTCGCGAGAACCGCACGGCCGCAGATCCCGGAATTCCAACGTAACGCAATTGAACAAATGCAACAAGACTGGATTCTTTGATTCTCTGATTTGATCTCCCATTCCGGACTACCATGTGACATTCGTCGACACGCTCGAAGGGGAGCACGATGGTTCCAGAGATTCCGCTCCGGCACCCGGCATCACCACGACCGGTTCCCGGTCTGCGGCCGGTCGCACTACTTCTGGGCCTGCGCAAACCCTCGCGCGATCAGTGGCGCGAGCTGGGGCAGTTACTCGAGGTCGGCGACGAGCCGATGGACCGCCTGGTCGACTGGATGGTCTCCGAGGGCACCGACCGCACCCGGCCGTTGTTCGAGCACGCGCTGCGCGGCGGAATCGCGCGGGTCCCCGACGCCCCGAAACCCTTGCGGGAGTTCTTCGAATCCGTCGAGACCCCACCGGCCTGGCTGGACCGGGCGAAGGTGCATCGCGGTGAGAAGGTGTTCCGTGCCGGCGGCGCCGACGGCCTCTACATCGCGCGCGACGTATCGTTTCTCGGCGGCTACCTCGCCTCCGGCTTCAACAAGACCCTGGTCCGCACCGGCGCGTTGGAGAAGGGCCCGTCCCGGCGATTCGCCGAGACATTGCAGTGGGCACTGGACGTGACCTCCGACGACGGCATGGCCGAACTCGGACAGGGGTACCGATCGACCATCCGGGTCCGGCTGATCCACGCCTTCGTGCGCCGGCACGTGGCCGCGATGCCGGATTGGCAGCGCGCGGAGTGGGGGCTGCCGATCAACCAGACCGATATGGCCGCGACCCTGGTCGGGGCGCTGATCGCACCGTTCGTCGGCGCCGCCGCGCTGGGTATCGTGCCGTCACTGCGCGAACTCGACGCCGCCGCCCACCTCACCCGCTATGTGGGCTGGCTGATCGGGGTGCAGGATCGCCTGCTGCCCAAGAGCTTCCGCGATGCGGTCCGAATCCTCTACCACTGCCTCACCGCGATCACCAATCCCGACGAGACCACACCGCAGCTGGCGGTGCCGATGGCCGACGACCCGCTGCGCTGGCACTATCCGGACCACCCGGTGCTGCGCGGGCGGATCGCCCGCGCCCAGCACCTGTCGGTCGCGGGCACCTTCCTCGGCCCCTCGGCGATGCGCGATCTCGGCCTGCCCCGGCTGGTACTGCCGTGGTATCCACTGCTGCGCGTTCCGATCAATCTGCTGCACTGTCTGCTCGCCCGGATCCTGCCCGGCGGAATGGACCGCGCCGCACGTCGCGGGCGACGGGAGCAGGAGGCATTCCTGCGCGTCCTGATCGGATCCGACTCCGCCGAGATCGGGGCCGCCGCGCGCATCGGGTGAGGTTCACACCCGGGATTCTGTGATCGGGCCACATCGCGAGCGGTGCGGCCGTGGGGTGAGCACAGATCGGGTCGTGAGAGTGGGTGCGGCACATCGCGGAAAGCTGCGCGCCACAGCCGGATTCGGCCGGCGATATCGGCTCCGGCCCGCGCCGTGCGGCGGCGGTCGTCGACGAACTCGTCTTCGCCGAGACCGCGATCTTGCTGCGCGGTGACCGTACTAGGACGCCTGTGGTTCGCCCACCTCGGGCGGGCTCAGCAGCCGTTTGAGGATCTTGCCGGTCTCCCCGCGGGGCAGCGCGCTCACGAACGACACATCACGCGGCACCGCCACCCGGCCGTGCCGGCCTCGGATGTAGTCGCGCACCATCTGCGCGTCCAGGCCCAAGCCGTCGCGTTTGACGACATAGGCCGCCGTGCGCTGACCGAATTCCGGGTCGGGCACCCCGACGACCGCGGCCTCCCGCACCTGCGGCAGAAATTCCAGTGCCTGCTCCAGCGGCCCCGGAAAGACTTTCTCCCCACCGGAAATGATCATTTCGTCCCCACGCCCGTCGATGAACAACCGGCCGGCATGATCGATGAATCCGACGTCGCCGGTGTCGAGCAGGCCGTCGGCGGTCTCGTCCGGGGGCGGTGCGTCGACGTAGCCGTCGAACAACATGGGGTTTCCGACGAAGATGCGCCCGGTGGTTCCCACCGGTACGGGGCGCAGATCCGCGCCCACCACCGCGACGGTGGTACCGACGGGAGGACGACCGACGGTGGCCGGGGCCGCTCGCAGCTCGGTGGGTGTGGCGATGGTCGCCCAGGAGACCTCGGTCGAACCGTAGATGTTGTAGAGGATGTCGCCGAAGGCGTCCATGAACCGCAGGGCCGCCGGACCCGACAGCGGCGCGCTACCACAGGCGACCACCCGCAGCGAGGAGATGTCGTAGCGTGCCCGAACTCGTTCGGGCAGTTCGAGGATGCGGTGCAGCAGGGTCGGCACGGTGGTCAGTGCGGTGACCCGATGGTCGGCGACGGCCCGCAGGCAGTCCTCGGCATCCATTCGGCGCCGCAACACCACACTGGCCCGTAATGCCGTGCTGAGCTGCAGCATTCCCAGTCCCCAGGTGTGGAACAGCGGGGAGGCGATCAGCATCGTCTCGTTCATCCGCAACGGAATCCGCGACAGCACCGCGGCGACCGGATCCAGATCGTCGCCGCGCGGGCGGCGCGCGCCCTTGGGTGCGCCGCTGGTCCCGGAGGTCAGCACCACCAAGCGGCCGGGGCGGGTCCGGCGCAGCCGGGCACCGGGCGCCAGCGCGGCCAGCTGCCCGAGCGTGGTCCGGTCCGGCGCCGGCACCTCGGTGTCGATCCCGAATCGGGTGATCCCGCCGTGCAGATAGTGGATCAGCGGTTCGAGTTCACCGTCGACGAACAGCGCCGACAGTCGCTGCCGTTGTGCGACGTCCTCGAGCTGGCGGGCCGACAGACTCGCGTTCAGCAACACCAGGTCCAGGCCCGCCTTCCCGGCCGCGATCATCGTCTCGACCGTCGCGATGTGATTGCGGGCCAGCAACCCGGCGCTGTGCCGGCCGTCCAGGCCGAGCGCCAGCAGGCCGCGGGCGATATCGTCGGTGCGCCGGTGCAGGTCACCGAAATCGACTCCGTCCCGGTCGTCGAACAGTGCGGCGCGGCGCGGTGCACAGGCCGCCGCGGCGGCATAGCCACCGGCCAGGCTGATTCCCCACTTCGCAAGGCTGGCAAGCTGTTTGATGCCCTGATCCGGCCGGTGCGGGCGCACCACGCCGGTCACCACGAGATGGCGGCCGACACTCGCCTTGCGCCGCACCGTGGCCCCGGCCCCTCGGTCGAGCACCGCGGTCGGGGCGGCGAGGTGGCGTTGGGCCAGCCGGTCCAGGCCGGTACGCAGCCAGGAGGTCACCGCCGCGGCCGAAGCCGCCGCCACCACGGGGTGCACCCGTCCGGGCGCGAAGAATGTCGCCGCGATCCGGGTGCCCTGCGCATGGCGGCGCAACCGGATCAGCACCAGACTGCCCACTGTGGGGCTGTACAGTTCCAGCGTGTCGCGACGGCGCCCGCGAATCATCCGGACCGGCACGGTCGCGATTCCGGTGTGCTCGGTGCCGACCCGGTACAGCGACACCGACCTGTCGTCGGCGGTCTGCTGCCGGTCACAGCCGCCGATCCCGTCGAAAAGCCGTGCGTAGGTGTCCGGTTCGATCAACGCGTCCCACACCGATTCGAACGGTATCGGCAGATCCTGGACGGACTCGACAAGTTCACCAACCATGTCCGTGCTCCCATCGCCCGGCTGCGCTGCCGGGGCGAAACAGCACGTTACGGCGCGGATCCGGGTGTCGCCCCGGACTCGGTGGCGAACTGGAGAATCGACCATTCCCGCGCCGCCGGCGGTAGTGCCCGCTCACGGCATCGGGGCCGTGAGCGGGGCGGCTTCTCGAGAGAATTCACTGTCCGACAACGTTTTTCATCGGCACCGCATCCGGCATGACGACCGGCCGGCCCGGGACGGTCCGGGCGCAGCCGAAGGACCGAATGATCAATGCGGCCTGCAGATACCAGATCCCGGGCGGGCGCGAGGGGTCGTACCCGGTCAACTCCTGGATCCGGCGCAGCCGGTAGTCGATCGTGTTGCGGTGCACCTTCATCACCGAGGCCGTGTGCTGGCGGCTCAGATTCGCGGCGATGTGGATGACCAGTGTCTTCAGCAGCCGAGGGTGATCCTCGAGCGGCTCCAGCACCGTCTTGAGCCGGTCCAGGCCGGGCCCCGGCCGGGTGAGCTGGTATTCCAGCGCCAGGTCGTCGAACAGGTGCAGGCCCGGCCCGTACCCCATCCGCTGGATCACATCGAGCAGCTCGTGGGCCCGATCGGTGGCGTTCGTGATATCGGCGCCGACGGCATTGATCAGGGTCGCGGTGACGGGCACGTCCGCGGCGCCCGACAGCGCCGCCACCAGATCGCCGTAGGGCGGTTCGGGCTGTGCACCGGTCTCGACGATGATCGTGCCGCCGTGCTCGGTCAGCGTCGCCACCACCCGGCCGTCGCAGCGCTCGTCGAGTTCCTGCCGCAGGCGCGCCACCTTCAGCCGGGCGGCATCCTCGGCGGTCTCCGCCAGCAACTCGTCCCGATGCGGCGGAAGTGACACGGCCAGAACGGTGTAGGACTCCACCCGCGGTTCCTCGTCGGCGGCGCGACTGGCCGCGAGCAGCTCCGCCAGCGACCGGACCGGAGTCGCGCGGGCGGATTCGTCACTGCGCGCCTGCGCCACGGCCGCGGTGGCCGCGGTGACGAGGTCCTGGCGCAGGCCATCCAGATTCCACCCGTCCCGGGCGCGCCGGACGCCCTCGGCCAGCGGATCGTTCTCGATACCGCGCACCGCGCGCTCCACGGCCCGGGTCACCGCCTGGCCGACGGATTCCACCGTCAGCCCCGCACCGGCCGATCGGGCGGTCAGCACCAGCAGTTGCCGGCACTGCGCGGGCAGAATCCTGCCGTCGAGGACCCGGCCGATGAGCATCCCCGCCGTGATCTCGAAACCCGTTCGCTTGATTGCCGATTCGGCTGTGCGTCCCGGTGGCGCGAGGTCGTCGTCCGCGGCACCACCGCGGCGGTAGGAATCGATCGGCACCGGGACCGGTCGTGCTGTCGTGACGGCGGCCGAAGGCCCCGCCGACACGGCAGGTCCATAGCGATTGTCCTCGGCAGTGGTGGCACGCATCGTTCGAACTCCATTCCGCTCGTATCGGATTCGACTCCGGATCGGCCGGGCGCTGCGCCCGATTCGCTCCGCACCCTGTGCGAGCGGTGGTGCGCACCCTCTGACGGGGAGATTCGTCGACGACGATCGATATCCGCATGAGCTTCCCCTGGCCGAACCGGCATCCGATCACCGGATCGGGGGCCAACACTACCGCCCATGCAACAATGAATCAATATTCGATTCACCGTTGACACAAAAGTGCCAACTCGTTACATTCGATCATAATAGGGTGACCTCTTCGTCGTCACCGAGATCGGCGACTCCGCACTCGACCCCGCCTTCGATCGGATATTCCCGGTCCCGCCCGGTACCGACATTCAGCAGGTCGGGCTCACTATTACGCCGATAAAACCGGAGTGCCAGCAATTGTACGAATTGTATCGGAATATGTATCTTGTTCGGACGTCGCCGCGTGATCGGATGGAAGAGACGATCCTCGATGCGGCCCTGGAGCGAATTCTCCAGGTCGGCATCCGCCGCGCGAGCCTCGACGACATCGCCCGCCGGGCCGGCGTCAACCGGGTCACCATCTATCGCCGCTTCCGGGTCAAGGAAAGTCTCGTCGACGCGGTATTGCAGCGCGAAATCGGCCGGGTCCTGACCGAAGTCGGCCAGATCACCGCCTCCACTCCGGGGCTGAGCGCGCAGATCGAAGAGGCCGCCCTGTTCATCATCCGGCAGACCCGCACCCATCCGCTCGTCACCCAGCTGCTGACCGTCGTCCCCGAGGAGGCGGTCGAGTTCTATACCGTACGCGGCAAAGACCTGGTCGGACTGGGGATCTGGTACATCGACGGAATTCTGCGCAGATCGCAGCAGCACGGCTTGATCGATGCATACGACCCGCAACCGGTCGCGGAATTCCTGGCCCGGTTCGCGCATTCACTGCTGCTCACACCGCTGGGCGGGGTGAATTTCGAGGACGACCGGCTGGCGCGCGAATTCGTACGTTCGGCCATCGTGCCGATCGTCGAACACGGTCTCACCGTCCGGCCGGAACCGAACTGACCCCCTGCGGTCGGGTTCCGAAATACACAGCACCACAACCGAATTACGGAATCGACTGTCCGATGTCCAGACAAGGCGCCGGTTCCGGTCGGTTCGGCCCGCCCGGATCGAAGATGAACGCATCCGATGTCGAGCCGCCACCGGAGGAAGGAAGCACCGATGCGTTCCACCACCGTGGATCGGATCGATGGCGCCCACGCCCTGGCCGGGTCGTGCCATCGAATCCCCGATCGCTACACCGTCACCGCCCAGCGCATCCGGGCCTATGCGAGCGCGGTACACAACCGTCACCCGGCCCACTTCGACGAGAACGCCGCCACCGAACTGGGATTCGCGGGTCTGGTGGCCCCGCCGACCTTCGCCACGCTGCCCTGGCTGGACGGCGCGCGGCAGGTGCTCGGCGCCCTCTACGGTCCGAGACCACCACGAATCCTGCACGCCGGACAGCTCATTCGCATCGGACGACCACTGGTGGCCGGCGATGTGGTGACCACCGACATCCACATCGACTCGGTCGAGCGCTTCCCGGACTACTGCGCCCTCGCGGTCACCACGGTGCTGCGGGATCCGAATGGTGCGGCCGTGCAGACCGGTACGGCGACCCTGCTGACCGACGGTCCCGCCGCGCGGACACCAGGACCGGCCGTCGAATACCTTCGCTGTCACCGCCGCCCGTCTCCCGGGCCGCGCGGCACCGTGACCGAACCGATCACGCCCGTGCGTGCCCCCGGCCCGCTCGACGGCACGCCACCGATACCGGCCGGAACCGAGATGCCGCGCCGGACCGTACCGATCCACCGTGGCGAGTTGCTGCGCTACGCCGCACTCACCGGTGCGGCGGACCACGCGGGAGGCCGGCAGCGGGCCACGACATGCCTCGGCATGGCCCCGGGGATGCTGCGACTGGCATTGACCGCCGGATTCGTCACCTCGTGGCTCGGCGATCCGGCCCGGGTGCGTGTGCTGCGCGCCGAATTCAGCCATCACTGCGCGGGCCCGGCGGCCACCACGGAAATCGTGGAGTTCCGCGGGCACGTCCGCGATGTCGCTCCCGAACACCACACTCTCACAGTCGATCTCGACGCCCGCTGCCGCGGGCGCCGGTTGTTCGCCCACGCGGCGGCGACGGTCGAGCTCGACGGTCTCGGTGCGCGCATGCCACCACCCTCGTGAGCGGCCCGCAGATCCAGGAGGTTCCCCATCCGTGGCTCGCCATCGAAAACGATCCCCGCGCGCGGTGCGCCGGACCTCGGTCATCGCGGTGACCGGGTTGATTCCGACCTGGCTGTCGATGACCGACACGGGGTCCGACGCCATCGTGACAGCCGTGCTGTCCGCACCGGCGCGGCCGGCCGGACCGATCTCCGACTCCCCGGCGGCGGCCCCGGGCATCGCCTGGGAGACACTGCGCGAGGCCCGCGAATTCACCCCGCCCCCACCCGATCCGCCGAAGACGGTCGTGGTGGCCGCGCCGGTGGCCGACATCCCGGGTATCGCCGTGGCGGCCTACCGGGATGCCGAGGACGCCCTCGCCGCCGACCGCCCCGGATGTCATCTGCCGTGGACTCTGCTGGCCGGGATCGGACGGATCGAATCCGATCACGCCTTCGGCACCGCGGATGCGGACGGCACCGCGCGGACGCCGATATACGGGCCCGTTCTCGACGGTGGGCTGCCCGGCAACGAGATCGTCGCCGACTCCGACGACGGCGCGATCGACGGTGTCCCGGATTCCGATCGGGCGGTCGGGCCGATGCAGTTTCTGCCCGAGACCTGGACCCGATACGGCGCCGACGGGAATGGCGACGGGATCGCGGATCCGCAGAATCTGTTCGACGCCGCGCTGACCGCCGGCCGCTATCTGTGCGCGGCCGGCGGCGATCTCGGCGATCCGGAACGACAAACCGGCGCCGTGCTGCGATACAACAATTCGGCGGCCTATGTCGCCGATGTGATGTCCTGGGAGCGGCGGTATCGGAATACCGATACACCGGAGACATCCGATCAGCAGAGTTGATTTTCCGGCAGCGTCGCCCACAACGATGCCGACGCGGCTGATCGAACCGTTGTGGATTATCACCAGAGGCCTTGTCCTCACACATTGCGCCGATAGTCTGGAAGTGCAATGAAGATCAGCCGCGTTGAAAGTCGACGGGATTTATGAACAATATGCGAAAGATGTGTGCCGCCGCCGCGATTCTGGGCGGAGTCGCATTCGCGGCCGCCCCGGCAACCGCGGACGTGGTGACAACGGATCCGGCGCCGGCGACCTCCGACAACAGCGGAACGACAACGCCCAGCGGTACGGACTCGACCACCGGTGGAACCGAAACCACACCGGGTGGGGACACCCAGGCCACGCCGGCCACACCGACTGCACCGGGCGGCACCGAGACCACGCCGGGAACGGAATCGACACCCTCCGACTCCGGCTCGTCCTCGATGATGGGCGGGGTCATGGACCCGTTGTGCCAGATGACGGGCTCGGCAATGGGCTCGGTGGGGTCGTCGTCGATACCGCTGCCGCTGTGCCCGTCCGAATGACACCCGACCGGCGATCGGCCCCCTGACACCGATCGCGGAACACGGCTCCCGATCCGGGCACGGATCCGCGGGACCGTGTGGGCGGCCCGGCGCAGCACCCTCATCCTCGCCGGGCCGCTCCCCCATTCTCCGATATGGCGAACCGAGATTCTCGGTTCGCCATTTTTGTGTGCCGGCGATCCGGGAGCGCGAACGAATTGTGGCGGCGCACCGACCCGCTCCGGATCGGATGGTCATATTTCCAGTCACTCCCGAAGCCGATTCTCGAGAATTCCACAGCGATATATCATAATTACCGTGACGCCGTAATGCGCGGCCGGTGTCACGAACTCGCTCGGCGGTTCCTTCCAACCGAACAGCAGGCCCTCGGTCGGGGCCGCCGGGCGAGTTTTTCATTTCCTGCGCGGATCTCACAGTTTGTGACGATGACCGCCGATTCCACGAATACATCTGGGCACTGGATGAATTCACCGGAACTCGCTAACAGGTGCAATCCCCCGGAGCGATTCACCCAGTGTCGGAAATACCGGCACATCGATCGGACCGATCGATATTCCAGCGAGAGGAATTCTCTATGATCTCCATTCTCTTCGACATCGTGCGGGTGGCGCTCGCGACCGGCAGCGCCGCGGCGACGGGCAGCGCGAACACCGGCAGCACGGCGCTGTGGGGCTGATCGCACCGTCCCGGTGAACCTGCCGGGTCGTCCTCGTGGCGGCCCGGCAGGTGCTCCCCGGGAATAGGGGTTCCCGTCCACATCGAAATGGAATTTGCAGGCCGGGGCGGGTGTCGGTCCACAGGTGCCACCCCGGCCTGCGCGAGAGTGCGGACGTGCCCGACGGGTCGGGGCGTCGGCGCGTGCGGCTTCGGCGCGGCGCTCACTCACGCGCTCGGGAAGCCGGCATCCGTCCGACAATCTCGTACGGGAACGGGCACGCCCGGAGACCAAATTCGGCTGTGCCCTACCCGATTTCGACCATACGGACAACGAGGGCCGGAGGTGGTCCCGGCGCGACGATGCCGGGCAGTGCACAAACGGCGACCACCGGATCGTTGTACTTCGTCCCTATGGCGCGCCGGGACGCAGGCCGGGGGTCGCAGAATCCGGATCACGGTCCCGACGCGCCGCCCACCTCCGCGGACCCGGACCGGCTACCGTCGTGCCCGGTGCTCCGGAAGGTCCGGTGCGCCCACCCCCGGCCGGAAGGTGTGTCCCGTGACGGTTTTCGCGTTGATCTGCGTGGGTGTCGCCGCACTGATCCATCTCTACATCTGGGTCATGGAGTCGCTGACGTGGACGAGCGCTCGTACCCGGGCGACCTTCGGCATCACTGCCGAAGAAGCGGCCGCGACTCGGGAGATGGCCTTCAATCAGGGGTTCTACAACCTGTTCCTGGCGATCGTCGCTGCCGTGGGGATCGGATTCGTGGCGGCCGGAAACCGGTCGGTGGGGGTGGCGCTGATCGCGGCGGGCGCGGGCTCGATGGTGCTGGCGGGTGTGGTGCTGCTCGTATCCTCACCCGACAAGGCGCGACCGGCGGCGGTCCAGCTCGTCCCACCGCTGATCGGTTGTCTCGCACTGGCGCTGAGCGCGGCCTTCTGATCGGCGGGATGCGAGTCGCTCCCGGATCAGTCGAGCCAGTTGTCGTCGACCGGCCAGCCGGCCGCCATCAGATGATCACGCACCCGCGCCAGATCCGATTCCAACGGCATCCCGTCGGTGAGCCGGGTGATGACGACTCCCGCGTCGGCCTTGTCCGCGGGCAGTGTGCCCTGCACTCGCAATTCCTCGGCCACCTGCTGGATCTCGGCGTGGGACAACCGCCGAGCCAGTAACGCCAGCAACGGCACATAGTCGGTGTCGGGCACCCCTTGCGGGTAGCCGGTGCGCAGCCAGTCGACGATCTTGGCCAATAAGCCGGACAGCGCCATCCCTCACGCGTCCGCGGGATCCGCGAGCGGCCAGCCACCCGCGACCAGACGGGCCGCCACCCGTTTCACGTCGTCGTCCGCGGGCCTCTCGAGCGCGAGCGTGGCGATGGCCGACTCGATCTCGGCGCGAGTGACCGCGCCCGCGCCGTTGCCCTCGACCAGTTGTTCGGCGATCTCGCCGACCTCGTGCTCGGTCAGCTTCCGGTGCAGGACGGCGAACAGCGCGACGTAGTCCGCACCGGGAACCCCGTGCGGATACCCGGCACGCAGCCAGTGCAGTACCGACTCGACGACGGACGTATTCGAAGTCATGGCCTCTACTTCTTCGGGGGTTCGGCGCCGAACAACTGGATGTCGAAGCTGTGGCTGATGAAATCCTTCGCCACATAGACGATGCCGAGGAATACGGCGATCGCGACGAGCGCGAAACACACGTACGCGGCGATCTGCAGTGCCGATCCGCGCCGCGCGGCGGCACCCTCTGCGCCCGCGGGCTCGGCCGACCACAGGCGGATCCCGGCGGCGAAGATCACCGGCAGTCCGGCACCCAGGACGAGTGCGATCAGCGTGACCTCGCCCAGAGACTTGGCGATGGCAGTGACGGTGTGCACCCGGACCTCCTAGACGGACGCGCCGACGGCCGGGGCCGGGCGCTCGGGCGCCGGGGTGAGCCCGCCGTCCCACTCGTCGTTGACATTGGACGTATCGATCGGATTGCGCCGCGAACGCAGATACATGTAGGCCGACAACGCGATCAGCAACGCGAAGTCGACGAGCACGCCGCCCAGACCGCCGATCAGATCAGCGATCCACCAGCAGGCCGCGCCCACCAGGCCGGCCAGCGGCAGGGTGAACAGCCACGCCACCGACATCCGGCCGAGCACGCCCCAGCGCACCTCGGCGCCCGGCTTGCCCAGACCGGTACCGAGAATCGATCCGGTGGCGGTCTGCGTGGTCGACAGCGGCAGGCCGAACTGCGCGGAGGTCAGAATGATGACCGCCGAGGAGGATTCGGCCGCGAACCCCTGCGGCGGATCGATCTCCACCAGCCCCTTGCCGAGGGTGCGGATGATGCGCCAGCCACCCAGATAGGTGCCCGCGGCGATCGCCAGCGCGCAGCACAGCTTGACCCACAGCGGAATGTCGTCGTTGTTGGTGAAAGTGCCGTGCGCGACCAGGGCCATGAAGATCACACCCATGGTCTTCTGCGCGTCGTTGGTGCCGTGCGCGAGCGAGACCAGTCCGGCCGAACCGATCTGGCCCCACCGGAATCCGGATTTCACCTTGGTCTGCTCGGACCGGTGGGTGAGCCGGTGGATCGCGTAGGTGCCCAGCGCCGCGACCAGTGCGGCCACGAACGGCGCGAGCAGCGCCGGCACGATGATCTTGCTGATCAGGCCGGTCTTCTCGTTCCCGGTCCAGATCACACCGCCGGTGCCCAGGGCGGCCACCGCGGCACCGATGAGACCGCCGAACAGCGCATGCGACGAACTCGACGGGATACCGAACAGCCAGGTGAACAGGTTCCAGAGAATACCGCCGGCCAAACCGGCGAAGACGATGTGCAGCAACTCCATATGGTGGACGTCGCTGATCTTCAGCAAGCCACCCGATACCGTTTTGGCTACTTCGACCGACAGAAACGCGCCCACCAGATTCAGCACCGCCGACATCGCGACCGCCACCCGGGGGCTCAGCGCCCCGGTGGCGATCGACGTGGCCATCGCATTGGCCGTGTCGTGGAAGCCGTTGGTGAAGTCGAACGCCAATGCCGTGACTATCACGATCAATAGGACGATCAGTTCCGCACTCACGCACTCAGTCTGCGACTGTCGCCGCCACCGTGCCCACGCTGCGATGAGCTGTTCACACAGTGTTCAGCGAGGTGCCCGAATCGACCCCGCCCAGCACGGCCCGGTGCGCCGCGCAGGCCCCTGACCACCTACTATTCAGCTACGTAGATCGTATGCACACTACACAGCCCGCTGCCGACTCCCGAGCAGGGGTGGCTAACCTACCGGACGACTCGGGTACATCCGCGGTTCATCGCCGACGGTGCCCGAGCCCGCATCAGGTATCGAGAAAGAAGACGCATGCGCTCCCTCACCCGGGCGGTCACCCTCGCCGCCCTCGCTGCCTCCGCCACCGTGCTCGTGGCGCAGCCGGCACTCGCCGATACTGGACAGCCCGTGACCGGCCCGGTCACGGGCCTACCGGAACATTCTGCGGCGGAGCCGAATCCGGCCGATTCCACCCCGCCGCAGGACTCGGCACCGGTCGATCCGACCACCGAATACCTCAATGCCTTCGACGCCATCGCCGGAGCATGGGCCGACACCTCCACACCGGGCCAGGTGGTGGGCACCGCGGCCGGGCTCGTCGTGGGGTGCCCCCTCGGTGCGGTCACCGGCGGGACGTTGACGATCGTGACACCGCCGCTGACTCCGCTCGGCATCGTCGGCGGCTGCCTTTTGGGCGCGAGCACGGCCGGCTTCCTCGGCGGCCTGGCCGGCGGAATCGTCACCGGCGCGCCCACACTGGCGAACACGGTGGGCGACCAGTATCAATCGCTGCACTCCAAGGGGCTCATCGCACAGCAGCTCCCGGCCGGGCAGACCGGCAACTGATCCGATTCCCGATTCGATTCCCTGGAGTGACGCAATCATGAAGAACACGACCCGCGGCGTCGCGGTCACCGCACTCGTCGCCACCGCCCTCGTCGCGGCGGCCGGAGCCGCCCACGCCGAGGACACCGCCTCGACCCCGCAGTGGTCGGGTGCCGACCTCGCGCCCGGCATCCGGTATACCGACGACACGGCCACCGGAACCGCGGCACTGCAGACGCCGATCGGCGCGGTGGCGATCCGGCCCGGACAGTTCGATATCCGCGACGCGACCGGTGCCACCCTTCTGGGCACCCCGATCGAGGTGCCCGGGGCCGCGCCCGCCCGTTCCGGCCAGGACACCGGCCGCGCACCCGAAACCGTTGCGGTTCAGGTGGATTCCACTCCTGCCGCACCACCGGCCGGCGGCGACCAGTTGTCGGACCTCGATCAGGCGGTGAAGGCGGCGAGCCCGCACATGGGCATGGCGATGGGGGTCGGCAGCATGGCCGGATCGGTGCTGGGCGCGCTGATCGGCTGCCCGCTCGGCATGGCCACCGGCGGCACGCTGCTGTCGCTGGCCTCCGTGGGCACGATGACCGTCCCGGCCATGGCCGCGGCCTGCCTGATCGGTACGGTCGCCGTGGGTGGTGCGGGCGCCGGACTCGGCGGTGTCGCGGTCGCGATTCCGGTCGGAATCGCCGCGGGCACACAGAAATACAATCAGTTACAGGCCGAGCACGCCCGCGACCGGTCGGCGCCCGCCGCCGGCTGATCTCCCGGGTCCGGCCGGTGACCACCGGCCGGACCACGCGATCGCGCCCCGGGATCAACCGAGATGGCGCGCGTACCAATCGGATACGCGATGCCAGGCCTCCGCGGCCGCCGTCGGCTGATAACTCGCCCCCGTGTCGTTGAAGAACGCGTGATTGGCATCCGCGGCGACGAATGTCTCGTGCGGGACGCCGGCCCGCTCCAGCGCGGCCTCGGCGGCCGGCCGGGTGGCGTCGCCCCGGCGATCGAGCGCACCGTAGATCGCCAGCACCGCGGTCTCGGTGGTGATGTCGCCGCCGTCGGGGAACGGGCCGTAGAACGGTGTCGCCGCGGCGAGTTCACGGGTGCCGTGCGTCAGCAGCAGCCAGGTGAGACCACCGCCGAAGCAGAATCCGGTGGCACCCAGCTTCTTTCCCGGAACCCGCCCGGCCAGCTCGGTCACCCCGGCCTGCAGGTCCTCGATGAACCGCTGCTGCGGGGCCTTGGCCAGCGCGGCCGTCGCGGCCGCCGGATCGGTGAAGGTCGCCGTGCCGCCCTCTTCGGACAGCAGGTCCACCGCCAGCGCGGAGTATCCGATTCCGGCGAAACGGCCGGTGACCGAACGAATGTGGTCGGTCAGGCCCTTGTTCTCGTGGATCACCAGCACCCCGCCGCGCGGCTGTGCCGCCGGGGCCCACGCCGCCTGCAGAGTTCGCCCGCCGGGCCCGCCGAAGGTGACCGCGGCGGGTGTCACGGCTGCCTCGGTACCGGGCGGTGGTCCCGCATTCCCGGCCGGGGTTGCGGTGGCGGCGCCCGAATTCTTCGCCGTACCACCGGTGTTGCCGGCGCATGCGGCGAGCAGCGCTACCGCGGCCGGGGCGCCCAGGCCGAGCAGCCCCAGCCGGCGCAGCGCCTCGCGGCGGCTCAGCAGACCTTCTGCGTGGTCGGTGCCGATCTCCTCCGCGATATAGCGCTGCAGCGGCGTCATGCCGGTCAGCCTAATCCTGCGCCGGGCCCGCCGCGGCGCAGGTCGCGACGAGCGCCGCCAGCGCTCTCGGCTGTTCCAGGTGCACGGCGTGGGCGGCGCCGGGCACCGCGCGGACCGCGGTGCCGAGGAATGCCGCCAGCCGCCCGACCGACCGGTGCCGCGCCGCCGGCGACCGCTCCCCCACGGTGAGCACGATCCGGGCGGCGGCCGCACCGACGGGACGGGGTTCGAAGCCACGGAACATCGCCAGCTCCGAGGCCACCGTCGCGGCGGGCGCACGGGTGTGGCGCGGCGTCCAGCGCGGACCGTAGAGCGTCGCGCCGAAGCCTGCGACGCCGCCCCGCTCGAAGGCGTCCGCGACCGGTGCCAGCAACCCGGGCGCCAGCGATCCCGCCGCGGGCTCGTGCAACACCGCCCCGCGCAGGGGTACGCCGCGCGCGGCGAGTTCGAGTCCGAGGGTGGCGCCACCGCTCACACCCACGACGAAGGCATCGGCGCACATCGGTGCCAGACAGCCGATTTCGGTATCCATGTCACCGGACTGCGGACGATCGGGGCACACGGTGTCCCAGTCCGCCGGCAGGGCCGCCACGGTATCCGTCCACACCGTGGAGTCGGTGGCGGCGCCGTGGATCAGGACTACGCGCATGCGCCCGCGGTCACCGCGCCCAGCGCGGCGAGCAGATCCGCGGAGGTGGCCACGGCGCCGAAGATGCCGCCCTGCATGGTCACCATGCTCAGGGCCGCCTCGTGGTGGCGCGGGTCGGTGGCGCCGGTGCAGTCCGACAGCACCAGGCATTCGTAGCCGCGGTCGTTGGCCTCGCGCATCGTGGTGTGCACGCAGACGTCGGTGGTGATGCCGGTCAGGATCAGATGGGTGATGCCCGCGGTGCGTAACAGCAGATCCAGATCGGTGGCGTAGAACGCGCCCTTGCCCGGTTTGTCGACGATCGGCTCACCCGGGCGTGGCGCCACCTCGGGCACGATCTCCCAGCCCGGTTCGCCCCGCACCAGGATGCGGCCGCACGGACCCCGCGACCCGATCTCGGCGCCCATCCGCGCCGAGCGCCACCGCTTGTTCGCGGGCAGATCACTGAGATCGCCGCGATGTCCTTCGCGGGTGTGCACCACGGTCATACCGGCGTCGCGCGCGGCCGCCAGCACGCGGGCGGTGGGTTCGAGTCCGGCCCGGGTCAGCGACAGGTCGTAGCCCATCCGGTCGACATAACCACCGGGACCGCAGAAATCGGTCTGCCAGTCGATCAGCAGCAGGGCGGTTCGTGCCGGGTCGATGGCGCCGTCGTAGGGCCACGGATAAGGGTTGGCGAGCAGTTGCGGGAAGGTCATGCGACGGTCTCCTCGGTGGTCGATCGATCGGTCGGAATATGAGCCAGGGCGCAGATCAGCGCCGCCACCGCGAAGCCCACGACGGCGTCGGACAGCCACGGCGCGGTGTAGTGGGTCAGCAGTGCGGCGCCCGCGCCCGCGATCCAGCCGGCGAACGGAGCGCGCCGCACCGACGCGCCGATATCGCTCGGCCGCAACCGGATTCGCGGCATGATCAGCTGATCGACGATGATCACCGCGCCGATCGGCGGGACGATCACGCCCAGCAGATTCAGCCACTGCTCGAAGTAGGTCCAGATCCCGGCCACCGCGGCCACGATGCCGATCGCGCCCAGCACCGGGGTGAACATCCGCATGCGGCGCCCGGTCAGCTGGCTCCAGCCGACCGCGCCGTTGTACAGGCAGTGCGCGCAGACCGAGCCCAGGTTCACGAAGACGAAGACCACCGCCAGCGGCACCAGCAGTCCGCCCCCGTCGATCAGCAGGCCCAGAAAGTTGCCGCCGTCGGTACCCGGATCGGTCGCACCGCCGCAGGCCACGACCAGCCCGCCGATCAGCAGTGCGATGGAATTGGCGACCGGGAAGGCCGCGAAGGCCGCCAGCGCACCCGCACGCCCGGACCGCGACCAGCGGGTGAAATCGGCTGTCATGGTGCCGGAATCGATGAACGACGCGATGACCAGGGTGACCGCCGCACCGAAACTCAGTGCCGCCGAACCCGCTTGGCCGGGATAGGACAGCGGGTCGACGGGACCGTTGCGGGCGGCGAGGTGGATCGCCACCCCGCCGAGCACGACATACAGTGGCGCGGCGATGATTCCGATCACCGACAGTGCGCGGATGCCGAGTGTGGTCAGCAGCACGAAACCCAGCCCGGCAGCCAGTGTGGTGAGCTGTTCGTGCCAGCCCAGCCGATCGTGCAGGATCGATCCGGCCATTCCGGTCTGGAAGGCGAACCAGCCGATGACGACGGTGGCCAGGAATGCCGCCGGGACCGCCGCGCCGCGACGGCCGAACGTCCGCGCGGCGGTCTGCGCGAAGTTCTCGCCGGTGCGCCCGGCCAGCACACTCAGGGAACCGACATAGAGCATCAGGCACAGGTTGCCCACCGCGATGGCCGCGATCCCACGCCAGAATCCGAGTGAGTACACGATGAGTCCGCCGAAGATGGCGCAGGTCAGCACCATCGGGAAGCCCGCCCAGACCGCTGCCACCGCACCGAGCCCGCGCCGATGGCCGGCCGGCACCGGGGTGTTCTCGAATTCCTCCGCACCTCGGTCGATTTCGCGGTTTTCGGTCAGTGTTGTCATGGCATGCCGTCCTCGTCCGGGCGCGGGAGTTCATAGATGATCGCGATGCTGCCGCCGCCGGGCGGGCCCTGATGTTCGGCTCCACCGGAGACGTACACCGCACCGTCGCCTTTGAGCGCCGACAGCAATCCGCCGACGGCGGCGCGGGCGTGCCGGGTGGAGTGGAGATCGGAGTCCGTCGACATGGTGTGGCGCAGACCGCGAACCGTGCCGGACGGATCGGCCTCGGCCTTGGCGAAGATCTGCCGGACGGCGCCACCCTGTGCGCGGATCCGATCCAGCAGTGCGGTGACCGCGGCCAGATCGAGGGCGTCGGCCATCGAACCGTGTACGGCGCGTAGCGGATTCGATACCGCCGCACTCTCCGCGATCAGCATGATGTGGCAGTCCGCGAGCTCGGCGCCGGCGCTGGTGGAGGCGCGCGCGGAGTGGACCGGTTCGGCACCGGCCAGGGCACGCAGCGCCCGCGGCCGGTCGCATTCCCCCAGCGCGGCCGCCACCCCCAGCGCGCTCGCCGCTCGCGATCGGGCCATCGATTCGTAGGTGTCGGTGCAGACCGGAACCTCGCCCCGCGAACGGATCTCGGCGATCTTGTCCGAGGTCAGCAGCGGGCATTTGACCACGACCAGATGGATGTCGCCGGGGCTCACCCCGAGTTCGGCGCGCAGCGTGCCGACGGTTTCGGTGACCGCGTCCAGCTGCGCCTCGCGGCCGATCTCGTGTGGTTGCAGGACACGGGTGCGACCGGCCGCGGCGACCAGGCCGCGGTCGAATCCGGGATGGTCGCGCTCATCGCGGACGAACAGGTTGACGTGTGGACTGAGCACGCCTTCGGTACCGCCGGAGAAAACGGTCACCGCACCGGCCGGCAGCCTCGGTTCCCACACCGCCGCGGACAGACCGCGACTGAAGTCGTTGACGCATCCGTTGCCCTCCGTCTTACCGATCACGGCGACGATGTCCTCGGGTGCGCAACCCTTGTCGGCGAGAACCGTGCGCAGCGGCCCGAGATCACCCGGGTCGGTGGTCGTGAGGGTGAACAACGCTATCGAGGTCATACCCGTGCCTCTTCTGCTCGTGCCGCGGTGACCGGCGCGGCCCGGCGGCGCAATCTGGGCGCCCGGATGTGATGGAAGATCAGATTCAGCACGAACGCGACCAGCACCGTGCTGGTGATCGCACCGCCGAGGACGATGCGCACCGCGGCCGGCAGTCCCTCGTAGACCTGCGGTGACACGATGGGAACCATGCCGATGCCCACCGCGAGGGAGACGATCAGGAGGTTGTCGTCACGCCCGAGGTCGGCACGCGCCAGGGTGGCGATCCCGACCCCGGCGACGGTGGCGAACATGACCAGGCTCACCGCGCCGATGACGGCTCCGGGCAGACTCGCCACCACCTCCCCCATCTTCGGTACCAGCCCGAGCAGCACCAGCAGCACACCGGCGACCACCGCGGCGGCTCGGCTCAGCACGCCGGTGAGCCGCACCAGGCTCACGTTCTGCGCGAAGACGGTGTCCGGGAACGAGTTCAGACATCCCGCGATCGCCGCCGACACCCCGTCGGCCGCCAGGCCGCGGGCCAGCCGCCCGGAATCCATCGGCTCCGCGGCGTAGTCCGACACCGCCAGCAGATACGCGGTGGATTCGGCGAACACCACCAGCATCACCAGGCACATCGACACGATGCCCGCGATCGGGAATTCGGGTGCGCCGAACCGGAAGGGGTTGGGCAGCCCGAGCCAGCCCGCGGCACCCACACCGCCGAAATCGGTCAGTGAGCACGCCGCCGCCACGGCGGTGCCGCCCACCAGGGCGATCAGCACCGCCGACTGGGCGAAAAACCCTCGCCCGTAACGCATCAGCGCCACGATCACCACGATGACGCCGACCGCGAGCGCGAGCCGGGTGCCGTCCGGCGGCCGGCCCTCGAAGATCATGGTGACGGCATTGCCGATCAGCGACAGCCCGATCATGGTCACCGCGGCGCCGCGCACGATGGGCGGGAAGAAGCGCAGCAATCGCGCGAACGGCACCGCGACCAGGATTCCGAAGATTCCCGCCGCGATCATGGCGCCGTACACCGCGGACAATCCGTACTGCTGACCGATCAGGATCATCGGGTTCACCGCGGTGAAGGACGCGCCGGCGACCACCGGGAGCCGCACACCCAGCAGCTTCCCGATTCCCGCGGCCTGCACGACGGTGATCACACCGGCGACCAGCAGATCCGCGTTCACCAGGACCGCGATGGTGGATTTGTCCAGTCCGACCGCGGCGCCGAAGACCAGTGGCACCGCGACACATCCGGTGTACATCACCAGAACGTGCTGGATGCCGAACAGCACTGTGCGCCAGGCGGACAGACGCCCGGAGGATGGCGCGACCGGATCCGCCCCGGACGCACGAGCGAGCACTGACATGGGAGCTACCTCCGAAGAACGGCGACTACTCCCAAAGTTGTATACAAAACCTGTTACCCGGTCGGGTCGTGAACTTTTCCGACGTGTTACGGCCAGGAATTACTCAGGTTTTCGTATACAAACTAGCGATCGACGGTCGCACTGCTCTCCGGCTCCCGGACGTCCAGCCGGGCGAGCAGCTGCTCGTCCTTGGCAATGTGCTCGGCCATCAGGTACCCCGCCTGCACCGGCGATCCGGCCAGGATGGCACGCGCGATCGCGGCGTGATCACTCCACGAGTCGTCGGTGCGCTCGTCGAGATATTGGTCGAAGATCCAGGACACCCGGTCGAGTATCTGCCCGAGCAGCAGCCCCAGCTGATGATTGCCGGCCGCGTCCGCGACCAGGGTGTGGAACCGCAGGATCAGCGACGGCAACTCCGGATGCGCGCGCGTCGTGGTGGCCGACCGTCCCAGCTCGACGACACGAGCCAGCTCATCGGCCACCGCACCGCCACGCCGTTCGGCCGCCAGCTGGGCGGCCAGCACCTCGAGCCCGCGCCGCACCTGGATCAGCTCCAGGGCGGCCGAACCCGAGGTCGCCGACACGGTGGCGCCGCGATAGCGCACCAGTGTGACGAAGCCTTCGCTCTGCAACTGCGACAACGCTTCCCGCACGGGTACCCGTGACACGCCGAAGCGCTGGGCCAGTTCTTCCTCGCGCAGCCGGTCACCGGGTGCGAGGCGACCGGTCAGGATCTGCTCACGCACCGACCGCACGATCACCTCACGCGGCGCTGCCTCGGGAGAATTGCGGGCGTCGGACACATCCCAGAGCCTAAGCGCTGCGATCAGGGTTCGACGGCCCGCGCCACGAATACCGGTAGCCGAGGACGGGCTCTTCGCACACCGAACAGCGCACGAGGGAGAATCCATCGCAGGAGGAAGGAGATGCCCGTGAACACCTACACCCACGGTCACCACGAGTCGGTCCTGCGGTCGCACCGGCAGCGCACCGCGGCCAATTCCGCCGGCTATCTGCTGCCGCACCTCGAGCCGGCCGCGACGCTGCTCGATATCGGCGCGGGCCCCGGCACCATCACCGTCGATCTCGCGACCCGGGTGGCGCGGGTGACCGCGACCGAGATCGGAGAACCCGAACTCGCGCTGTCACGTGAGCTGGCCACCGCCCGGGGTATCGACACGATCGAGTTCAGCGTGCAGGACGTGCACCGGCTCACCTTCGCCGACGACTCCTTCGATATCGTCCATGCCCATCAGGTGCTGCAACATGTCGCCGATCCCGTTGTGGCACTGCGGGAAATGGCGCGCGTCACGCGACCGGGCGGGATCGTCGCCGCCCGCGACGCCGATTACGCCGGCTTCGTCTGGTGGCCGCCGCTGCCCGAACTCGACGAATGGCTGCGCCTGTATCGCACCGCCGCACGCGCCAATGGTGGCGAACCCGACGCCGGACGCCGGCTGCTGTCGTGGGCGCATGCCGCGGGGCTGACCGATGTCACCGCCGGCTCGTCGACCTGGTCTTACGCCACACCCGAGGAACGCGTCGAATGGGGTGACATGTGGGCCGAGCGGATCACCGGCTCCGCGCTGGCTCGCCAGCTCACCGACTCCGGCGCGGCCACCACCGACGACCTCACGCGTATCGCCCGCGCCTGGCGTTCCTGGGCGCGTGACGCGGACGGCTGGTTGTCGATTCCGCACGGCGAGATCCTGATCCGGATCCCCGGCGCGCGATCGGATTCGGAGGCAGCAGTCAGCGGCCGGTAGGGTTCGCACGGCCACTTTCCGACACAGGAGGACCCGTATGACCGAGCAGCCGGGCGACGGACAGCGCGCACCCCAACGTGAATCGCAACCTGACCGCAAGCCCAGCCACGCGCTACCCGACGGCGCCGAGCGCCACCCGCTGATCGACCTGAGCCGCGATCCGAATCCCGGGATAGCCGACCACGCCCGCCCCGACGACGAATAGCGCTGCCGGGTGCGGGTGGTGCTTCACGCCCAGCCGCACCCCGGCGTCCGTCACGGCTCGAGTGCGGCGATGGCGGCCCGGAGTTTGGCCCCCGCGACCTCGGCCACCGGCTCCAGCCCCGCGTCACCGGTGACCTGAACCATCACCTGCGGATCCATCGCCTCGACGATGACGGTGGCGGCGTCGGACCGATCGCGGCGCACGACCACGTTGCACGGCAACAGCAGTCCGATCTGCCGGTCGACCCCGACCGCCTGATGGGCCAGCGGCGGATTGCAGGCACCGAGGATGCGGTAGTCCTCCATATCGGCGCCGAGTTTGGCCTTCAACGTGGCGGTCATGTCGATTTCGGTGAGGATGCCGAAGCCTTCCGCGGCCAGTGCGGCGCGGGTCCGCTCGACGGCCTCGTCGAACATCTCGGTGTGCAGGGTGGTGGAAATGGCCAGGGTCATGGTGACGCTTCCTTCCGTCGCGATGGTCGATGGGTCAGGGTCTCGGCGTCGTTCACGCCAGGGCGAGAAACAACTTCTCGAGTTCGGCTTCGGTCATCGGTTCGCCGTCCTCGGCGCCCTCGCCGGTGAGGCATTCGCGCAGGCCCGTGGCGACGATCTTGAATCCGGCGCGGTCCAGGGCCCGCGAGACCGCCGCGAGCTGGGTGACGACGTCCTTGCAGTCGCGGCCCTGCTCGATCATCGTGATCACACCGCCGAGCTGTCCCTGCGCGCGGCGCAGCCGGTTGAGCACCAGCGCGATCGTCTCCTCGTTGCCCACCATGACCGTGTTCCTCTCTGTCGTTGACTCCAGGATACCCCCCTGGGTATATAGCGGCCTATGACGTCAGTCATGCGCGAAGCTGATCGACGGCAGTATCCGGCGCAGCCATCGCGGCGACCACCAGGCCCGATGCCCGCCCAGCCGCAACAGGACCGGCAACAGCACCAGTCGCACCACGGCGGCGTCGAGCAGCACCGCGACACCGAGGATCACGCCCATCTCCTTCGGCGGCAGCGGATCGGCGAGTGCGAAGGTGAAGAACACCGCGACCATCACCGCCGCGGCCGCGAAGATCACCCGGCCGGAATGGGCCAGCCCGTCGACCAGCGCCCGGCTCGGATCACCGGTGCGCTCGTAGTGCTCCTTGGCCGTGGCCAGCAGGAACACCGTGTAGTCCATGGCGATCGCGAAGATCATCGCGAAGAAGAACACCGGCCCCCAGCCGTCGAGGAAACCCTGTGGAGTGAAGCCGAGCAGTCCGGCACCGTGTCCGTCCTGGAAGATCAGTTTCGCCACTCCGAACGCCGCGGCGGTCGACAGCAGGCTCACCACGGTGCCCAGCGCCGCGATCACCGGCGCCTGCAGCGCCACCAGCAGCAGTGCGAATCCCAGGATCAGGATGATCGCCACGATGATCGGGAAGTAGTGGTTCAGGGCCTGCTGCAGATCGAGATTCTCCACCGCGGCGCCGCCCACGAACGCATCGCCCGGCAGCCGGTCGCGCAGTTCGCCGACGATCGCGCCCATTCGCGCATCGGAGGGATCGACCTGCGGCAGCGCCTGCATCATGACCAGGCCACTGCCGTCACCGGCCGCTGCCGGCGGAGTAACCATCGAGATACCGTCCACGGCCGCCGCGGTGCGCGCGACGTCGGCGGATTCGGCTGCGGGAGCGATGATCTGAAGCATGCCGGGCGCGCCCTCACCCAACTGCGCCTGGACCAGTTCATAGCCTTGGCGCACCGGTGCGTCCGAGGGAACGACCCGAATCGAGGGCATCGCGACCTTCAGACCGGCCACGGGGGCGGCCAGTACGCCGAGCACCAGCAGCGCGGCGATCGCGAACGGCCACGGCCGGTCGTGCAACAGCCGCCCCCACGCCGCGAAGCGCGGTGAGCGATGCCGCGCCTGCCTGGCCCACGGCAGCGATCCGGCATTGATCCGGCCACCCAGCGCACCCAGTGCGGCCGGCAGCAGCGTCATCGTCGCCGCCAGGACGAATGCCACCGCGAACATGATCCCGACCGCCATCGTGCGCACCGCCGGGGCGGGCACGATCAGCACCGCCGACAGACTCACCAGGACGGTGAGCCCGGACAGCACGACGGCCTTGCCCGCCGTGCTCATCGTCTCGGCCACCGCCGCGCGGGCATTCGGCGCACCGGACAGCGCACCGCGGAAGCGCGCGACCATGAACAGGGCGTAGTCGATACCGAGCGCCAGGGCGAACATCATCGCGAAGTTCATGGCCCACACCGAGATCGGGGTCAGGTGATCGAGCAGCACCAGCCCGCCGGCCGAGGCGACCAGCCCCGCGAGGGTCAGCAGCAACGGCAGTCCCGCGGCGACGAGCGAGCCGAAGGCCAGCACCATGATCGCCAGCGTCACCGGCCACGAGAACATCTCGGCCTTCATCATCGCGTCGTGGTTGGCCTTGTTGAAATCGCTCCACAACGCCGAGGCACCGGTCGGATACACCTCGATCCCGTTACCGGACAACGCGGTCAGGGCGGCCTTGTGGTCGTCGACCGCGCGCACCATGTCGTCGGCCGAGGCGTGAGCACCGGCGATGAGGATGCCGGTGTGCCCGTCCGGGCTGATCGACATCCCCGGCTGCGGTGGCACGACCGCGCCGAACCGGGAGTCGCCGGCGAAGACGGCGCCGATATCGGCGAGGACCGATCCGATCGCGGGACCGTCCACGGTCTCGGTATCGGAATGAACCACCACCTGTACCGCGGCCGAGGAGTTTCCGCCGAAGTGCTGTTCGGCCAGTTCCCGTACCCGCACCGAATCGGAACCGTTCGCCTGCCATCCCGCACCCGCGAGTGAGCCGAACACGCTGGGCGCGGCCGCACCGAGCCCCACCAGTAGCACCAGCCACACCCCGAAGACGATCCGGGCATGCCCCGCCATCGCGGCGCCCAGTCTGCCCAGCACACCGCCGCCCGCGGGCGAGGCGACCGGTCGCGCCGCCACCTGTGAGTCGGTCATGAGTTCTCCGTTCCAATACCCCCTGGGGTATCTATCCACGACCGCGAACATACCCCAGGGGGTATATCGGCAGGCAGGAATGTGAGGAGGTACACGAGCGCGGAATAATCGACTCATCGACTACGAAAGGACCGGACATGCATCCATTCCGTGCCGCGATAGAAGCCCGCGACGAGGACGCCATGGCGGCAGCACTGGCCGACGATGTGGTGTTCACCAGCCCGGTGGCGTTCAAGCCCTACCCGGGTAAGCCCATCACCGCGGCCATCCTGCGCGCGGTCGTCCGGGTCTTCGAGAACTTCCGCTACATCCGCGAGATCGCCGACCCGAACGGCCGCGACCATGCCCTGATCTTCGAGGCCACCGTCGACGGCAAACAGCTGACCGGCTGCGATTTCCTGCACATGAACGCCGACGGCCTGATCGACGACTTCATGGTGATGGTGCGGCCGTTGTCGGCCGCGCAGGCGCTCGCGGCCCGGATGGGCGAACAGTTCGAGCGCATTCGGGCAGAGGCCGCTGCGGAGATCGCTCAGCAGGCCTGAGCGACTCGCGCCGCCCCGGTGCGTCCGTGGCCGCTACCCGTGCACCGGGAATGTCACCGGTAGCGAGCTGAGGGCGCGATGGAACGGGCCTGGACGCCACTCGCGCTCGCCGACCGGGCGCATATCGGGCAGCACGTCGAGGATCTGATCGATGGCTTCCTGAGCGACCATGTAGGCCAACGACGGTGCGGGGCAGGCGTGTTGGCCGGCACCGAAGGCGAGGTGGGACCGGTTGCCGACAAGGTCGGCGGTCCGGATCGAGGGATCGTTGTTGGCGGCCGCGATACTGATCACCACGGGCTGATCCGCGGGTAGCCAGACATCGTCGATGAACATCGGCTGACGCGGGAAGGTGATCAGGTAGTTGGCCAGCGGCGGATCGTTGAACAGCAGTTCGTCGAGCGCGTCCCGGGTCGACAGACTTCCGCCGAGGACGGACCCACCGAACCGATCCTCGGTCAGAATCAGCAGCAGGGTGTTGACGATCAGGTTCACCTGCAACTCGATACCGGCGCCGAACAGCGTGATCAGATGGTGGACCGCCTCCTCGTCGGTCAATGCCGTCTCGTGCCGCAGCATCTTCGAGGTCACATCGTTGCCGGGTTCGGCCCGTTTGAGCGCGATCAGCTTGTACATCGCTTCGCTGATCATCTGGTTGCCCTTGTCGGCGTCGATACCGTCGAACATCGCCAGCATCCCGTTGGCCATCATCTCGCCGATGTCCGGCGGGCAACCGACCAGCGCACAGCACACCTGGAACGTCAGCGGAAACGCGTACTGACTCACCAGGTCCGCCTTGCCCTCATTGCGGAAACCGTCGATCAGGGGCAGCGCGATCTGCCCGACGATGGCATGCATGCCGTAGAGATCCACATTTTCGATGCTGCCGACGATGGCCGCGCGGTAGCGCGCGAATTCCGGACCCGCGTTGCGGCTGCCGGTCGGCCGCCATTCCATCAGCGGAAGCACTGGGCAGTCCGCCGGAACCGTGTGCTGCCAGCGGCGCGGATCGGCGGAGAAGTGATCGGGATCGTTGAGGATACGCAAGGCGGTGCGGTATCCGATCACCAGCGTGGCGGGTACGCCGGGTGACAGTTCCACCGGCACCAGGTTGCGGAACCGATCGCGCATCTCCCCATAGACGTGGTGCGGGTCGGCCGCGAATTCCGTTGTGTACAAATTCATCCGCGGCCCGTCGAACCCGTCCGGCGAGCCGGACGAGACCGGGCACCGCGATGGCTGTGCCGGAATCCTGGGTGCGTTCAAGACAACTCCAAACTGCCGTCCGACCTGGTCCGCCGCATCCTCGAAACAACCGACCCCGGGGCGTCGGACTCAAACTCCCGGCGTAGGTTTCTACTGCTACGAGAACTGAAAAATGTACCGACAGTACGGTTCACCGCATGGCACGGTCACGCTCGGTCGGTTGATGTCCCGGTGGAGCTTACAAAAAATGGGCCCAGACGGCATGCCCGGTATCGTCACGAATGAAACCTGCCGCACACGACACCGGGGCGACTCTCCCGAAACACGTTGCGGAAGAAGTACTTACGCACCAGGTCGGGTGGATTTCCGGCGTCGATGCGCCCCCTCCGATGCGGAATCGGCGCGACCGCGCCCGGCAGGGTCGGGTGACGCGAAAGTGACTATGTCTCAACGAATCACACGACCCCGCCGGGCACAGGGTGCGGGCGGTGACACTCGCGGCGTCGCCGCGCTCGGCGAGCTATCGCGCCGGCGCCCGGCAGCTCACGCGCTACGGCCCGCGCCGGCGGGAACGACGGCCTCGGCGCCGCGATGCGGATAGGTCGGATACTCGATACCCGAGATGTACTGCACCGTACGAACAACCTGGGACGAGTAGCCGAATTCGTTGTCGTACCAGACATAGAGGATCGCGGTGTCGCCGTCGACGATCGCCGCATTGGCATCGATGATCGACGCGGCCCGTGATCCGATGAAATCGCTGGACACCGCATCCGTCGCGGCCGTGTAGTCGAGGTTGCGACTCAGCGGGCCCGAAAGCGACATCTGCCGCAGATAGGCCAGGACCTCGTCCTTGGTGCTCTCCCGTCGCAGTTGCAGATTGAGGATCGCCACCGACACGTCGGGGGTGGGGACGCGAATCGAATTGCCGGTGATCTTCGCCTTGAAATCGGGCATCGCCTTGGCGACCGCCGAGGCCGCACCCGTCTCGGTGAGAACGAGGTTGAACGGCGCGGACCGGCCACGACGATCGGCCGGGTGGTAGTTGTCGAGCAGGTTCTGGTCGTTGGTGAACGAATGCACCGTCTCGACGTGGCCGCGGACGATGCCGAATTCGTCGTCCATCGCCTTGAGCGGGGGCACGATCGCATTGGTCGTGCAGGAGGCGCAGGAGAAGATCTGCTGCGACAGATCCAGATCGCGGTGGTTGACGCCGTGCACGATATTCGGCACATCACCCTTACCGGGAGCGGTGAGCAGCACCTTCGAGATTCCGGGCCGCAGGTGCTGGGACAGGCCGTCGCGGTCGCGCCACTTTCCGGTGTTGTCGATCAGGATCGCATCGCGGATGCCGTACTCCGTGTAGTCGATCGCGGCCGGATCGTCGCTGTAGATGAACCGCACGACGTTACCGTTCGCGGTGATCGTGTCGGTGTCGGTGTCGACCTTGATCGTCCCTTGGAAGTGACCGTGTACCGAATCCCGGCGCAGCAGCGAGGCCCGCTTGGCCAGATCACCGTCACCGCCGCGGCGCACCACGACCGCGCGCAGATTCAGTCCGTTACCGGATCCGACCTTCTCGATGAGCAGGCGAGCGACCAGCCGGCCGATCCGGCCGAATCCGTAGAGCACGACGTCCCGGGGCTGCGGTGGAGTGGCCTCGGCACCGTTGATCACCTCGGCCAGGACCTCGGTGGTGAACTCGCGAATCGACAGACCGCGAGAATCACCGCGGTGGGCGGTGACCAACTGTCCCAGATCGATCTTGCAGGGACCCAGATCCAGTTCGCCGAGCGCCTGCAGGAACGGCAGCGTCTGGTCCACCGACAGCTCGTCGCCCTCGATCTGACGGGCGAACCGATGGGTGCGCAGAATGCTGATCACCGACTTGTTCACCAGTGACCGGCTGTGCAGCAGGATCGTCACCCCTTTCCCCCGGTACAGCGTGCCGATGATCGGAATCATCGCCTCCGCGGCAGCTTCTCGAGCATTCCAGCGGTCGAGTTGTTCGGTAGTCACCACAGATCCTCGGATTCTTCTGTAGGGGTCGCTCCCTTGATGCTATGAGGGCCCGGATATCACCGCGGCCCCGCTCTCACCTGTGAGATCTCGTGGACCGGCGATACCGGGAGCCGGACCACTGCCAACTGATCGCGCGAGGATCACAGCGGTGCCGCGCGCCACCAATCGACCAGGTCGTTCTCGGAGTGATTGTCCCAGGTGGAGAAGATCGAGCATCGGCCGCGTGCCGCATCGCCGAAAGACAGCGACACCGCCGGCTCGGCGCGTGGTCCGGCCTGCCCGTGCCAGACGGTCGTCACTCCCGACGGGCGCGTGAAAAGATCGATGACGGCCGCCCCGGGGCTGGGCGGTACCGGTGATCGTCCGTCCTGCCGGCAATAGATGCTCAGGGACGGAGCATCCGGAGCCGGATCGTCACCGCCACACCGCACCACACCCGCATGGGTTTGCGGGCACGTGATTCCCCGATATCCCTGCAGCGATGTCACGGTCCGTTCAGTGCCCGCCGGCGTCGGCGCGGAGGGCAACAACACCGTGAACATGTCGACGATCCACTGCACGTCACCCCACTCGGACGTGGCGCCGAGGTGCGGAGTCGTCACGGGTGCCGAGGCGGTGACGTCGTCGGTGGACCGGCCGGAGCGGTCGGCCAGGGTCACCACCACCACTCCACCGCCGAGGGCCAGGAGGGCCGCCACCACCGCGACGGCGATATCGAACGGTCGATCACCGTAGTGGAAGGCGGGCTTGCCGGTCCCCGCGGCGGGTTGCGCCCACGCGGCTTGCCCTGCGGCCCACCCCGGCGACATCGCGGCCCCGGGGTTGCGCAGACGGTACTCCTGCGCCTGTTGCACTCTGATGATCACCGCGCCCAGACAGAATGCCGATATCGCGAAGGCACCGACACCGATCATCTCCGCCACCACGAAACCCCACCCACCCACCGGGCGCGTGCCGTAGACGACGACATCGCCGGTTCGCTCGGTCCACGGGCGCGGGGCGCTCAGCCGTAGCGAGAGCAGGGTTGCGGCCCATCCGGCCAGCAGCGCCCACCACCATCCCGTCACCAGTGCGTCCCCGGGACCGCCCCGTAGCTCCTCCGCACAGGCGGGGGTTCGAGGATCACTCGCGCGCACGACATCCGTCAGAATCGTATGCGGGAACCACACATTCACCACCGGGCAGAACCAGCCACCGATCACCCAGCCGATGGGAAGTCGATGCGGCGCGGCACAGAGCGCCTCGGCATTGCGTCGAGCGCGCCACATCCACACGATGACCGCGACGGCCGCTCCGAGCAGGAACAACCATGCGACCTGGCCCGCCCAGGAATCCGATGACCAGTCCTGCGGCAGTTCTTGCGGTTCCTCGGGGCTGCGTTCGACACCCGCGTAGCCGACCCCGTCGATGACCGCACTGATCAACAACATGACAACTGTGCCGCCCACCAACGCGATCGCCGCGAAACCCCATGCCCCCAGCGGACGTGGTCCACTCCCGTAGCCCGTGAACGCGGGCGGTTGTACCGACATGACAGAAATCATCCCTTTCGCTACCCGGCAATGACGGCCGTTGTGCCGCGATCGGTCGACTGCCGCCATCGATGTCGACTGCCCCGAGCTCCGAAACGTTGGTTTCCGCACAACAGTTTTCACTCTGCCGCCGAAAAATTCGCGATCGCGGACGAAGTACCCAACCTTTTGCCGTTCCCGGCGGTTGATCCCTGCGAACACCCCATTCGTCGAGGAGGAACGTCATGAACCACTACCCCGCCGCATCGAGTCACGCCGCCGAGCAGCCGGCTGCCGCCCCCAGTGGCGGCACCGCCATCACGGCCGGAGTACTCGCCTGCCTCGGTGGTGCGCACCGGCTGCTGAGCATTCTCGTGCTCATCGCCGGGATCGTACTGCTGAGCGATCTCGACGCCGAAGGCGAAACCGACGCGACGACAACACTGTTCGCGATATCGATCCCGGTCTTCCTGATCGTCGGCGCACTGCTGCTGACCGGCGGCATCCAGATGCTTCGCCGGAAGACGCCGGGCCGCGGGCTCATCGTCGCCGGGTGCGCGGCCGACATCGCCTACAGTGTCATCGAACTCGTGGTGGTGGAGGCCGTGGCGGGAGCCAACGACTACACCGTGCTCGGCAGCCCGGTCTTTGTCCTGCTCACCACGGTGTTCCCGATCCTCACGATCGTCTTCACCCAGGTGGCCCCGACCACGCGGTGGCTCGGCGCGCACGCGGCACCGGCATCACCGTCGGCATAGGATGCCCACAGACGACAGGAAGCCGGAATCCATGAGTGCGCCATTCGATCCCGATCGAGCTCGTGATGTCCCACTGGCCGCGCTGCTGCGCGTGGTGCTGCACGAATGTGCGCGGGCTCCGCTCTCGTTGCTCACCGCCGAACCCGGGCCCGCCCTCGTCCGGATCGGGCGCGGCGGTGAGCAGCCCGAGCACGACTTCGCCGAATTGCTGGTCGAGGCATACGAATCCGCGAGCGAGATGCTGCTGGCGCGCGTCGCCCGGCAGACCCGCAGCCGCACCGATGCCGACGACATCGTGCAGACCGCCTTCATGCGGGTCTACGCACGCCGGCCCGACCACATCACCGATGTGGAGGGGCTGCGGAAGTATCTGTGGACCACCGCCGAGAACCTGGTGAAGGATGCGGCCGTGCGGTCGGCGAAGGATCGCGAGCGGCTCGACGCCGACGGGCACGAGCGCCTGTCGGTTCTCGCCGATCACGCCGGTCTTCCCTTCGACGACACGATCGCCATGCGCGACATGCTGATCCGGCTGCTGGACACGCTGCCACCCCGCGAACGCCAGGCGGTGATCGTCTACACCTACGAGGGCAACACCTACAAGGAGACCGCGCGGGCGATGGGGGTGGCGGAGGGCACCGTCAAGGGATACGTCCACGACGGGCTGTCACGCATCCGCGCACAGCTGGGCGGGCAGGTCGCCTAGGTTCTGCTCGCCCCGGCCCCGTCGGTGGGCGCACGCACCCGCGGGTCGGCGGCGACTAGCCTGGCCGGGTGACGATCACCGTGTTGCCTTTCGGGTCCTGGCCGACCTCCATCACCTCCGAAAGTGTCGTCGGCGACGCGGTGCGCCTGGGCGAGGTGCGGGTGGACGGGCCCGATGTGTACTGGTCGGAGGGCCGCCCCGCCGAGGGCGGCCGGACCCAGATCGTGCGCCGCTCCCCCGATGGCACCCGCACCGACCTGTTGCCGGAGGGAATGAACGCGCGCACGGCGGTGCACGAATACGGTGGCGCCGCGTGGTGGGTGCGCGAGGGGGTGCTGTATTTCGTCGACTGGGCCGATCAGCGGCTGTACCGGCTGGAGCGCGACGGTGTGCCGGTCGCGCTGACACCGGAGCCGGCCACGCCACGCGGTGACCGGTATGCCGACGGTGCGTTCGATCCCGGCGGTGCCACGGTCGTGGCGATCCGGGAGCGCCATCCGGCCGCAGGACGCGGCGCGATCGATGTGCGCAACGAGATCGTGCGATTGGCCGCCGATCGGCCGTCGGAGCCCGAAGTGCTGTTCAGCGGAACGGATTTCGTCGCCGCACCACGGCTGAGCCCGGATGGCGGGCTACTCGCCGTCGTCGCGTGGGATCACCCGTCGATGCCGTGGGACGACACCGTCCTGCGGGTGCGCGACCTGAGGACCGGCACGGACACCGTCGTCGCGGGCGGGCCCGGCGAGTCGGTACAGGAACCACGCTGGCGGCCGGACGGCTCGCTGCTGTTCCTGTCCGACCGGGGCGGGTGGTGGAACCTGTACCGGTGGACACCGGGTGGCGGCATCGCGATCGTCATCGCGGTCGATGCCGAAATCGGTGTCCCCGCATGGCAACTGGGTTCGGCCCGCTACGCGCTCCTCGGCGATGGCGGCATCGTGTTCGCCCGCTGGCGCGACGGCTACGACGGCTTGGCGCTGCGCCGCCCGGACGGTTCGGTGGCCGATCTGGACCTGCCCTTCTCCACGATCACCGCGGTCGAGCGAGCGGACGAGAGCTCCGTCGTCGTGGTCGCGGGTACCCCCACCGCGGAACCCGGCGTCTATCGCATCACATTCACCGACTCGACCACGGTCGAAACCCTGCGTGCTCCACGCGATCTCGGCCTCGAGGCGACCGACGTCTCGGTTCCCGAGCCGATCTCGTTTCCATCGACGGACCGCACCGGCGCACCGCGCACCGCACACGCGCTGTTCTACCCGCCCGCCGCCGGCGGATACCGCGGCCCCGACGGGGAGCTGCCGCCGCTGCTGGTCATGATCCACGGCGGTCCGACGTCACACGCACTGCCCGTACTCTCCCTGAGCACCCAGTATTGGACCAGCCGCGGAATCGCCGTCGTGGATGTCAACTACGGCGGCTCGACCGGCTACGGTCGCGCCTATCGCGAACTGTTGCACGGCGCCTGGGGCGTGGTCGACGTCGCCGACTGCATCGCCGCGGCCCGATGGCTGGCGGACAGCGGTCGCGTCGATCCACACCGGCTGGCCATCCGGGGCGGATCGGCCGGCGGTTACACGACCCTGGCCGCGCTCGCCCGGACCGATACCCCATTCTCCGCGGGTGCCGACCACTACGGCATCGCCGATCTCGAGGTCCTCGCCGCCGAGACCCACAAATTCGAGAGCCGATATCTCGACCGCCTGATCGGCGAGTACCCGTCCGAGCGCGACCGCTACCGCGAGCGGTCACCGATCCACCATGTCGACCGATTCCGCAGTCCGCTGATCGTGCTCCAGGGCAGCGAGGATGCCGTGGTACCACCCAATCAGTCGCAGATGATCGTCGATGCGCTGCGAGAGCGGCGGATCCCGGTCGCCACCCTTCTCTTCGAGGGTGAGCAGCACGGATTCCGGCGAGCGGAGAACATCCGCAGGGCGCTGGATTCCGAATTGAGCTTCTACGGGCAGATCTTCGGATTCGAATTGCCGCGCGCCGAGGGCATCGAGCCGGTCCCCATCGAGAACCTCCCGAACGGGCGCGGACCGCAGCACAGGTGAGTGCGGCCCCGTACGGGTCCTGCGTCCCGGCGGACGCCGCTACGATCCGAGCGCCACTCGTCCCCCGCGATCCCCGTGGCCCAGGCGCCGTTCCGATTCAGCGAACACCGCGGCAGGGCCTGGCGGTGTCGGCGCCCACCGGCAGAGCGTCCCGTTCGGCCGGGGTGTAGTCGCGGTCGCTGATCGCGCAGAGGCGCTGCAGTATTCCGTCGCGGTCGAGGTTGACCTGGAAGATTCCGGAGTAGGGCTCGCTCTCCATATCGCCGGTCAGATAGAACAGGGTGTCCTCACCGATGATCGCGAATCTGTTCTGGTATCCGGGGAGTTCGAACAGCTTCGCGCCCCGATCGATATCCCAGATCTCCAGCTTTCCCACATCGTCCAGGAGCAGCACACCGTCCGTGCTCAGACCGTGCACTGCCCTTCCCGTCGAAATCCAGTGCGGGAAACGGGATTCCGCGCCGGTGTCCAGATTCCGCTCGATCACACCTCCGGACCGGTCGATCGTGTAGACGACCGGAGTGCCGGGCCGGACGATTTCGGACGAGTAGCTGTATCGCTCGTCGATGCCGATGGGTATGGTGCGCAGGACCCGGCCATCGGCGAGATTCCGGATGACATCCGCGTCTCGATTCGCCACCAGGAACCGGTCGGGGTGTATCGGAACAGAGTTCGCCATCACCCGCTGCTCCACCGACCACCGCAGTTCTTCGAGATCGGTCCACGTCCGCACGCTCGCGCCGACTTGCCGCCAGTCGCCGATGTGGCGGCGAGTCACCGTGCCCGCGTAGTAGAAGGCCAGCTCATCGTCGGCGGATTGCAGGACCGATGTCGGGCCTTTCGGCCGGGCACCGAGTTCCGATGGATAGGGCAACGAAATATGTTGCTCGACAGTCAGATCGGGCAAGGCATAGATGGTGACACCACCCACGCCGTCGGGGAGCACGAAGTGTCGTTCATCGGCTGTCGTCTGCCCGGGGGGGTCCGTCGTACCGAGCACGGCGGGCGCGGGCAGGACGACACGAGCGACTTCCTTGACGGTAGGACTCGTTTCGAATACGCGGATCCCCTGGTCCGGATTCCCTGGGGGCCGGCTCAGCGCCACCAGGTACCGGCCGTGCGGACTCCATACGAAATTCGAGGTTATGCCCGCGGCGAATACGCGCAGACCGGAAAGCGGAGTGGCGGGCTCGAAGCGAAGAAACCCGGTCTTGGTCAGCTGCATCATGTGCGGTCCGCCGACTCCCGGCACGCCCAGGAACACACCGGTGCCCTTCGGGGTGTTACGCGCCTGCGTGGTGTAGATCTTTCCCGTGCCGAGATCGACGAGGTAGACCAGCCGCAGAACCTCGTCGTCGCCGGCTGTGGACCGCACCGCGTATCGCTGACTGGCATCGACATCCCAGTGGCATTTCTCGCTCACCTCGGGCCGATACGCGCCCTCGGTCCGGAATCGCTCGGCCCCGGTGATCGCGTCCGAGACGATCAGGCTGCCGTCGCCACATCCCATGATCAGTCCGGACGCGGTGATCACGCCCTGCGGAAGTTCCCGCAACTGCTGTCCGGTCCGCGCGTCGCGCAGCACATTACGACCGGTGGCCCCGGTGATCTCGTGCATCGCGATCGTGGCGCCGCCCGGGTCGACGAAATTCGGGTACTGCTCGACATTGTCCGGCGGTGGCGGTACGGCCACCCGCACGGGCCGCTCTCCCGCCAGGTCGTACATCTCGAATGCGTCGGTGTGACCGAGCTGGGAGGGCGCCTGCCGCAGATGTTGGCGGTCCAGCCGCACCGCGAGCAGTCGGCCGTTCGGATCCCAGTTGGCGGCAATCGCATTCGCGGTCAGCGGTGCGTTCTCCGGCTCACGCACGACCATGGGGCCGGTGTGCTCGCGGGTCCGCCAGGCGGTGACCGCGCCGAATTCGGTCACCACGGACAGCGCGGCGCCGTTGCGGCTCACCTGCACCGAGGCGACCTTCGCCGGAGAGGGCGGCAGCCGCCAGGAATGCCGCTCGGTGCCGGTGAATCCGGTCCAGACGGTGACATCGTGGTCGTTCTCCGTGACCGCCAGGGTGTCCCCGTCCCCGCTCATCGCCATGGACGACGGGTTCGACCAGAGACCCGACACCTGTGCGGTGGCCGATGCCATGCGCACCTGCTGATTCAGCAGTGCGGTGCGTACCCCGGGGTCGCCGGGCGCGTTGCGGGCCGCGGCCTGCGCGAACTGCAGCGCTCGTTCGGCATCGGAGTCGGCGATCCGCATCGATTCCGCGGCCAGGTCCCGACCGGCCTGCAACCGCAGTTGTTCCGCGCGCGCCTGGCTGCTGCGGTAGGCGACCACCGCCATGGAGGTGGCCACGACCACCAGGACGGTGAGCGTCGCGGCCACGATGCGCAGGCGGCGCACCTCCCGGCCGCGGCGCCGGCGGCTGGCCGTGATGAAGTCCCGATGAGCCGGCGGCACATCGGGTGTGCGGGCCGTCAGGTGATCCTCGGCGGTGTCGAGTGCGGTGCCGCGCAGCAGGGCGTCGTCCTCGCGGCCGCGGTGCTCCCAGTTGTCCAGGCTCTGGGTGAGCTGCTGCTGCCAGGTGCGGAACTCGCGGTCGGCCTGCAGTAGGTGGCGCAGCCGTGCCCAGTTGTCGATGAGCGCCTGATGGGCGAGCTCGACGGTGTCCGCGCCGTCCTGATCGCGGCCGATGACGACCAGGCGATCGAGCGCCAGCCGTCCGACGACCTCCCGGAGTTCGGGATGGTCACGCATGCGCAGCACCGTCCGGACGAATCCGGTGCCGCTGGACGTCGGTATCGCGAGCAGTCCGAGTGCCCGGTGCGCGGCGGCGAGCTCGACCGGATCGGTGAACTGCGCCATGACCTGTTCGGCCCGGCGCGTGATGGAAACCGCCACGCTGCCGACATTCTCGTAGTCGGCGAGGGTGATCCGGCTGCTGGTGCGCCGGGCCCACAGATCCGCCAGCACCGAAGCCAGCAGCGGCAGTCCGCCGGGCTGATCGGCCACCGCGTCGACGAGCCGCTCCACCACCGCGTCGTCGAGGGTGACACCGAGCCGCGCGGCGGGCCGGGCGATCACCTCACGCAGCTGAGACCGGCCCAGCGGTGCGACGGCAACCGTTGCGCCGCCCAGGAATTCGGCGAGATCGGCGTCGAGGAGTTCGTCGAACGCATCCCAGCGCAGGGTGCACACGATCCACAGGCGGCCCTCGGTATCCGCGCGGGTGAGCTCGATCAGTGCTCGCAGCAGAGCCCTGGCCCGATCCGGTGCCGCGGCCGCGAGTTCTTCGAACTGGTCGACGAACAGTATGGCCTGTGCCGGTAGCACTTTCAGCAGTTCCGCGGCGCCGGCATCCGGGGCGCCGGTCGCGCGTTCGGTCAGCCAGTCCGCCACCGGGTCGTCGGCGGTGGCCTCCGAGGTGACCGCCCGTGCGCCGGCCGCATCGCCGCTGAGCCGGAAGGCACTGATCCGCCGTCCCTGATCCCGTACCCGCGGCAGCACACCGGCCCGGACCAGTGAGGACTTACCGGTGCCCGACCGTCCGACCACAGCGGCGAACGAGCGGTTCCGCAGGGTGTCGAGAATTCGCTCGATATCGCCGTCGCGGCCGTAGAAGAACGGGGCATGCTCCTCGTCGAAGGGTTCCATCCCGCGATACGGTGTCGACAGCAGTGCCGGATCCAGGCGCAGCACCTCATCGATCGGGAGCATGAACGCGGTGCGGGTGTAGCGGCGGCCGTCCGCGGCGACCGCCATACCCGCCACCGCGTGCGCCGCGGTATCCCACACCGGGGCACCGCTGAATCCCTCGGTGATCGGCTGCCCGCCCGTCGCCGCCTGCAACTGCACCCAGCCCTGGCTCTGCGCCGCGCGGAATTCACCGGAAACCCAGACGCCGTCGGGCATCTCGGCCGGGAAGCCGAACATCCGGAACTCGCCGCCCCAGGGCTTGGCCGCCGGCCAGAATGGCAGCGGCGCGACGAAATCCGCTGCCGGACCGAGCAACTCCAGAATGGCGATATCGCCGCGGCCGCCGGGACCGATCGGTGACCAGTGCCGGACCCGCGCGCCGACCGGCCCCGCCGTTCCCGGAAAGTACACGAGCACAGCACCTTCGGGCACCGCATCCGCATTCGGGATACCCAGTGCGGTCGACACGACGTGCGCGCAGGTGGCGATCAGATTGGGCCGCAACGGAAATCCGGCACCGACGACCGCGCCGCCCGATGTGAGGATACGTACGGTGGCCCGGCCGAGCCGGTCGATGTCCGGAAACTCTTGCACGAGCGTGAGGCCTCCCCGGGAATGTGCGGCGAGCCTAGCAAAACCGGCACCGACATGCGGGGGAATCCTTACCGGTCACAACAGTTCCCCACAGGTTCGTCAGCGTGACGAACAGTCGAGCTCGAACCATTCACCGACGCCCGGGGTGAGGCTTTCCCTGGCCGTCGCCGCCACCGGAGCTACCAGATGGCGGAGGCGGTCCAGATCGCCGATACCACCATCAGAGCGCCGACCAGAAACAGCGCGGCGGTCCACGTCGTCTCGGACCATGAGCCGGACGCCGGAACAGTGCCCCGCGCCGTGTTCGCCCACGATGCAGGTCCGTGCGCTTCCCGGGCGTGACCGAGATCGATTCCCGGATAGGCGCGAATCATCTCCTCCACATCGGAATAGCGGGTGACATCCGGCAGCGGGTCGACCGTTGCGGGGTCGGCCGTCCAGAGGGCCACCACACGCGCCGCCTCCGCCCGCCAGCCACGGTGGCCCTCGAGTACTCGGCCCTCGAGTGCGATCACGGCGACGACGTCATTCGCCATGGAATATTCGCTGCGCAGCCGCCCCAGATCCCGGAAGCAGTAGACACCGCAGCTGCAGCTCTCAGCCGGCACACGATGCTCGTCCACACGCCGATGCCAGTAAAAATCGCACCGGGCGACACACGTTCCGTCGTGCCAATCCCCCGACCGCGAGTGGACACCGACGGAGCCGAGTTTTCCGCGCAGCACCTGGAACGTCCGCAATCCGTACACACCGACCACGGGTTCGGCATCGAGACCACGGCCGATGTCCGGCTCCGATTCGCCGGCCGGACCGGGCCGCTCGGCGGGCGGTACCGGTTCCACCGGCGTCGGACCGCCGGGAACCACACGCAACACCTCGGCGATCGGGACGACGGTACGCGCACGGTCGGCCGGTCCGCCGTGGCACACCATCGCCATGCCGATCACCCTGCCCGTCACCTCATCGAATACCGGTGCGCCACTGCAGCGATCGGAGCACCGCCGGGCACCGTGACCGACGTGCAGCTCGGGTGTACCCAGCGATGCGACCGTGGGGCCGAACCAGCCGGTCACGGTCTCGATATCGGCTCCGGTATCGGCGGCACACCGCATCTGGAAGCTGTGGCCGGCGGCCGGGTCCGTGCCGTGCGATACCGCGACCGGGGCATACGGCGGCGTGGCTTCGAGTTCGAGTACCGCGATATCCCCGCAGCCACCGGCGTATGCGGGCACCCAGACGCAGACCCGGGCGGTCATCCGGACGCCGGCCTCGCCGGGGAAGTCCACCGCGATCGGCGCATACGGCCGGTGTGGCCGGCACGGATCGGCATCGAGCGCCATCGCGACGGTATGCGCGCAGGTCGCCAGCAGCCGGTGCCCGATCAGGAATCCGGTGCCGACCGGATCACCCGATCGTCCGAGAATCAGCGCAACGGGTGCGGCGTCGGCGAGATCGTCCGACCACATCACCGATCACCCCCGCCCCACCGAGCCCGCTCGCCGCGCGGGCTGCGGACGTGCCGGTTCGGGGCGTGCGGGTGTGCGTTCCGGTTCGACAGGGACCGGCAGGACCGGTCTCGTTTCGGGCACGACCTCGATGCGGCGGCGGATGGGTCCGATATCTCCCATGGCGGTCCCTGCTCTCGTTCCGGGTGGCGCTGTCTCACAACGGAATCAACCGCGCGGCAGCCCGAAAGGTTGGGTCCGCCGCCGGCCACACCATCCGGGTGCTCCACTCACCCTGCCGGCCGTCGCCGCCGCGGCGCACGACCGGCTCTCGGCACACCACCGGTACGCCGTCATCGAAGGGCGCGGGCACCACTGTCCGATATTCGAGGGCACTTGTCTGGACAGCAGTACAGACTATAGTTCGCAGGAGTGGTGCGGCTCGAATGCGCACCTGGGCGAAAGTGGAGTGGACATGGTCGGCACAGTCGGCGATCACGACGACGGTTCGGATCGCCCAGGAACGGATGCCAGCGGCCCGGTTCTGGTGACCGGCGCGTTCGGACTGGTGGGCACCGCGGTGGTGCGGGCACTGAGCGCGGCCGGAATCCCGGTGGTGGCCAGCGATCTCGACATCGCGGCCAACCGCCGTGCCGCCCGCGCCCGCGCGGGGGTCACCGTGCGATGGGCGGATCTGACCGCACCCGATCAGGTCGAGGAACTGCTGGCGGCGGTGCGCCCGAGCGCGATCGTGCATCTGGCCGCGATCATCCCGCCGGTCTGTTATCGACGCCGGCGGTTGGCTCGCGCGGTGAATGTCGATGCCACCGCGACCTTGGTGCATTGCGCCGAGAAGCTCTCGGCGCCACCGCGTTTCGTTCTGGCCTCCAGTATCGCGGTCTACGGTGCGCGCAATCCGCACCGGGACGAGACCCTGCTGACCGCCGATACCCCGCTGCGCCCGTCGGACCTGTACGGCGCGCACAAGGTCGCGGCCGAAGGCCTGGTGCGGGGTTCGAGCCTGGAGTGGGTGATCCTGCGGCTCGGCGGGGTGCTGTCGGTGGAGCCGATGCCCGGCCTGAACTCCGACACACTGTATTTCGAGGCGGCGATCCCGGCCGATGGGCGGATCAACACGGTCGACGTCCGCGACGTCGCCACCGCGATGATCGCGGCGACCACGACCAGGAGCACGAAGGAAGTCTTCCTCATCGGCGGCGATCGATCGCACCGTCTCCGGCAGCGCGATATCGGTTCCTCGGTGGCGTCGGCATCCGGGCTCACCGATGCCATTCCGCCGGGCCGCCCGGGCGATCCGGCCCGCGACGAGGCTTGGTTCGCGACGGACTGGATGGACACCACCCGCTCCCAGGAGGTACTGCGGTTCCAGCGGCATTCGTTCCCCGACATGCTCGCCGAGATCCGTTCCCGGACCGGACTTCTCCGCCATGTCGCGGCACCGGCCGCTCCCCTGCTGCGCTGGTACCTGCGCCGCCTGTCCCCCTATCGCGGAGATTCGCGCGCATTCGCCGACCCGTGGAACGCGATCCGCGCCCGGCTGGGTGATCCGGACCCCGATCTGCTCTGACGGTTTTCCTTCCCGCAAATATCGCTTGCGGCAAATCCTGAGGTACCGCACAATGGGCGGCCGATGCCAGGACCTGCGGAAACCCATGATCAGCCGGGCGCGTGCAGCTGCCGCCACGCCCGCCGACGGGGATGCGCGGCGACTGGGTGGCGGCGAATTGGGCGAACGGATGGTTCATGTTCGATGTGATCATTGCCGGATGCGGGCCGACCGGTGCGACGCTGGCCGCCGAACTGCGGCTGCACGATGTGCGGGTGCTCGTTCTGGAGAAGGAGCTCGAGCCGGTGTCGCTCGCTCGCATCGTCAGTCTGCACATTCGCAGTCTCGAGTTGATGGCGATGCGCGGACTGCTGGACCGCATTCTCGAGCGCGGACGACAACGCCCGGTCGGCGGCATCTTCGCCGCCATCCCCACACCCGCGCCGGCGGGCCTGGATGCCGCGGACGCCCGCCTGCTGGGTATCCCGCAGCCGGTCGTCAATCGACTGCTCGAAGAGCATGCGGTCGAGCTGGGCGCGGAGGTCCGGAGTGGTTGTGCGGTAATCGGTTTCGAGCAGGATGAGGACGGGGTGAGCGTCGAGCTGGCCGACGGGCAACGGCTGCGGTCACGTCATCTCGTCGGCTGTGACGGTGCCCGCAGCACCGTGCGTAAGCTACTCGGCGTCGGATTCCCCGGCGAACCCTCGCGCAACGACACACTGATGGGCGAGATGGAAGTGGGTGTGCCGCAGGAGGAGATCGCCGCCGCGGTCGCCGCGGTCCGCGAGACCGACAAGCGCGTGATTCTCGCTCCGGTCGGCGACGGCGTCCATCGGGTGGTGGTCCCCGCGGCCGACGTCAGCGATCGCGCGGAGCCGCCCAGTCTCGAGGATTTCGCGCACCGGTTGCGCATCGTCACCGGAACCGATTTCGGTGTGCACTCGCCGCGCTGGCTGTCCCGCTTCGGTGATGCCACCCGGCTGGCCGAGCGGTATCGGGTCGGCCGGGTGCTGCTGGCCGGCGATGCCGCGCACATCCACCCGCCCGCCGGTGGTCAGGGCCTGAATCTCGGCGTTCAGGACGCCTTCAACCTGGGCTGGAAACTGGCCGCACAGGTCCGCGGCTGGGCGCCGGAAACACTGCTGGACACCTATGAGGCCGAACGTCATCCGGTCGCCGCGGACGTGCTGGACAACACCCGCGCCCAAGTGGAACTGCAATCCCGCGCACCGGGACCGCAGGCCGTGCGCAGATTGCTCACCGAACTGATGGATTTCGACGAGGTGAACCGCTACCTCATCGAGAAGATCACCGCGATCGACATCCGCTACGACTTCGGCGGGGACCGACAGGCACCCGACCTGCTCGGGCGCCGTCTGCGCGACCTCGATTTGAGACAGGGTCGTCTCTACGATCAGCTGTATGGCGGCCGCGGCCTGGTACTCGATCGCACCGGGTCGCTCACTGTCGACGGCTGGTCGGACCGAGTCGACCTCATCGCCGATTCCACTGCCGCACTGGATGTTCCGGCGCTGCTGCTCCGCCCCGACGGCTACGTCGCCTGGATCGGCGAGAGCCAGCACGACCTCGACGATCAGCTCGCCCGCTGGTTCGGCGCACCCGCTCGTCCATCAGCCAGGCCGGGTTCGTGCTCGAGCCCGTGAAGTGGCAGACATCCTCGACGGGCCGACCGTCCGACACGTGAACCGCCGATCGGCCCTGCCGAGTTCGGCAGGGCCATCGGACCGCCTCCGGCGCGGCCGGGTCATGGCGGCAGGACAGAGCGAAGAGCAGCCAGATCCTCCTCCGTGGGAGGCGTCGGCGACAGTTCGCCCGGACGCCATGCCCGCAGCGCGTCGAGCACGTCGTCCAGCAAGGCGATCGTCTCCGACCAGCTCACATTCGCTCGCGTTCGCGGATGTCGTTGCGGCAGTATTGGTTTCGACTCGGACATCATCGACCTCCCAGCGGGTTGGCACGATGCCCCTCGTCCGGGGCGTACGCCCCCTCCCGCTCGTAGGTGTGGCCGGTCGCGAGGTCGTGAATATCGGTGACCTCGGCGAGCTCCGGCGGAACCCGCCCACGCAGATGCGCGATATGCGGCACGATCAACAGCTCCACCCGATGCGCCATGATGTGTTCCGGTAGCACCTCGGGCACGATCAAGCTGCTGCTCCTGGTCAGCCCGATATAGATGTAGCCGAATCGCGCTGCCAGACGCCGGGCGTTCAGGTCGAAGCCGGTCAAGGTCTTCACCAGGTCGACACACACGTAACCCATTGCGCGCGGGATACTTTCGTCGACATCGCCTTGATTCATCGCGCCTGCGCCGCTGTCGAGAACAGCCGTTCGAGCCCGGATTGCGCTGTCGCGACGACGACCGTCGCGCACCGGGAGATCGCTTCGGGAACGACGCCGTCGTCGAAATGCGCCGTGCTGGGCACAAGGACCACCTCCACCGTGTCCATCCGACCCAGGACTACGCCGAGCCGGAGTTCGGGATCGTCGGTGCGCGAGCCGAAAACGATGGTCTTTCGCAGGTTGTATCCCCTGCTTTTGGCGAGATTTCTCAGCTGCTCCTCGTCCACGTGTTGGTTGATCCCGGAGATATCACTGCGTACGTAGCCGATTGCATCGATGCTCATGGTCAGTGCCGCTCCCGAGTACTGGTCATTTGATTGGTTCACGCCCGCCGCCGGGGACCACATCACTCGGCGGCGGGGCTTCGCGAGAACCTATGTGCGGGCGACAACCTCATCGGGTACATTCCGTACCCCATGCATCGGCGATAGGCTTGTGAGAACCAGCAATTCAGCGGGAGGCGCTATCGTGCACGGCGAAAGCAGCCTGGCGATCAGCCAGAGGATCAAGATCCACCGCGAACGTGCGGGAATGTCCCGTCCCGTCCTCGCGGGATTGATCGGGAAGTCTACGGAGTGGTTGAAAGCTGTGGAAAACGGCCGCCTGCAGACACCGCGACTGTCCATGTTGTTGCGGATCGCGCAGGCCCTCGATATCGAGGATCTGGCGGAGCTGACCGGGGACGGCCATGCCGTGCCGGTCGTGGTGTTCGCCGGTGAGCAGCACGCGGCGCTGACGCAGGTACAGGCAGCTCTGACCGATTTTCGGATCATGGCACGCGATCGGCAGCCGAGCGCACAACACCTCGCCGAGCGGCTGCGGCAGGCGTGGCACATTCGACACTGCAGCCCGGACCACCGGACACAGCTGGGGTCCCTGTTGCCCGGACTCATCCGTGACGCGCAGAGCGCGGTCCGAACCAACGGCCCCGAGCGGCGTACCGCCCGGAAGACCCTGGCCGGTGTGTATCAACTCGCCGACTTCTACGTCGCCTACCAACCCGCTCCCGAACTCGTGTGGATGGTGGCGGACCGTGGCCTCAACGAGGGATACGAGGTCGATGACCCGTACGTAATCGCCTGTAGCGCATGGTCGATGGTGCAGGCGCTGCGAGACTCGGGACGGTGGGAAGAAGCCATCGATCTTGCCCGCGACTCGATCACCAGGCTGATGCCTTACGTTGAGCGCGACGAGACCTCCGACGACTGGCGCGGTATCGTCGGCGCACTCGAGGCCGAGGTCGCGTATGTGTACGCACGACGTGGACGATATGGGAGCGCATGGGCCTCCTGGGAACGCGCCGACGACTTCGCGCAGCGACTCGGACCGACGTATCGTCATGTGCAAACATCATTTTCGACATCGGTGATGTCGGCCCACGCGGTAACGCTCGGGGTCGAGTTGCGACGCACCGGTGAGGCGTTGCGCGCGGCCGACAGCTTCGACCCGCGCGACATCGTCTCGGTGCCACGACGTAGTCGGCACTTCATCGAGGTGGCACGTGCGCACACCCAGCAGGGACAGCCAACCGCGGTGTACGCACTGCTGTCGAACGCCGAACGAACAGCACCGGAGACGATCAGATACAACGGGTTCGCACGGAACATGGTGCTCGACCTCTTGAAATCCCCGCCGCCCGGAATGCGTGACGAGGTGCGAGAACTCGGACGTCGCGTCGGCGTCGCCGCGTAAACTGTTGGTACACAGCATTTTGCTGTGCTCGCAATTGAGCCGCTCCGTTCGGATGATCGGGGCGGCTCGCACGGTGTGTTCGCAGGGATCATCCGGCGGGGCCGAATACGGTCGACGCTTCGGCCCGCCGAGTTCGATCCTGCGCAGCGGCGTCGACGCTACGGTCGACGCCGCAGGCACGATTCACTCACGGGCCAGCCATTGCGAGAGCCGAGTCGGCGCGAGTTGCGCGCCCGGACCGGGCAGCAGGCTGTCCGCACCGAGGATCGCTCCGAAGTACCGGGCCTGCGGGTCGGTCACCACCTCGCGCGGATCGGATCGGGCCGCGAGCACCATGCGAATCCACTGGTCGAGGCCGAACGCCTCCGGGCCGCCGATGTCCAGGGCGCCGTCGAGCGGTGCACCGGCGCAGGTGCGGGCCACCGCTGCGGCGACATCGTCGGAGGCGATCGGCTGCACGCCCCCGTCCGACAACCGCACCACACCGTCCGTGGTCGCCGAATCGGCTATCCCACCGGCGAATTCGAAGAACTGCGTGGCATGTACGAGCGAATACGGCAGGCCCGAGTTCTCGATCAACGTTTCCTGTACCGCCTTCGCCCGCATATATCCGGATTCCGGCAGCCGCTCGGTACCCACCACCGACAGCGCGGCATAGTGCCCGGCCCCCGCCGCGCGGGCGGCGTCGAGCAGGTTGGTGGTCGACGTGCGGAAGAAGGCCATGACGTCGTCATCGGCGAACGACGGCGAGTTGGAGACGTCGACGACCACGTCGGCGCCCCGCAGCACCTCCCGCACGCCCTCGCCGGTGAGCGTGTTCACGCCTGTGCTCGGAGCGGCCGCAACCGCCTGATGTGCGTGCTCACCCAGGCGGGTGATTACCTTCGAACCGATCAGCCCGGTACCGCCGATGACAACGATCTTCATTCGGTGAACCTCCTGCGTATCGAGGATGGGACTTGCGGTGAATGTGTGACAACGGTTGCCGATGTGCCCGGCGCCGGGCGGGACGTACTCGTGGGTCGGGCCCACGAGGGTGCGGCCGTGCCCGCTTGGCGTCTCCGTGAGCGCCTGGGCCTGGGACTTCAGGGCGAACATCACCCCATTCGAGTCTCTCACCTGTGCGGGGGGCCGACGACGTGTCTGCGGAAATCGGTACCGGACGGCGCCGAACCCGATCGCACGGAAGAGACGGGCGGTGGCACGTCGACAATGCTCACAGTGTCGGTCGAATGTCATCGATGGTCCCGAATCGTATTGCGCCCGTGCCGGATTCGTCGACGTCGAAGATCGCGACCACGCCGACCCAACCGACTGGTACGCTCGCCGTGTGCCTGTGATCGTTGCCACCATCACCCCGAAACCCGACAAATTCGACGAGGTGGCGGAGGTTCTCACCCGCCTCATCCCACAAGTCCACGACGAGGACGGGTGTGAGCTCTATGCCCTGCACCGGGGCAAGGACCGGTTCGTCTTCGTCGAGAAGTGGCGGGACATGGCCGCCCTGGGCGCGCACAGCGGTGCGCCGAGCATCAAAGCCCTGAACGAAGGACTCGAAGACCTGGTGGCGGCAGCGCTGGACGTCCAGGTCCTCGAATCGCTGCCCGCGGGTGACCCGGTGAAGGGCGCTCTGTAGCCTCGATGCCGCGCGGTTGAGGTCTTGACCGGGCCGTCCAGAGCAGGACGTGTGGCCATCGCTGGTCACCTGTCAAGCTCTGCGGATCGCGATCACCGACGCGACCCACTCGGTAGAGGAACCGCTGCAGGGTGGTTTCACGATCGCGTCCGATACTTGCCCAGCACCGCAACGGCGCGGCATCGGTCCCAGTGCGGCCGACTCGTCGTCGCGGGAGCTGGCCAACGGCGACCGCTTGTGATCCGGATTCAGAAGATCGTGAACGGAATCGGGAAGGTCTCGACTCGATACGGCCACAGCAGGAAACGCACATCGTCGATGACGGCAAGACCGTTGTCCCGCAGATCGGTGAGCAGGACCAACTCGTCACCGGTCAGCTCGTCGACGCGGGTCGCCTCGGTCAGCGCACGGAATCGGGTGGCGTGTGGCCCGTCGAGGGTGGCGCGAAAACTCGCTTCCGGGCGTCGAAGATCCCGCAGGACCACGAAATCCGGGCCACGCCGATAACAACACAGACCGACTCGGTGGCGTTCGCGCCATTGCACCTGGATCCGTTCAGCGGACCGGCCCTCCGCGCGCACGGGTGGCGGCAGATGGACGATGTCGTCCAGTCCGTGTGGGACAGCGGAGGCGAGTGTCCAGTCGATCCGGACACCGGTCCGCATCGCCGCCCCCAATAACCGCAAGACCGCGAAATCGTCTGCGCCACCATGCAATCGCACCGGATCGGCGACAGTGACGACCTGCCCTGCCTGTCGGGCACCGGCGACAGTGGCGTCCGGGTTCATGAGGTCGGCGTCGACGGTCTCCGGCCACCGCAGCAGTGGATCGGTCATGTCGGCTCCTCGAGGCGCACCAGTACCGGCTCGGGTTGTTCCGGCCGTACCATCGAGCGTTCGATCCCGCCCGGGGTTGTCGCCAGCGCGAGCCAGCGTCCACCTTCGGTGAACACCAGCCCGTATTCCAGTTGGGTGGCGAGCCACTGCGCCAATTCCGCAGCGTCCCATGAAAAGCCGGCGGCGGCGAGGCTGCGATGTAGTCCGGAGATCGTGCGGCCGTGCTCCAATTCGACCCAGGTTTCGCGCTCCCTGGGATCGGTGAACACATGGTCGCGGGCGGCCCACCCGAACCGGCGATCCCTGATGATCAGCATTCCGTCGACCTCGCGACGCAACAGCGAGCTCTGCGGGTACTGCGCCTGCCATTCGGCGATCGCGGCGTCCAGTGGCGCCACCTGCTCCTGGGTGATCCCGTGATCCGGAGTGTCGAACTCGTACACGAGGTCGGCGAGCACCCGCCGATCGAGGTCGTACACCAACTGATAGCGCTCGGCGGGAAGGCGTTCGGTGAAGCCGATGGCCGGATCATCGAAATTCGGCGAGAAGCGCTCGAGGAAGATCCGTGAGGTTCCGCCCGGCGGCTGCAGATGCGCCAGCGCGGGAATCTGCTCGATCACGTTGCGATAGTCGTCGACCCGTTCGCCGGGGAATCCGTACAGCCAATTCCACCCGACGGTGATTCCCTCGGATTCCAGGTCCCGTAGCGCGCGCACATTGCGCGCGCCACCGATGCCCTTGTCCATTCTTCGCAGTGCGTCGTCGACCAGAGATTCGATGCCCGGCTGCACACTCCACACCCGCGCCGCGCGCATGGTCGCTGCCTGTTCCGCGGTGATATTCGCCTTGATCTCGTAGTGCAGGCGCAGATCGACGTTCGTCTCGGCGATCGCGGGCAGTGCGGTACGCAGGTAAGAGACGTCGAGGATATTGTCGACCACCGTGACGTCCAATACCTTGTGCTTGCGCACGATGTGGTCGAGTTCGGTGACGAACGCGGCGGGTTGTTTCGCCCGGTAGCTCATAGTGGAGCCGTTCAAGCCGCAGAACGTGCAATGGTGTTTCTCACCCCACCAGCAGCCCCGCGAACTCTCCAGCACCAACTCCGGCTCGGTGAGCTCGCTGATCACACTGTCGTCGTAGGTGCGAAACCAATCATCGAACAAGGGGACGCGCATATCGGCGGGACCGACCGGTTTGCCCGGGTGATCGTTGACCCGCTGGATGCCATCGGCGTCGCGCCAGCACAGCCCAGCGATCGAGCCGAGGTCGCTGCGCCCCGAGCCGAGCGCACCGAGCAATTCCGGGAAGGTGTTGTCCGATTCGCCGCGCAGCACCAGGTCGACGAATTCGAATTCCCGGTGGAGTGTGGCCCCCATGATGCCCTCGGTGTTGTAGCCGCCGAGCACGGTACGAATCTGTGGCGCACGTTCTTTGATCCGTTTCGCCACGGACAGGCTCGGCACACTCTGGCTGAAGGTGGACGTGAATCCGACGATTTCCGGATCCATGGCCAGGACCGCATCGGCGACCGAGGAGACGAAATCATCTGCGAGTTCGCGCATTCGAGAGATCGGACCGAGGTCGATCTCGTGCCGACGTGCATAGTCCGCCATCTGTTCGACGCCGAAGTCCGGGCCGTTCAACGCGCCGGCGAACACCCATTCGCCGAGGGCATGCACGAACCCGCCGTCGGAGATCGCGAGATAGTCGCGCACTGTCAGTCCGGCATCGAGCAGTCGTTCGGCCCAACCGATATTGGCGTAACAGGTGGCGGGTTCGGCGATTTCGTGTGCGACACAACTCGCCTTCAGCAGTCCCAACGCGAGCGATGGGCGGGTCAGCTCGTGCCACGGCATGCACACGAGCACCGTGCGCGGCGAATCCACGGCACTCACCGATCACCGCCCGGCTCCGTGGCGCGGTGAATCGCGGCAATCGTGCGATAGCAGTAATTCTCGACCTCGGGCGACGGGCCGGTCGGCACCGTGCTCATCGCGTCCACTCGATTTCCTGTCGCCGTGGCGTCCATGTGCCGGGCCGCGGCAATAACGACCAGCGTCACCAACTCGTAGTGCACTTTGAGCCGTCCGGTGCATTCGCCGCCCGCACCACTGTGCCGAGGGCAACGCGTCGCACGGCTGCACACCACGATGCCGGGAACAGCATGGCTCAACTGGTCGTCCACATCTTGAGCGGCGACCCCATAGTGCCGTCGGCCAAGGCCCTCGAGGAGATACGGCCTGACGATCATCGATCGGAGGCGCCACTTCCAGCTGATCGCGCGGATTGCTTGCACCGCGATGAAAGCTTGTTCGTCGGTGAGCGATCCGAGCCGCGGAAGGCACCGCTCCAGCCACGGCGGAAGCCCTGCTGCTGCGGATGCCTCCCGCGTTTCGGAGGGCTTGTGTATCAAGCCGTCTCGATATCCTTCTTCAACCGGAGATCCGAATCGACGATGCGCACCGTCGGCTTGGTGCCCAGTTGCTGGATCTTCTTGATCGACAAGCCGGATTCGGCCCGATCCATGCCGTCGAGTTCGGAGTCCGACTCAAAAGATTCCGGATGATGTGCCATGGGAAATTCCTCTCGAAGGCAGGTGACAATCCGAACCCCCGGCTTGCTCACGCGAGGAGCCGGCCGATGTCCGGCTCGGTCCCGCCTGCGCCGGCCGCGAGTTCACCCGGTCGCCGACACCACCGACGACGAGCAGGCTGCCCGCAACAGTGTGTGCGAAATTGGATCCGCCTGCGCGGGCGTGACGAATTTAACGCACCTGTCGACGACTTCCCGGCACTGGTGGCAGGCAGAGGCCCGAGCCACGTCGGTACGCTGCCGGCGGCACCGATGAGTTTCGAGCGCACCCGCCGTCGATACCTCTGGGTACACCGACAGACAGGAGTCCGGCCGTGGCGAGACCATTTCGATTCGGAGTCGTGGCACCGCTGCGAACCGATCCGCCTACGTGGCGGGATCATGTGCGTCGCATCGCCGACAATGGCTATTCGACGCTGCTGGTGCCCGACTTCCCGCTCACCCAGCCGGCACCGGCGCCCATGCTGGCCACCGCCGCGGCGCTCACCGACCTGCGGGTCGGCACCTGGGTGTATGCGGCTCCGATGCGCCCGGCGTGGATGACGGCATGGGAGGCGCACTCGCTGTCGCTGCTGACCGAGGGACGCTTCGAGATGGGTATCGGCACCGGCAGACCGGGGATCGAGGACGAGCTGCGCGACAAGGGGCTACCCGTCGTCCCGCCGAGCGAGCGGCTGGCCCAGGTCCGCGAGGCCGTCGAGGCGCTGCGAGATCTCGACGGCCCCGACCGTCGCACACCGGTCGCGATGGCTGTCCTGGGCCCCAGGGCGCGGGCACTGGCGGCCGAGGTCGCGGACACGGTCACCTTCGCGCTGGGAGATCAGCCTCGGGCCGAGGTCGAGCGGCTGGCCCGCGACTTCCGCACCGGCGCGGACCTCGAGCTCGCACTCGCCGTGCCGGTGGTCGGCGACGCTGTCGCAGCGCACATGGCGCCGCCGGACATCGACATCGCCGCACTGCACGCGGCCGACGCACTGACCGTGCTTCCGGACGATCCGGCGGCCGCCGCCGAGGAGATCCAGCGCCGACGAGAGGAGATCGGCTTCTCCTACTTCATCTTCGGCGCCGATGTGGCCGACAGGTTCGCTCCGGTCGTCGCCGAACTCGCTGGTCGATAGCCAACATCGACACGGCCCGCGAACCGATGAGTTCGCACCCGCGCTCCCGTCTGTACTGCGGGCGGCGCGTTGCGGCAGCGCCGCCCCGGCCGACGGACCGATATCGACTCCGCAACGGCTGCCGAGGGGCCGCTGTGACGGAAGGGATGTACTTCGATGGCAGATGCGGAATCTCGCGAAAGCCTGTGGGCCATGACGCATATGGAGCGCAGGGCGCTGGCCGATGACCTCGCCGAGCTGAGCGCCCCACAGTGGGCACAGCGGTCACTGTGCGGTGCGTGGACGGTCGAAGAGGTCGTGGCCCATCTGACCGCCGCCGCCAGCATCAGCCGACTCCGCTGGCTGCGTAGCGTTCTCGGCGCTCGGTTCGACTTCGATCTGCACAATGCCCGGCGACTCGCCGAGCAGCGCGGCGCCACACCCGCCGAAACCCTCGACCGTTTCCGCGCGGTGATCGACAGCACCACGTCGGCATCGAGTCGCCACGTCGCGGAGTGGCTCGGCGAGGTGATCGTGCACGGTCAGGACATCCGGAGGCCACTCGGCCTCGCCCGGGAGCCGACGCTCGCGGCGACCACCGCCGTCGCCCGCGCCTACGCCGCCCGGAATTTCACCGTGGCCGGACGACGCGTGATCGACGGTCTGCGCCTGGAGGCAACCGACGGACCGTTCACCGCGGGAACCGGGCCGTTGGTTCGCGGAACGACGATCGCACTCACCATGGCAATGGCGGGAAGGGCCGTCTACTGCGACGATCTCATCGGGCCCGGCGTGCCGGCTCTGCGCGAGCGTGTGTGACACGCGTCGCGTCTCCGGCGGTATCGGAGATGCCCCTCTCGATTCGACCTCCCGATGTGCTTGACCATCCCACTCGGGCGAATTCGGCTGTACCGATGAATTTCGGGTGGATACGCAGTCGACACGACTGGAGACACCGGCAGCGGTGGGCCTGTGCCGGGGACGTTTCCGGTACGGGAGCCAAACACACATGGAGGCAAGGGTGAGCGTCGACGACACCGCACAGGAGCGCATGATCCGCACGGATGAGCAACCGGAACGGGTGGACAGGCCGCGGGTGCTGGTGGCGGGGGCCGGCATCGCGGGGCCCGCGCTGGCCCACTGGTTGCGCCGGCGCGGGGCCGAGGTGACCGTGGTGGAGCGGGCCGCCGCGCTGCGTCCCGGTGGTCAGGCGGTGGACGCGCGCGGGGTGGCCAAGGAGGTCATCCGGCGGATGGGGCTGGACGCGGCGGTGCGCGCCGCGCGCACCGAGACCGCGGGCGCGGACACCGTGGACGTCGACGGGACAGTGCTGCAGACCTTTTCCGCGGAGGACGACGGCGGCGACGGGTACATCTCCGAGATCGAGATCCTGCGCGGGGACCTGTCCCAGGTGCTCTACGACGACACCCGCGACGGTGTGGCGTACCGCTTCGGCGACCGCATCACAGAACTCACCCAGGACCCGGATGGGGTCGACGTGACCCTGGCAAGCGGTGACCGGCGCCGCTTCGAGCTGGTGATCGGTGCGGACGGGCTGCACTCGGCACTGCGGGCCATGGTCTTCGGCCCGCGCGAACAGTTCCTCCGCCACCTCGGGCTCGCGCTCGCGTTCTACAGTGTGCCCAACGAGTTCGGGCTGGGCCGCCGGCTCATCGATTACCAGGAGTCCGGGCGCTCGGCCGGCCTGCGGCCCGTCCCGGACGCCACCCGGGCGATGGCCATGTTCTCCTTCCCGGCGGGGGAACTCGATGTCGACCATCGCGACGTCGATGCCCAGAAGCGCCTGCTGCGTGAGCGGATGGCCGGCATGGGCTGGTGGACCCCGCGCATCCTCGCCCATCTGGACGACACCCCGGACTTCTACCTCGACCAGGTTGCCCAGGTGGTGATGGACCGTTGGTCGAGCGGACGGGTGGGGCTGCTCGGGGACGCGGCATTCAGTTCCTCACCGATGTCGGGGGCGGGCACCGGACTCGCCCTGGTCGGCGCCTACCTGCTGGCCGGCGAACTGGCCGCCGCACAATGGAATCCGGAGGCCGGGTTCGCCCGCTACGAGGAACGGATGCGCTCGTTCGTGGAGGCCAACCAGGAGATGGGCCGGTTGCACGTGCACAGCCTGCTCCCCGGGCCGGATGCCGGGCCGGACATCGATGTCGGAAGCGAATGGTTCACCGACCTGCTCGCGCGTGCGATCAACGGGGTCGAATTGCCCGACTACGCGGAGGTGCCGGACCACGGCGCCCCGAGCGCGACACTCGCCCGGGAATAGTTACCGGCGAGGAGGGGAATCCCCGGCTCATGGGTGACCATCCCGACGCCGCGACGCTCGCGCACTGCACGGACGACCAACTGCGCCAGCGCTATACACGCGCCCGCAACCTGACTCTGAGCCCGAGTGCGCGGCTCGCCGCGGCGGCGCACGACGCCCGGGCGCGGGCGAGGCAGGAGTGGGAGGAGTTACATCCCGGGCCCACGTCGACGTTCATCCAGCGGATGCGGCGCGGCCGCCGGCGGGCGTGGCAGGAATACGACCGTCTCATCGCCGAATACCACGCGTCCGCGGGGCGAGCCGAACTCGAGGATGCGGCAGAGGCCCGGGCCCGCAGCGAGTTCTGGGCCGCCTACCGCGAAGAACGTGTGGCGTCGGTGGATCCGCAGTCGAACGACTCGGACGCCGCGCGGCTCGAGCTGTCCGCGGTGATACAGCTGCTGGAATACGAGGCCTCTCCGGAACGCTTCGCATCCATCCGCGCTGCCGCGAACGACACGCGCAGACGACACTGGCGGACCTACCGCACCGAAGGCGCGGTGTTCTGCCAACCGCCGTCGACCGATCCGCGATCACCGCGACCGGAGGGGTCCGCGGTGATCCGGCAGCTGTACGAACGCCATCGCGACATCGAGTGGATCGCCGCGTTTCTTCTCGTGGCACGCACGGAGATCGAGAAGGAACTCGGCCTCGAGCGACCACTGCGGCGAGGCTCCGGCGCTGGCGGAAGATGAGGTCCGCGGCCGGGCGCCCACCGCCGATTCGGTTGCGCCCGAACCGAACACATCGGGACCGGCGATGGCCGCCGCGCCGAACCGCCACGACGACCAGCCGGTATCGATCACCGGTTCTTCTTGACCATCGTCAGGACGATCGGCGTATCTGCGCCGACGATCTTGCCGGGACCGGGCTCGACGTCGATCACGGTCCAGTTCGACAACTTCAGGACCAGCTGCACACCCGGTGTGCCCGAGGCGTATTCGACCCGGTCGAATCCGAGCTGCTTCAACTCGGCCGAGGCGATCGCACCGTTGCGGCCGATCAGGTCGTTCGGGACGGTCAACTCCCGGGTTCGCCCCGGTGTGGCCGGCCGGTACCCGGAGTCGGAGACCCGGGGTGTGGCGAACGGCCGGAAGGTCGGCGCGGTGGTGGTGGCGGCCGGCGATGCGCTGGTCGATTCGACATGGCATGCGTTACCGACGGTCCCGACCAGGACCAGCACGGCGATCGTTGCCAGCGCCCACACCCAGGGCGGTGCCTTGCGCTCGGGTTGCGGAGCAGCTGGCGTCGCGGTGACGGGCGGGTAGGGCGGAAGCTGCGGGTTTGCACGGGTCATACCTGAGAACCTCCTCATCGGTTTCTGAGGAGTTGGTTGCGGGAAGACCCCGGGGCGTTACGGGAATGACGGCGTTTCGCGTTGCCGCGCCGGACAATTAGGGATGCGTTGGGTGCGCCGGGTGCATTCGTGTCCGGAACAGCGCGGCGTGTCCACACCGCACAACTGCCCAACTCCACCCGGGCACCCGGGCGACGGGGTATCCGTCACGGCTGCGCGCCGACGCCCTGGCGATGGACAGTTCAGGCGCGGTAGCCGTCGGTTCCCGCCCGGGACATGACGATGTTGGGGACCACCGCCCGCGACGACAGCCGCAACAGCGAGTCCACCATTTCGACCACGTCGTTCACGGTGAGCATGTCCTGCGGTGGGATGCGGTCGTGGATCCACGCGCTCATATCGGTGTCGACGTAGCCGGGGGCGATCGTGGTCGCGGTGACGCCGTTGCCGGATTCTTCGGCGTTGAGGGTCGCGAACAGTGAGACCAGTGCGGCCTTGGCGGCACCGTAGACCGCGAGACCGGCCTCGGCGTAGACGCCGGTGATCGAGGACAGTGCGATCACCTTCGCACCCCGGGCCGGCTCGGCCGCGGCGGCGCTGCGCAGCAGGGGCAGCGCGCCCTGGACAAGTTGCAGCGGGGCACGCACATTCACCGCGAAGGTCTTGTCGAATCGGCGCATCGACGCCTCGGCGACCGGTCCGGCCGACCCCACTCCGGCGTTCAGGACCAGCGCCGACATCGCGCCGAAACGCTCGGCATGTGCGGCGAGCACACCGGCGACACCCTCGGCATCGGCCATGTCCGCCGGCGTCACGGCAACGTCGGGAGCACCGGCGGCGCGAAGACTGTCCGCGACCGTCGCCAGCCGGTCGGCGTCACGTGCGGTGATGGTGAGCGAATAGCCCTGCCGGGCAAGGCGCTCCGCGATGCCCAGGCCGATCCCGCGAGACGCGCCGGTGATCAGCGCGGTCCTCGTCGCCTCGGTCAACTCCGTTCTCCCTTCAGTGCGCGCAGCCCGGCCGCGACGAATTCCGGTGTGGCCTCGGCGGCGCGTTCGGCCGCCGAACCGGCATCCGATCCGCGGCGGGCCCGATGCGTGATTCCCTCGGCGATCACACCGAGTTTGAGATTCGCCAGCGCGAGATAGAAACCCCAGTCCCCCAGATCACGGCCGGATGCGATGGCGTAGCGCTGGGCGAGGGTCTCCGGGCTCGGCAGGCGGTCACTGGTCCACGCGGCTCGGGTGCCGAGTACCAGATCGAAGACCGGAGAGCGGTATACGCACATCAGCGCCACATCGGTGAGCGGATCGCCCAGGGTGGACAACTCCCAGTCGACCACCGCCAGCACCCGGGCCGGATCGGATGGGTCGACGATGGTGTTGTCGATGCGGAAATCGCCGTGCACGATCGCACCCGGCGCTTCCGGCGGTAATGCCTCGCTCAGGGCCGCGCACAGGGTGGTGACATCGGCGAGTTCGCGGGTCTTGACCCGATCCCATTGCGACGCCCAGAGTTTCACCTGCCGGGCGACGAATCCGGCCGGGCGCCCGAATTCACCGAGCCCCACCGCACCGGGTTCGACAGCGTGCAGATCGGCCAGCACCCGCACCAGCGCGTCCACACTCGCGGCGACCTGTTCACCGGTGAACGCCGCGAGATCGTCCTGACCGCGCACGACCGCACCGTCGACGAATTCGACAACCGTCGCCGGCGCACCCAGCACGGCGCCCTCGGCGTCGAAGGCCACCGTCCGCGCCACCGGCACCGCGGAATCCCGCAGTGCCCGGGTCACGGTGTATTCACGCGCCATATCGTGCGCCGACGGTGTGAGACCCGCGACCGGAGGACGCCGGACAACCCATCTCGACACTCCGTCCGAGGCGGCGAAGGTCAAATTGGAGCGACCGCCGCTGATCAGTTCGACCTTCAGCTCCCCCCGCACGGGTACCCCCTGCTCGCGCAGAAACCGTTGCAGTGCGGGCACATCCATACCCGGCAGTGACATGCCGTCCGCCGTCGTCATTCGGCGTCCCGCTTCGCGCGCCGCGCGGCGCCGACCGCGCGTTTGGCGATCGCCCACCGGTGGACCTCGGAGGGGCCGTCGTAGATCCGGAACGGCCGCACTTCGCGCGACAATCGCGCCAGCGGCAGATCACCGGATACGCCGAGCCCGCCACACATCTGCACACTGCGGTCCACGATCCGGAAGATCGCTTCGGCGGCAAAGGTTTTCGCGATCGAGGTGGCGTTGGACGCGGGCTCGCCGAGGTCGAGTTCCCAGCAGGCGCGGGTCAGCAGCGCCCGGGTGGCGGCGATATCGATCTCGTTGTCGGCGATCATCTTCTGGATCATGCCGAGATCGCCGAGCCGCGAACCGAACCCCTCGCGTTCGGCCACATGGGCCACCGCGACGTCGTGCCCACGCCGGGCGGCGCCGAGCCAGCGCATCACATGGGTCATGCGCGCCGGGCCCAGCCGTACCTGCGCGTATTCGAACCCGCGATCGACGGCGCCCAGGACCGCCGAATCCGGAACCAGCACATCGTCGAAGAACACCTCGCAGTGCCCGCCGATCATCGACTTGTCCAGGGTGTCGATGTGGCGCTCGACGCGGATTCCGGGAGTGTCGGCCGGGGCCAGGAACATGGTCGCGCCCCCGCGCCGGCCGGGTTCACCGGAGGTGCGGGCCATGATGATGAAGAATCCCGCGCCGTCGGCACCGGTGATGAACCACTTGTGCCCGTTGATGCGCCAGCCGCCCTCGGCCCGCACCGCGCGGGTGGCCAGTGCCGAGGGATCCGATCCCGCACCCGGTGCCGGTTCGGTCATCGCGAAGGCCGAGCGCAGGTCCCCGCGCGCGAGCGGTTCCAGGAACTGCTGCTTCTGCTCCGGATTCGCGATGTGGGCCAGCATGTGCACATTGCCCTCGTCGGGCGCCGCGATATTCAGCGCGGTCGGCCCGAACAGCGAGTATCCGGCCTCCTCGAAGACCGGCGCCCGATCGGACATGCCGAGGCCGTGTCCGCCGAACTCGACCGGCGCGTGCGGCGCGAAGACTCCCGCGTCGCGCGCGGCCTGCTGGAGTTCGACGCGGACCGCGTCTCCGCCGGCCGCGGCGATGTCACCGGCGTGCGCGTCCTCCACCGGCAGCACCGTCGCGCGAACGAATTCCCGGGTGCGCTCGGCCAGCTCCCGGACCTCGGGCGGATAGGACAGTTCGATCGCCACGCGCACTCCTCATCACAACGGCCGAACGATCACTCGGCTCTCCTTACTTGAAGACAGTGCCATCATCCCTTTTGCCTTGTCAATGCGATGCCGAACGAGCCGGTTCATGTTCAGTTATCCTGAACTCCGTGACTTCATCGGACAATGCCGGGACAGGCGGCCGGCTGCGCCGGGCACGCACCGCGGCCGGACTCTCGTTACGCGAGACCGCCGAGCGCCTCGGCGTCAGCCCCGCGACACTGAGCGCCGTCGAGAACGGCAAGACCGGAATATCGGTGCCGCGGCTACGCGCGGCCGCCGCGGAACTGGGCACCACGGTGTCCTGGCTCATCGACGAGTCGCAGCCCGATCGGCCGCCGCGCAGGACACACCCACGCACGCCATCTCCCGGCGGCACATCGCGCGACTGGCGAGAATTTCCACCGCTACCCGTGGACCCCGTGCTGTCGGCGGCCATCGATTCGTTCGTCGAGACCGGATACCACGGCGCCACCATGCGCTCGATCGCCGAGCGGGCCGGCATGAGCGTGCCCGGGGTATACCACCACTATCACGACAAACAGGAACTTCTCGTGCGCGCACTCGACCTGACCATGGACGAATTGCACTGGCGCATTCCAGCGGCAGGCACCGAGGGCGCCACCGCAACCCTGCGCCTGGCACACACGGTCGAGGCGTTGGCACTGTTCCACACCCACCGCCGTGAACTCGCCTTCATCGGCGCCAGCGAGATGCGCAGTCTCACTCCCGCCAACCGGGCGCGGATCGCGGCTTCCCGCAACGAGATCCAGTATCTGCTCGACGAGGCCATCGACGCCGCACTCGTCGAATCGGAGCTGCCCCAGGCCGATGCGCGCACCGCCGGGCGCGCCGTCGCCACGATGTGCACCGCACTCCCGCAATGGTTTCGGCTCGACGGCCCCACCTCACCCGAGCACATCGCCACCCGCTATGCCGAGTTCACCCTGCGGCTGCTCGGCCTGCATCGGATCTGAGTCGCGGCGTTCAGGACAGCGTCGCGTAGATGTCCTGGGCCAGCAAGGCGTGCCGGGTCTGCTCGGCCAGGCGCACCGGCCATCGGGATTCCGGCCCGGTGGCGTGTGCGAAGAATTTCGCCGACGCGAACGCGCGATCGTGTTCGACGATGACATCGACGCTGCCACCGCGCTGACTGACCATGAAAGCGGCGGTCGGCGGCGCGGCCAGCCGGTATCGGCGTTGCGCGGTTTCAGGATTCACATCGCTGACGGTCGCGGTGACGATGTCGATGACATTCTGATCCGGGCGGCGGATTCCGCGGGGCGTGTCGATCGCGACGTCGTGGACGGCGAGGATCAGCTCCGGCAGATCTCCGGCGTCCACGGTGATGACCGGTACCCGGCCCGGCGCCGACGAGGGATTCACCGCACTGCCCTCGGTTGTCTCGTACACGGCATCGATCGACTCCAAGTCCGGCGTTACGGCCAGAGCCGTCGAACGCCGGTACACCCGAGGGTCGGCGGATCTGCTGCACAGAGCATTACCCCGATCGGGTCGCCGTCAACCCTCGCCGGATCTCCGGTCGCGATGCGCCGCCGGGAGCGGTCAGATCTCGTCGAGGCCGATGTGCCCGTCCTGCAGCGCACGGGCCAGCAAGGCCGCCTTGGTGGTCGCGGGCCGGCCGGCACGGCTGTACTTCTCGCGAATCCGGGCGAGGTGGGTATTGACCGTCCCGGGTGAGATGTAGAGCCGGCGGCACACCTCGGCCTTGGTATCACTGAGGATCCACGCCAGCAGTACTTCCACTTCCCGGGCACTGAGCGAAGGCGTCGATGCCACCGCCTGTTCCGGGCAGGCGCCGGCCGAGGCGGCCGTCATCGGCAAGGTTTGGGACACGATGTCTTCCTGTTCTCCACGCGTGCGGAGAACGCTACCCAGCTATTGCCGTCCGTGGGGACATTACCGTTGCATAACCGAAAAATGTTGCCACCGTTCGCATTGCGAACGAAAAATCACACGTTTCGGATAACGCCGCGCCCATGTCGACCGGCCCCGGGTCACCCTCATTCGATCCGGGACCGGTCGCGCGGCGCCTACCGCACCGAGACCGACGGCGGCGCGGCGAGGAGCTCGCCGATCGACGGATCGACGCCGTCGCGCACCCGAATCGTCCTGGGCAACAGTCCGTTGGCCGCGAGCAGGTCGGCGGCGCGCTGTTGCTCGTCGAGAAACTCCTCGCTCACCGGGCCGATACCGAAGGGCCGGCCGCGCAGAGCCATCTCCCAGGCGTCGAGGTCCGCGACACCACCCCGAGCCGCGATGTCGTCGACGAAATACTGCGCCGCGGCGCGCGGATTCTCGGCGATCCACGCATCGGATTCCCGCAGGGCGTTGATGATGGCCACGAGGGCGGGACGGTTGTTCTCGGCGAAGTCACGGCGGGTGAACCACAGCGAGGGATGACTGAACACCGACTCGGTGTCGACCAGGGTGTGCAGCGAGGTGGCCGCTTCGACGGCGGCCAGGCCCGGATAGGCACCGACCCACGCGTCGAGGGTGCCGTCGAGCAGCAGCGCGCCGCCGTCGTGCACATCGGTGTCGACCGGTTCGACATCGGCCCAGCCCAGCCCCGCCTGATCCAGCGCGAACAGCAACAATGTGGTCTGCCAGGACCCGTGCGCGATCCCGATCCGCTTACCCGCCAGATCCGCGACCGACCCGATTCCGCTGCCCGCCTCGGTGACCAGCCGCCCGTTCTCGATACGGGGTTGCGAGATACCGACGTAGACGATGTCACGGTCGTTGCCGAGTGCGGTGATCGGCGGCGTGAATCCGGTGCCGATGAAGTCGTAGCCGCCGTCGAACAGGTGGTCCGAATGCACCGACGGCAGCGAGGTTCGCACATCGGCGCGGGGCGGCTGCGGCAGGGCACGCAGATCGACCCACTCCACCTCCGGCAGAGTGCGTTCCAGAATGCCGCGGTGGCGCAGGACGAACAGGGAATTGTTGTGCGGGAAGTAGCCGACCCGGACGGTCATGAATGCTCCTGGGTGTACGGGAAGGTGGTCAGATCAGGCCGCGGCGGCGGGCCTCGTCGGCCAGCCCGGTGCGGCCCCACTGCACAGCCAGATTGGATGGATCGAATTCGACCGAGCCGCCGAGGGTTTCGGCGATGGCCTGGTACTGGGCGCCCTCCTCCAGCAGCACCACCAGTTTCGCCAGCTCGAGCAGTCCGGCACGGCCGATGACATTCGCGCCACCGTTGGCCTCGAAGATGGCGATGAGATCGGGATCGTGGGTGAGCCGGTCGAGCACGAAAGCACCGGCGCCGACGCTGCGGTCGATGTGCGGCGCGATCTCCCGCGACAGGGTCAGTCGCTGCACCGCCGCGTAGCGGATCGGGAAGGTGCGATGGGTCTGGGCCCAGCCACCCAGCCACGGGCTGTGCACATGGACCACCGAGGTGATCTCGGGGTGGGCGCGGAAGACCTCGGCATAGCCGCGGACGAAACCGGCGGACCCGTTGCCCGACAGCACTTCTCCGTCGAAGTTCGCCACGACCGGCGCCACGGTGCGGTCGTCCGCCCATGGCCCCGGCTCGTTGAACGCGACGGCGATGTCCTCCCCCGGAACGCGTTCGACGAAATTCACGGTGCCGTTGCCGGTGACGGTGCCGGTCTCGCGCAACACCCGGAAGGCCTTCTCGGCATCGCGAGCGGCGGCGGTGACGAAATCGGTGACGGCGTCTCCGAGCCTGAATTCGGTGGTGGTCATGGTGCTCCTAGTGAGTGTGGATCAGTTCGGGGGCCCGGGGGGTCAGGCGGGAACGGCCGAGCAGTGGCAGGACCTCTTCCCCGACGCGGTAGGCCTCTTCCAGATGGGGATTGCCGGCGAGGATGAAAGCGTCCACGCCCAGGTCGATCAGCTCGTCGAGGCGCTGGGCGACCTGTTCGTAGCTGCCGACCAGTCCGAAGGCAGGACCGCCACGGATCAGGCTGAAACCGCACCAGACATTGGGCTGCACCTCCAGATCCCGGTAGCCGGCGATGGTTTCGGGCACCCAGCCCTTGATGCGGGCCGCACCCACCGAATCCCCCTGGGCAGCACGGTTGGCGGCATCCCGGTCGACGAAGGCCCAGCCCTTGCGGATCTCGTCCCAGGCGGCTTCTTCGGTGTGCCGGGCCAGGATGTCGATGCGGACCGCGAATTTCGGTGTGCGACCGATCTTCTCGGCGTGCGCGCGGACGCCGTCGAATTTGGCCCGCAGATCGTCGAACGGCTCGAGCCAGGACAGGTAGTAGTCGGCGTGTCTGCCCGCGGCCTGGACCGCGGCGCCCGACGAACCGGAGAAATACACCTCCGGAAACGGCTGCCCGGCCAGACCGGGCGCGAGTGCGGCACCCTCGGTGTGGAAGAACCGGCCGTCGTGCGAGTACGGCGTGCCGTCCCACACGCCGCGCAGCACATCGAGGAATTCGCTGGTGCGCGCATAGCGATCGTCATGGGAAACCTTGTCGCCCCACCATGATTGGGCCGCGCCCCCACCACCGCTGATGATGTTGTAGACCAGCCGCCCGCCGGTGGCCCGCTGCAGGCTCGCCGACATCCGCGCGGCCTGGATCGGATGCAGGAAACCGGGCTGGAAGGCGACCATGAACCGGTAGGTGGTGGTTTCGCGGGCCAGCGCCGACGCGAAGGCCCAGGGATCCTCGGTCACCGGGAAGGAGGGCAGCAGCCCGCCCAGGAAGCCGGCGGATTCACTGGCCCGGGCGACGGCGGCGACATGATCGATGTAGCTGTAGCCGTCGAGTTCCCCGGCGCGCACGGCGGGGGCGATATTGCCCGGTTCGTATCCGGCGGCGTCACCGCGGTTGTAGCGGCGCGGGGTGCGCAGCGAGGCGTGATCGCCCTCCATGCCGATGCGCCAATAGATGTCGATGGTCATACCGCGGCCTCCTTCGGGGTACGCCCGGCCGGATCGGCGAGGAACAGCAGATGCTCACCGGCGCGGTGGATTTCCTCGATGTGCGGATGGCCGGTCAGCACCACGGTGTCGAAGCCGGTGGCGGTGTACACCTGCAATTGCCGGGCCACCTGCTCGTAGCTGCCGACCAGGCCGATGGGCTGCCGATGGCCGAGGATGCCGAATCCGGCCCAGCGCCCGTCACCGAGACTCAGCGACCGTGCGCCTGGTCCGTCCGGACGGACCTCGCGCCATTGCCGTTCCGCTCGCGCCCACGCCTCGCCCTCGGACTCGCGGGCGATCACCGGAAGTTCGAGTCCGGCTCGTACGGTGCGACCGGCCCCGGCGGCGCGATCGCGCAGTCCGGCCAGCGCCGCGGCCGGACCGTCCGGTGTCTCGGTGAACAGGTGTACATCACCGTGGTGAGCCGAAAGATCGAGTGCGGCAGGCGAAGTACCGGACAAGTACACGTCCGGGAACGGCAACCCGGACAGCACACCGCGGAAGCCGCCGTCGATCACGTCGTAGTGATCACCCGCGAAGTCGAAGCCCGTGCCCCGGAACCCCGCCGCGGGCACCGGGTCCCGGTTCCACACACCGCGGGCGACGGTGAGGAATTCTGCCGCACGGCTGAAACGACGATCGCCGGATACCCGGTCGCCCCGCGAGCGCGCGTCCTCGGCATCGGTATCGATGGCAAGGCGCCAGCCCAGCCGCCCGCCCGACAGTCGTTGCAGGGTGGCCGAGATCTTGGCGGCGTAGACGGGAGTGCCGAAGGCGGGCTGGAATTCGACGACGACCCGGCTGTGGCGGGTGGCGCGCAGCGCGCCACCCGCCACGATCCAGGACTCCTCACCGAGCGGATCGTAGGGCGCGAGCGTCCCGTCGAGCCCGGCCAGTTCGGCGGCGTCGATCACCTGATGCAGATCGTCGAAGGGCACGTAGCGGCCGGGCCGCACATCGGTGGGTTCCCGATCGGCCGGTCGCGGTCCCGGCCGCCCGCCTGCCGGAGTGGGCGCCGGATCCGAGAACCCGCCGCGATGACGCAGTTCCGGGCGCGCACGCCGGCCGTCGCCGCGGCTGGGCAGGCGCCACAGATATTCGGTCATGCCGCCACCCGCCCGGTGGCGACCAGTTCCCGCGCCCGCGCCAAAGGTTCCGGCGCGACCCAGGATTCGAGGTCGAAGTCGGCATCGAGGAAGCCGTGGGTGTAGAGGAACTGCTTCTGCACGCCCAGCAGTTCGACCCGTTCGGCGTCGAGGCTCGGGTGCAGGCCGCGATGGAATTGCTCGCCGTAGGCGGCCACGACTCCTTCCGGGCCGGAGAGGGTTTCGCGTTGCAGGACCGTGCGGACACCGGCCAGATCGCCGGCGGCCCAGTCCGCGGCGCGCAGGCTCTGGGCGAGGAAGCCGATCACCACCTCGGGGATGGCATCGAGCAGATCCTGGTGCACCGTGATGGGCCGCGGGGTTCCGTTGTTGACGCGCAACCTCTTCGTCTCGGTGGCGTCCAGGTCCACGGCCACCCGCAGTCCGTGCTGCGCGGCGACCTCCTGGGCGCGAGCGCCCTTCACGTAGATGGCGTCCACCTCGCCGCGGATCAGTTCGTCCGCGCCCCAGGTGATCCGATGGGACCGCTGAATCTCGGTGCGCACCTGCGGGTCTCGTTCGGCGCTCAATTCCACCACCGTCACGTCGGCGAGGGTCAGCCCGCTCAGGCACAGCGCGTCGGTGAACCCGTGCAATGCCATCGCCCGGGGGAAGCTGCGCGGCCGATCCTGCGCCCAGGCCGGAATGCCGATCCGCAGGCCGGCCAGCTCGGCGGCCGTGCGCACCGGCGAATCCGGGCCGACGAGAATGGCCTGCGATTCGTCGATCCAGGTCAGCCCGATCAGCCGGGTCGGTGCACCCTGGGCCCGGGCGGCGATCGCGGGCACATTGCCGCCCTCGCGGATCAGGCCGGACAGATCGTGGTCGTAATGCGAACCGGCCAGTTCCGGCCCGGCATCCTGCAGGACACCGAAGCGCAGGCCGTTGCGCTGCGCGGTCTCGTCCAGCCAGCCGAGGCTGTGGGCCAGGCCGCTGGCGGTCGGGACGGGGCAGCGGGTGTACCAGAGTGTGTCGCTCATGAAATGCTCCCTGGGGCTAATGGATTGACGGCGACGTGCGCCCGACGCCGAGTTCGGCGAGCAAGTTCGCGCGGTGACGCAGGGCGTCGGGGTCGGTGCGATCGCGCGGGCGCGCGAGTTCGATATCGATGTCGACGGTGAAGCGGCCGCGGTCCAGGACGAGGATGCGATCGGCGAGCCGAACGGCCTCGTCCACATCGTGTGTGACCATCAGGACCGCGGGACGGTGCCGGTCCACCAGATCGCCGACCAGGTCCTGCATCTGTAATCGGGTCAGCGCGTCCAGGGCGGCGAACGGCTCGTCCAACAGCAACAGCTCCGGTTCGCGCACCAGGGCGCGCGCCAGTGCCGCACGCTGGGCCTCACCACCGGACAGGGTCGCCGGCCACTGCCGGGCCTTCCCGTCCAGCCCGACCTCGGCCAGCGCGCGCGCTCCCGCATCCCGGATCTGCTTCGAACGGCGCTGTCCCACTGTCACATTGGCCAGCACCCGCTTGGACGGAATGAGCCGCGGCTCTTGATGGACGGTGGTGCGGACGGCGGGCACCAGCACCTGCCCGGCATCGGGGGCCTCCAGGCCGGTGAGCAGACGCAGCAATGTGGTCTTGCCGGTGCCGCTGGGACCGAGCAGCACCACGAACTCGCCGCGTCGGATGGTCAGATCCACTCCGTCGAGCACGACCTTGTCGCCGAATGCCTTTCGCAGCCCCTCGAGCCGAACGGCCGCCGCCGTACCGCGCGACTGCTGTACGGCGGTCATCGGATCGCCACCTGCCCGCGCCACGGCATCGCGAAGCGTTCGACCAGTCGCACCACACCGTCGAAGATCAGGCCCAGCACCGCGTAGAGCACCACACACAGCACCATGTAGTCGGTGCGGTTGTATTCCTGCGCCAGGGTGACCAGATACCCGACGCCCTTGCTGGTGCCGACCTGCTCGGCGGCGATCAGGCCGGTGATGCTGATGGACAGGCACACTCGCAACGCCATGAGGACGCCGGGCAGCGCCGACGGCAGGATCACCTCGAGCACCAGTCGCACCCCGGTCAGGCCGAATCCACGTGCTGCCTCCACCACCTTGCGGTCCACGTTGCGCACCCCGAGGTAGGTGTAGGCGTACATGGGCGCGACGGTGGCGACCGCGATCAGCAGTACCTTGTACAGCTCGTCGATGCCGAACCAGGCGATGAAAAGCGGTACCAGCGCCAGGAACGGAACCGCGCGCACGATCTGCATCGTGGAGTCGACCAATTCTTCACCGAGACTCGACAATCCCGCCACGAGGCCGAGCAGCAGTCCCACAGTGACGCCCAGTAGGACACCGAGCGCTGCGCGGGTGAACGAGGCCAGGGCGAAGTCGGCGAGCTGGCCGCTGCGCAGCAGTTCGACGAACGCCGACCACACCTTCGGCGGCCCGGCCAGCACCTCCGGTGAGAGTGTCCCGGTCGCCGACCCGATCCACCACCCCGCGAGGATCAGCACCGGCAACAGGAAGCGCAGCGGGAGCGAAAGCCATGCGGGCCGGTGTTTCTCGACTCGGCGGCGCGGTGGTGCGAGCCCACCGGCCGATTCGCCGGCGGCGAGAACGGCGGTCATCTCATCGGCCCTTCTGCAGTGCGGCCAGCTGATCGGGGCTCAGCTTGGCCTTCAGGTCGTAGAAGATGTCGGCAGCGGTGATCGTTCGGCTGATCACCCCGTTGCCCGCGAACAGATTCACCACATCGGCGAGATCGGCGGCATCGGATTCGCGGGGCAGGCGCGGGGCGGTGGCCTCGGCATCGACCCGCAGCGCATCGGCGAGCCGCGCACCGCTCAGTGCCCGCGGACCGGTCTGTTCGAAAACGTTCTCGAATGCCGCGGGATCGTCGTGCTGCCGGTCGGTGAGCCCCTGCAGCACTTCGAGGTACTTGGCCGCGACTTCCGGGCGCTGGTCGAGGATTTCGGTGCGGAACACCACCACCGTGTTGTCCTTGGAACCGATGCTCTGCTCGCTGGCGATCTCCACCCCGCCGTTGGCCTTGGCCTCCTGGTAGGGCACCAGGAACGAGGCCCACGCATCGACCTTGCCGGTGGCGAATGCGGAGGCGGCGTCCTTCTGCTGCAACGGAACCCGCGTCACCTCGCCGGCCGGTACGCCGGCCCGGGCCAGGGCCTTCAACAGGATGTACTCACCCTTGCCCGCCGGATTCACCGCGACTCGCTTGCCGGCCAGATCGGCCACCGAGTGGATACCCGAGGTCTTGGTGGCGATGATGCCGCTCTGGTCCTTGCCCGCCGGGTCCTGGACCGCCGCGATCCGCACCGCCACATCCTTGGACAGCGCACCGACGACCGGACTGAACGCGGCGCCGGACACATCGAGCTGCCGAGTGTTGAACAGTTTCAGCATGGAACTGAAACCAGGTGTGGTGGTTACCCATTCGACCTTCGCGCCCAGCGGTGCCAGGGCCTTGTCGAAGGTCCCGTCCCGCTTGGCGACCGCGAGCGGGCCCGCATTCCCGGGGTCCGCCACCTTCAGGACCAGTTCGGTTCCCGGACCGGTGTCGGTGGCGGCTCCGGATCCACACGCCGCCACCAGTGCGACGAGCGGAGCCAGCGCGAGCGCGAGACGCCGGCGGTATGGCCTGCGCGTGCGGAACATCGTGGAGCACCTCTTCCGAATTCATGACCGAAGTCGATCGCTACCCGGCGACAGTAGGGCCGCGCCCGGTTCGGTACGAGGTAATGCTTTCCGAAGATCGGAATGCTTGACGAATCATCGAATTGAGGTGTATCTCGGCTTGAATCACTAGTGAACTGGTTAATCAACGTCCGCAGTCCAGGTTTTCACGCGGCGTGAACCAAAGATTCGACGACCTACGTTTTCCGAATAGTGGAAATCTGGGCGAGGTCATCCGCGCCCGCGCGTGTTACTGTCGCCCGCGTGGAACCTTCCGGCGTGCAGACCGTCACCCGTGCCCTGTCGGTCCTCGATTGTTTCCGCGACGGCGAGGACCGCGGCGTATCGGAGATCGCCCGCAGCCAAGGTCTCGCGGTCAGCACCACCCACCGGTTGCTCACCGCTCTCGTGCAGGCCGGGTTTCTGGACAAGGACGAGGGTTCCAGCCGCTACCGGATGGGCGGCGCACTGGCCGAATACGGCCAGATCGCCTATCGCCAGCACCGCATCTACCTCGCCGAACCCGGTCTCGAACAGCTCGCCGCCACCACCGGCGCCAATGCCTCGGTAGCCATCCGGCACAGCATCCACGCCGTCCTGCTGGGCACCAGCCGCTGGCGCGAAACCGACGGCCACCGCCTCATGGGGGTGCGCCTGCCCCTGCATGCCAGCGCCCTGGGCAAGGCATTGCTCGCATGGTCCGAGATCCCCGCCGACTTCCTGTCCGGCCTCCCGTACGACGAGGGCACCACCCGATCGGTCTCCACGCCCGGCGAACTCCGTGCCGAACTCGACCGCACCCGCACCCGCGGTTACGCCTACAACGACGAGGAACTCGACCCGGGCTTCCGCACCATCGCCCTGCCCATCCGCACACCGGCCGGTGACTGTCGTTTCGCCCTCGGCCTGCGTGGAACCACCGATCTGATGATCCCCGAACGCATTCCGTTCCTGGTCGAACTGGCCAAGGTGACCGCGGCCGACATCGCCACCCGCTTCGCCACCGCCTGAGCGCACCGCGCCGGTCGATCCCATGTTCCCGGCCCGTGCCCGCCCGAGCAGATCGAGGACACCGCGATCGTCGCACTCATCACCGCCGTCGCGGCGGGTGTCCTCGCGGCGTGCTCGTCGCGAACCAGCTCGATCGAACCTCCCGCCGTCAGCCGGCCGGGGTGATGTGCAGCAACGTCACTCCGTGTGCCGGGATGTCGGCGGCCACGATCGGGCCGGTACCAGTCCGGGCGGCACCGGACCACAGGTCGCCGAACCGATACGCACGACCGGACTCGAGACCCACCGCGGTAGTGGATGTTTCGATGGTCGTCGGCCGATCGGCGGTATTGAACAGAGCGAGCGCGACCGAGCCGTCCGCCAGGCGCTTGGCCAGGATCCGGTCGTCGCCGCCCACTGCGACCGGTGTTGCGACGAGCGGATCCTGGTCGATGGCGACGACGCCGCGATTGGTCAGGATCGCCCGCGTCCGCTCGCTCATGGTGCGGATGTCGTTGCCCGCGAGCAGCGGCGCCGACAGCATCGCCCACAGCGAGAAGTGCGTCCGTTCCTCATCCGGAGTGAGGCTGTTCGGTACCCGCAATACGGTCAGTTCGGACAAAGGTAGTTGCAGGCTACGGCCCAGGCGGTCGGCCTGCTCCGCGCTCGCGGCGCCCGGTCCGGTCGCGGTCTGCGGTATACCGGCGAGGTGTGCGGCCACGAATTCGGCCATGGACAGTCCGACGACGAGCATGTCCGGATCGCCGAGGTAATCACGCTCGCCCGCGGGCGCCGCGCGTGCCGCGTCGAATTGGTCACCGACGCCCAGATATCCGCGGCTGTCGAATTCGCCGAATGACATCGGGGGCACCGTGGTGTCCCACACCGGCGCCAGATCTCCGGCATTTCGAACAACATCGGCGATCCGCGACCAGTCGTAGCCGATCCCCGCCTCGGTGTCGCCCGAGCTGTTCGGATTGATGCTGTACACGATGTGCCGACCGGTGCCGCGCAGCGCGTCGCGCATCGCGGTGAAGACCCGGACCTGCTCGTCGTGATCGCCTTCGGTGCGGCACCAGTCGTATTTCAGGAAGTCGACGCCCCATTCGGCGAACGTGTGCGCATCCTGGGTTTCGTGGCCGAGGCTCGCGTTGCCGGGACTCTGCCCGCAGATCTGGTTGTAGGGGCTCGAATACACACCCAGCAGCATGCCGCGCTGGTGGGCGTAGGCGGCCAATGCGGCCATACCGTGCGGAAATCGCTCCGGATCGGCCTCCAGTTCCCCGTCGGCGCCGCGTCGTGGTGCGGCCCAGCCGGCATCCAGATTCACATACCGATAGCCCGCGTCGCGCATCCCGGACGACACCATCGCGTCGATGGTCTCGTGAATCGCGTTCTCGTTCAACGGAATTCCGGAGTTCCAGGAATTCCATCCCATCGGCGGCACCCCGGCCGCGACCGGGGCCGCGTGCGCCGGCGTACCCACGGCCACCGACGCGCCGGCCAGCAGGGCGACGGCCAGCGCCGCGAACCTCCTGCCGGACCTCATTCCGCCGCCGCTCCACATCTTCGTCCGTCGTCGCGCACAACAGTTCGCACCGACGCTACCCGCGTTCGCGCGGCAGCCGGACGGCGAATCGGCGGGAACGAATCACTCGGCACGCGATACCACGCTGGTCCACCGGCCTGAACGCCGGCCGCACGCCGGCTGGCAATCACCTGAGAAAGCCCGAGGGGCGGGCGCCGGATACTCGTCCATGCGGCGGCACGCCCCCGTGCACGGCATGTCGTCCCGCGTGGGCGACCGGCGAGAACCTAGACTCGCGACCAGTCGGTCGGTTCGCACCATCCGCACATCAACCGGGGGTGACTCGCCAGGAGGTCGCGGTGTCGCTGGTCGCTCGTGGGCTGGGCTGGTTCGGGCTGTATCTGGCCGTGGCACTGGTACCCCTGGTCTTCGCCGTGATCGGCGTGACCGCACCCGGTCGCGGATTCTGGACGGAATTCTCCGTCGCGCTGGGGTTCGTCGGAATGTCGATGCTGGGCATGCAGTTCGCGCTGGTCGCGCGGTTCCAGGCGGTGGCGGCACCGTTCGGCGAGGACGCGCTGGTGCAGTTCCACCGCCAGATCTCCTATGTCGCACTGATATTCATCCTCGCCCATCCGATCCTGCTGCAGCTGGCCGGCACCGACATCATCGGTTTGCTCAACCTCGCACAGGCACCCCCGCGCGCCCGCTTCGCCGTCGCGTCCACGGTGCTGCTGCTGATCGTGATCGCGACATCGGTCTGGCGGCGGCGGCTGCGGATCGGCTACGAGATCTGGCAGATCGTGCACGGTGTGCTGTCGGTGCTGATCGTCGCCTTCGCACTCGCTCACATGCTGCTGGTCGGCTATTACCTCGACCAGATCTGGAAGAAATGGCTGTGGGTGGTGATGACCGCGGCGCTGGTCGTACTGCTCGTCTGGGTGCGCGTCGTGAAGCCGGTACTGCGGCTGCGCCGCCCGTGGCGCGTCGCGGCGGTCACCGCCGAACGCGGCGATGCGCACACGCTGACCCTGGAACCGTTCGGACACAACGGATTCCGGTTCGCACCCGGGCAGTTCGGATGGCTGGTCGTGGATCGATCCCCCTTCTCGATCACCTCGCACCCCTTCTCGTTCTCCTCGAGCGCCGAACGCGCCGGATCGATCGACATGACCATCAAGGCCCTCGGTGATTTCACCGCCGGGATCGGCGATATCCGCCCCGGCACCCGGGCCTGGCTCGACGGCCCGCACGGCGTGTTCAGCCCCGACCGCAACGAGGGACCGGGATTCGTGCTCATCGCAGGCGGCGTCGGGATCACCCCGATGGTCAGCATCCTGCGCACGATGGCCGAGCGCGACGACCGCCGGCCCGTCGTACTGCTGTACGCCTGCCGATCCCTCGCCGAGGCCACCTTCGCCGAGGAACTGACGGTTCTCGGCGACCGTCTCGACCTGACGACCGTGTACATCCTCGAGCGGCCCGGCCCCGACTGGACCGGCGAACGAGGATTCATCGATCGCGGCGTCCTGTCCCGCCATCTCCCCCTGCGCCACGAACGACTCCAGTACTTCATCTGCGGACCGGCGCCGATGGTCACCGCCGTCGAAGACGCACTGGCCGCGGAAAAGGTCCCCGCGCAACGAGTCCACACCGAGCGTTTCAACTTCGTCTGAGAGGTCACCGGCGATGCGGCACACCTACACCACCCGCGCGGTGGTCGCGATCACCCTGATCCTGCTCGCGGCATCGGTCTGGTTCGCCGTCGCCACCAACTGAACGAGCCGGATCAGCGCAGCCAGGGAAAGGGCAGCCGCAGGATCGCGGCGACGTGGTCGGCCACTTCGTCCCCGTGGCGCGGAACACCACCGGCCCGCAATCCGCGAGTCAGGTGCAGATGCAGTGACTGCAGGGTGGCGAAGGTGTTGGCCGCCCATGGCGGACACGGGCCCCGCCCGGCGCCGGCGAAGGCGTCGTCCACCACATCGAACCAGCCGAGCGCCTGATCGCGGGTGAGGCCGGGCGTGTGCAGCACGGCGGTGAGAGCACGCGCCAGGCGCGCGTCCTCGAGGTGGCTGTAGCGGTAGTCGGTGTCCTTGACCGTCATCCGGTGCGCGCACAGCTCCAGGATGTCGGGCGCGTGCCGGGGCACGGCACGTGCGAAGGCGACCGCGGCATCGGCGCCGTGGGCCACCGCGTGCAGCCAGCCCAGGGTCTCGTCGTATCCGCGCACATCGGGTTCGGTGCGGTACCAGTTCTCGAACACCTCGTACCAGCCGTCGACCGCGCCGCCGGGCAGTTCGACGTCGCGCCCCAGCACGACGCCGAACGCCAGCGCCGCGAAGGTCCGCGCCTGCACCTCCGCATGTCCGGTGAGCCGCTCGGCCATGATGTCGCCCAGCCGGCCGAGTTCGCGATCCAGTACGCCCCGCCGTCCCCACACCGACACGGCGGTATAACCGAACTCGTCGCGCACGACCGGATCAGGCGAGGCCAGCATGTCGGTGAGCACATCCACCAGCCGCGGGACCTCGGCTCCGGCGGGCACCGCCCAGTCCCCGGCCGCCACCGCGGGCCAGTCGATGCCGCCGATGACCATGTCCCCGTTGCCCATTCGGCGATGATAGTTGCCGTCCGGGCCGGCCCCGCCGACTACCGGAACGGGGTGATGTCGGAAAGCCGTTCGGCGCGAATCTTGTTCACCCACTCCGGGTCGGCCAGCAGGGCCCGGCCCACGGCGACCACATCGAATTCACCGCGTTCGAACTGTTCGGCCAGCACCCGGAAGCGGTGCGCCTGCGTCTCGTCGATCCGATCGCCGCGAAAGACACTGTCCACGCCCACCGAGCCCACGGTGATCACCGGCAAACCGGTGATCTTCTTGGTCCAGCCGGCCAGACTCAGATCCTCGGCGTGGTCGGTGAAGTCGGGCAGCCAGTGCCGGCGCAGCGAGGTGTGGAAGATGTCGACGCCCGCGTCGGCGAGCGGCGTCAGCAGCTGTTCGAGTTCGGCCGGGGTATCGGCGATCCGGGCGCTGTAGTCGGCGCCCTTCCACTGCGAGTACCGGTAGATGATCGTGAAATCCGCTCCGACGGCCGCGCGCACCGCCGCGACCACGCGCGCCGGGAACGATGCCCGACGACCGAATGTGCCGCCGTAGTCGTCGTCGCGGCGATTGGTCGCGGTCCAGAAGAACTGGTCGAGCAGGTAGCCGTGCGCGCCGTGCAGTTCCAGGCCGTCGAATCCCAGCTCCTTGGCCAGCACCGCCGACTCCACGTACGAACCGATCAGGGTGTCCAGGTCGGCGGCCGTCAATGCCCGCCCGACCGGCTGTCCGGTGTGATCCACACCGGAGGGGCTGACCGACAGCGCATCGGGCTCGAAGCCGGGTTCGGCACCTCGGTCCACCCCCGTGTGCCACAGCTGCGGGACGATCGCGGCGCCTTCGGCATGGACCGCGTCCACCACCGCGCGCCACCCCGCCGCACTGTCGTCCCCGTAGAACCGCGGCACCGCCTCGAGCGGCCCGGCCGACGGACCGCGGACATAGGTCCCCTCGGTGATGATCAGTCCCACCCCACCGGCCGCGTGCTCGCGGTAGTACTCGGTGTTCTCCGCGTTGGGCACTCCGCCCGGCGACTTCACCCGCGTCATCGGGGCCATCGCGAACCTGTTCCGCAGGCGCAGCGATCCCGCGCGGAACTCGGTGAACAACTCGTCGAGCCCGACCGAGAGCTCACCGACCGATTCTTGTGACATGGTGCACAGTTCCTTCCGATTCGACAACGCGGCTTCGAAGGAAGTTGGAGACCCTCGAATTTCTTGGGCAACAGCGACCGCGCCGCGGTCATTCCTGCCGCACGGTTGTGCCCGATCACGAAATCCGGGCCGGCCTCCGGTGGGATCCACTCGAGTGGGCCGCCAACTTCGGGCGGCGGCCGCCGGCGCGACCGTAGGCTGCCGTGGTGAACGATCGAGTGCCCAATGGCCGCATCGCACGGGGTAGCCGCATCGGCAAGCTGGCGGCGGGCCAGGCGATCCGCGGCGTCGGCACCCGATTGTCGGCGGTCGGCCGCACCGAGGAGGCCCGGCAGCGGCTCAGCGAACGCTCCGCGATGCAGGCCGCACAGCAGCTGGTGACGGTGCTGGGCGGAATGAAGGGCGCGGCGATGAAGCTGGGCCAGATGCTGTCGGTGCTCGACCTGGATCTGCTGCCGGAGCAGCAGCGCGAGATGTTCACCACCAAACTCGCCGAATTACGGGACCGGGCACCGGCTTTCCCGTTTCCGGCGATGCGGGAGGTGATCGAGGACGATCTGGGATCGATGGGGCGCACCTTCGCCGATTTCGACGAAACGCCGATCGCCGCCGCCTCCATCGGACAGGTGTACCGGGCTCGGTTGCGCGACGGGCGGCAGGTGGCGGTCAAGGTCAAATATCCGGGCGTGGATCGAGCCGTCGAATCCGATATGCGCAATCTCATGCTGATCAGCCGGTTGTGGAAGGCGCTGCTGCCCAGTGCCGCCGACGAGGAGGTACTCGGCGAAATCGCGCGCACCATCGGCACCGAACTCGACTATCCGCGCGAGGCCCGCACCCAGCATCACGTCGCCACCCGCTACCGCGGTCACCCCTACATCACCGTGCCCGACAGCATCGGTGCGCACTGCGGGCCGAACGTGCTGGTCACCGAGCTGGTGACGGGCCGATCGTTCGACCACGTCCGGACGCTGCCGGATGCCGAGCGCGGCGATATCGGTGAGCTGATCTACCGCTTCTACATCAGCTCGCTGTTCACCGACCACGAATTCTGCGGCGATCCGCATCCGGGCAACGTCCTGCACACCACCGACGGCCGCCTGGCCTTCGTCGATTTCGGCCTCTACACCTCGATGAATTCCGCCGATGTCGAACTCGAACGCGAGGTCATCCGCGCGGCCTGCGAGGATCGCGCCGAGGACATCTACGACGCCTGGGTCGACCAGGGCATCGTCGACCCCGGCGCGGGGGTGAGCCCGGAGGAATGCCTCGGTTACATCCGCGCGGCGGCCGGATGGCACCTGATCGACGAAAAGATCACCGTCACACCGGAACTCGCCACCAGCGCGGTGGTACTGGCGGTGGATCCCCGGGCAGCGGAATTCAGTGGGATGCGCCGGCAGCGCCTCCCACCCGAACATGTCTTCTCGCGGCGCGCCGACCTGTTCACCTTCGCTCTGCTCGGCCAGCTGCACGCCACCAACAATTGGCATCGGCTGGCGCGGGAGTGGATGTACGACGAGGCCCCCGCGACCTCGATCGGGCGGGAGATCGCGCGCTGGCGATCGCGATCGGAGCGTCGGTGAGGAGTTCTGCGTCACCCTCGCCGAGCCGGCCCGAGGTGTGGCCGGATCGGACGCGCGGCCGAATTTCGTTGTCGGAGCGCGGATTTCGACACATCCGTCGCGATCGCGGGGATTGGTGATGTGAGCTGGGCCCCATCCAGGTCTGGGAGGTCTGGTGGTCCCCCACCGCGCACCGTCCTACCGTCGTTTCTCGTCGACGCACAATGCAGTCGCCGGCGTCATCCGCGATCATCACGCGCTCGTGCCGATCGCGGCACACAGACGACAGACAGACCCGGAGTAATGGCTTCCCGAACCACCCCTTGCAACGATGTCCCCGCCCGCCCCGTGAGCGCCGAGCCGCCGCGCACCCCACGATCGGGTGAACGACGCCGGAGCCTACGGCTGCTGTGTTGCGCCGCGTTCAGTGGCGTCACCGTCGCACTGCTGTTCCAGCCGTGGCTGTCGGTATCGGGCCCGAGCGGCATGATCGGGTCGGACGCCTTCGGCGCGCTCGATGCCGACAGCGGGATCGAGGACAACTGGGCGGGCTCGGGCATGCAAACCCTCGAGATCAGTGGCGGCTGGGCGGTACTCACCTGTGTCGCGGCCCTGGTGGCGATCATCGCTACCGCCGCGTATCTGCGCACTCGCATGGCGTTGTTCGCACATGCCGTCGCCGTGGCCGGTTCGGCCGTCGCGGTCTCGGTCATCGCGGATGTGCTGTATCTGTACGGTAAAGCGTCCGAGCTGCGCACCGTCGCCGACGACAACAGCGTCTCCGGCCTCGTCGGCAGCATGCTCGGAAACGCGCCCGCCGCGGAACAGGCGATCACCTCCCATTTCGGTGTCGCCGTCCTGCTCGCCGGTGTCACCGCCTTCGGTGCGGCGGCGAGTGCACTGTTGAACTATCAGCCCGTGGTCGCGGCGGAACGGCCCGTGGCCGTGGTGCCCGCGGACGCCGTCGCCACACCGGCCGCGGTCGCCTCCACTGCGCACGAACCGGCGCCGCTCGTCTCCGCCGCGGCCGTATCCGCTGCGCCGGAACCGGCCGTGGCCGAAGCGGCCGTGGCCGAGCCCGCGGTCGCCGTACCGACTCCGGCCGAGCCCGAAGTGCCCGAACCCGTTGCGGCCGAGGCGATCACGCCCGAACCGTCCGACGATCAGCCGGCCTACCGGGTTCTCGAACCCGAACCGTCGGCCGCCACGAAGGAACCGAGCTGGCGCATCGTGATTCCCGCGGCCGAGATGTACGGGCCCACCCCCGGAGTGCGCACGATCACCCGCGCCGGCAGGTAGCGCCACCGTCCGGGCCCGGCACACCACCGGGCCCGGAACCCTGCTCCGGAACAAACTACGGTCGACTCCGATTGCACCGAGTACCCCATCGGAAGGAAATCCGTAGTGACCGATCTGCTGCCACTGACCCCGGACGAGCTGCTGACCACGACCCGCGCCGTGCGCCGCCGCCTCGATCTGTCCCGGCCGGTGCCGCTGGAGGTGATCCGAGAGGCGCTCGAGGTGGCGCTGCAGGCTCCCTCGGGCGGCAATCGGCAGAAATGGCATTGGATCGTGGTGACCGACCCGGCGATCAAGACCCAGATCGCGGAGTACTACCGGCGCTCCTATCGGGCCTACCGCGAGGCCGGCGGCGAACCCACCGATCCGACCGCCGCACGCGTCGCCTCGAGTTCGGATCACCTGAGCGAGGTGCTCGGCGAGGTCCCCGCACTGGTGATCGGCGCGATTCACACCGGCGGCGGTGACCTCGGCGGCAATCAGGCCGGTCTGTGGGGATCGGTGCTGCCCGCGGCCTGGAACCTGGCACTGGCCCTGCGCGCCCGCGGACTCGGAACCACCTGGACCACACTGCATCTGCAGTACGAACGCGAGGTCGCCGAGATCCTCGGTATTCCGGACACGGTGCGCCAAGGCGTACTGCTGCCGGTGGCCTACACCAAGGGCACCGACTTCCGGCCCGGTCCGCGTGCCGACCTCGACGCGGTACTGCACGTCGACGGGTGGTGAGGACCGGGGTCGGTGCGTGCTGCGATCGGCGCGCGCAGCGGCTGCTGCGGCCGGCGCCGGTTTGCTCCTGCGCAGTGCGTCACCGCGGCGAGCGGGCGAAGATCTGATCGACAGAGGTGACCGTGCGCCGGGCCGGCCGGATCTTTTTCCGGCGGCCGGCGCCGCGGTCGCCGAATCCGCCCCCGCCGACACGCTTTCGGTGAACTTCCGGAGTCGGAATCCCGAGGTGCGACACCCGGGCGGTATCAGCGCCGCACGGTGCGAACCGGTTGCGTCGCTATCGCGTCGATGGACAGCGCCCGCTCCGCGAACCGCCAGCCCCGGTCGGTGCGCAGATAGCGATCGGCGTAACGCAGGTGCCAGATCAGGTCGATGAGCCGGCCGTCCTTCTCGATCCAGTGGTGTGCGATCCCCGCGATCGACCCCGTCGCCGCGTCATCGTCGATCCGGGCGTAGACCTCACCCACGATCGCGTGCTGGGTACGCAGCACGTCGGCGAGCGAGGCCATCGCGGTGCGAACGCCGTCCGGCCCGTCGTGCCGAATGTGGGGCCCGAGCACCTCCGGCGGTGCGGGCATGGTGAGCACGGCTGTGCCGGTGAACAATTCGGCGACATCGTCGATCCTGCGCGCGTCGACCCCGGCCGCGTAGCGGTGCACGAGATCCGACAGTTCCAGCCGATCGGCCACCGACAGCGTCACTGCACTTCCTTCGATCGTGTCCTCCGGAAACCCGGACGGCGCCCGGGTTTCCGGAGGGACGTGGCGACGGTTCAGCGGGTGGCGATGATCGCCGACCCGTGACCGAACAGTCCCTGATTCACCGCGATACCCGCGCGCGCGTTCTCCACCTGGCGGCCGTCGGCCTGACCGCGCAGCTGCCAGGTGAGCTCGCAGATCTGCGCGATGGCCTGTGCGGGAATGGCCTCGCCGAAGCTGGCCAGCCCACCGCTGGGGTTCACCGGTATCCGGCCGCCCAGAGTCGTTGCGCCACTGCGCAACAGCTCCTCGGCGCCGCCGACCTCGCACAGTCCGATGTCTTCGTACCAGTCCAGTTCCAATGCGGTGGACAGGTCGTAGACCTCGGCGAAGGACAGCTCGGAGGGACCGAGCCCGGCCTCCTCGTAGGCGGCCTGCGCGATGGCGGAGCGGAAGGTGTGCGGCGGGGCCTCGACGGCCACGGCGGAATCCGTCGCGAAATCCGGCAGATCGATGACGGTCTTCGGGAAGGTCGGCGTCACCGTCGACAGCCCGCTGATGCGCACCGGTTCGGCGATGCCGTGCCGGCGGGCGTAATCCATCGATGTGAGCACCAGCGCGGCGCCGCCGTCACTGGTCGCGCAGATGTCGAGCAGCCGCAACGGATCCGACACGATCGCCGAGGCCGCGACCTCCTCGGCCGACACCTCCTTGCGATAGCGCGCGTACGGGTTGTTCAGGCCGTGGCGGGCGTTCTTCACCTTGACCGCGGCGAAATCGTCGAGCGTGGCGCCGTGCAGTGCCATCCGGCGACGGGCGTACAGCGCGAAGTAGATCGGGTTGGTGGCGCCGAGCAGGTGGAAACGCAACCAGTCCGGATCGTTGCGGCGTTCCCCGCCGACCGGTTGGAAGAAGCCCTTCGGTGCCGCGTCCGCGCCGATCACCAGCGCCACATCGGTCAGTCCGGCCAGGATCTGCGCGCGCGCGTTCGCGATGGCCTGCGCACCGGAGGCACAGGCGGCGTAGCTGCTCGAGATCCGCGCACCCGACCAGCCCAGCGCCTGGGCGAAGGTCGCACCGGAGACGAATCCCGGATAGCCGTTGCGGATGGTGTCCGCGCCGGCGATGTAGCCGACATCGCGGTGGTCCACGCCGGCGTCGGCCAGCGCCGCCCGCGCGGCGACCAGACCGTATTCGACGAAGTTGCGGCCCCATTTGCCCCACTGGTGCATGCCCGCACCGAGGACGGCGATGTCACGAGAGTTGGTATCAGGCATCGACCGGCCTCCACATCCACACGGTGTGCTCCGCTTCCTCGTCCTCGTACAGCACACCGACGGTCAGCTCGACCGGCATGCCGACGGCGAGGTCGTCCACGGTGAGCCCGCGCACGACCTGCCCGAGGATCACCATCTGCTCCAGCTCGAGCTCGACCGCCGCGACGACGTAGGGCTCGAACGGATCCGGCGAGACGTAGGGCGCGGGCGGCTTGTAGCGGGCATCGGCGTACGACCAGATCCGGCCGCGCGTGGAGAACCGGTACTCGGCCAGTTCGGAGCCGTCCTTGGGCGCGGTACATTGCGGATTGCGGCAGGCGAGGGTGTTGCGGGGGAAGTACGGTGTGCGGCACACGTCGCAGCGACTTCCCACGAGACGTACCGTGCCGTCGTCCGCAGTGAACCAATCTGCCACCGCGGGGCGTTGTTCTTTCTGCACAGACCCGACGTTATAGGAACACGTTCTACTTTGGAACCGTCAATCCCGGCCGGTGGAACCGGAGCCGGAGTACGGTGTGACCGGATCGAGGATGCGACGAGACCCTCGAGACGATCTGGAGTATCGCACCACGATGGGCACCAAAGCCATTGACCCGCAGTCGATCCGCAATGTCACGATCATCGGCGATCCTGCCGACACCGCCCGTGTCACCGCACGCCTGCGCCGCCGTTGCGCCACGACCGCATGGGTGACCGACCGGGTCGAACACACGATTCACATCGCCGAGGTGTCGAGCCACGCGCCCATCGCGGCGACGGAACGGGCGATTCGCGTCGCCGACGGGGTGATCGCGGTCGTGCCCGCCGCCGCCCGGGGCGGCGCGCGACTCGAGACGCTGCTGCGGGTCGCCGACGATCATCAGGTCGCCCGGCTGTGTGTGGTGACCGGCCTCGACCGACCGGACGCCGACTTCGACCGCTGTATCCGCACGATCGCCGGCATCCGCGGCGCGGTGCCGCTACCGGTGCAGCTTCCCACCGGCACCGGGACCGGGTTCCACGGTGCCATCGACCTGGTCCCGATGTGGGCACTGGCACCGATGGGCACCGAGTTCTACGGCAGCCGCTGGCAGATCGCCGAGCAGCGTTTCCGCGACCTCGTCGCCGCGGTCGCCGAACAGGACGGCGCCGGCGATACGCCCGAGGTCCCGCCCGCCCGGTTGCACGATCGCATCCGCCGCCTCACCCGGATCGGGGAGGCCGTACCCGTCCTGTGCGATACGGCGCCGTGGAGCGACGATCCGGCCGCACTCCTGGACGCCGTCGTCCGGTACCTGCCCTCCCCCATGCACGTCTGCCAGCCCGAGCACGCGCTCGACCAGTGAAGATCGGCGTGGCTACGCCCGGGCGTCGGGCACCGGCTGCCGGTCGCCGATCGGGTCGGGTAGCTCGCCCGCGAGCCGGACCCCGGCCAGCCCGGTCCAGCACAGTCCGGCCGTCGTGGCGATGGCCTCGTGCTTGGCCAGCGGCTTTCCGGTGGCCACCCAGTCCCGCGCACAGGATTGGGCGATCGCGACAAGTTCCGCCGTCATCAACCATCCGCGCTCGGCACCCGGCAGCGGATACGGTGCCAGTGCCCGCGAGACGGCGTCGGTGCACAGCGCCGCGGCCCGATGCGCCATCCGCTGCGCCGACGGCTCGTCGACCACGGCCGCACCGGCGAGCAACACGGCGCTGCGCTTGTGGACATCGGCGAAATCGAATACCGCGGTCACCGTCGCCGTCACGATCGAACGCATGCTGTCAGCGGGCGCCAGCGCGATGGTGAGCGTCTCCTCCAAGTCCTGCCTCGCCTCGTGCAGGACCGCCAGATACAACTCCAGCTTGCTCGAAAACGATTTGTACAGCACCGGTTTGCTGATTCCGGCCCGGCACGCGATCTCGTCCATGCTCGCCGCCCGATACCCGCACGCCGCGAACAACCCGGACGCCGCCGCCATGATCACGCGCCGACGCTCCTGCCTGGCCTGCGCCAAAGTCCCGTTCACCGCCCTGACCACCTCCTGAGATCTCACGATAACCACACGTGGATCCCGGCCCGCCCCGGCATCCCGCCGAACGGTCGCAACCGGTGCCGAATCGGCTCGGGCGCGGGCGGCTCGATCAGTCGCCGTCGCGGGCGTTCGGAACCGGTGGCAGATCCGCGACCGCGGCCGTCACGGTGGGATACAACCCTGGTGCGGCGGCGCCGGACTCGGCGGCGGTGAGCTCGTCACCGAACTGACCGACAGACCGTGCGATGCGGAAGTCGATGCGGCGGCGGCCGAGATCGCGCTGCAGATCGGCGAGCATCGCCGCCGCTGTCACATCGATACTGGGCGAGGTCTCGGCATCGAGTACCACCAGCCGGGTGCGATCGGTGCACAACTCGTCGATCCGGTCGCGGATGTAGTCCGCGTTGGCGAAGAACAATCCCGATTCCACCCGGACGACCAGCAGATCCGGGCGAGACGGCAGATCGGGATGCCGGGCCGCGTCCACCCACAGCGTGCCGGTGTGCACCACCCGCGCCACATGCGGGCGCGAGGTCCGGTACACCAGCAACACCATCGAGATGCAGATGCCGATCAACAGACCCGGCAGCGTGTCGAAGAGCAGCACACCGAACATCGCCGCGACGGCGGCGGTGAAATCGGCTCGCGCCGCCTTGCCGTAGATGCCGCCCAGACGCCGCGTCCAGACCCCGTACAGCCGCCGCAGCGCGGCGAAATCGACGAGCTCGATCACCGCGGCGATGACGACACCGGCCAAGGTGGCCTCGGGCAGTTTCTCGAACAGACCGGTCAGGAACAGCAGCGTCAGAATCGTCAGCGCCGCGACGACCAAACCGCTGACTTGGGTTTTCGCGCCCGCCGACCCGTTGACCGCGGTCTTGGACAGGCTGCCGTTGACGACCATGCCCGACGACAGGCCCGCACCGAGGTTCGCCGCCCCCAGCCCGAGCAGTTCACGATTGGCGTCGACCTGGTAACCCGCCTTGGCCGCATAGGTTTTCGCGGCGCCCAGCCCCTCGGCGAACCCGATCAGCAAAACTCCGACCGCCGGTCCGAGCAGGTCGACGAAGTCGCCGAATCCGATACCGCCCGGCAGCCCGAACCCGGGCAGACCGGAGTCGATGTGGCCGACGATGACGACGCCCTTGTCGTCGAGATCGAACAGCGCCACCGCGCCGATGCCGACCAGTACGGCCAGCAGTGAGCCCGGAATCAATGGCAGCCAGCGTTTCAGGCCGAGCACGATCGCGAGACTCACCAGCCCGATGGCGAAGGTTCGCCAGTGGATGTCGCCGAGTCGGGTCAGCGCACCCCAGGCCTGCTCGAAGAAGTTGCCGTCGTGTTTACCGATGCCGAGCAGCTTCGGCACCTGTCCGATGATGATGGTCAGCGCGAGGCCGACGATGAAGCCCTTGAGCACGGGCTCCGAGATGAAGGCCGCGACGAACCCCAGACGGATCAGTCCGGCCAGCAGTCCGGCGATCCCCGTGGCGATCGCCAGCGCCGTGGACAGTGCGAGGTATCTGCACCCGTCCGCGCCGGCCAGCGGGGTCACGATCGCCGCCGACAGTGCCGCCGTCGCCGACATCGGCCCCACGATCAGATGCCGCGAACTTCCGGCCAGCGCGTACAGGATCAGCGACGGAATCGCGGCATACAACCCGACCACCGGCGGCACACCCGCGATCGAGGCATAGGCGAGCGCCTCCGGAACCAGGACGGCCCACACGGTGAGGCCCGCGACCACATCGGCGCGCAACCATTGCGGCCGGTATCCCGCGAGCGATTCGAACACCACCCACCGTGTCGCCACCGCGTCCTCCGCTCTCGTCGCAGCTGAAATCGATGGATCTAGCTACCCAGTGCGTCCGCATCGTCCTGGCCGACCACGAGGTGGCGGATACCGAGTTTCTCGGCGAACAGGTGACGCTGGACGATCCAGCCGGCGGCCGACAGCGCCACCCAGGCCGCGGTGGCCAGGAACTGCTGCCATCCCGTATCGGGTGATCGCAGGAATTCCAGATCGTCGCTCATCCGGCCCATACCGCTCAGTACCATGCTCGCGCCGCCGATCGAGGTCAGCCACAACAACGCACGCTCCCGGAAGCGGTCGGCCAGAAAGGCTCCCGCCACGCACACCGCGAGGATCACGATCATGCTCATCGCCCAGTTCTTGTCCCCGGGTTGGAAGACCGTGGCCAGTTTCGCGCCCACCATCGCACCGGTCAGACCGCCGATCACGTAGGCCGCGAACTTGAACACCAGCGACACCACCACCCAGGTGACGACCGCACCGATCAATCCGAACAGCAGCAGCGTCCAGAACGACGGTCCGAACAGATCCGCGATCAGCCAGCCGATACCGAATCCGATCGCCACCACACCGAGGTGCACCGACCGGATTCCGTAGAAGCACAGCAACGCGCCCACCAGCACCACGACGATGCCACTCATCGGATCCCCTTTCGCCGCAGACCTCCGCGACTGCGAGTCTCGGCGCAACGACCGGCCGCGTACTCATCCCCTGCGGGTGAACCGTCACGGGACCCGTGTCCGGCGGCGGCACCGCGATGGCACAGTGAACCGGACACGGCCCGAGTGCGGAGGACACACCATGAATCGACGGACCCCCAGCCAATGGGAAGAACTCATCGCGGCCGACCCGGCCCATTCGACGTGGTACGTGCAGCGGTTCCGGACACTGGCCGCCGAGGGCACCGACATCGTCGGCGAGGCGCGGCTGATCGACGCGATGCTCGATCGCGGCAGCCGGGTCCTGGACGCGGGCTGCGGCCCGGGCCGGGTCGGTGGCTACCTGCACGGAACCGGTCACGTCGTGGTCGGCGTCGACGTCGATCCGGTGTTGATCACCGCGGCCGAGCAGGACTATCCCGGTCCGACCTGGATGGTGGGCGATCTCGCCGAGCTGGACCTGCCGGGCCGCGGCATCGCGGCCGACTTCGACATCATCGTGTGCGCCGGCAATGTGATGACCTTCCTGGCGCCCTCGACCCGCGCGGCGGTACTGGCCGGGTTCACCCGCCATCTCGCCCCGGCCGGACGAGCGGTCGTGGGGTTCGGCGCCGATCGCGGTTACGAGTTCCCGCAGTTCCTGGCCGATGCCGAGAAGGCCGGACTCGTTCTCGATCTGCGGCTTTCGACGTGGGACCTGCGGCCGTTCACCGACGACTCCGACTTTCTGGTGGCCGTGTTCTCGCGCGGCTGAGCGTCGAAGAACGCGGAGTGGATCGCCGGAGGTAGCGGACAAACCCTGTCCTGTACCGCTGACAAGGTGGCCTTCATCGCCGGCAATCCCCGGCGCCACACCCTCTCCGAAGGACGGACCATCATGTCGGTACACGCTGTCGCGCATCTGAACTTCCACGGCCGGGCACGGTCGGCTCTCGAGTTCTACCGGTCGGTGTTCGACGGGCAGCTCACCGTCGTCACCTACGCGGACTTCGGAATGCCCGCCGAACGACCCGACGCCACCAAGGTCGTGTTCGGCCAGGTGGTGGCCGACAACGGATTCCGGGTCATGGCCTACGACGTGCCGGGCGCCGACATCCCCGCCACTGCGGGGTCGCCAAGCACTCGCCGCGAGAACGGCACGACCATCACCGGGGAGCCCTTCTTCCTGTCCGTTCGCGGCGACACCGTCGACGAGGTCGGCGCGCTGTGGAAGCGGCTCGCCGAGGGAGCGACGATCATCGAGGAATTCGGTCCGGCGCAGTGGGCGCCAGGCTTCGGAATGCTGACCGATCGCTTCGGCATCACCTGGATCCTCGATGTCGCGACCGAGTACATCGGAGCCTGAGCCAGATTCGGCGCACCGGAGACACAGGCGCCCCGGGTGCACGGCCTGCCGAGCACAGGTCACCATCGCCCCGCCCCGCCCGGACGGTTACCGGGCTGCCGCAGCCTGCCGGTGTCGGAGTTCCGTTTCGGCGGTGTCGAGTACCTGACGAATTCCGGCGGCGAGTATCGGCTGCAGCAGCATTGTGAGCAGTCCACCGCCGAACGGGGCGACGACTTCGAATCGCGCCGACCAGCGGACCCGCGTGCCACCGGCGACAGGGTCGAAGCTCACCACGCCTTGCGAATGTCTCAGCGGCGGAAACGAATCGGTGATTCGATAGCGCACGCGGTGTGGCGGCGAGTAATCGACGACCTGCTCGGTCAATCGCAGCGGCGGGGAAGCGATTCGCCGGACCGACCCGGTGCCGTGCTCGGCGACGTCACCGGGTCGTATCCGCCGCACTGCGCGGATGATCGGGACGCGGCGATAGTTGGAAATGTCTGTGAGCCAATCGAATACTTCCACGCGCGGTGCTCGAATGGTGCGTTCCAGATCAACAGTGCGCATCGGGATCGTCCGCCGACTCGATCAAGCACTGCCGCAACCACGACAGTGGAGTTTGCCCATCGGGGCCGACCTCGTAGCCGGGATAGCTCTGGTGGATACCTGATTTCAGGAAGTCCTCGATCTGTGCGCGCCGCTGCTCGACGGCCCGGGCATCGAGCTGCCCGGCCAGCAGACCGACACCTCCTGCCGCGATCGCCGCACCGGCGAGGTCGGATGCCTCCTGGACGTATCGGCCCGCGTGCTGCGGGTCCGGATTCGACAGCTCGGCGAGCAAGCCCGCGATCCGTCCCGCGAAATCGCCCTCGGGCATCGCGCAGTACAGGTCACCGGAGGCACAGAAGGTGAAGGTGCGAGCCGTGACCCGGCCGAAGCCGGCCCTGGGACCGCCCGCTCCGGCACCGGGGACACGCGGTCCGATGAGATTGTCGACCGGCGACCGGCGCGGATCGGAGATCAGCCCCACGAGGACGACGCGTTCCGGAGCCACCACACCGTTGCCGGTACCGATCTCGGCCGCCAGATCTCCGGCCGCATCGGCGCCTTGGCTGTAGCCGACGAGAGCGATCCGGGTGGACGCGCATGCATCAGCCATGCCCGCGACCATGGCGCGCGCCTTGTCGAGGGCTTCCCGCTTGGACCGTCCGTAGACCTCGCCTTCCCAGGGAAAGGCGGTCGCGGCGTATGCGACGTGATCGACGCGCACATCGCCCGGCAGACCGTCCACGGCGCCGGAGAGCATGCCCTGGCGGGGCTCATCGACCGAGGTCTCCCACGTGCCGGGTACGGTCACGACGTACAGGCCGGGGCACTGCCGCCCGGATGGTTGCGCGATCGCCGGCCCCGTCGCCCCGACGGCAGTCAGGGTGAGGGCCGCCAGCAACGCGGCACCGATGTTCTTCGGGCGCGGAAACATGATCAGACCGCCCCGAGCCCAAGCGATTTCCCGCGTCTTCGGTGCGGGTCCGCACGACCGGTCGCGACCGCCATCACGGATCTCCCCCACGCGCACATACTCACGCCATCCACTCTCATCACTCCTCGTCGAGCTGGGCGCACGCCGACTGCGGCACCTCCATGAAAGAGAATCTGTATTAACATAACAGAGAGCGGGAGAGGCCGCGGCACGTTGGGAGTGGATCCGGGACTTCATCACCGAACCGTGACGATTCGTCAGCTTTCAGCCGGACAAGCTGCTAGTTGAGTCACCCCTACCAGGAGCGGGCACGGAGCCGGCCTTCACGTGACACATGGTCGACGGCAACTATCCGCGCCGCCAAAGCATCACATTATCGAGGGAATATACAGTCACTTATTGAATTTGATCGTCGTCATCGTGACAGCCCGGATCACCGGCACCGGACTCCGAGCCCGCCGCGTACCGTCCGAACCCACGGCGCCGGTACATTTCCGAGCCCACCGCATGTCACCCACCGGGTCGCCGACCGATATCCGGTGACACCGCCTGCACCAGCCGCGTGAGCGAGACGACCGGCACCGCGTGACGAGCACCCGGTCCCGGCGTCAGGTCAGGACACGCGGCTGCCGCCGCCGGGGTCCTGCTGATCGAGCACCGTCCGGGCCACCGAAGCGGCCGTGTCGCACTGCTGGGCGACGGTCCGCGCGACCGGATCGATCGTGGGCACCTGCTGGGTGAGATTGATCAGCAACGGCTGCGCCGCGCCGGTGTCGACGACCAGCATGCAGGCCGTCTTCGTCGTGCCGCTGTCCAGACCCGCCGGCCACCGGCTGCCCACCCGGACCGCGTAATAGCGATTGCCGAGGACGAATCGTTCGAACAGCTGGGCGGCGTCCTTGTCGAGGATCGTCGCGGTGATGCCACTGCCGTCGTCGTCGGGATAGTCACGTCGCCAGAATTCCCCGAACGGTGTCGCCGTCGTCATCACGGAAACGACCGTGCCGTGGTCGTCACCGGCCCAGCATCCATGGCCGGGCACCATCGTCGTGGCCCGGACATCCTGTGGCACACCGGCAACCGTGTGCAGCCGCGAGGTGAACGCCACGCATTCGGAACCCGGGGCGAGGACCGGCCGGCGGTTGGCCAGGAATACCAGATTCGTCGCACGAACGTCGTCGGGCGGCAGTGTCGCGGCGCGCGGACCGCTCGGCTCGGTAACCGAGCAGCCCACCACGGCCATCAGCACGGCGGCCGCGATCGCGGCCGCACCCCGGCCCGGCAGCGGCGGTGTCGTGGCCGATTCGCCGCGTCGCCTCGGGCCGGTGTGTGATTCCGCCATGATGACTCGACCCTAGTGGGTGCGCGCGGGGCCTCACCCCTGTGCGGCCACCTCTTTCGCCCAGCGGTAGTCGGCTTTGCCCGCCGGCGTTCTGCGCACCTCGTCCACCCGCACCATCGATCGCGGGATCTTGTAGCCGGCCAGAGTCTTTCGGCAGTGCTGCTGGATATCGTCCAGCGTCGGCGCGACGGCGTCGGGGTAGATCTCCACCACAGCGGATACGCGTTGGCCCATGCGCTCGTCGGGCACCGGGACGACGAGCGCGTCGGCGATCGACGGATGGGCGTGCAGTGCCGCCTCGACCTCCTCGGCGAACACTTTCTCGCCGCCGGTGTTGATGCACTGCGATCCGCGGCCGAGAAACACTATGGCGCCGTCGGATTCGACCCGGCCCATATCTCCCAGGACGGCCAATCGCGTCCCGTCGGCACGGGTCGGGAAGGTGCGCGCCGTCTTGTCCTCGTCCTTGTAATACCCGAGGGGAATGTTGCCGATGCGTGCGATGTAGCCCTCCTGCGCGGACCCCGGCGCCAGTTCGGCGAGATCCTCGTCGACCACGATCAGGTTGGGCGACTTCGGCATTCGCAGACTGCCGGTGTCGTCGACGGTGAAAGCTCCGTCGCTCCCGGTCTCCGAGGCACCGAAATTGTCGCGTAACAACAGATCCGGCTTCACCGCGAGCATCCGCTGCCGCACACCGACCGACCAGATGGCGCCGCCGGAGGTGATGGAATACAGCGAGCTGAAGTCGATCTCGTCCTTGCGCCGTTCCATCTCGTCGACGAGCGGCAGCCCCATACCGTCCCCGACGATCAGGATCACCTGTAGCGACTGCCGCTCGATCGCTTCCACGACCGCGCGTGGTTCGAAGTCTCGCATCAGCACCACCCGCGCACCGAGGGTGAAGAAGGTGAACAGCGAAAACAGCGCCGCGCCGTGCATCAGCGGCGCGGCGATGAGGAAGGCGAGCTCCGGGAATTCCTCGGCCGCCGCGGCGACTTCGCCGAGGTTGCGCCGATCGTCGGCGCCGTAGGGGTTACCACCGGACAGCGGCTTGTGAAAGAAGTCGTCGTGGCGCCACATCACCCCCTTCGGATACCCGGTGGTCCCGCCGGTGTAGAGCACATACAGGTCGTCACCGGACCGCGGGCCGAACTCCGCCGAGTCCGGCAGGTCATCCGAGTCCGAGAACGACACCACCGCGACCGACCGCGCCGCGGCCGCGCCGCGAAGGTCCTCGGTCACCGCACCGATGACGACGACGATCCGCAGCAGCGGGCAGGAGCCGAGCAGGGCGGCGAGCGCACGTTGATGTTCGGGGAGTTCGACCACGATCGCGACCGAGTCCGAGTTGACGAAGATGTATTCCAGTTCGGCCGGCGTGTACCGGTAATTGACGTTGATCGGCACGGCCCGGATCTTGATCAGCCCGAGAATGCTCGTGACGTGCTCGACGCTGTTCTTCAGGAACAGCGAAACATGCTCGCCCGCCGCGATGCCGGCCCCGGCGAACAGTCGCGCCACCCGGTTGGCCGCACGGTCCAGGCGCGCGTAGGTCAGATTTTCGCCCTCATAGGTCAGCGCTGTACGCTCGGGCACCGCTGTGGCCACAGCCTCGAAGACGTCGGCTATGTTGAACTGCACCATCATCTCTTCCCGTCGGTCAACGCATTTCGACAACTATGGAGGATTTACCACGTGGCAAAGAAAATCATCGTCGAACTGATCGACGACTTCGACGGCAAATCCAAAGCCGAGGAGACCGTCTCGTTCAGCCTCGACGGCGTCGAGTACGAGATCGACCTGTCGAACAAGAACGCGAGCAAGCTTCGTGGCGCGTTCGAGCAGTGGACCGGGCCCGCTCGCAAGGTCGGCCGGATTCCCCGGTCCAAGGCCAAGGCCGGAGTGCGTTCGGCAGCCGACAAGCAGCAGACCGGCGCGATTCGTGAATGGGCGAAGAACAACGGCTACAACGTCTCCAGCCGCGGCCGGATCCAGGCCGATATCGTCGAGGCGTACAACAAGGCGAGCTAGCCTGACCCGACCGGGGATGTGCGATTCCGCAACGCGCTGCGCCTGTTCCGGCCCGCCACCCAACCGGGGCCGGATCCGGCCGAGGGTCACCCCAGCGGCCCGCGAATCACTCGCCGACAACGAATTCGGTGATCCCCCGGCCGACGTTCCGGCCGGGGTGTCCACCCACCACACCGTCACTGCCGCCGCCCGCACCGAGGGCCGATCGACAGTGCTGCCGCACTTTTCCGGATGCGGCCCCGCGATCACCATCTCCTGCTCGTCAACCCGGTAGCGCGCTTCGACCGCGCGATCCACCGGCCTGCGCGGTACCGCCGCGACCTGACGCGAGCATTCGCCATCAGCCCCCGCACCGATCCGGTCACCGGAACCGGCAACCAGGCGATCGCGACCGCCGAAACGGCCGGATGTTTCAACGGGCCCGAGTATGGCAACTCTCAGGCAACTACGAGCACGTCGACGCCTCCGAGGCCGCTCGTCACCGAGAACCCGGAAAGGCCGCGATGAGTTCTGACTTTCCGAGTGACAACGACATCGGACCGGCCCCGTCCGAGGATTGGTCATCGGCCGGCCTCGAGGTCGCCGTGGTCGGCGTCTCGGATCACGACGGCATGCTGCACGGCGATCGCGCCGGTCGCTCGTCCTGGGCGGCGATGCAGGAATATACGGATCTGCTGAACGGGCGCACCGCGCTGCAGGCACACCCCGTCCTCGTACCCGCCGGCCGATTACGAGCGATCGCCGATCACCTCGCCGATTTGCCCTCGACGGTGACCGCGATCGCGCTGATCGGATCACCACCCGCGGAAAGCCTTGCCGTGCAAGCGATCACCGCATCCACCGAATGCCCGCTGGTGATCACGGAATCGGATGCCTTCAACGCCACCCTGACCGCCGCCGTCTCGACCGCGTTGCGCAGGACCGGCACTCCGTCCGGACGCGGACGCCTCGCGGTGATCGGTCTCGACCGCGCTCCCCGCCTGGTTCCGGTACTCCTCGCCTCCGGCGCCGGGAATCTCACGATCTACCACGACCACGACCCCGATCCGGCGCTGCGCCGGCAGCTGGCCGATGAACATGACATCGTCATCGACCTCACCGCCGGATCGAGCGCACGCCCGGGCACCGTCACCGCGCCCGACAACCCTTTCGGATATGCCGCGCTGGCGCTGCCCGGTCTCCTCAGTGCCCTGTGCGGTCACGGTGCGGCAACCGTCACCTCCGGCGTGCTGACGGCCGCCGCGCAAGCCATCTGCCTGCTCACCCCCGATACCCGGGCGGTCCCCGACCTGCGCGACAACCGAATCACCCTGGCAGTCGCACACCACGTCGGCGCGTCACTCACTCCCGAACTGCCGCCGGCGCCGCATCTGTGACCACATCACGACAGCGACCGCGTGTTACCACGACTCCAGAGTTAGCCAGTAGTTCGCGTGATCATCGACGGTGCGGGTGTCACGTCCAGGGCCACCCAGTCTTCCGCCGATCCGGCGGAACAACACCACGCCGCCGGGAACAGCAACACGGACAGGACAGTCGGCGGCGATCTCGAGCGCCTGTCACATGAACACTATTTACGAGCAATCGATTACCCGCCTGCAGAAGACACCGGCAACCTCGGACGACGCCGGAGATCCCGGCAAACGATGCCGGACAACAAGCGGGACGACTCTCGTCCGGATGGTCGGCGGAACAACCCGGTCGACGGTAGCCTGGAATTTGCTATTTGGACGCTGGGTGTACTGCTCCAACCTCGGGTCAGCCGGTTCCGCGCGCGCGAACACAGCAGCCCGCGGCGGGCTCCGATCGTGCACGCACCGACGACACGAGAAGGGGCCGCGTTGAGTTTTCCCGCCCTCGGATATCTGCACGCCGATGTCTCACTGTTACGGCGACACAACGACGAGGCGCAGATCTCCTGCCTGGCAGAGAGTCTGGGGTACACCCTGCGCAAGACACTCGTCTTCGAGAACCGCACCGACGACCCGATCCAGTACCTCATCGGTGAGGTGATCGCGTCCGACGCCGAAGCGGTGATCGTCCCCAGCCTCGACCACTTCCCCGACGGCATCGTCCCCGACGAACTCATCCACGTCACCGACATCATCACCGTGCTCCCCGAGCACGCCTACGCCTGGTGGGCGACCCACGAAGCGCCCGAACCGACCGACGGAGCCTGAACGCACACACCCGGCGCCACCGCGACCTCGCCGCCGGGTGAGAAAGACGGTCTCCGCGACCGTCACCTCCCGGCGGCGACGACCGCACCGCGACATTCGCCATGACCTGTCCCACTCGCTGTCACAATTCCGGGCCGCGCGGCGTCTCATGACCGAACCGCTCGCCCAAGGGAGGAAGACAATGAGTACCAAGAACGAAGTCGTCGTGATCGGTGGCGGATACGCCGGTGTGATGGCGGCCAATCGCCTGACCCAGCGCGACGACGTGCGGGTGACCATGATCAATCCGCGTGCGGTCTTCGTCCCCCGGCTGCGGTTGCATCAGCTGGTGGGCGCGACCCATGAGGCCGTCGTCGACTACCGCGACGTCCTGGCCGAGGATGTCGGGCTGGTGGTCGACAGCGTGACGCGGATCGACGCGGCCGGGCGGACGGTGCAGACGGCGGGCGGCGACCGCATCGGATACGACCACCTGATCTACGCGGTGGGCAGTGGCGCCCCCACGCCGCAGGTACCGGGCGCAGGCGAGTTCGCCTACCCGATAGCGACTTTGGAGGCCGCACGGCAGCTGCGGTCGGCACTGTTCGACACTCCGGGCGCGGCCCCGGTGACGGTGATCGGGGGCGGGCCGACCGGTATCGAGGCCGCTGCCGAGCTGGCCGGGCGAGGTCGCGCGGTCACCTTGGTCTGCGGCCGTGTGCTCGGTGCGTATCTGCACCCCAGAGCACGGCGCACGGCCCGCAAGTACCTCGCCGCGCTCGGCGCGACAGTCGTCGAGGGCCCCGGTGCGACCGTCACCGCGGTGACATCCGACGCCGTGGAGCTCGGCGACGGCCGGCCCCTGACCAGTGCCGTGACGATCTGGGCGGCCGGTTTCGGAGTTCCCGACCTGGCCGCCCGCAGCGGACTGCGCACCGACGCGGCCGGGCGGCTGCTCACCGACGAGACGCTCACCTGCATCGACGATGAGCGCATCGTCGCGGCGGGTGACTCGTCGGCACCGTCGGATCTGCCGTTCCGGATGAGCGCCTACACCGCGTACTGCCTGGGCGCGCACGCCGCGGACACCGTGCTGCACCGGATCGCGGGTGAACAGCCCACACCGATCGACCTCGCGTTCCCCGCCATGTGCCTCAGCTTCGGCCGCGATGCCGGGATATACCAGCTCGGTCACAAGGACGAGACCGCCATGCGGCTGTATTTCAGCGGATTCGCCGGAAAGAAGCTGAAGGAGTTCGCATGCGAAGCGGGCATCAAGCATCTGGCGACCGAAGCCCGCAAGCCCGGCGCACACCACTGGTTCTCCGACGGCAAGTACCGGCCGGAGCAGCTGCGGACCCGGCGCCCGGAATTCGCACAGGCCGAAATCTCCTCGCCACAAATCCACAATCGGTAGCTCGAATTCTCGGCGGACACACGGAAAACCCCTGAATCTCGCGCAATTCGGCCAAGCGGCAAACCCTCGGCAGACAAGGTTCGAATACATTTCGCCACCGCACTTCCACAGCAGCGGCGTGAGCGCACCATCGATCCGAGGTGACGCGTCGAGCCGACCGTGAAGGGATTTGTCTTGGATCGCCTGTTTCTGCGAACGCTCGTCTGCACCGCGGCTCTGGCCGGATTGTTCGTTTCCCAGCCGGCCGGAGCGGCCTCGGCGACGACGGGCACCTTCCGCATCGCGTCATCGGAACATCCTGGCTACGCGATGGTTTCGCGCCGGGCCGGGGATCCGATCCGGGCCCTGCCCGGCGAGCGCGGCGATCTGTGGGAGTTCGTGGTGATCGATTATCGGCCCGCGGGACCGATCTATCAGATCCGCAACGCACGGACCCGATGGTGCCTGCGGCCGCATCGATACGATCCCGGCGGCGCCTTCGTCGAACAGGGCGCGTGTGGCGTCAGCGATTACGTGACCTGGTGTCTACGCAACGACGGTGGTAGCCAATACATCTCACTGGCAGCGGATCCGCAGACGATCGCCTACGGGACGACGACCACCGGACCGGGCATGACCGTGATCGCCGGCCACGGTGGGAACGGCAGATCCGCGCACTGGATTTTGCGCCCCGCCTGAGCCGGCGGATGGCAGAATGCCCTGCCTGGCAACCGTTTCGCGCACCCGGGGCGGGGAGGCGATCGGAGTGTCCGCCGTTGTCCGGCACCGGTGACGGCAGGCAGCCTCGTCATCACCCCAGCCGGTCACGCGGCACATTCTCGCAGCGAACCAGCAAATCCGCCGGCATCGTGGCAGGACCGCGCCCGCACCGACCGATTGCCATGGCTGGAACCCGCCGCTAATCTTGGATTAGCCAGGAAGATGCTGACGGATGGAAGCGGTTGCGACCGAACACCATTTCGTCACACGACCGGTAATCGGTTGCCCCGGTCGAGCTGTCCGGATCGCGCCCGGTGATCTTCTGCTCCACGCTCGCCGCCGTGCCGCCGCGTGACGCGGTCGGCCTCCAGGAAGGACAGCGATGAGTTTCGTGGCCCTCGGATTCCTTCGCAAAGACGTCTCGCGCCAACGGCAACGGTGGGACGAAGCTCAACTCCGGCACGTAGCAAGAAGTTTGGGATACGACCTCAGCAGAACCATCACCTTCAGCCAGCTGACCCGGGATCCGATGCGGCAACTACTCGACACCGTCGTCCGGTTCGACGCGGACGCCGTCGTGGTCCCCAGTGTGGACCACTTCACCGACCACATCGTTCCCGCCGCACTCATCGAGATCACCGATGTCATCACCGTGGCGCCGGAGCACATCTACACGCAGTCCACGACCACGGAGCTGTCGCGGCGGGCGACAGGGTGATCCTGCCGTGCGCGAGCACAATTCCAATTGTGTTGCCGGAATGAGGAAGTCGGCAACCCCGTTGGGCACCGCGGCGCCGCGGGCGGACCCGTTCGCACGCTCCGGAGCAGAACACGCCGAGCCGAGCAGGATCCGTCCGCGGCGCCGTGGCGCACGGCACAATCCACCCATGAGTGCACCCGACGACTGGAACACCAAGATCATCGACGAGTTCCGGGCCAATCAGGGCCGCGTCGGCGGGCCTTTCGAGGGCGCCCCGATGCTGCTCGTCCACCATCGCGGCCGCAGGAGCGGACGCGAACTCGTCACCCCCATGATGTACATGCCCGACGAGCGCCACCTCGACACCGTCTACGTGTTCGCGAGCAAGGCGGGGGATCCGACCAACCCCGCCTGGTACTACAACCTCACCACCGCGGGCACCGCCGAAGTCGAACGCGGCACCGAGAAGTACGCGGTCGACGTGGAGGAGATCACCGGTGAACCGCGCGACCGGATCTACACCGAGCAGGCCCGCCGATACCCGGGCTTCGCCGGTTACGCCGAGAAGACCGCCGGGATCCGAACCATCCCGGTTCTCGCACTCCACCGCCGCTGACTCGGCGCTCTCCGGTGGCAGCGGAGCGGCCGATCGCGGTCGGGGCGAATCGTGCGTGACCGCCGCGCTCGTCCGGGCAGCGCTGGGGCTGCTCGACGAACAGGGCGCCGCGGCGGTATCGCTGCGGGCGATCGCCAAGCGGCTCGACGTACGGATGAATACCATTGCGTGACATGACAAGTCGACGAATCGCCCCGAAGAACTCATGGCCGACGCCATCGTCGGCGGGGCCGATCTCGACGGGTCGCCCGCGCTCCGGCGGGAGCGGTCCGCCGAGATCATCCGCCGATACCGGGCCGCACTCCTGGCACACCGCGCCGCGGTGGTGGCTGGCACCCTCGCCGCCGAACCCGCCACCCTCGATATCGCCGAGGCGCTGGTCAGCGCCCTGCTCGACCGGGGACGACCTCCCCGGGAGGCAGCCTGGACGTGCTGGAGCCCGGTCTACTTCGTCCTCGGGCTCACCCAGCGACAACACGGCGTCGCCCGGCTCTGGGCTGAGGCCGCCCGCACGACCCGCCTCGGAGGAGAGGACGTTGGTCTCCTGCGCCGAGCCACCGCGCGCGGGAGGATCGAAGAAGGTGACCCGGCACGATGTAGGGAAGGTCGCCGCGCGGCGCACACCGTCACTCTTCGGCCGCAAGTCGGAGAACTCCCGGGTCGAGGCTTCGCCCCGGCGCGAGGGTGTGGTTATCTCATCACAGGTCCTGGGCAACTTCCGGAAGCCTTGGAGCGTCGATCGGCTGCGCGGGCAGGCCGCCAATACCAGAGAAGGGCCAGTGGACGAACGATCCGGGGGGCGACTGCACACGGCGGTGGTGGCGATCGGCCAACCGCGGCGTGCCGAAGACTGGGGCAGAACAGTCTGCACCGCGTGCCGGGATGCCCTGGACGGAGTCGATTCCGTCGGGCTCGTGTTGCACAGCACGGGTTTCCTGGTCGATCTCGTGGGGTGCAGCGATTCGCTGGCCGAACAGGCCGAGGACGCGCAGATCGTGGTCGGTGAAGGCCCCGGCCCGTCCGCCTACAGCACCGGCACCGTGGTGCGGGCCACGGCGGGAAGCGACGCGTTCGAGCCGTGGCCGATGCTCGCGCACGAGGCCGCACGGCTGGGCGTCGGCGCGGTGATCGCGCTACCGCTGCGGGTCGGCGGTCTGCGAATCGGCAGGCTGGATCTGTATCGGCGGCAGCCGGGCGGACTCTCGACCGAGGTGGAAACCGATGCGATGCTGCTGGCGGAGCTGATCAGCTATACCCTGATCGAGGATTTCGCGCTGCGAGAACCCGGGGCGGACCCGCTGGCGACCACTCACCGAGATGTCAACATCGCGACCGGCATGATCGCAGCTCAGCGGGGTATCTCACTGGAAGAAGCCTTCCTGCGCCTCCGCGCGTTCGCGTTCGCCGCGGAACGTTCCCTACCAGAGGTGGCACGAGGTGTTCTCGAACGACGAGTCGATCTCGATGGAGCGACCGAATGAACGACAACACCACGAACCCAGAACGAAATCGTAAAATCCTCGATGTGTCGAAGGAGTACGTCGTGCTCGAGCAGCTGGTCGGTCCGCTGTCCCGGATCACCGCCGACCTCGTCCGTGATGCCGACCTCACGAGCACCCTTCCGCTGATCAACGAGATGTGCACCCGAGTCCTGCACGTCGCGGCGGCGGCCATCGTCGTTCTGGATCCGAACGGGGTCGCGCGCATCCTGCCGATGACCGAGGACCGACCGGATCTGATCCGACTTCTCGAAATACACGCGAGCGACGGCCCGTGGACCGAGAGCATGTCGTCGAAGGAAATGGTCGAGGTCGCCCGGATCGGCGACGACACCCGGTGGCCGGATCTGTCCCGCGCTGCCGCCGCGCTCGGCTGCGGCGCGGTGTGTGCGGCCCCCATGATTCTGGGAACCGACGCGGTCGGCAGCCTGATCTCGTTCTACGACGAGTCGGTCGAGCAGCGCCCCGGCTATCAGGTGGTCGTCCAGACCCTGGCAGACCTGACGACACTGTCGCTGTGTCAGGACAGCGACAGCGCACGGGCCGAACTGCTCGCCCGCCGGTCGCTGTCGACCTTCGACGATCGCGTCCGCTACGAACACTCGGTGGGGATGGTGGCCGGACGGCTGAACATCGACGCGAGCCGGGCGGCGGCATTGTTGCGCGAGCATGCCGACGCCCACGGTCTCTCACTGGTCGCACTGTCCCGTGCGATCACGAGCGGCACCTTCGACTGGATCGAACTCGAACATTCGGCGTGATCGGTGCACCGCGAATCGTTCACTCGGACCGCACGATTCGCCTCCGGCGCCCGCGGCTCACTCGGCCCAGGGTGAGCTCTCGATCATGTCGACGAAGTCGATGTGCTCGTGGCCGGGAACGAAGTGCGCCAGCACGTCGTCGTTGACGGTCCCGAAGGCGGTTTCGGGTTTCGGCGCGACACCGGCGGTGAACGCGGCGAGGATCCGGCGTTTGAAATCCGGACGCGGTTCCATCGCGGTGACGGCGCGGCGATCGGCATCGGCGATGCCGTGGTAGCCGATGCCCAGAACGTCGTATTCCACACCGGCGGTCACCAGCGCGACCTCCGGTTCCATGAACTCGGGGACGCCCGGCGTGGTGTGCAGCGCGATCGCGGTCCACACGCGGCGAATACTGTCCTCGGGAACGCCGTGGCCGCGCAGGAATCGGCGGGCTTCGTCGGCGCTGTCGACCTCGAAGCGATGACCGCTGTGATGGAACTGCTCCCCCAGGCCGACATCGTGGAACATCGCACCGATATACAGCAGTTCGGGGTCGTAGCTCAGGTCACGACGGCGCCCCTGCAGACTGCCGAACCAGTAGACCCGGCGGGAATGGTGGAAGACGAGTTCGCTGGTGGTGTCGCGGATGAGCTCGGTGGCCTCGCGGGCCAGTTTCGTGTCCGGGATCGTGACACCCGCGACGGATTCGACGGTGCGCGGCCGGGGCTGCTCGATGGTCATCAGGTCATCTCCTGCTCGACGAGTTCGATTACCGTGATTCCAGCCTCCCGCGGCACACCGCTCGCGCGCCCCGTGATCCGCGCCAGGCATCCCACAGATCCGGACGTGAGGAGACAGCGGTGGACACCGAGCGGCGCATCGGCATCCTCGTGTTCGACGGGGTGAAACTGCTCGACGTCGCCGGTCCCGGCGAGGTCTTCGCCGAAGCCAACCGCTTCGGCGCGCACTACCGCCTGGTGATGTGCTCACCCGAGGGCCAGGACGTCTCCACCTCGACCGGCCTGCGGATCAGCGTCGACACCGCGGCGGCCGAGACCGGTCGGCTGGATGTGGCGATGGTCGCGGGCGGCGACGCACTGCCCACACATCCGATCGATCCGCGGCTCGTGTCCGCCGCCGCGACATTGCACCGGCACGCCCGGGAGACGGCCTCCATCTGCACCGGCGCGTTCATCCTGGCGGCCGCGGGTCTGCTCGACGGCCGCCGCGCCACCACCCATTGGAAACACGCGGCCACCCTCGCCCGCGCCCACCCCGCCGTGCGGGTGGACCCGGACGCCATCCATGTCACCGACGGACCGATCCTGACCTGCGCGGGCGTGACCGCCGGCATCGACTTGTCGCTGGCCCTCGTCGAACGCGACCACGGCCCGGAACTCGCTCGCGAGGTCGCCCGATCGCTCGTGGTGTTCCTGCAGCGCCCCGGCGGCCAATCGCAGTTCTCCCCGGCGATGCGATCGCCCCTGCCACGGACCGCACCGCTGCACCAGCTGTGCGCGGCCATCACCGCCCAGCCCGCCGGCGACTACTCCGTCACCGCGCTGGCCGCGCTGGCCCACCTCAGCGCGCGCCAGCTCACTCGGCTGTTCCGCGACGAACTCGGCACCAGCCCGGCGAAATACGTCGAGCAGATCCGGGTGGATACCGCCAAGGACCTCCTCGACTCCGGCCACTCGGTGACCGCTGCCGCCCAGGACAGCGGATTCGGCAGCCCCGAGACCCTGCGCAGGGTGTTCCTCCAGCATTTCGGCGTCTCACCGCGGGCCTATCAGCGCCGATTCCACAGCGCGCTGCGCGAATGACCTGCCGGGCCCGTCGGCGTGACACCCGAATAGACGCTGGTTCCGGCCATGGCACGCGGATGTGGTTGCGGGCCGGGCGGATTCAGCGGTAGAGACCATGCAGCGCGCGGCAGGCGGACTCGATGATCTCCTCGGCGGTTGCCTCGATGGCGCCGTCCAGCCAGGCGGTGACCAATTCGGCCATACCACCGATGAACAGCAGACCGGAGGTTTCGTCGGCGGCCCGGCTGCGGCCGGCATCGCCGAGCCATGCGCGAACTTCGAGAGCCGATTCGTGCGCCAGGTGACGGAGCAATTCGGTACGCCGCCTCCGCAATTCGGGGACCGCCACCGATTCGACGATCGCCACCCGGCCCTTGCGCGGATCCGCCACCAGCAGGCGCACGAACGCGCCGATCGATGCCCGCATGCGAGCTTCCGGATCGTCTCCGGCCGCATCGGCGGCGCTGCGGCTGTTCTCCTCGATCTCGACCGCGATTTCGTCGAGGACGGCCTCGAGCAAGGCATCGAGTCCGGTGAAACTCTCGTAGAAGTAGCGTTCGCTGAGGCCGGCCTCGGCACATACGGCGGTCATCGTCGTCCGGGTTGCCGGATCGGCCCACACCGTGAGCCCCGCTTCCAGCAGGCGCGACCGGCGTTCGGTGGCCCGTTCGGCGGCAGTGGCTCCGCGATAGACCCCTGATTGCACGGCCATGGGCCCAGCATGCCACAGCGAGATCCGCACCAAGGTTGACAGGATGCTCTTCCTGAATCAGGCTGTGATGTGAGCGCCATCACAGAGACGAGGTGTGCGATGACGGCCGACGCCCTGGACACCAGGCCGATCCCGACCCAGCGCCGCGAAGACCGCGGCTATCCGGTGCTCGGGCAAGTACTGGATTTCGCCAAGGACCCCGTGGCCCTGTTCCAGCGCGAATGGGATCACTACGGCCCGGTCGCGCCGATGTACTCGCTCGGCCGGACCGCGGCACTGCTGCTCGGCCCGGACGCGTGCGGTGCCGCGCTGCTGAACAAGGACGGGGCACTGGCCAACGAGCCGGCCTGGTCGCGGCTGGTCGGCCCGTTCTTCCACGGCGGGCTCATGCTCATCGATTTCGACGAGCACAAGCGGCATCGGCGAATCATGCAGCAGGCCTTCACCCGTCCGCGACTGCAGGCCTACACCGAACGGCTGCACCCCGCGATCGAGCAGGGGGTGGCGCATTGGGGCGAGAGCGAATCCTTCCCCGCCTACTGGAAACTCAAGCAGCTCACCCTCGACATCGCCACCGATCTGTTCATGGGTGGCGCCGCGGACACCAGCCCCGCCGAGATGGAACGAATCAACAAGGCGTTCATCGCTTGTGTCCAGGCCGCGGCCGGCATCGTGCGCGGCAACGTGCCGTTCACCCGCTGGGGCAAGGCCTACCGCGGCCGGCGGGTACTCGAGGATTTCCTGCGCCACTACCTGCCCGCGAAACGCGCCGAGCAGACCGACGACATCTTCTCGGTGCTGTGCCACATCGCGGACGAGGACGGCGCCCGGTTCACCGACGACGACGTGGTGAACCACATGATCTTCCTGATGATGGCCGCCCACGACACCTCCACCATCACCACCTCGACGATCCTGCAGTATCTCGGGCAGCACCCGGCCTGGCAGCAGCGTTGCCGGACCGAGGCATCGGCACTGGGGCCGGCACCGTCGATGGCCGAACTGGAAGGTCTGGAATCGATCGACCTGGTGATGCGCGAGGCATTGCGTCTGCGCGCTCCGGTACCGGTCCTGGTCCGCTACGCGGTGAAAGACACTGTGATCCACGGGGTTCGGATTCCGGCCGGCACCGATGTGGTCATCGGCATCCAGTTCACCCACCTGATGCCGCGGTACTGGACCGATCCGCACACCTTCGACCCGGACCGTTTCGGTCCCGACCGCCGCGAGGACAAATCCCACCGCTTCGCGTGGGAGCCCTTCGGCGGCGGTGCGCACAAATGTATCGGCATGCACTTCGGCGGACTGGAAGTGAAGTCGATCATGCACCGCCTGCTACGCGACTACCACTGGCGGGTGGACCCCGGCTACGTCCCGCCACTGGACCACCACTCGCTGCCCTTCCCCAAGGACGGCCTGCCGATCACCTTCGTTCGCAACTGAGGGTCGTGCCGCCGGGCCTATTTCCGCGGCAGACCCATGACCAGGGTGGCGATGGTGTTGAGCTGGATTTCCAGGGTTCCGCCACCGATCACCCAACTGGGGATGTCGAGTTCGTGGTGGACGACCTCGGAGTCCTTTTCGCTCAGCGCGGCCGCGGGGCCGATGAGTTCGAGGGCCGCGGCCGCGGCCTCGGTGTGCAGCATGGAGGCCGCGGCCTTGGACATGCTCGTGGCGGGGCCGATGGGATGACCGTCGAGGCGGCGGATGGTCTCGCGCAGGTTCATCGCCGAGATGGCAGCCCCGCGCGCACCGATCCGGCCCAGCACCCGCAGCGCGTTCTCGCGACTGCCCGCGTACCCGTCCCGCTCGATGATGCCGACGATGCGGGCGTTGTGCCCGGGATCCCGGACGCCACCGATGAAAAGCCGTTCCTGGGCAAGGGTTTCCAGCGTCAGCGCCCAGCCCTGGCCGACCTCGCCGAGGACCATGTCGTCACCGACGAAGGCGTCGTCGAAGAACACCTCGTTGAATTCGGCGTTGCCGCTGGACTGGGTGATCGGGCGCACCGTCACACCCGGACCGTGCATGTCGACCAGGAACATGGTCAGGCCACGATGACGTTCGGCCTCGGAATCGGTGCGGGCCAGCAGCAGTCCCCAGTCGGAGCGATGAGCCAGCGTGGTCCAGATCTTCTGGCCGTTGAGCCGCCAGCCGTCACCGTCCCTGGTGGCGCGCAGGCTCAGCGAGGCCACATCCGAGCCCGCTTCCGGTTCGCTCATCAGCTGGCACCAGATCTGTTCACCGCGCAGCGCGGGGGCGGCCACCCGGGCGAGCTGTCCGGGAGTGCCGCGCGCCAGCACGATCGGCACCACCCACTGGCCGATTCCCATGGAGGGCTGGGCAATTCCGTGCTTGTCGAATTCGTCCTGCAGGATCAACTGCTCCAGCGGTCCCGCCGCGATCCCCCACGGTGCGGGCATCGGCGGGGAGACCAGACCCGAATCCGCGAGCAGGGTACGGCGGGGCCCGGTATTGGTGGCGTCGTGGTCACCGATCTTGCCCGGATTCGGATTGTCCAGGGCGGCCGCCCGATCCAGGATCTCCGAAACCCATTCGCGGAACGTGGAATCGGTTTCCGGCAGCGGTACCGCGAAATTGCGCGGCCCGCCGAGTGCGACCTCCCCCAGGCGACGTTCCCAGTTCTGCGCGGGCCCGCCGAGACCGGCCAGCGATATGGCCCGCCGCCAGTACAGGTGCAGGTCGTGCTCCCAGGTGAACCCGATCGCGCCGTGCAGGCACAGACATTCCACGGCCGCGTGCACGGCATTGCCGAGAGTGGTGATCGCGGCACCGGCCACGGCGTGCGTGCGCTGGGCGGGGTCGTCGGTCAGTCCGCGCACCGCGTCCCAGGCCGCCGCGGTGGCGAGTTCACTGGTGATCAGCAGCTGCGCGGCGCGATGCTGCACGGCCTGGAAGGAGCCGACGGGACGACCGAATTGCTTGCGGGCCTTCACATATTCGGTGGCCGTGTCCGAACACCAGCGGATCACCCCGGCCGCTTCGGCAGCCATGAACGCGGTGGTCACCGCCTCGGCGTAACCGGCGTCGATACCGGCGAGTTCGGTTCCCGCGACATCGTGCAGCCGCACGACGGCGAGGTCGCGACCGAGATCCGAACCGGCGCGCGCTTCGATCTCGACGCCCGGCGCACCGCGTTCCACCAGGAACCAGCGGGTCCGGTCGTCCTCGGCGGCGGCCACCAGCAGCACCTGGGCCGAGGCGGCGCCCAGGATCGGATCGGTCGCACCGCGCAGGCCGGTGGCGGCGATCCGCACCCCGTGCCCGGGTTCCACCGTCGCGGCGGTCACGCCCTCGGCGAACCGCCGCAACACCGCACCGGCCGGTTCGGCGGATCGCGACGAAGCGACGACGGCGCTGGTGACCACCGACGGCAGCAGCGGGCCGGGCAGCAGCGCCCGCCCGGCCTCGGCCAGTACCACCGCGATCTCGTCCAGGGTTCCGCCCTGTCCGCCGACCGACTCCGGCAGATGCACACCGGGCAGACCCAGTGCGACCAGCTCCGCCCAGAATGCGGGCAGTTCACCGGCGGCGAGCCGGTCGGTGTGCTCGCGGGTGTATTCGCGGGTGTTGTGACGGTCGGCGAATCCGCTGACGGCCTCCGCCAGCGCCGCCTGATCCGCGGTCAGGGCTACGGGCACGATCTCTCACTCCGCTCGGCTTCGGTACGCACCCGGCCGGGAACCGGGCACTCCGATTAGAACAGGTTCCTTCCGATCGCGAGGGCGAATAGGATCTCGCCCGATTCCCGCGCGCCAGGCCGGCGCCGAGACGCGGCGGCTCCCGCCGGCAGGACGGATACCGCCGCGAATATCGCTTCCCCTCAACGCATCCCGACGATGCGTTCGAGCCGCGTCAGGCGGAGATTTCGCTGCGGTCGCCGCTCCACTGGGTGTGGAACTTGCCGTCGGCGTCGACGCGCTCGTAGGTGTGCGCGCCGAAGAAATCACGCTGCGCCTGGGTGAGCGCGGCCGGGAGACGCTGCGCGCGCAGCGCGTCGTAGTACGACAACGAGGAGGCGAAGGCCGGAACCGGGATCCCGAGCATCGTCGCGGTGGCGATCACGCGACGCCAGCTGTCCACGGCATGCTCGATCGCGTCCCGGAAGTAGGGGGCCAGGATCAGGGTCGGCAGCGCCGGGTCCTGCTCGTAGGCCTCCTTGATGCGGTTGAGGAAACGGGCGCGGATGATGCACCCGCCACGCCAGATGGTCGCCAGGTCACCCGGGTTCAGGTCCCAGTCGTATTCGGCGCTACCGGCCGCGATCTGGTCGAACCCCTGGGCGTAGGCGACGATCTTGGAGGCGTAGAGGGCCTGCCGGATGTCCTCGGTGAATTGCGCCGCGTCGGTCGGCTTGTCGGCGAGTGCGCCCGAGGCCAGCCCCTGCGCGGCCTTGCGCTGCGCCCGGGAGCCGGACAGGGCGCGAGCGAAAACGGCTTCGGCGATACCGGTGACGGGGATGCCGAGATCGAGGGCCGCCTTCACCGTCCAGCGCCCGGTGCCCTTCTGCTCGGCGGCATCGACGATGACATCGACCAGGGGCTTGCCGGTCTTGGCGTCGATCTGCTCGAGCACCTGGGCGGTGATCTCCACCAGGTAGGACTCCAGCGGGCCGGAGTTCCATTCGGTGAAGACGTCGGCGATCTGCTTGGCATCGAAACCGAGTGCGTCACGGAACAGGTGGTAGGCCTCGCCGATCAACTGCATATCGGCGTACTCGATGCCGTTGTGCACCATCTTGACGAAATGGCCGGAGCCGTCGGGGCCGATGTGGGTGCAGCACGGGGTGCCGTCGACGTTGGCCGCGATCTTCTCGAGGATGGGGCCCAGCGACTCGTAGGACTCCTTGGGCCCGCCGGGCATGATGGCGGGGCCGTTGAGCGCGCCCTCCTCACCACCGGAGATACCGGCGCCGACGAAGTTCAGCCCGCGCGCCTTCATGGCGGCTTCCCGGCGGATGGTGTCGGTGTAGAGGGCATTGCCGCCGTCGATGATGATGTCGCCGGGCTCCATCGCGGCCGCCAGTTCCTCGATGACCGCGTCGGTGGCCTCCCCCGCCTTCACCATGATCAGCACGCGACGCGGCTTCTCCAGTGCCGCCACGAACTCCTCGACCGTTTCGGTCCGCACGAAGTTGCCGTCCCCGCCGTGCGCCTCGAGCAGAGCATCGGTCTTGGCGACGCTGCGATTGTGCAGCGCCACGGTGAATCCGTTGCGGGCGAAGTTGCGGGCGATGTTGCTGCCCATGACCGCCAGACCGGTCACACCGATATTGGCAATTGCGTTGGTGGAGGCCATAAGAACAGCTCTTTTCAGGTCGGGTCGCAGGTGGTCGGTGGCGGAGTCAGGATTGCCGGGCATACCGGTAGTGCATGATAAGTGCGTTCGTGGAGCTGTCGAAACCGGGTGACCGATCGGATCGAAGCTCGTCGTGTATACGACCCGCGAGCTTCTTGCCGAGCTCGACACCCCATTGGTCGAACGGGTTCACGCCCCAGATCCAGCCTTGGACGAAAACCTTGTGCTCGTACAACGCGACCAGCTGTCCCAGCGTGTAGGGGTCGACGCGGGGCAGCAGGATGGTGTTGCTCGAGCGGTCTCCCGGAAACGAGCGATGGGCCGGGCGCTCGCCGGGTTCGTCGAGATCACCGAATGCCAGTGCGCGGGTCTGGGCGAACAGATTCGACATCAGCAGGTCGTGGTGGTGCCGGTGGGTGTGCGCGGGTTCGAGCACGCCGATGAAGTCACAGGGGGTCGGGGTCGTTCCCTGGTGCAGCATCTGGAAGAAGGCGTGCTGGCCGTTCGTGCCGGGTTCGCCCCAGATGATCGGCGCGGTGTCGACAGCGACACGATGCCCGTCGCGATCGACCGACTTACCGTTGCTCTCCATATCCAGCTGCTGCAGATAGGAGGGCAGCAACGCCAGCCGCTGGTCGTAGGGCAGCACCGCGTACGACTGTGCGCCGCAGAAGTTCCGGTGCCAGATACCCAGCAGGCCGAGCAACACCGGCAGGTTCTGCTCGATGGGTGCGGTACGGAAATGGCGGTCGAGTGCGCGCGCTCCGGCGAGCAGCTCGCGGAAGTCGCCGGGCCCGAACACGACCATCAGCGAGAGCCCGATCGCCGACCACACCGAGTAGCGGCCGCCCACCCAGTCCCAGAATTCGAACATGCTGGCCGGGTCGATCCCGAAGGCCGAGACCTCCTCGGCGTTGGTCGACACCGCGACGAAGTGCCGGGCGACCGCGCCGGGGTCACCGAGACCGTCGATCAGCCACTGGCGCGCGGTACGGGCATTGGTCAGCGTCTCGACGGTGGTGAAGGTCTTGGAGGCGACGATGAACAGCGTGGTCTCGGGATCGAGGTCGCGCAGCACCCTGGTGATGTCGTGGGCGTCGACATTCGAGACGAATCGCGCGTCCAGTCCGGGCTGGGCCCGTTCCCGCAAGGCGTGATGGGCCATCGCCGGCCCCAGATCCGATCCGCCGATGCCGATGTTCACCACGGTGCGGATCGCACGGCCGGTCGCTCCACACCACCGGCCCGAGCGCACCCGCTCGGCGAAATCGCTCATGCGATCCAGCACGGCCTGCACCGCCGGAATGACGTCCTCGCCGTCCAGCAGCACCGATGCCGAGGCGTCGGCGCGCAGGGCGGTGTGCAGAACCGCGCGATCCTCGGTCGTGTTGATCCGGTCGCCAGCGAACATCGCGGCGATCCCCCGCTCCAGGCCGCGATCGGCGGCCAGGCGGGTCAGCAGACCCAGTGTCCGCTCGGTGACCAGGTTTTTCGAGTAGTCCAGAACCACACCGTCGTACTCGGCCGACATCGCGGTACCACGCCGCGGATCGGTCTCGAAAAGCCGGGCCAGCGACGTGGTCGCCAATTCCGCACGGTGCGCGGCCAATTCACGCCATACCGGCGACTCGACCAGAACTTCCAGCGTGCGACTCATGGATCCCTCGATCTGCAATGCGCGAATTCGCGCAGCCAATGCTCGAAATCATGCACTGCGGTGACGAGGCAAGTCAACCGCCGGGCCGAGTACCATGCACGAAACCGCAGCACAGCAGGACTTACGCAGGAAACCCGGTTTCGGAGGCACAGTTGCTAGCCAGCACTCGACGGCGCGAAATCATGCACAGGCTGGTCACGGATGGCTATGTGGAGGCCAAGGCCCTCGCTGACCAACTCGGTGTCGACGCATCCACGATCCGCCGGGACCTCGATGCCCTCGAGCGTGCGGGGCAGGCGCAACGCACACACGGCGGCGCACGTCCGGCTCCGGGCGCCACGGCGAAGTTGCCCTACACGATGAAGGAGGGCGAACGCCTCATCGAGAAGGCGGCGATCGCCCGAGCGGCGGCCCGCCGGGTACGCGATGGTGAGACCGTGATCCTCGACAGCGGATCGACCACCTACGAGGTCGCCCGGGCCCTGCGCCATCACGCGGACCTCACGATCATCACCAACGATCTGCGCATAGCCAAGTTCGTCGCCGAAACCCCGGGGGTGCGCCTGCTCGTCACCGGTGGCGAATTGCTCGGCTCGGTGTTCACGCTGGTCGGCGAACGCGCGATCGCCTTCCTGTCCGACTACACCGCCGATTGGGCCTTCCTCGGCGCCGATGCCGTCGACATCGATGCCGGCATCACCAACATGAACACCCTCGAGGTCCCGCTCAAACGCGCGATGATCACCGCGGCGGCCGATGCCGTCGTCGTCGCCGACAGCTCCAAATTCGGGCGTCGGGCCCTGGCCAAGGTCGCCGGTCTGGACGAGATCACCCGCGTCATGACCGATCCCGAACTGGCCACCGAGGTCCGCGAGCGGTTCGGTGAGGTCCTGGCCGTATCCGAGGATGCCGATACCCAGGACCCGCTCGACCGGCCGGCGAACGACGGTGACGGTTCGGCCGCGTACGACGACTGACTCACCTCGTCGGCCGCCGGATCCGGCCGGGAACACCGGCGCCGCGGTTCATGCGGCGCCCGGGTCGCGGCCACGGTCGTCGCAGCCATCGCTGCCATCGCTGCGGCACCGCTGATCAGCCCGGTCGTGGTCGAGGAGCCGGCGCGACCGGCCTCGATGGCGGCGCTGCGCCCGCAATTGATTAGGTAGGCTAAGCAATGTGGAATGTTCGACCGGGAGCCCGCTTGCCCCTGCGGTGACGACACAGTTCGCCGCGAGGCTCGCCGCGCACCGTCGTTCACCCGGGCGGCACACATCCCGCACCCGGGCCCAGCCGTAGCAACCGAACGTTGCTCTTCACCGAACAAGGAGTGGCACAGGCAGGAAAGGCAGTCTTGACCGCGATCCGCACCGACGACGAGAACACCACCGATACCGATCCACTGCCGCCGGCCCCATCCGGCGACGCAGCGGAGCCCTCGCACCGTCCGGGCGGAATGTTCACCTCCCTCACCGTGCCGAACTACCGCTATTACTTTGCGGGCCAGGTGGTTTCGAATACCGGCACCTGGATGCAGCGCATCGCCCAGGACTGGCTGGTACTCGGTCTGACCGGCAGCTCGTTCGCGGTCGGCATCACCACCGCGATGCAGTTCCTGCCGATGCTGCTGTTCGGCCTCTACGGCGGCGTCCTCGCCGACCGCTTCCCCAAACGGGGTCTGCTGGTCATCACCCAGGCCGCCATGGGGCTGCTCGCCGCCGTACTCGCCGTGCTGACGCTGACCGGCAAGGCCGAGGTCTGGCACGTATACCTGCTGGCGCTACTGCTGGGCATGGTGACCGTGGTCGACAACCCGACCCGGCAGTCGTTCGTCCCGGAGATCGTCGGGCGGGAGCGGTTGCGCAATGCCGTCAGCCTGAACTCGGCGAACTTCCAGGCCGCCCGGCTGATCGGGCCTGCGGTCGCGGGTGTGCTGATCGCGGCCGTCGGGTCCGGCTGGGCCTTCGTGATCAACGCCTGTTCGTTCGCCGCCGTCATCGGTGGCCTGCTGGCGATGCGACCGGCGGAACTGACGCCGGTGCCGCGCCTGCCCCGCCGCAAAGGGCAACTGCGCGAGGGCCTTCGCTACGTGAGCGCACATCCGCAACTGCTCTGGCCGATCGTCATGGTGGGCTTCGTCGGCACCTTCGGCTACAACTTCCCCACCGTGCTGTCGGGCTTCGCCTATCACGTCTTCGATGTCGACGCCGGGAAATACGGACTGCTCAACACCGCACTGGCGGCAGGATCGCTCGCCGGCGCGCTCCTGGCGAGCCGCCGAGGACGAGTGCGCATGCGCATGCTGGTCGGTGCCGCCGTCGGCTTCGGAGCGCTCGAAGCGGTCACCGCATTCGCACCGGACTACTGGCTGTTCACCGCCCTGCTGATGGTGGTGGGTCTGCTCGGGCTCACCTTCAACACCTCGGGCAACTCGATGGTGCAGCTGGAGACCGACCCCGCCATGCGGGGACGGGTGATGTCGCTGTACATGATGGTCTTCACCGGTGGCACACCGATCGGTGGCCCCATCGTGGGATGGCTCACCGAACAGTTCGGCCCCCGCTTGGGCCTGTTCGCGTGCGGCGCCGTGTCGGCGGCCTCCGCGGCGCTGGTCGGCGTCATTCTCGCCCGGGCCGCCGGCCTGCGCATTCGGATGTCGGGCAGGCGAATATCGCTCGTCCCGCGGGCCGATCCGGCGGCAGCCGTCGTCACCGCCGAGACGCGGTAGCACCCGGAACGTACGGCAAACGCATCGGAGTATCGGGCATCGTTGTCTATTATCTAGCAGTGGGCAACCCGTGCCGCCGCATGGTGGCACCGGTGCCCGCAGATCGGGAGAGTTGTTGTGGCACAGAAATACACGCCGCAGGTTCAATCCGATCTCTCCGGGATGCACGGGCAGTACCGCGCATTGCTGGATCGGGGACATCGCTGGTCGTTGCGCGAGCTGTTCAGCACCACCGATTGTGATATCGCCGAGTATTGCGGCGGCTTCGCGCCGAACCGCTTCGGCGACCAGGCGTGCGCGGTGGTCGAGGATTTCTGCCGGGGCCACGACATCTGGCTGGAACACGGTGGCGCGCAGTACAACAGCATGACGCCCTATCTGCACCCTCGGGCCGCCACCGCCGAGCGGATGACGATCATCGGGATCTACAACGCGATCCTGTTCTGGCTCAACGACACCGTCGGCCGGGAGAAGTTCGGCCATCTTTCGGCCGCGGAGCAGGCTCGGGCACTGCACGAGGTCGACCGGCTGTGCCGATTATTCGAGGCGGACCACACTCCGCCCCACCCCGCCCCGCCAGGATCGGCCCCCATCGAGGCCGCCACCACCGAATTCCTGTCGATCCTCGCCGACTACGCCGATCCGGCCTGGTTACGACGCTTCCGACAATTGACCGTCGCCCATCTGCAGCCGGCCATTCGCGATCAGAACGCCAGTGCGCGCCGCGACCTGCTCGGCGTCGGCGAGTACATCGAACTCCGCAATCAGATCTCCGGCATGTACCCCGCGATCGCGCTCTGCGATTTCGCTCGCGGTGTGGTGTTGCCGTGGGAGCGGATCCGCGCCGCCGGGCTCGACGAGGATGTTCGCGATCTCATCCGGCTCACCGCCGAGATCGGCGCATTGATGAACGATGTCTTCTCCTTCGAGAAGGAGTGCATTGTCGATCGTTCCGATTTCAATCTCGTTCCGATACTGCTGCTCAACACACCCGGTGCGACGCTGACCGATGCCGTGACCGCCGCCGCCACCGTCGTTCGCGACCGGCTGACACAGTTCCGCACCCTGCGAGCGCGCGTACTGCGGCACTGTGCGACCAGCGGAGACGACGAGCTCACCGACTCGATCGCCGCCTATCTCGAAGATCTGGACCAGTGCGTGCAGGCCAGCTGGGTGTGGCAGTGCACGACCTCGCGGTACAAGGGCAGGTCGATCTTCGTGGAGGATCACGACGCCTGAGAGGTGTTCCCTGTCGTGAGAATTTCGCCGTGCAGTACTTTTGCAGCAGCGGCCTTTAGCGTTGCGTATAGAGCGGTATCAGCCGGAGGAGGCACTACCGGACGCCCGGCTCCGATGGGCGCCCGAATCGGGCAGGGGAGTTGCAGTGGACGACCTGGAGTACACCGCGTTCGCCCAGCAGTGGCGACGCGCCTTGGCATCGCTCGCGGACTCCACTCCCTACACTGATGTAGCAATATCGCTGCTCAGCGAGTTGCTGCACGATCTCCGGACCGGAGTCGACGCCCCGGAATTCGACCCCGCCGTCGGCTCCCGGGTGGGCGCCGCGCTGGCAGACGCCCGGCTGACCGACGCCGCGGTGCCCGTGGTGTCCGCACCGGTGCTGTATGGACTCATCGAGTACTGCGACCATCCCGAAGCCGGTCCACGGCTGGCGGCCTTGCTCGCCGCATTCGGACAGGGACATCGCGAGGCTTCGGTTCCCGACGCCGCGGTCCAGTCCGAGTACGACAAGCGCTTCCGTATCGTGTTCGACCACGCGTCCATCGCCATCGCGGTCGGCGACACCGACGGCGCTCTACTCGAGGCCAATCCGCATCTGGCGGCGATGATCGGCGTGCCGCAGGAGGCGCTGCACGGCATCTCGGTCTACGACTTCGCGCATCCGGACGATCAGAACGAGATCCGGCGAATGGTCTACGAAAAGCTCGTCCCGGCCCAGGAGGGCACCGCCCGGATCGAGCGGCGCCTGCTGCGCGCGGACGGCAGCGTCGGCTGGGCCGCCTTCGCCATCACCTACGTCAAGGGCGCCGGTGACGAACCGGACTACCTGCTGGCGATCGGTGAGGACGTCACCGAACGCCATCAGTTGCAGGAGCAGTTGCACTATCAAGCCCGCCACGACGCGCTCACCGGCCTGCCCAACCGCCGGCATCTGCTCGAACAGCTCAGCGCGGTCATCGAGGTGGCCGAGCCCCCCGATCGGATGGGGTTGTGCTTCACCGACCTCGACCACTTCAAAGAGGTCAACGACCGCTACGGCCACGGGACCGGCGATCAGGTGCTGGCGACGGTCGGCCGGCGGCTGGACGACAGCCTCGACGGGCTGGGCTGCCTGGTCACCCGTATCGGTGGCGACGAGTTCGTGGTCATGGTGTTTCCGCCGGCGGACAACGAGCGGGTCACCGCGGTCGCCGATCGGCTGCGCGGTGCCCTGTCGGAGCCGATCGTCGTCGGCGGTCATCGATTGCACATCTCGGCCAGCATCGGCGCCGTGGTCACCCCGATCGCCGGCACCGATCCGGAATGGCTGCTCGACGCCGCCGACACAACGCTTTACCAGGCGAAATCCGATGCCAAGGGCGATTGGATCCTGCACAACGTGCATCGCGCGGACGGTGACGACAGTCGCGTCGAATCCCGCTGATCGACAGCGTCATCGGCGGCAGGTACGCACCTGCACCCCACACCCGGCAGCGACCTCACCACCCACCACCGGCACGGATTTCCGATCGGGTGCGCGCCGCACCACCCCGGACGGGCGGTGCGGACCGGCGGATGCGCCATATGCCGTCAACACCGCTGAGCCGACGACGGCCACGAAGACAACGACCAGATACAGCACCATCGCGCTCTCCTGTCCGAGGGCGTGGTGCGCGTGAGCGAGAACGTCACGCACACCGAGCAGACAACTCGCGCGGTGGCCGACCGCGACACCCGGACTATCGGAGCGGCACACCGAAAGTTACATCCCGCGCTTCCCGTTCTTCGCCCTGCGCGCGGACCGACCGCCGTGGGCGGTATGCCCCGCCCGGAACAGGATGTTTCCGTCGCGGCGTAGCCTGGCAGCTCGTGGCGGTACCCATGACACCCGATCCCGCAGGCAGCTCGGCGCGCCTGGCCACTGCGTGCCGCGACGACATTCCCGAGCTCACCCGGCGGCTGATGGTCGCGATCTTCACCGACAACCCGGAGTGGACCGACTATTCGGCCATCACTCGCGAAGATCTCCACGACGGCTGCCGGCGGTACCTGAACCGCGTTCTGGACCTGCTCGAAGTCGGCGGCGCCGGTGCCGAGGACGATGAGGTCGCCGCATCGATCGGCAGTCAGCGTGCCGCGCAGCGGGTGCCACTGGAAGTGATGTTGCGGACCTTCCGCCTGGGAGGTCGTGTCGTATGGGAAGCGCTGTCGGATCGGGCCGCGGTGATACCCGCGGCCGATTTCAGGGAGGCCGGCACCGCCATGTGGGCGGTCGTCGACGGAATGTCCTCGGCACTGGTCACCGCGTATCGCGGCACCGAGCTCGACCGCGTTCGCCGCAAGGAACGCCGGCGGCACGCCCTGATCGAGGATATTCTCGCCGGCCGCGCGCGTGATGCCGTGTTCGCGGCCCGCGCCGCCCGCGAGTTGAGCATGCCGCCCACCTGTGACTACGTCGTCGTGGTCGCCCGGGGGGACGCGTATCCCATGCGGCCTGGCACCGAAACAGCATTGGCCGCCAAGGGAATTCGCTCGATCTGGCACGATCGCGGCGACTCGGCGGTCGGTATCGTCGCCCTCGAGCAGCACCTGCCGCACCACGTGGCCGACATCGTGCGGCCCCTGGTTCGCGGCCGTGCCGCGCTCTCCCCCACCGTCACCGGACTCGCCGAGCTCGACGTGGCCGCCTCGCTCGCCACCCTCGGGCTCGACACGGTCCCGGCGAGCTCGGCGGGCGTGCTCACGTCGCTGGATACTCGTTATCCCGAAGCGCTGCTGCTGCGTTCACCGGACCTGGCGAGGTTGCTGGTGCGCCGATCACTGGGACCGATTCTGGCGCTGCCGCCCAGAGAACGGGACATGCTGCTGCACACGTTGACGGTCTGGCTGGCCGAAGGCAGCTCGGCCGCCCGTGCGGCTCCACTGCTGCATTGCCATCGCAACACCGTCATCAACCGGCTGCAACGCGCCGCGACGCTGCTCGGGCATCCGCTCGAGGGACAACGCCAGCACCTGGAACTGTCCCTCGCGCTCACCGCATTCGAGTTGCTGGACCACTCGGCCGACTGAGCTGCGACGACTCGGCCCCGAGCCGGCGGAATTGGGCACAACGCCCAATTCCGAGCCTCGATCACTGGGCTTGCTGGGAATTGTCCAGCGCCCGAGCACAGACAAGACTCCACCTGATGACCCACACCACAACCGGATTCGGGTCACGCACATCAGGACGAGGAGCACCACAAGTGCCGGAATTCGATCTCGTGATCGTCGGCGGCGGGCCGGGCGGATACGTCGCGGCGATCCGCGCGGCCCAGCGCGGCCTGCACGTCGCTTTGGTGGAGAAGGAGCGCCCCGGCGGGGTGTGCCTGAACTGGGGCTGTATCCCCACCAAGGCGATGCTGCGATCCGCCGAGGTATTCGAAACCGTCAAAGCCGCGGCAGCTTTCGGCATCGACGCCGACAACGTCCGGGTCGACTTCGCGGCCGTCCGGCAGCGCAAGGACGGCATCGTCAAGGAACTCACCGACGGCGTGACGGGTCTGCTGAAGGCCAACGGAGTCACCGTCATCGAGGGACACGCACGGTTCACCGGCCCGACCACCGTCGAGGTATTCGAGCCGGGCCCCTCCCCCGTCTTCGCCGGTGGACCACGCTATGCCGCCACCCCGTCCGCCACCGCGATACGCACGGTCACAGCCACCGACGTCGTCGTCGCCACCGGCTCCACGCCCGCGCTGCTGCCGATCCCGGGCGCCGACCTGCCCGGCGTCATCACCTCCGACGGCGCGTTCGGAGTGACCGAGGTGCCCGCGCGGATCGTCGTCGTGGGCGGCAGCGCCGTCGGCGCCGAATGGGCCAGTCTGTTCGCCGCCTTCGGTGCCGCCGTGACCATCGTCGAGATGCAGGACCGGCTGGTTCCGGCGGAGGACAAGGAAATCGGCGGCGCACTGGGCCGATCGTTCACCGGACGCGGTATCACCGTGCTGACCGGCACGACGGTCACCAGCATCGCGCAGACCGGCGACGCGCTGGTCGTCGATGTCGGCGGGGCAGCGACCCGGGGCATCGAGGCCGACCTCGTGCTGATCGGAGTGGGCCGCCGTCCCAACACGGCCGACCTGGACCTCGACGTCGCCGGAATCGACACCGACGCACGAGGTTTCATCCCGGTCGACGACCACATGCGGACCGCGGTCGAGCACGTCTACGCCATCGGCGATGTCACCGGCACGGCACTGCTGGCGCATGTGGCATCCCATCAGGGGCTCACCGCCGCCGATGTCATCGCCGGCCATGATGCCCGCATCGATTACGACGTCATTCCCGCGGCGACGTTCACGCATCCGGAAATCGCGAGTGTCGGCCTGACCGAGGACGCCGCCCGTGCCGCCGGACACGAGGTCGTCACCGCGAAATTCCCCTTCGCCGCTCTCGGCAGAGCGAAGACCCTCGGCGACAGCGAGGGCTTCTGCAAGATCGTCGCGGGCGCCCGGCATCACGAAGTCCTCGGCATGCACATCATCGGCCCATCGGCCGGCGACCTGATCACCGAAGGCGCACTGGCGATCACGCTCGAAGCCACCCTCGACGAGCTCGCCGAGACCATCCACGCCCACCCCACCCTGGGCGAAATCGGTATGGAAGCGGCCCTGACCGGGCTCGGCCTGCCGGTTCACACCGCCCCGCCCCGCAAGCGTTGAGGAGCACCACCGTGACTGCCACAACCCCGCAGCAGACCCCGCACAAGGCCGCCCGGCGTACCCGCCCACGAGCCACCACACCCGTGCAGTCCGCCGCCACCGAAGAGACGCCAACCCCGCCCGACTCCTTGGAATCACGTATCGCCGCAGAGGATCCCGATGTTCTGCGCACGCTGTACCGCGACATGGTGTTCATCCGCCGGTTCGAAGAGCGGACGGCGCAGAGCTACCAGCAGGCCAAGATCGGCGGCTATTGTCACCTCAATCTGGGTGAAGAGGCCACCGTGGTCGGGCTCGGCGCGGCGATGCGCCCCACCGACTACCTGTTCACCAACTACCGCGAACACGGCTACGCCCTCGCCAAGGGCATCGAACCCGGCCGGGTCATGGCCGAGCTGTACGGCCGCTCCACCGGCACCTCCAAGGGCTGGGGCGGTTCGATGCACATGTACGACACCGCGACCCGGCTGCTCGGTGGCTACGCCATCGTCGGCGGCCAGATCCCCCTCGCCGTAGGCGCCGCTCTGGCGATCGACTACCGCGGCGGAGACGATGTCGTCGTCTGCCAAATGGGTGAGGGCACAACCAATATCGGCGCGTTCCACGAATCGCTGAATCTCGCCGCGCTGTGGAATCTGCCGATCGTTTTCCTGGTCGTCAACAATTACACCGGCATGGGAACCACGGTCGAGAAATCCTCCGCCGAACCCGATCTGTGGAAACGCGCCGCCGCCTACCGGATGCGCGGCGAACGCGTCGACGGCACCGATGTGCTGGCCGTCCGTGACACCGCGCGTGAGCTCATCGAGACCGCGCGCCGCGACGGCAAGCCGGCCCTGCTCGAAGCCGTCAGCCACCGCCTCAAAGGCCATTCCGTGGTCGACCCCGCGAAATACCGCACCGAACAAGCGGTCTCGGCGGCACGCTCTCATGATCCGGTCGAGATCTGGACCGATCTGCTACTGAAAGCCGGTGTGCTGAGCGAGGATTCGGTCGAGGCCGTGACCGCCGAGGTGGCCGCGGAGGTCGTCGCCGCCGTCGAGTTCGCCGATGCCAGCCCGCATCCGGAGCCGTCGAGCCTGTTCGACTACAACTACGCCACCCCGATGCCGGGCGATTCCCGACGCCTGCCCGCCGACCCGCTCTTCACCGCCTGAGGACCCCCTGTGCCAATCATGACCTACCGTGAAGCGCTGCGCGAGACCCTGCGCGAACAGATGCGGCGCGACGACGACGTCTTGCTCATCGGCGAGGAGATCGGCGTCTTCGAAGGCTCCTACAAGATCACCGCAGGACTCCTCGACGAATTCGGCGAGAAACGGGTCCGCGACACCCCCATCGCCGAAGAGGGATTCGTCGGCGCGGCCATCGGCGCCGCCATGCTCGGCCTGCGCCCGATCGTCGAGATCATGACGATCAACTTCTCCCTGCTCGCCCTCGACCAGATCGTCAACCACGCCGCCAAGATCTACGGCATGTTCGGCGGGCAGACCAGCGTGCCCATGGTCATCCGCACCCCCGGCGGCGGCGGCCAGCAACTCGGCGCCACCCACTCCCAGAACATCGAGCTCTACTACGCGTTCGTACCCGGTCTCAAAGTCGTGGCGCCGAGCACCCCTGCCGATGCTCGCGCTCTGCTCGAGGCCGCCATCGCCGACGACGATCCGGTCCTGTTCCTGGAAAACCTCTCGCTCTACAACACCAAGGGCGAAGTGCCACAGGATCTCGCACCGGCGCAGATCGGCAAGGCCGCCGTCACCCGCGAAGGCACCGACATCACCCTGATCGGTTACTCGCGCATGGCCAACGTATGCGCCCAGGTCGCCGAAAAACTCGCCGCCGAGGGGATCTCCGCGGAAGTCGTCGACCTCCGCAGCCTGCGCCCTCTCGACCGCGACACCCTCATCCGCTCGGTACGCAAGACCGGATGCGCGGTCATCGGCGAAGACGACTGGCTCACCTACGGAATCGGTGCCGAAGTCGCGGCCTCGATCTCCGACGGCGCCTTCGACTACCTCGACGCCCCGGTGCGCCGCGTCGCCATGGCAGAAGTACCGCTGCCCTATGCCAAGCCGCTGGAGAAGCTGGCTCTGCCGTCCGCCGAATCGCTTTACATCGCAGCTACGGAAACCCTTGCGGCCGTGGGCAAGCGACGCTGAGAGGAAGAATCCTTGCCTGAAATCACCATGCCACGGCTCTCGGACACCATGGAAGACGGTGTCGTCGCGAACTGGCTCAAACACGTCGGCGAATCGGTACGCCGCGGCGAAGTTCTCGCCGAGATCGAAACCGACAAGGCGCTCATGGAGCTCGAGGCCTACGACGACGGGGTCCTCGAGCACATCATCGCCGAACCCGGGACACGAGTGCCCATCGGCGAACCGATCGCCATCCTCGGCGACGGCAGTGGACGCACGGCGATCCCGGCACGGTCCACCACCGACACCGGCACGGCCCCGGTCACCCCGAGTGTCACCGAGGCACCCGCGCCGGCACCGTCCGCCGCACCCGCCGTCGACGCTCGCCGCCCGAAGTCCTCACCGCTGGCACGCAAGATCGCCGAGGAACTGGGAGTGGACATCGCGGCCCTCACCGGGACCGGCCCCGGTGGGCGCATCACCCGGCGCGACGTCGAAAACGCGCATGCGGCAACCGCGTCCGAGGCACCGGCAGCCGCTACCGACAGGCGACTGCCGCAACCCGTCGCCGCGGTCGACGCCCCCGCCGGCAAGGCGTCCGGTGACTACGACGAGATCGCCCTGACCGGGATCCAGCGCGTGTCCGCCACCCGTCTGACCCAGAGCAAGCAGCAAGCACCACACATCTATCTGACGAGCGCCATCGACGTCACCGATCTGCTCGCCTTCCGCGCCCGGATCAACGACACACTCGCCGAAGCCGGCACCGGCAAGGTCAGCGTCAACGATCTGCTCGTCAAAGCGGTCGCGGTCACCCTGCGGGCCAACCCCGCCGTCAACGTGTCCTTCGCCGGCGACACACTGCACCAGCACCATGGCATCCACCTCGGTGTCGCCGTCGCCACGCCGGCCGGCCTGCTGGTTCCCGTGATCCGTGATGCCGACCGCAAATCGGTCTCGGCGATCGCCGCCGAAACGCGGGACAAGGCAACCCGCGCACGTGATCGAACACTCAACACCGACGACATGAGTGGTGGCACCTTCACCATCTCCAATCTCGGCATGTACGGGATCGAACACTTCACCGCCGTCATCAACCCGCCCGAGGCCGCGATCCTCGCCGTCGGCGCCGCCACCGACGAACTGCGACTCGACGGCGAGGAAATCGTCAGCCGAAAGATCCTGCGCGTCACCATGTCCGCCGACCACCGCGCCATCGACGGCGCCATCGCCGCGCAATTCCTCGCCCACCTCCGAGACCTGATCGAACACCCCCTGCGGATTGTGACGTAGGCGCCACCGCGCACGTCACAACCCCCGAAGCCGGGCGGCGCACTCGCACACCCGCGACAACGCCGCCCGGCCTCACCTCACCGTCATCCACACACCGTGTCTTGCCGCGCCCCGGCGACTCGCTCGGGTCGCGGTCTTCCCGGCGGACAGCGCATCAAGGTGCCCGCGCGGATGCCCGTCGTCGGTCGCCGGCGGGCATCAGGTCAGATCGAGCGACCCCGAGCGCTCGAGTGCGCTCTTTCCACGATCGTCAGTGTCCGCACCGCGTCCCGGGGATCGACCGGAACGGGGCCGCCGCCGGAAATGGCCTCGGCCATCCTGCGGTAGAACAACCGCCAATCCCCCGGCACGCTGGGGATCGACCGGGTGTCGCCCTCCGATCCGAGCACGCCCCAGTCCGCGGGTTCCACTGTGCCCCAGGGTTGTCCGGCAACGGGGCGGCGACCGGCACGCAGAGCACCCTCTTGCGGGTCGAGGCCGTAGGTGACAAAGGCGGCATCGGAGCCGAGAACACGGAATCGCGGGCCCAGCTGTGCGGCCACGGCACTCATCCACAGGTGGGAGCGGACTCCGTTGGTATGGGTGAGCGCGAGGAAGGCGTCATCGTCGGCCTGCACACCGCCGCGTCGGCGATCCAATTCGCAGTACACGTCGGTGACCGGGCCGAACAGTGTCGTTGCCTGGTCGATCAGGTGGCTGCCGAGATCGTAGAGAGTGCCGGCGCCCTCGGCCGTGCTTCCGAGTTCACGCCAGCCTCCCTTGGGCACCGGCCGCCAGCGTTCGAAGCGCGACTCGAATCGGTGCACCTCGCCCAAGCTGCCCTCGGAGATCAGCTTCCGGATGGTGCGAAAGTCGCTGTCCCAGCGCCGATTCTGGAATACCGACAGCGCCACCCCAGCACTGGCGGCCGCGGCGACCACCTGCTCGGCCTCGCCCGCGGTGACGGTGAACGGTTTGTCGACCACCACCGGTAATCCGCACTCGATCGCCTGCAATGCCAGCGGACCATGGGTGCGATTCGGCGTGGCAACGACCACCAGGTCGATATCGGACGGATCGGCGAACAACTCGACCGGCGTCTCGAGAACCCGCACCCCGGAGTGTTCCCGGCGCGCGTGCTCGGCGCGTTCGGCCGACGAGGTCACGACCACCGCGACCGTCATACCGGGGTCGGCGGCGATCAGCGGCGCGTGAATCACCGCCCCGGCCAGTCCGTACCCCACCACGGCGACTCTGAGCTGCGACATCTCGATAGCTCCCTCGGATCACGGGCTGTCGGATCATTCTCCACGCGGATGTTCGGTCATCGATCGGCGGGGACCGCATCGTCGGCACGAGACGTGCCGGTGCCGACGGCGATGAATGTCCGCCGTTCGTTTGGCAGCCGGACGGTCTCGGCCGACGAGTCGAAATGGTAGTCCAGCGATCGTGCGATCCGTACCGGATGCGATGCGCCCTCGGCTGAGCCACTATGTAGCGAACACTCACGGGAGCGGACCGCGCGCCGTGGCTGAGCTCAGAAAAGGCATGGCATGGAACTCGACGGCACGATCGCTCTGATTACCGGCTCGACAAGTGGCATCGGGCGCGCTACCGCCGAACTCATGGCAGCGGCAGGCGCACGAGTGATCATCACCGGACGCGACCTCGAACGCGGGAAAGCCGCAGCGCGAGCCATTTCCGGAACCGGCGCCGACGCCCGCTTCATCGCCGCCGACCTCACCGACCCGGAGTCGCTGCGGGGTTTGGCCGGCGATGCCGGCGAGGTCGACATCCTGGTGAACAACGCCGCCTTCCTGCCCACGGGCCTGACAACGGTCCAGGATATGAAGTCCTTCGACATCGCGCTCGCGACCAATATCCGAGCACCGTATTTCCTCACCGCGGCTCTCGTTCCCGCGATGATCGCCAAGGGCCGTGGCAGCATCGTCAACATCGGCACCATGGGAGCCCGGATCGGCATGCCCGGTGTATCCGCCTACAGCGCCACCAAATCGGCGCTGGAAGCACTGACGCGCACCTGGGCCGCCGAATTCGGCCCGGCGGGAGTCCGCGTGAACGCGGTCGCACCCGGCCCGACTCGCACCGAGATGGTGCTGGCCTCGATCGGCGAGGAGACAGCAGATCGGATGGACGCGGGCGGCCCGCTGGATCGGCTCGCGGCCCCCGCCGACATCGCCGAGGTGATCGTCTTCCTCGCCTCCGACCGCGCCCGCCACATCAACGGAACGACCATCGCCGTCGACGGCGGCCGCACCGCGGTCTACCGAAATCAGAGTGGGAACCAACTGTCCAGCCGGAGCACATAGCCGGATCCGCCGGTATCCGGACCTGACCGGCTGTGTCCGCTCCGCCCGGCTCGCGAGTGACCGCAACGCGGTGGGCGACGGGTGAGTGCCAACGGGCCGATGGTGGCGATCAGCATCGACAGGTCCCCGCCCATGCCCACGAGCGTACGGTGAGCCCGTTCGCTCCCGGCGCGTTCGCACGCTATTCGGCGATACCGGCCACTTCCGCCGCGTCGGGTTCACTCGTCGGCTTCGTCGCTGCGTCACGACGGGGAAGGATCACCGCGGCGGCCAGCGAACCCACGGCCAGCAGTCCGGCGGCGATGGTGAGCGCAGTGGTGTAGCCGTGAGCCAGATCGGTTGGGGCACTGGAGTCTCCGATGATGTTGCCCGCGATCGTCACCAGAATCGCCAGTCCGAGCGATCCACCGAGCTGACGTGAGCTGTTGAGGATGCCCGATGCCAAGCCCGCCTGTTCGGCCCCGACCCCGGCGACCCCGGCGACCCCGGTAGCCACCATCGCGGCGCCGATACCGATGCTGCAGACCAGCGACGGGCCGAGCACGGCGGTCACGAATCCGCTCTCGGTGGTGGCCTGCCCGAACCACAGCAATCCGAGGGCGCCCAGCAATCCGCCCGCCACGACCACCTGCCGCGACCCGATCCGGCCGATCGTGCTCTGCGCGGCACGCAGACCGATGACCACACCCACGCAGAACGGCAGGAAGGACAGGCCGGTGACGGTCGAACTGTAGGCCAGGACGCGCTGCAGGAACTGGGAGACGAAGTAGAAGCTGGCGATCTGGGCCGAGACGAGCATGAACCCGAACACCGTCGCACCGATCAGCGACCGCCGACGCAGAAACCCCAACGGCACCAGCGGATCGGTGGCATGCAGTTCGGCCCAGCCGAACACCGCGAGTGCCACGACTCCGGCGGCGAACCAGCCCAGCACGGTGGCCGAGCCCCACGCGTGTGTATCGGTGGAGATGATCGCAGCGACCAGCGCCGTCATCCCGATCGTCACCGACACGGCGCCGAGCACATCGATCGGACCGCGGCGCACCACGGCGGCATTGTCGATGCCGCGCAGCACCGCGGCGACCGCGACGCCGACGAAGACGAGGTTGACCCACATCACCCAGCGCCAGCTCAGATTGTCGGTCAGCAGCCCGCTCATCACGACACCGAACGCGCCACCCGCGGCACCGGCGCCACCCCACACCGCCATGGCCTTCGAACGTGCGGGACCCTCGGGAAACTCGGAAGTCACCAATGCCAACGACATCGGTGACAGCACCGCCGCCGCGACGCCCTGCACCGCCCGGGCCGCGATCAACTGCCAGCCTTCCTGCGCAGCGCCTCCACAGGCACTGGCCACGGCGAATACCGACAAACCGACCAGCAGCAATCGCCGGCGACCGGTCAGATCCGCGAGCCTGCCTCCGAGCAGCATCAGGCCGGCGTAGGGCAGTGTGAACGCGTTGATCACCCAGCTCAGTCCCGAGGGGCCGAAATCCAGCGCGCGATCGATGTCGGGCAAGGCGACGTTGACGATCGACAGGTCCAATGACACCAGGAACATCACCAGGAAGACCACTCCGAGGACAGCCTTCGGGTGTCCGTTTGCGCGTGCGGGCACCGTACCTCCATTATTAAATGACGCGTATTTTTATTAGGGTAAGCATGCCCTGACCATGTTGTCGAGACCTTCGATTCCAAAGAAGGGAGCGCCATGTCGCTCACCGCGGGCCGCAAACGTGGCCGTCCGATCCTGCTGGACCGGGAAGCCGTCGTGTCGACGACGGCTCGGCTGCTCGCCACCGCGGGAGTCGCCGGTTTCAGCATGCGAGGACTCGCCCGTGAGCTCGGCGTGAGCACCGCCGCGGTCTACCATCACTTCCCCACCAGAAGTGAGTTGTTCTTCGCCGTACTCAGCGCCCGTGCCGACGAACTGGACCGGCCACCGCTGCCGAGCGACCCGCGAGAGCGCCTCGTCGCGGTCGTGGTCTACCTCATCGACACCCTGCATCAGCTGCCGTGGGTACTCGACATCCTGGTCACCGGCGAGACCTTCGGCCGCGCGGCGATGTGGATTCTCGACGAATTCGTCCAGGCGGCACACGAACTCGGCGCCGATGACGAGAAGGCGATATACGTCTACGGCGTCATGTGGCGATTCGTTCTCGGCGAGCTCATGACTCGCCGCGCCGCCGACGAGCGCGCGCGAGCAACCGTGGCGGCCGGCCGGCCGCCACGACATTGGACGGACACCGCCACCGCGGAGATGCTGGCCGACTTCCCCAACGTCGTGCGAGTGCTTCCGCAGTGGTCGCGCTCCATCGCACGCCACGACACCACCACCGCCACCCGCGACATGCTCGACGGACTATTGCCCATCGGAGTCGAAAACATATGACGGCGAAGCGGATCCGGACGCACGCACCCGAACCACACCAGAAATCTCACTGCCCCGCAGCGCATTCCGCGCACCGAGGACTCGGACAACGCCCGGCATTCGGAGGCAGCACCCAGGAATCGCCTTCTATACCAACGCATTTCACGATGAGACCGCACTTGGGACACCGGGCGTCGAACCCTCGCGGACCGGCAAACCAATTGTTGAAAATCATTTTCATCCATGGTCAACTGTGACCATGATCGGAGAGCAGGCGACAACACCTGAAGGGCTCCGCTGGACGCGACAGCGTGAGTTGATCACGTCCAGACTCTCCACCCAGCAAGGGTTCATCACCGCACAGGAATTGCACTCACAGCTACGTCGCGACGGACACCGCATCGGCAAATCCACCGTGTACCGAACCTTCGCCGAACTGGGACGGGCCCAGCGTTTGGACATCGTCCGCCAGGAAACCGGTGAGCGCCGATACCGCTTGCGACGCTCCCCACGCCACGGATATCACCTGGTCTGCCGGGGATGCGGGGCAACCACCGCCCTGGACGCCGAGGCCATAGAAGGCTGGGTCGACCAACTACCTCAAGCCACCGGATTCAGCGCCATCACGCACAGACTCGAACTCAGCGGCGTGTGCACCCGATGCATGACGGCACAGCACGAACACACCCGCTGACAAACGACATCGCCACACGAATCCAGCTGCCCATCATCGGATTACGGCCGACCCGTGGTCACCACGAGGCCCCGGAGCCGGGCGACGCGCCCACATCCGAGGCAGACGACCACGCCTCCTTCCATCGCCGCCGAGCCACATGACCTTAATGATAATGTTTTTCAATAAGGGCCGTACGGCTGTGATGTGACGAAACTGGAGAAACGTGCATGGACGACTTCTACTCACCGGTTGCCGAGTTCTACGACCTGGTTCCCCGCGCCCACGCCGAGGGTGAGGCCGCCCTGCGAAAAGTCCTGGCGCAGGTCGAACCGAGTGCGGGCCCCGTGGTGGACATCGGAGCGGGCACCGGACGTACCTGCCGTATCGTCGCCGAGGTTCTCCCGTCGGCGAAGATCCTCGCCTGCGAACCGGCACCGGCGATGCGGGCGGTCCTGACTCACGATGTGATCGCCGATGAGGATCTGCGCCGCCGGGTCACAATCGTGCCGGAATCGGCCGACGCGGTCGTGCTGCCCGATTCGATCTCGGCGTTGATCCTGTTCGGTGTGCTCGGCCATATCGCCGCGGCAGACCGCCGGGCACTGTGGGATCGAGTTCTGCCCCGGCTTGCGCCCGGCGCACCGGTGCTGGTGGAGCTGCTGCCGGTCACCCGCCCCACGGCGCTGCCGGCGATGCCGCTGGCACGCGAGCAGATCGGCGATCTCGTCTACGAGGGCATGCTCGAGGCGGAGCCGATCGGCGGCGATCTGATCCGGATGACCTCCACCTGGACGATCAGTGGCGCGGCCGCACCCACCCGGGTGGTCCGCAACCGCAGCGAGTGGCACACCTTCGGCATCGATGATCTGGCCGGGGAAACCGGATGGGCGGGCGAACAGCTCACCGCACAGACCGGAGTGCTGCGAGCACGCTGATATCGGGCGGATGCGCACGCGGCCCCGAACGCGTGCGCATCCGCGCGGTTCTCAGTGTTTTTCTTCGACGCGCACGGTGATTCCGCCCTCGGGGTGCATTCCGATCAGCCCCTTGGGACGCACGTTCGTCGTCAGCAATTCGATGTCGACGCGCCGCGCGAGCGCAGCGCAGGCCGCCGTGACCGCCATGGTGGCGAAGGTGGCGCCGATGCAGCGGTGCGGGCCGAGGCCGAACGGCAGGAACTCGTATGGTGCCGGACGGTGGTATCGCTCGGAACCGGGCACCCATCTGCTCGGATCGAACCGTTCCGGATCCCGCCACACCGAGGGCAGGCGATGGGTGTGAAACGGACTGAAGATCAACAGATCTCCGGGCCGGAACCGCCGCCCCGCCAAGTCGAACTCGGTGGCGACCTTGCGCGAGACGATCGCTGTCGCGGGGTACAGCCGCATGGTCTCGGACACGATATGGTCCAGGCCCACCGCGGTCGTGGCCGCCGGGCCGCCGGCCGCGGCACGCACATCCGCCCACAGCCCGGGTTCGCGCAGCACGCAATAGAGCATCCAGGACAGTTGGGCCGCGGTCGTTTCGGCTCCCGCTTCGAGCAAACTGATCAATTGATCGGTGATTTCGTCGTCGGTGAGACGGGTTCCGTCGACACCGCGCAGCAGCGTGCCCAGCACATCGCGGCCGGGATCGGCCTGCCGGGCGCGCTGCTCGATCTCCGCGACCACCCAACGGTGTACCGACGAACGCGCGAGCAGCGCCCGGCGCCAGACGGCCGAACCCGCACCGCGTTCGAGGCTGCCGCCGAGCACATCGGTGTCGATGGCACGGTGGATGTCGTGCAGCCAGTCGTCGAGACCTTCGGAACGTCGCATGGCCGCTTCGCCGAACAGGCTCTCCACCGTGGCCAGGCGCATCGCCCGGCGCAACGGAACATGAACCTCGACAACGTCATCCGTGGCCCAGCCCGCCACGGCGGCCTCGATGTGGCGGACGACCGTGTCGCGGTGATCGCTCACCCGCCGCACGGTGAAGGCCGGTGCGACCAGCCGGCGCAGATGTCGATGACGTACACCGTCGTTGACCAGTAGCGCGGCGGATCCGGTCAGCGGCGCCAGTGCGGTGAAGGCTTGTTCCCAGCTGAACCGGTGACTGTTCGCGAGGATGAATTCACACGCCTCGGTGCCGAGGGTGAGCCAGAATCGCATCGGTTCCGCGCCGAGCTGGGAGAGTGTTCCATTCTCCCGGTACAGCCGCTGCATCGTGGCAAGCGGATCCGAGGAGAATGCCCGCAGATCCGACAGAGCGCGGGACGGATCCGGTGCGGTCACGTGCGACCACCCGCGAATGATGCCTGGGCGGTGACCAATTCGGCCAATGGCACCGGTGTGGGCGCCGCGGGCCGGATCAGCTCGGGCTCGCCGAGGACGGTCGTGAGTCGTTGCCAGATGGCGGTGACGGTGGTCGCCCACTGCCCGGCGCCGATGGATCGGCTCGGGTCGGCGATATCGGCCCGCAGCTGCGCGAGGGCGACCCGGATACTGTGCGGCCAGAGCTCGTCGAAGACCGTCCGGAACGTCGGGACGGATACCGGATTCAATATCTCGGTGCTCGGCACCTGCAGTCGCTCGGTCCCGGGTCCGGCCATGAGCAATCGCCCGGTCTCGTCCCGGTCGGTGTGCAGCCGTGGACTCCACAGCACCGGACCATGGGTGTCGGCCAGCGACAACACTCCCCCTTCGAACGCGATCGCCACCCGATGCAACAGCAGTGCGTGATTGTCGGGGTCGGCGGGATGGATCTGGTTCTGCACCCGCAACGACACCGGCACCCCGCCGATCACCGCGGTCAGATTGGTGTAGGGCATCGGCGAATCCGCCAATGCGATCAGCTCCGGTGGCACCGGTGCGGGCTCGCTGATCGTCCACGGCCGCAGCCGGCCGACAGCTCGGCCGATGATGTCGAGCAGTGAGTAGACCACCTGGCTACCGGCCGCGGCATCCACATGCAGCGGGCGTTGCCGCTCCCGGAGAATTTCGGCCGCCCGCAGGAACAGCTGTATCGGCCGCAAGTGCGGATAGAACGAATTGAGCCGGTACCGAACTCCGTGCCGGCGCGCGCTCACCAGACAGTCGGTGAGCTCGTGGGGATGCAGCAGATGCTCCTGCAGCACATGGATACCGCGGTTCATCAGGCTCTGCGACACCTTCGCGCCGTCACCGCCGGCGGCGCCGGCACGCACGGCGACACAGGCGATGTCGATATCACCGGGCAGTTCGTCGACGCCGACATAGTGCGGTACCCCATAGGTTTTCGCGTGCTCCAGGGAGGTGGCGCTGCCGCGCGAAACGACGCCCGCGAGCTCGAGGTCCGGGTCTTCGTGCACGGCTCGCAGGTATACCCGGCCGAAGGACGTGCCGCATACGACAACCTTCGGTACCGCCGGTGACGATGGTCGATCGGCGTTGTGCGCCGGTGGTGATTGGTTCACAGACTGCCTGTCTCGAGCGGTTCGTCGTGGGCGTGATGGTGGGTCTCACACACCGGCAGTGCCCCGAGCTCGGCCACCGTGTCGAGCAGACCCCGGGGATCGAGGACCTCGTCGGCGTGATGCAGACCTGCGGCGACCGCACCGGACAGCACCGCTCGGACGGCGAACGCGGCAGTCGCGGCGGTGAGTGCGAAACTGCTCGGAGTGCGCAGCACCGCGGTGTCGACGCGGTCCGGCCGGTGCACCGTGAACGCCATCAGATAGAAGGGGTCCAGCCCCGCCATATCGAGTTCGGCTGCCGCGCTGATCTGTTCGGCGATCGCGGCCAGGGCCGCCGCGTCGCGGCGCACCCGGCCGCGCAGCCGAGTGAGGGTGAGCCGCAACGCGTTGCCCACGAACACGTTGTGCCAGTGCAGATCCGCGAGTCCGGCCGACCTGGCCAGCCGTTCGGCATCGGCTGTCAGAAACGGCATCGTGGTGACGCGGCCGGGAAATCCGGCCACTTCGACGTCTTCGCGTGCCGGAAGGGCATTGCGTCGACGGCGGCCGCCCGTCCACGCGGCGAGAGTTTCGCCGTACCAGTGGCCGTCCTCGGCGTCCGAGCTGTCCAGCGACAGCGCGAGATCTCCCGCCGACGCCGGCGCGAACGCCTCGATGCCCCCCGCGTAGACGACGAGCCTGGCCCCGGTGAGGTCGTCGGCCAGTACGCGGGGAACGATATTGGCCAGCCCCGGCAGCATGCCCGCCGACAGCACCGCGACCCGCTCGGTGCCCAGCAGCGGCGAGCCTTCGAGCAGTTGGTGGGTGGGACCGTCCCCGGAGACATCGACATAGTCGCTGCCGGCCGCCAACGCGGCGCGCGCGACCCGATCCAGCAGCAGATAGGACGGACCCGCACAGTTGAGCACCAGCCTGGTGCCCGCGCAGAACCGCGCCAGTGAGTCCGCGTCGCGGACATCCACCCGGCACCGTTCGACACCGGGTGGCAGTGCCGCCGGCCCGATCCGGGTCACCTCACGTGCCCCGATCCGCAGGTCGTCGATACCGAGCCGGGTGAGCATCCGCACCGCCGCCCGCCCGACCACCCCGGTGCCGCCGAGTACGGCCACCGGTCCTCGCGAGCCGGTCACGATCGTCGCTCGCTGCCGGCGTCCGCGAGTGGCGCGGTGATACGCGCGGCCAGCGCGGCCGCGTGGGTCGCGGACATGCTGGTGAGGTGATCACCGGCAATGTCGTCGATGACGAGGTCACCGAGCCCGACACCCGACCAGAACCGCTCCACCTCCGCACGCGTGCCCATCAGTGTGGCGGCACCACCATTGCTCAGGACCCGCAGGGGACCGAAGTAGGGCTCGGCCCGGTGTGCGCCCATGGCCCGCAGGTTGTGCGCGAAAACCTCGAACTGCCGGTGGAACTCGTCGAGTGCGAGTCCACCCGCCCGGTACGGTCCGGTGCCCGAGGTCGCAGCGGCGTGCAGTGCGGCGAGACGTTCCGCGCGCGCAACGGTCGACAGCTCCCGCGCCCGCGCCGCCAGCGGTGCCCACTCACCGCTGAGCCCGATCAGCGCACCAGCGGGGATTCGGCCCGGGGTGCGGTCGAGGATCGAGCGCAGTGCGTTGTCGAATGCGTCGGTGTCGGCGGGGAATCCGATCATGGCCGGGTCGACGCCGATGGACTGGGCGAACACGTACTCGGTCAGCAGCTCGTCGTGCACCGCGGGCGGTTGATACGACCCGATGACGGTGAGCTCGTCCACCGTCGCACCGGCCTCGGTGAGGTGGCGCGCGATCTCCGCGGCGAGCAGGCCGCCGACCGAGTATCCGATGATTCGGAAGCGGCTGTCGCGTTCGAGCAACTCCCGCGCGTAATCCGCTGCCTGCCTGGTGATCACGGTTTCGGCCGGGAACGCCAGATACCGGTCCGGATCGACGACTTCGAGACCGAGCAGGGCACCGGGATGCGCCTCCCGCAGATGCGGAAGCAGCGCGTCGTAGGGCGACAACGTTCCGGTACCGCCGTGCACCAGCACCCACGTGCCGGTGTCGTGTCCGGCCGCACCGCCGAGCGAGCGCACCGCGCTGCGCCGATCCGCCGGTGCCGCGGGGGCCTGCCCACGGTGGCGGCGGGCCGCGAGAGCGGCGACGGTGGGGTTGCGCAGCATGTCACGCAGCAGTTCCTGCCATTCGATGTCGGCCACCTCGGGAACTCGCTCCCGCAGTTTGCCGACCATCTGTGACAGCAGCAGTGAATCTCCGCCCAGGGCATAGAAGTTCTGGTCGCGACCGACCTGCGGGACGCCGAGCATCTCCTGCCACAAGTGCGCGATCCGCTCCTCGATCTCGTCGGCGGGCGCGACATAGGAGGCGTGCTCGGCGGCGGCCGGAGTCGCGGCGGCGCGCTCGGCCAGCGCCGATCGGTCCAGTTTCCCGTTCGCGGTGCGCGGCAGCGCATCCAGCAGGTTCATCTCGTCCGGCACCATGTGGTCGGGCAGCAGCGTCGCGGTATGGTCGATGAGCTGCTGTTCGGTCACCGTATGGCGACCGCCCTTGAAACGGGCGAGAAAGACGCCCTGCCCCGAGGCGGCCAGCGCGGTGTCCTCGGCCGGCAGCACCCGGACGTGGTCGGCGCCGGCGGTGTCGAGCTGGCGCAGCCACTGATCTCGGGTGAAGAATGCCTGGCCGGTGCCCGCTCGAACATCGGTGAACGCGGTGAGTTCGCTGAAGAACTCGAATTCCATCGACACCAGCAGCGCGTAGTTGTGTTGCCGGGTGGGTTCCAGGAATATCAGCCATCCGCCCGGTGCGAGCAGGTCACGCAGCCGCGCCAGCACCTCGTCGGCATCGACGGAGTTGTGCAGCACGTTCGCGCACAGGATGACATCGGCCGAGTTGGGACGCAGTCCCTGGTCCGTGGCGTCGGCATTGATGTCGAAGCGGCCGTAGCGCACCCACGGATATTCCGCGAACTGTGTGCGGGCCTCGCCGAGGAAGTACTCCGACACGTCGGTGAACCGGTAGTCCGGTTCGAACTCGGCCAGCGCGGGAATCAGATCGGTACTGGTACCGGCGATTCCGGCACCGACTTCGAGTATCCGGAGCCGGTGCGGTGCCTGCCGGGCGATCTCGCGCACGGTGTCGATCACGATCCGGTGCGAGCTGCGCGCCACCAGGTTGGTGCGGTACACGGCGTGGGCAGCACCGGGTTTTCCTGCGGGGAACAGCAATTCGCGCACATCCAACGCGCCGCGCAGCAGGTCGTCCAGTCGGCTGCTGCATGCCCGGATGTAGGACAGGGTTTCGCTGCCGTAACCGACGATCTGCTCGAGCTCGTCGATGCGCCGCCATGCCGCCTCGACCGCGCGCGGGCCCGCGGCGATCAGATCGCGGTAGCGATCGCTGCGCGGATCGTGCACCACCGCGCCGCCGTCGGCGAGGGCGGTGAGCCAGCGTTTCAACAGTCCGTGCTGGCGATCGGAAACTCCGGTGGCCCTGGCGATCTCGGCGATGTCGTAGGCGTGCTCGCGGTCCTCGAACAGACCGTTCGCGCGGAGCTGGGCGGCAATGGACAGCATGGCCATCTCGTCGACCGCCTGCATCAGCGCGACGAACGATTCGCCGTCGATCTCGTCGTGTGCCGCGTCGGCGGCCCTGTCCGCGGTGGTGAGCACATCGGCCGCGGCCGACACGCCGAGGCCCTGGTCACCGCCGGTGTCGGTGGCGATTTCGGCGAACCCGCGCAGACGCGCTCCGGGGCCCCGCCCGTCGACCAGCACTGCGGCGTCGGCCACGGCGGGGTGGCGCCGCAGCGCGGATTCGACTTCGCCGAGTTCGACGCGGTGACCGCGGATCTTGACCTGGGTGTCCTCGCGGCCGAGGAATTCGAGCCGCCCGTCCGGGTGGAACCGGCCGAGGTCGCCGGTGCGGTAGAGCCGGTCGCCGGTGCGCGGATGCCGGATGAACCGCCGCGTGGTCAGCTCCTCGTCGCCCAGATACCGCTCGGCCAGTCCGGCGCCGCCGATGTAGATCTCACCGGTGACGTGTTCCGGGCAGTCCTGCAGCGCGGCGTCGAGTACGTGAATCCGCTGGTTCCGCAAGGGGACCCCGTAGGGGATGCTGCGCCAGTGCGGGTCGATCCGGCCCACCGGATGGTGGATCGACCAGATGGCCGCCTCGGTGGCGCCCCCCAGCCCGACCACGGTCGGGCCGGGCCGGTTCGCGCGTATCCGGTCGGGCAGATCCAACGGAATCCAGTCACCCGAAAGCAGAACCAGCCGTAACGATTCGGCCGGCGCCGCTGAATCGGCGGCGCCGGGTCGAGCCGAATCAGGCAGCGAGTCCACAACATCCAGCAGCATCTGCAGCTGTCCCGGCACGCTGTTCCACAGCGTGACCGAATGCCGCTGCACGAGTTCCAGCCAATGCGACGGGTCGGCGGCGCGGCCGTGTTCGGGGAGTACCACGGCGCCACCGGCCGCGGGCACGCCGAAGATGTCCCATACCGACAGGTCGAACGCCAGGCTCGCGACGCCGAGCACCCGATCCCCGGAAGTCAGCGTGAACCGCTCGTTCATGTCGTCGATCGTGTTCGCCGCCGCCCGGTGCGTGACGACGACACCCTTCGGTTCACCGGTGGAACCGGAGGTGTAGATGACATAGGCCGTCGCATCCGGGTCGTCGGCGACGCCGGGCACGGTGTCGATGCCTGGCAACAGATCTACGGCGATCGGCCGTACCTCCGCGGGGATCTCGCCGGCACCGTGCAGCCAGGACTGGGTGAGTGCCACCTCGATCCCGGCACGGTCGATGATCCGCTCCCGGCGGGCCACCGGCTCGGTGATCGCGATCGGCACATACGCCGCGCCGATCGCGGCGACCGCCACCGCGGCGACGATCTGTTCCGGTCCCTTGTCCATCACGATGGCCACACGGTCACCGGGCCGTACCCCCGCGTCCCGGAGCGCGGCGGCGCACCCACCGACCCGGCGCCGCAGCTCGGCGAAGGTGATCACCTCGTCGCGGTGAAAGACTGCCGGAGCTTGCGGATCGGTATCGGCGCGATCCAGAATCCGCTGGTGCAGCACACGCGGCGCCATGTTGGCGGCGGTGTCGTTGTAGCTGTCACGGCGGCTGCGCTGCTCGGGCGGCAGAGCGACCGGGTACTGCTCGGCCCAGACCTCGGGAGCACCGGCCAATCGGGTGAGGAGGTCGACGAACGCGGCGAAGGCCTCGGCGGCCGTATCGCCGGCGAGCGCGCCGCGACGCACGTCCCAGGCGATCATCAGTCCGCCGTCGTACGGGGTCACCTGGCAGTCGAGCCACACCTGCGGGGTGCGGGTGAGGCCCCGTCGAATCCGGCCACGGTTCGTGCGGGCGCCGTCATCCCGGCTGCCGAGCGTGCTGGTGAACACCACGGGCATGAGTACCGGATTGCCTGCGCGGCGGGTGAGTTCGCTGAGCACCTCCACGCCGTCGAACGATCGATGGTCGAGATCGGTGAACAGCTGGGCCGTGACGGCGCGGGCGCGATCGGCGAAGGTGTCGTGGCCGTCCAGATCGATGCCGAGGAGGGTGACCGACGTGAAATCACCTATCACCGAATCGATGTCGTCGTGCACCGGGAGCCGGTTGAACACCGGCAGGTTGATCGTGAATTGGCGCTTCCGGCTCCAGCGGCCGATGACCTCGGCGTATGCGGCGAGAACCGCACCGGACGGGGTCAGGCCGTGCGGGATCGCACGGCCGGCCAATCCGGCCAGTGCGGAGGCGGGCAGCCAGTGCTGCAATCGGTCGAAAACGGGGTCGGCGTTCGCGTCGGCGACGTCGCCGGTCGGCTCGGTGGCCAGCTCCGGTGCGGCGGGCAAGGTGTCGATCCGCTCGTGCCAGTAGGCGCGATCGCGTTGGTAGCGCGGGCCGTTGCGCCATTGCTGCGCGCCCAGGACGTAATCACGGAAGCCGATCTCCGGGGCGGGCTTCAGCACGGTGGCGTCGCCGGACGCGTGGACGAGGTCGTCGAGTTCGGCCAGGAGCAGCTGCAGGCTGGCGGCGTCGACCACCAGCAGTTCCACGACCAGATGCAGCACGCAGGCGGTATCGGTGCGGGTGGTGCGCAGGCCGAACAACGGCCAGGTCTGCGTATCGCCGGCCGGGCCGAGCAGTTCGTCGCGTTGCCGGTCGAGCACGGCATCGACCTGGGTGACATCGAAGCCCCGGACATCGGTCACCGAGATCTCGTAGTGCGGCACGGTCGCGGCGACCTGCTGACAACCGTCGGCGCGGACGGTGGCCCGGAGCATGTCGTGGCGTCGCACCAGGGCGTTCCACGCCTTGTCCACACTGCCGGGATCGACACCGTCGTAGGAGATTTCGAGGTAGCCGGTGCAGGCCACGCCTCCGAGGGGATAGGTGGGATCGCGGCCGATCAGGTAGGCCTGCTGCACCGGCGTCAGCGGGAACGCGTCGTGCGCGGCGGCCGGATCGGCGCAGATGCCGATGGCTGCCTGGTCCTGGGCGAGGTACTCCAGGAGCGCGGGTTTGTGGGCTGTCAACTGCTCCCGGAGTTGCGCGGTCACAACTCCCTGTGGGGCACGGAACCGCACCTGCTCGCCGTCGGCCCACAGGTGAACTCCTCGCTGTCGGAGATCGGTCACCAGGTCGGGGATGTTCACAGAGCACCTTCTTCGAGATCGATACTGGTTTGCGGTTGGTTGCGGACGAGTCCGGCGATGGTCGGGGTGGTGAAGAATTCGCGCAGGGTGACGGTGATTCCGAGTTCCCGGTCGAGGCGGCTCACCAGGCGGGTCGCCGACAGTGAGTCGCCGCCCGCACCGAAGAAGCTCAGGTGCCGATCGGCAGGCGCGGCGCCGAGGGTCTCGGACCAGACCCGTGCGATCCGGGTTTCCAGGCCTGCTCGGACCGGCTCGTCCGGGTCGGAAATGTTTGTGGCGGAGGCTGATTCAGCTCGTCGCAGCAGGGCGGCGCGGTCGATTTTTCCGTTGCCGGTCAGCGGGAGGTCATCCACCGGAATCAATTCGGGCATCCAGGCGGCGGGGATACGGTCGGCCAGGAAGGCGCGCAGATCGTCGGGGAGCACCGTGGGGCCGGTGCGTTCCGATTCCGGACCGGCCGGAGCCGATGGTTCGATGAAGGCGACCAGTCGCGTCCGGGGACGGTCCCCGATCGCGAGCGCCATCGCCCGGCGGATCTCCGGGTGGGCGGTGATGGCTTGCTCGATCTCACCGAGTTCGACCCGGTGCCCGCGGATCTTGACCTGACGATCGGCCCGGCCGAGGAATTCGAGAACCCCGTCGGACCGGTACCGGCCCAGATCTCCGGTCCGATACCAGCGGATACCACCGTCCTCGAAGAACGACGCGGCAGTGAGGTCGGGGGCGCCCCGATAACCGCGGGCGACCCCGGCTCCGCCGATCAACAGCTCACCCGGAACCCAATCGGGACGATCCCGGCCATTCTCATCGACGACACGAAACTGCTGGTTGCGCAGCGGCCGACCGTAGGGAATGGAAGTCCACCGCGGATCCACCGACTCGACCTCGAAGAAGTTCGACCAGATCGATGCCTCGGTAGCACCGCCGAGCGCGATGAATCGGCAGTGCTCCGACAGTGCCGTCAGGCGCCCCGGGAGGTCCAGGCCGACCCAGTCCCCGGACACCAGCACCAGCCGCAACGATCGGGCCGGATCGCCTCCGGTCTCGGCGACCGTGAGCAGCATGTCCAGCATCGCCGGCACCGTATTCCACACCGTCACACCGTGTTCGCGCACCAAGGCCAGCCAACGAGCCGGATCCCGCCGATCCTCGTCCGCCACGATCACCGCACCACCACCGGCGCCCAGCACACCGAACAGGTCGAACACCGACAGATCGAAATCGACTGCCGCCACCGCCAGCACTCGGTCATCCGCCCCGAGGTCGTAACGATCCTGCAGATCGGCGAGTGTGTTCACCGCCTGGCCGTGCTCGATCTCCACACCTTTCGGGACACCCGTGGAGCCGGAGGTGAAGATGATGTAGGCGAGGTCCGCGCCGCTGCCCCGGTGTACCGGGGCAGGTGCGCAGGTCTGCGCGTCCGCGATCGGAATCACCTGCACCCCAGCGATATCGGGTTCCCGTTCCTGCCCGATACCAGCCTGGCTGTCCTGCGGGCCGGGGAATCGGCCGGTGTCGTCGGTGAGGACAACCGCGGCACCGGCCTGCTCGACGATCGCGGCCCGCCGCCGCGGCGGCTGATCCACAGCCACCGGCACATACGC
>NZ_JBFAUW010000008.1:0-348372 GCF_040679495.1 Nocardia sp. NPDC052254 | reverse complement strand
AACATGTAGGACGGAGTGACCATGATCGCGTCGGGCTCGAAATCCTCGATGATCTGGATCTGACGCTCGGTCATGCCACCGGACATCGGGACCACGGTGCACCCGAGCCGCTCGGCACCGTAATGCGCACCCAATCCCCCGGTGAACAACCCGTAGCCGTAGGCGACATGAACCACATCACCGGGGTTCACCCCGCCGGCGCGCAGGCTGCGGGCGATCAGGTCCGCCCAGTTGTCCAGATCACGCCGGGTGTAGCCGACAACGGTCGGCCTGCCCGCGGTCCCGGAGGAGGCATGGATTCGGCTGACCTCGTTGCGAGGCACCGCGAACATACCGAACGGGTAGTTGGCTCCTGGTAGTGCAGCAAGTGCTGAAGTCAGCAAATACCAGGGGCGTGTGCCGTCATCGCTCATCGCCGTGCGTTCGTGATGCCCGGCCGCCGAACTCACCGATATGCTGTCTTGAGTCAAGATCTTGGCAGGATCTCGCCGATCGCAGGATTGACGCCACGGCTGGCGAGATCACCTGAGAATGCTCGGTAATGCCGAATTGAGGATGCTTCTGGGATCGCGTGAAGGCGCCTGTCGTGCGGGATCGCGCTACTGGGATCGGGAGGAAACCACCTCCTTGTCACGTGCTGTGATGGCCTGGTAGACGGTGTGGAAGAACAGCACGAAACCGATCGTCAGCAGGATGTGAGCTCCGCCGGACAGGTGCGACAGCAGCTGGTATTCACCGACTCCGAGGATGGTCCGGACGCCGATGAGGGTCATGCACGCCACCATCCAGAGCACCCCGGCGTTGTAGAGGGTGAAGAACCAGCGGTAGGTGCGGGTATTGGATAGGGCGAGTTGGTGTTCGAGTACCAGGACGATCAGGAAGAACAGTGTTCCCAGCGTCAGTAGATGGGTGTGGACCACGGCTAGTTCGGTTTTGCCGGTGAACTGGCGTGTTTTGGTGAGTTCGCGGTAGAGCAGGCCTGAGAGCAAACCCAGTGTGGTGTAGCCGACGGCGGCCCAGTAGAGCTGTTTCATCGAGTCCTCGTTAGCGAAATATGTTGTGGGCGTGCCGATGTCAGGCGGTCTGGGCGGCGGATGCGGGGACGGCGAGCTGCTGGGTCTCGGGTGCCGTGGTTTCGCGAAGGAGCAACAGGCCGGTGACGGCGATCAGCGCCGCGGTCAGGCCGTGGACGCAGAGCGCGGTGGCCGTGGAGCCATGGTGGGCCAGGACGTTGATCATGTCGCCGACCGGGGCAGCGGCGGTCATCAGCACGACCCAGCCCAGGGCGCGGCGCTGGCCGGTCACCAGCAGGACGCCTGTCCCCAGGCCCATCGCGAGCTCGCGGCAGCCTTTCACGATGAGAAAGCCGCTGCCGTCGCCGGCGGGAATGTTCGGCAGCCCGAAGCCTTTGGCGGCGCTCCCGGGGGTCAGGATGAACGAGATCGCGAGGTAGAAGGTGAACAGAACGACGGCGGTGGCCAGGACCGTAGTGAGGGTCTTGCGCGACATGGTTGTGCTCCTGCGAGATTGAGATCTGGTGCCCGGCAAGGCATTCGGCCCTGCCTCGGGGGTATGACCGGCCGGGTCTGCGCGGCCGGGCGTCGAAATCCTCGGTCAGCGATCGGCGCTCAGCATTTCGCCCGCTGTCAGCTCGAGGGTGAGGTGGCAGATCATCGGCCGTGCGGTGAGGTCGAGGCCGTCCTGCATCCGCAGGGTGAGCTCACGCCATTCCGGTGTCGCGAGGGCATTGCCCAGTGCGGTGCCGCTGTCCCAGTCCCCGACGTTGACGAACACCGCCTCGGCCGCTTCGCCGACTGCTTGGAACATCCGGGTTCGACGGAAACCGGCCGCGGCCGCCATGTACTGGGCGCTATCGCGCCAGCGTTGCAGGAACAGGTCCCGCTGTGCGGCAGGGACCGACATCGTGTTGATCACGGTGACCGGGGCGTCGGTGGCAGGGACTCTCGGAGTCGTGGGAACGGTGGGCTTGGCCGTAGACATCATATTGTCAAGTTAAGTGACAATACTTTTAGATGTCAATACTGTTATCTGGCAATCATCTTGGGTTGCTAATGTGGGAGCATGGTGAACCAGCGGTTGGACTCGCGCGCGGTCTTCTTGTTGTCGCAGATCGGTCATCACGTGGCGTACCGGTTCACCGAGCAGCTGGCGCGGTTGGATCTGGACCCGGCTCACTTCGCGGTCCTGGGACACCTGGCGGTAGCGGATGGACGCAGTCAGCAGGAACTAGCGGATCTACTGCGGGTGCACCGCAACGCGATGGTCGGACTCGTCGACGAGCTGGAGACGCGCGCACTTGTCACCCGGCGCCAGCACCCTGTCGACCGTCGCGCGCACGCGGTCCACCTCACCGATCAAGCACGCGAGGCGCTCGCGGCGATTCAATCCGAGGCCGACGCACTGGAAGCGGAAACCCTCGCACCACTCGAGGAGTCCGAGCGAGCGCTGCTCCTTCCGCTGCTCCATCGCATCGCTGCGCACGCCGAACTCCCGGCTGGCATACACCCCGGCCTGCAACGACGGCGCCGTGCACGCCGAGAACCGCAGTGAACGCAGTTCGCCGATGGCTGACTTCAGCACGACCGAGTGAGCGATAATGCCGCTTATCCAGCGATTTTTCGCTGGTCGCAGTCGTCGAAGGCCGCACTAGGCACTCGGTCGTCGATCCCCTGGTGCGGCCTGATCGTGTTGTAGATGACCCGGAATCGGTGCACCTCCATGTCCAGGGCATCCCCATCGGTGATGACACCTCGGAACAAGTGCTCGTATTTCAACGTGCCGAAGAACCGCTCGATCACCCCATTGGTCTGCGGGGACCGAGCCCGGGTGCGGACGTGCCGCAGCAGCGGGTCCGGCCCGTCGAACGCGGTCTTGAACACCTCGCCACGAAAGCAGGGACCGTTGTCCGACACCACGCGATCGGTGCCGGTGTCATGCCCAGCGACTCGCCGGCCGGACCGAGGGCCTCGGCCTGTCCGCGATCGACACGCAGATCGTCGAGTCCGAGGACGCGCTCGGCCTCGGTGACCGCGAGCCGCAGACAAGCCAGCGCGTCGGCGCCGCGAGCGGTCGGAGTCACGGTGATGGCCAGGCAATACTTCGTCGCGTAGTCGATCACCGCGCAGATCCGCCAGATCCCGCCGCCTGTGGTTTCGAATTCGCTGAAGTCGGTTTGCCAGACTCGGTTGCGGTGCGTCGGTGGATCGTGGAACACCCTGCGCCGCAGCATTGCCCACGACTTGCGGTCGGCGCGATACCCGAGCGGCAGCAGCAACCCGCGCCGCCGCAGGGCCCGCTGCACCGTCGAGGTGGAGACCTCGTGGCCGTCGGCACGCATCAATGCCGCGATCTTGCGATGGCCCCATACAGGCCATTCCTCGGCGTATTTGGCCGCGATCGGTTCGCACCGGTCGACCTTCGGTGACGGCCACGGACCATACGGTGGGTCACCCGCACGGAGCCGAGCCAACCGCCTCCGGTAGGTGCGTTCCGGGATGCCGGTCAGACGAGCGAACCTCGAAACCGGCAGTCCCTCTGCCGCTCTCAGGGCTTCGAGGTCAGCGAAGGGACCTGATCCACCAACGCGGCACCGTGCCACACCCGCAACTGCACCGTCGCCTCCGCCAGCGCCAGCGCCAGCTGCTCGTTCTCCATCCGCAACCGCCGCTGCTCCGGCGTGCCCTGCGCCGGACCGGCGGGCACCTCGTCCAGGGCCTTGGTCCCGGCCTCCAGGAACGCCTGCTTCCACTTGCCGACCGATGCCGTACTCACCCCGCGCCGCCGCGCGGCCTCCGCGGCGCTCAGTTCTCCGGACAGCACCGACAACACGACTCGAACCTTGTCCTCGACCGGGATCTTCAACCGCCGTGACCTCGCCACCGGATCGGCTCCTTCCTGGCTCGATGTGCCCGGAGCGTAAACCGAGCAACCCTGCCAAGAAGTGTGACTCGCTAGAATGCATTACCATCGAACACGTGTTCGAGTTCGATCAGGCGCAGGTGCCGCCGCCGCGTGAACGGGCGGCGATTCTGCACGCCGATCTGGACTCCTTCTACGCCTCGGTCGAACAGCGCGACACTCCGCACCTGCGCGGGCAACCGGTGATCGTCGGTGGAGGCGTGGTGCTCGCGGCGAGTTACGAGGCCAAGGCGTACGGAGTGCGGACGCCGATGAACGCCCGGCAGGCCCTGCGGTTGTGTCCGCATGCCATCGTGGTGCCCCCGCGAATGAAGGCCTATTCGCAGGCCAGTCGGGAGGTGTTCGAGATCTTCCGGGACACCACGCCCGAGGTCGAGAGCATCTCGATCGACGAGGCGTTCCTGGATGTGAGTGGGCTGCACCGCATTTCGGGTGCGCCGGTCGACATCGCGGCCACCCTGCGCGCGCGGGTGCGCGCCGAAGTGGGCCTGCCCATCTCGGTCGGGGTGGCCCGCAGCAAATTCCTCGCCAAGGTGGCCAGCGCGGTGTCCAAACCCGACGGACTGCTCCTGGTGGCGCCCGATGCCGAACTCGAGTTCCTGCATCCACTACCGGTCGAACGCCTGTGGGGCGTCGGCGAGGTCACCGCCCGGACGCTGCGTGAGCACGGCATCACCCGGATCGGCCAGCTGGCCGACACCGATCCCACGGACCTGTGCGGCCTGCTCGGCCGCGCGGCCGGTCGTCATCTGCACGCACTGGCCTGGGCGCGCGATCCGCGGCGGGTCGACACCGGCCGGCGCCGCCGCTCGATCGGTGCCCAGCGCGCATTGGGCACCCGCTCGCGCACACCGGACGAGATCGAGGCGTACCTGCACGGACTGGCCGACCGGCTCGGGCATCGGCTGCGCGCGGCCCGGCGCATCTGCCGGACGGTGATCCTGCGCCTGCGATTCGCCGATTTCGGCCGCGCCACCCGCTCACACACCCTGGCCGCCGCCACCGACGACGGCCGGGCCATCCTCGGCGCGGCACGCACGCTGCTGGCCACGGCACAGCCGCTCATCGACGAACGCGGTCTCACACTGATCGGGCTGGCACTGACCAACCTGCAGAACACCGACCCGCGGCAATTGATGCTGCCGCTCGACACCCGCCCCGACACCACATTGGACGCCACCCTCGACGCCCTGCGCGACCGCTTCGGCGCGGGTACGGTCACCCGCGCCGCCCTGCTCGGACGCGGTGAGGGTCTGTCGGTCCCGCTACTGCCCGACTGACCGCGGTGCGGAATTCACCGGGAGCAGTCCGCGCGCGACCAGATCGTCGAACAACAGCTGATCGACCGGTGGTACCTCCGCGCGCTGCCAGGAGCCGAACCACGCCAGTTCGGCGATCTCACTGCTCGGAGCGAGCGTGCCGGCATACTCCGCGCTGTAACAGGCCATGCGCACCGAAATCGCTGCGGCACCGGGCAATTCGGCCTCATAGGTGCCGATGTGCCGAACCGATTCGGGCAGCAGCGCGACGGTCAGCTCCTCATCGATCTCGCGCACGAGCGTTTCGAGATCGGTTTCCGCGCCCTCACGCTTACCGCCCGGGACATAGAACTCGTCCTTACCGCGCGGGCGCGCGCACAGAATCCGCCCGTCCTCGATCAGCACCCACGCCACGGTGTCGATGAGCCGCCGTGCCGGCTGGATCCGCATCCGCTCAGCCTAATGGGTCAGCGCCCGGAGGCGGCAACGATGCACCGGCACGCGGGGCGCCCCCTTTCGGCCGCCGGACGACGCAGCTCACCCGGACACCACTCGGCGCGACCGCCACGCGACGACGTGATAGAACGAACCCAGCTCACCGGTCGGAAAGTGTGGTGCGATGTCGGACAGTGCGCAGCCCCTCGTACGCCCCATGGATCTCATTGCGCGACGCCATCGGGCCGGCACACCCGCCGGCGAACATCGCGACGGCGCCCGGCTGGCGCTGGCGATCGAGGGCGGTGCTGCGCGCGGCGCCTATTCGCACGGTATGGCCATGGGCCTGGAGGAACTCGGAATCCTGCGGTGTTTCGATGCCGTATACGGCGCCTCGGCCGGTGCGCTGAACGGCGCGTGGCTGCTGTGCGGGCGGGCGATCCGGGCCGAGCGGGCCTGGCATTCGGATGTGGTGCGGCGGGTGATCTCACCGCTGCGGGCACTGCGCGGCGGCCGGGTGGTGGATACGCGCTACCTGGTGCACACCGTATACGAGCGCGTCGTCCCGATGGATTTCGCCGCGATTCTCGACAATCCGGTGACCTTCCATCCGATCGGTACCGATATCACCGACGGCAGCGCGGTCGATCTGCGCCCGCACATCACCGACGTCGCATCCCTGCAGCGCGCGCTGCGGGCCACTACGTGCATGCCCGTGCTGGCCGGTCGGCCGGTCACCATGGCCGGTCGTCCCTATGTCGATGCCGGACTGTCGGAGTCGGTGCCGATTCGCACCGCCCGCGCCCAGGGCGCCACCCACATCGTGGTGTTGCGCACCAAACGTGCCGACGAAAAACCCAGCTCGCCTTCGGCATTCGAGCGCCGGGTCGTCGGGCGCGCCCTCGGCCGCTACGGCCGTCCGCTGGCCGAGAGTTGGTCGGTGCGGTCGGCCCAGTTCGCGGCCGACGAGCAACCCACCGCCGCCGATCCGACAATTCTGCAGATCCGCCCGCCGCTGGGAGCGCCGACCGTGGGCCGGGTCGCGCGCGACCCGGCCCTGCTTCTGCAGGCTCTCGATGTCGGCCGGCGCGCGACGGTGGCGGCGCTGGGCCGCCACCTCGACCCGCCGAACCAGTCCGAGACCGGCGACCGTCCGGACAGCATCAGCGTGTAACCCTCGATACATGCACGCGCATGCATGTATTGCTAGGCTGTTGCCCGTGACTCCGAACTCCGAAGACTCCCCCGAGCCGTTCTGGAATCTGGAGACCAGGCTGGCCTCGGCCCTGCTGATCCTCGCCGGATTCGTGGGCGCCGCCGCCTACACCCATTCCGAGGGCTATTTCGTCACGTTCATGACCGGTAACACCGAGCGGGCCGTGATCGGCGGATTCCTCGGTGACCACACCCTCGCCTTCGGCGCGTTCACACTGATCGTGTCGTTTCTGGCGGGCGTGCTGGTGGCATCGCTGTGCCGGCGGCACTGGTGGCGCAATCATCCGCACGGCGCGACCATGCTGGCCACCGCCGCTCTCACCGTGGCCGCCGTCGTCGATTCCGCCGCCTACGAGCGTGAGGCGGACCTGAGCCTGATCCCCATTCTGTTCGTCGCCTTCGCCATGGGTTCGCTGAACACCTCGTTCGTCAAGAACGGTGAGGTGTCGATCCCGGTCACCTATGTGACCGGAACCCTGGTGAAACTCGCTCAGGGTGTGGAGCGGCACCTCGCCGGCGGCACGCACCGCGAATGGCTGGGCTATGCGGTGCAGTGGCTGTCGTTCGTTCTCGGCGCTTTGATCGGCGGACTGGTCAGCCTGGTCGTGGAAGGCGGTGACATGTTGTACGCCGCTGTCATCGCGTCGGCGATCGTGGCCGCCTACACCTGGCGGGCCGACCTGAGCTGGGTTCGGCGCCAGACCCCCCAGGAATGATCGCGGAGGCCCACGCAGTCCGGATGACGGTGCGCCGCTTGCTCATTCGCGCGCTTCGGGGTGCTTGTCCATCGACCGCAGAATCAGCGGCCCAGCGATCGGCGCATCCGAGTACCGGCTGACCGGCTCGCCTCGGTGCGGCCGGGCCGTCACGGAGGTCATGGGCAGGCCGGGCATACTTGCTACATCGGATATCGTCGCCGGCCCGGCCGTCGGCGGCACGGCGACAGGCGTAGGAGCGGCATCGGATGACTCATGACGAGCGCACGCGCAGCGCCGAGGAGCTCGCCGAGGCCGCCGACCTGTATCTCGCACTCGGCCGGATGACCCGGCTGCTGCGTCGTTCGGGTGACATCGGCGCGCTCAGTCCCGGATCGGCGGCGGCGCTGGGCACACTCGTGCGGTGCGGGCCGATGCGCCTGGGCGATCTGGCCGCCACCGAACACGTCACCGCACCGACCATGTCCCGGATCGTCTCCGGTCTGGAGAAGTACGAGTACCTGGAACGCACCCCCGATCCCGCGGACGGTCGCGCTCAGCTGCTGACCGCGACCGAGCCGGCGAAGTCGCTGGTCAACGGGCTCACTTCGGCTCGTATTCAGCGTTTCGCCGATGCGCTCGACGATCTGGGGCCCGAACACCGACGGGCACTGGGCGAAGCCTTGGCGATCCTGATCGAGCGGCTCGACGACTGAGGTACGCCGAAAGACGCTTGACTTGGAGCGCGCTCCAGGTCGTAGCGTCATCGCGGTGAGCACGGCAACGATGCCTCACGATCCAATCCGATGCCACCTTCAGGAGGACGGCTCGCATGAACGCGACCAGGAAACTCGGTGAATTGACCGTCGGCGCACAGGGACTCGGCTGCATGGGCATGAGCCAGGCCTACGGTGTGCGCGACAGCGACGAGGAATCGATCGCCACCATCCATCGCGCTCTCGATCTCGGTGTCACGCTGCTCGACACCGCCGACGTCTACGGCGCCGGAGCGAACGAGGAACTGGTCGGCCGCGCCATCGCCGGGCGGCGCGACGACGTGGTGCTCGCGACGAAGTTCGGCATCGTCTGGGGTGAGGGCGGCTCGATGGGCGCACGCGGCGACGCCGAGTACGTCATCCGATCCTGCGACGAGTCGCTGCGCCGCCTCGGGGTCGACCACATCGACCTCTACTACCAGCACCGGGTCGACCCGAACGTGCCGATCGAGGAGACCTGGGGCGCACTCGCCGACCTGGTCACCGCCGGCAAGGTGCGTCATCTCGGCATCTCCGAGGCCGCCGCCGACACCATCCGCCGCGCGCACGCGGTACATCCGGTGACCGCGCTGCAGAGCGAATGGTCGCTGTGGACCCGCGGCATCGAGGCCGAGGTCGCCCCCGCCTGCCGCGAACTCGGCATCGGTATCGTGCCGTTCTCGCCACTGGGCCGCGGGTTCCTCACCGGCGCGATCACCTCCACCGCCGATCTGCCCGCCGACGACATGCGCCGCGGACTCCCCCGCTTCGCCGACGAGAACATCGACCGCAACCTCGCCGTCGTCGCCGAACTGCGCGCGATGGCCGAGGAGAAGGGTCTGACCGCAGGTCAGCTCGCGCTGGCCTGGGTGCAGGCCCGCGGCGAGGACGTGGTGCCCATTCCGGGGACCAAGCGCCGCACCTACCTGGAGCAGAATGTCGCGGCCGTCGACATCGAGCTCAGCGCGGCGGATCTGGCCCGTATCGACGCCGCGGCGCCGGCGGCGGCCTTCGTCGGGGCCCGATACCCCGAACACCTGGCTCGCGCCGCCGGCAAGTAGGGAAGGGGATCCTCCCGACGCGATGAGCGGGCCGGAATCCGTTCCGGCCCGCTGGTCGTACCGATATCGTTGCGCCCCAGCGCATTTCGGTACGACCGATGTCGGCACGGCCCCGTTGGTTGGTCGGCGGCCGTTCGGAACACCTCCACAGCGCACAAGCCGGGCGGTGGGCTCCGAGGGACTGCGCACGCCTCGAATCCCACCCGATACACCGATGCCGGCACCAGCGACCTCGTGGTTCCGAACGAACCGCCAGCCCTGAATTCTGCCTCGGAAACTCGTTCGGTACAACAGCTTTCGTGGTCACGAACCGATGAATTTCCGGTCGCCGTGCGAGAAGGCGTCCCCGGCAACGCGGCGAGAACGGGTTCGAGCGACGGGGAACACCTCTGATTCCCACTGTGAATTGCCACACCCGCACCATCGGCCACCCGGCCGAGCCGGTACCGGAGGACAGGCGAAAGCTTCACGGCCCCAATCCATCAGGAACCCACGAACGGACCGTCCGGCATCCGGGCAGCCGCAATGCCCACATTGCCGCCCACGCGCTCCGGCCCTACCGTTGGGCAGCACTTGGTTCCAAGAGAAATGGAGTTCTCCCCGTGCCGATCCTCGACGCCGGTTCCGCCGTGCTCAATCTGGCCAATACCGTGACCTCGCTCGCCGCCAACGTCACCTACCTGTTGCAGGCGTGGGGTCTGGCCTGATTCCGACCTGATTCGGAGCCGACGACCCCGCACCGGGTCAGCCGCGCAAGTACTGTTCGAGGTGTCGACGCTCGTCCTGCAATTCCGAGATCGCGCTCTTGACCACGTCACCGATGCTGACGATGCCGACCATCCGGCCTCGCTCCATCACCGGCAGATGGCGGATCCGGTGCTCGGTCATCGTCGCCCGCAGACTCTCCACCCGATCCTGCGGTGAGCAGGTGTGCACGATGGCTGTCATGATCTCCGAGACCGGCCGATCGAGCAACGGAGCACCCTTTCGATGCAGACATCTGACCACATCGCGCTCCGAGACGATCCCGTCCAGCGTTCCGCCGGCACCGCGCACCACCACCGCGCCGACATTGTGCCCGGCGAGCACCGCCAGCAGCCGCGCCACGGTCGCGGTCGGTTCGATCGTGACCACCTCGCCACCCTTGTTGCGTAGAACCTCCGAAATTCGCATTGTGCACCGCCCTGTGCCTGTCGTTGTTTCGCCCTGCCCGGCGACCGCCCACCCCAGGACTACCGCCGACTACCAGGATCTCGCGTTTGCGCGCCATTGACCAGCAAAGATTCCGTCCGGGATGGTCAACCGTGCGATGAAGTCCCCGCGACCGCGCCACGCCCGGCGCGTGGACCGGTGCCGCCCGAGCTGCCACCAGGGCGGCATTCGCCGACGTAACATCCCTTCATGTCCGATGTGAACCGTCCCGCGGCGCTGCGGGTGCTCGTGTACAGCAGCGATGCCGACACTCGTGATCAGGTCATCTCGGCGCTGGGTAAAAACCCGCATCCCGATCTGCCACGGTTCGACTATCAGCAGACCGCGACGGCGCCGGTGGTGATCGAGCAACTCGACACCGGCGGCGTGGACCTGGCCATCCTCGACGGCGAAGCGGCGCCGACCGGTGGGTTGGGCCTGGCCAAACAGCTCAAGGACGAAATCACCGACTGCCCGCCGATCGTCGTGCTGACCGGACGTGCCGATGATGTCTGGCTGGCCGCCTGGTCCCGCGCGGAGGCCGCTGTCGCCCACCCACTGGACCCCTTCGAACTCACCGCGGCCGTCACCGCCGCCCTGGCCCCGCGTCCCGCCGCCTGACCTCGAATTTCCCCTGGCCGGTCGACCTCTGTCGGCCGGCCGTCGCGGCATGTGCGAACCCCCGTCGGCTTCGCCGCGCCGCGCCCGGACGCGGGGCGCCCATTACGTCGTTTCTGTCATAAGTGGTAGTTGCGAATTCGATCAAACACCGGGGCGGAACCGGGAGCATTAATAAAGAGCGGTTGTAGGCTGTGCTGTAGCTCACATGATCGCGGGTCTGGATATGAGTGGCCGCCCTGCCATCCGCCTGTCGCCCGCGCTCCTGGCGAGCTGCGCCCCGGGGTGAGACTGGCCCGGCAGACGACGATGTCAGCCCCGCCTCGGCAATTGCCGGCGAGGGAGAGGGGTTGTGCCGTTGTGAATACCCAGGTGCCGACTCTTGTGCTCGGCGCGATCGCTGCCGCGTTCGCGCTGGGTTCGGTGTTGCTGGCGGCCGTGGTCGGCCCCAAGCGCTACAACCGCGCCAAACTCGAGGCCTACGAGTGTGGTATCGAGCCCACTCCGCACGCCATCGGCGGCGGGCCCGGAAACACTGCTGGACAACGCTTTCCGGTGAAGTACTACCTCACCGCGATGCTGTTCATCATCTTCGACATCGAGATCGTGTTCCTGTATCCGTGGGCGGTGCACTTCGATGCCCTCGGCGTCTTCGGGTTGGCTGCCATGGCGCTGTTCATCTTCAACGTCTCGGTGGCCTATGCCTACGAGTGGAGGCGCGGCGGCCTGAGCTGGGACTGAACGCGACCGGGCACAGCGGCCCGGCACCACACACCCAACCCGTCGTCCCGGCAACAGCCGGGACCGAGGATTCGCACACGGAAGTGAGAGTAGATCCGAGATGGGGCTCGAGGAAAAATTGCCCAGCGGTTTCCTGCTGAGCACGGTCGAACAGTTCGCCGGCTATCTGCGTAAGGGGTCGTTGTGGCCCGCCACGTTCGGGCTGGCCTGCTGCGCGATCGAGATGATGGCCACCGGCGCGGGCCGTTTCGACAGCGCGCGGTTCGGTATGGAGGTGTTCCGCGCCTCGCCCAGACAGGCCGATCTGATGATCGTCGCCGGGCGGGTCAGCCAGAAGATGGCTCCGGTGCTGCGGCAGGTCTACGACCAGATGACCGAGCCGAAATGGGTTCTGGCCATGGGGGTTTGCGCCTCCTCCGGTGGCATGTTCAACAACTACGCGATCGTCCAGGGGGTGGATCATGTGGTGCCGGTGGACATCTACCTGCCCGGCTGCCCGCCCCGGCCCGAGATGCTGCTGCACGCGATCCTGACGCTGCACGACAAGATTCAGCAGATGCCGCTCGGCGTCGATCGCGCCGAGGCGGTGCGTGCCGCCGAGGCCGCCGCCCTCGCCTCCACCCCGACGATCCAGATGAAGGGGCTGCTGCGATGACCGTGGACACACCCAGGAACGCCGGGGATCCTCCCGACAGCGACACATCCGGAAACGACACCGCGGCAACCGGATCCGGCGCCTCGCCGGATCCGGCGCCGCCCACCACCGGCGCCCCCGACGACGAGATCATCGGCGTGCGTCACGGAATGTTCGGCATCCGGGGCACCGGTGACACCTCCGGATACGGCCGGCTCGTGCGCACGGTGGGCATTCCCGGTGGCACCCCGCCGCCGTACGGATCACCGTTCGACGAGGTGGTCGACGCGCTGCGCACCGCGCTGGGCGAACAGGATTTCCGGGCAGCGGTGGAGAAGATCGTCGTCTTCGCGGCGGAACTGACACTGCATGTGCGGCGCGAGCATGTGCTCGCCCTGGCACGAGCCCTGCGCGATGATCCCGCGCTGCGGTTCGAGCTGTGTCTCGGAGTGGACGGCGTGCACTACCCCGACGACACCGGGCGTGAACTGCACGCGGCGTACCACTTGCAGTCGATCACCCACAACCGCCGGGTGCGGATCGAGGTGTCGGTTCCCGACGACGATCCCCATCTGCCGTCGCTGTTCGCGGTGTACCCGACCACCGACTGGCACGAGCGCGAAACCTACGACTTCTTCGGCATCGTCTTCGACGGGCATCCGTCGCTGACCCGGATCATGATGCCCGACGACTGGCGTGGACATCCGCAGCGCAAGGACTACCCGCTCGGCGGGATCCCGGTCGAGTACAAGGGCGCGCGGATACCGCCGCCGGACCAGCGGAGGACATACAGCTGATGAAGGACACCGAAACAACCTCTGCCACAACAAATTCCGATACCGAATCGCCCGCACGCTCGTCGATGGTCACGGTGGTGGGCCAGGATTGGGACGATGTGCGCGAGGCCCTCGACGGCGCCGCCGAAGAACGCATCGTGGTCAACATGGGCCCGCAGCACCCGTCCACCCACGGCGTGCTGCGCCTCATCCTCGAGATCGAGGGCGAGACGGTGACCGAGGCCCGGTGCGGAATCGGCTACCTGCACACCGGAATCGAGAAGAACCTCGAATTCCGCAACTGGGTGCAGGGTGTCACCTTCGTGACCCGCATGGACTATCTGTCCCCCCTGTTCAACGAGACCGCGTACTGCCTGGCGGTGGAACGGCTGCTCGGCATCACCGACGACATTCCCGATCGGGTGAGCATCATCCGGGTCATGCTGATGGAGCTCAATCGCATCTCCTCGCATCTGGTGGCGCTGGCCACCGGCGGTATGGAACTCGGTGCGCTGACTCCGATGCTGTTCGGATTCCGCGAGCGCGAGCTGATTCTCGACATCTTCGAAAACGTGACCGGCCTGCGTATGAACCATGCCTACATCCGGCCGGGCGGACTGGCACAGGACCTGCCCTACGACGCGGTCGGCAAGATCCGGGATCTGCTGGCGCTCATGCCGAAACGGCTGCGCGACATGGAGTTGCTGCTCAACGAGAATCCGATCTTCAAGGCCCGCACCCGCGGCATCGGATATCTCGATCTGCCCGCGTGCATGGCGCTCGGTGTCACCGGGCCGGTGCTGCGATCCACCGGCCTGCCGCACGACCTGCGCAGGTCCCAGCCCTACTGCGGTTACGAGAGCTACGAATTCGATGTCGTGACCGATGCCGGCTGCGACTGCTACGGCCGCTATCTGATCCGGATCAAGGAGATGAAGGAGTCGCTGAAGATCGCCGAGCAGTGCCTGGACCGCCTGCGCCCCGGTCCGGTGATGGTGAGCGACAAGAAGATCGCGTGGCCCGCCGATCTGAAGCTCGGACCCGACGGGCTCGGGAATTCGCCCGAGCACATCGGCACCATCATGGGCACGTCGATGGAAGGGCTCATCCACCACTTCAAGCTGGTCACCGAGGGGATGCGAGTCCCGCCGGGCCAGGTCTACACGGCGGTCGAATCACCGCGTGGGGAATTGGGAGTGCATATGGTCTCCGACGGCGGCACGCGGCCCTATCGCGTGCACTTCCGCGATCCGTCGTTCACCAATCTGCAGGCGGTGGCGGCGATGTGCGAGGGCGGCATGGTCGCCGACGTGATCGCCTCGGTCGCCAGTATCGATCCGGTGATGGGTGGTGTGGACCGATGACCGCCGAACCGATCCCGGCCACCTCCGCCCGGCCGAACATCGTGGCGCTGGAGTTGTCCCGCCGCCCGGTGCCGTTCCCGCCCCAGGTCGAGCGGCGTCTGCGCGAAGAGGCCCGCGTCATCATCGACCGCTATCCGCAATCCCGATCGGCCCTGCTCCCGTTGCTGCATCTGGTGCAGAGCGTCGAAGGATTCGTGTCGAGTACCGGAATCGCCTTCTGCGCAGAACAACTCGGCCTGACCGATGCCGAGGTCACCGCCGTGGCGACCTTCTACACCATGTACCGCCGCACCCCGACCGGTGAGCATCACGTCGGCGTCTGCACGAACACGCTGTGCGCCGTCATGGGTGGCGACGAGATATTGGCAACTCTCGCAGCACATCTCGGCACGGCCGCGGGCGAGACGACCGCCGACGGCACCGTCACCCTCGACCATGTCGAGTGCAACGCCGCCTGTGACTACGCCCCGGTGGTGATGGTCGACTGGGAGTTCTTCGACAATCAGACACCCGAATCGGCACGGGCTCTGGTGGACTCGTTGCGCGCGGGTGAGCAGGTCACCGGATCCCGCAGCGGCGCTCCGGTGTGCACCTTCCGCGAGACCGCCCGGATTCTCGCCGGATTTCCCGATCGGCGCGCGGGTGCCAACGACGGCGAGCCCGGCCCGGCCACCCTGGCCGGGCTGCGTGTCGCGCGGGGCGAACCGATGCCGGACGCGGATGCTCCCCGGTCCGATGCGGGGGAACAGCGATGACACTGGCGCCCGTACTCACCCGCTACTGGGACGAACCCCGCTCCTGGACACTGGACACCTACCGCCGGTACGACGGCTACCGCGCGCTGTCGCGGGCGCTGGGCATGGCTCCCGACGAGGTCATCGCCATGGTGAAGGACGCCGGTCTGCGCGGTCGCGGCGGTGCCGGATTCCCGACCGGGATGAAGTGGGGTTTCATCCCGCAGGACCGCGAGGGCTCCCCTGCCGCGGGCAAGCCGCATTATCTGGTCGTCAATGCCGACGAGTCCGAGCCCGGAACGTGCAAGGACATGCCGCTGATGATGGCGACACCGCACGTACTCATCGAGGGCGCGATCATCGCCGCCTACGCCATTCGCGCATCGCATGCGTTCATCTATGTCCGCGGTGAGGTGCTACCGGTCCTGCGCCGGTTGCAGGCGGCGGTCGAAGAGGCTTATGCGGCAGGCTATCTCGGCCGTGACATCCTCGGCTCCGGATTCGATCTCGAGCTGATCGTGCACGCCGGCGCCGGAGCCTACATCTGCGGTGAGGAGACCGCGCTGCTCGACTCGCTCGAGGGCCGCCGCGGCCAGCCCCGGCTGCGTCCGCCGTTCCCGGCGGTCGCGGGCCTGTACGCCTGCCCGACAGTGGTCAACAATGTGGAATCGATCGCCAGCGTGCCCGCGATCCTCACCAACGGCATCGAGTGGTTCCGGTCGATGGGATCGGAGAAATCGCCCGGCTTCACCTTGTATTCGCTGTCGGGGCACGTCACCCGGCCCGGACAGTACGAGGCCCCCCTCGGGGTGACCCTGCGCGAACTGCTCGAACACGCCGGCGGATTGCGGGCCGGGCACACGCTCAAGTTCTGGACGCCCGGCGGATCCTCGACGCCCCTGTTCACCGACGAGCACCTCGATGTCGCACTCGACTACGAGGGCGTGGGCGCGGCCGGGTCGATGCTGGGCACCAAGGCGCTGCAGATCTTCGACGACACCACCTGCGTGGTACGCGCGGTGCTGCGCTGGACCGAGTTCTACGCACACGAGTCCTGCGGTAAATGCACCCCCTGCCGCGAGGGCACCTACTGGCTCGTCCAGTTGCTGCAGCGCCTCGAGTCCGGCGCCGGAACCGACACCGATATCGCGACGCTGCTCGATATCGCCGACAACATCAACGGCAAATCCTTCTGCGCGCTCGGTGACGGTGCGGCCAGCCCGATCATCTCCTCGCTCCGATACTTCCGCGACGAATTCGACGACCACATCCGGCTGGGCCGGTGCCCATTCGATCCCGCCCGCTCGACCGCATGGGCCGCCTCCTCCGATACGGCCGATGCCACGCCCGACCGAGGAGTGCGATGACCGCGACCGTCAGCCACGACAGCAGTGGCGTCATACCCCAGGATCTGGTCACCGTCACCATCGACGACTCGACGGTGTCGGTCCCCGCCGGAACCCTGCTGATCCGCGCCGCGGAACTCGCCGGGATCCAGATCCCCCGCTTCTGCGACCATCCCCTGCTCGAACCGGTCGGGGCGTGCCGCCAATGCCTCGTCGAGGTCGATGGGCAGCGCAAACCCGTCGCCTCCTGCACCATGGGCGTCGCGGAGGGAATGGTCGCGCACACCCAGCTCGGTTCACCGGCGGCGCAGCGGGCGCAGGCCGGGGTGATGGAGCTGCTGCTGATCAATCATCCGCTGGACTGCCCGGTGTGTGACAAGGGCGGCGAATGCCCGCTGCAGAACCAGGCGATGTCCAGCGGCCGGCCGGAATCGCGATTCGAGGGCGTCAAACGCACCTACCCCAAGCCGATTCCGCTGTCACCGGCGGTCCTGCTGGATCGGGAGCGGTGTGTGCTGTGCGCCCGGTGCACCCGATTCTCGCAGCAGATCGCGGGTGACCCGTTCATCGAACTCCTCGACCGGGGCGCACTGCAGCAGGTGGGGATCGCCGAGGGCGAGCCGATGGACTCGTACTTCTCCGGGAACACGGTGCAGATCTGCCCGGTCGGCGCGCTGACCGGCACGACCTACCGTTTCCGGGCGCGGCCCTTCGACCTGGTATCGAGTCCCGCGGTGTGTGAGCACTGTGCCGCCGGTTGCGCGCAGCGCACCGATCATCGGCGTGGAAAGGTGCTGCGGCGCTTGGCCGGTGACGATCCGGAGGTCAACGAGGAGTGGAACTGCGACAAGGGCCGCTGGGCCTTCGCCTACGCCACCGAACCGGATCGCCTCACCACCCCGCTGGTCCGCGACGAGAACGGTCAGCTCGTCGCGGCGTCCTGGTCGGAGGCACTCGCCCGGGCCGGCGCCGGACTGGCCGCCGCGCACGGTGACGCCGGTGTCCTGGTCGGTGGCCGGGTCACCGTCGAAGATGCCTACGCGTATGCGAAATTCGCCCGAATCGCACTGGGCACCAACGATATCGACTTCCGGGCGCGGGCCTGCTCGGCCGAGGAATCGGACTTCCTGGCGGCATCGGTCGCCGGGCGCGGTGTGTCCGTGGACTACACCGCACTCGAAACGGCGCCGGTCGTGGTGCTCGTGGGGCTCGAGCCCGAGGACGAATGCCCGATCCTGCATCTGCGCCTGCGCAAGGCCGTCCGCAGATCCGCCACCACGATCTACTCGCTGGCCGCCTGCACCACCCGCGGACTCCGGCGGCTCTCGGGCCGGCTGATCCCGACGGTTCCCGGTGACGAGGGCCGGCTGTTGCAGGCTCTCGCGGTATCCGGCGCCGGATACGAATGTCCGCCCGATCCACCCGGACTGGACGAACTCGCGCGCGCCCTGCGCACCCCCGGCGTGGTGATCCTGGCCGGAGAGCGCCTCGCGGCGATACCTGGTGCGTTGTCGGCGGTGGCGGCGCTCGCCGAGACCACCGAGGCCACGATCGCGTGGGTGCCCCGGCGCGCGGGCGAACGCGGCGCACTGGAGGCCGGCGCGCTGCCGCAACTGCTACCCGGTGGCCGCCCGATCGCGAATGCGCTTGCACGACAGCAGGTTCAACGTGTCTGGCAGGTCGACGAGCTGCCGTCGGCGCCGGGCCGTGACACCCGCTCGATGCTCTCCCCCGCCCGGCAGCCGGGCGCCCTGCTGATCGGCGGTGTCGAACTCGGCGACCTGCCCGATCCGGGCGCCGCACTCGCCGCCGTGACGGCCGCGCGGTTCGTGGTCAGTCTCGAACTGCGCCGCAGCGCGGTCACCGAGCTGGCCGACGTGGTGTTCCCGGTCGCGTCCGCGATGGAGAAAGCGGGCACCTTCCTCACCTGGGAGGGCCGGCCGCGCCCATTCGGCGCCGCCCTCGCCGATGCGACGGTCCGGCGGCAAGCGGCACCACTGGCCGACCATCGGGTCCTGCATTCACTGGCCGACGAGATGGGCGTGCGGCTGGCCCTGCCCACCGTCGAATCCGTCCGCGCCGAACTCGATGCGCTGGGCAGCTGGAACGGGCCCCGCCCGCAGCTGCCGTCCTACCCGCCGGTGCGGGTGCCCACCACCGAGACCGGCACCGCGATTCTCGGAGGCTGGCGCATGCTGCTCGACAACGGCCGCATGCAGGACGGCGAACCGAATCTCGCCGGCACCGCGCGGCCGGCGGTGGTGCGACTCTCCGCCGCCACCGCCGCCGAAATCGGTGTCACCACCGGCGATTCGGTGCGGGTGAGCACCGGGCACGGCCGCATCGTGGCGCCACTCGAAATCGCCGACATGCCCGATCGCGTCGTGTGGTTGCCGTGGAATTCGGGCGACTCGCAGGTCAACGACCGCCTCACGGCCGCGCTCGGGCACCGGGTGCGCATCCAACGGGAGGATCACCATGAGTGAGATGTCGCCGGCGGGGCTGCTCGCGGCGCCCGCCGATCTGACGGCCTTCGGCCACGATCCATGGTGGCTGGTCGTGGTCAAATCCATCGGGATCTTCGTCTTCCTGCTGCTGATCCCGCTGCTCGGCGTCGTCATCGAACGCAAGGTCGTGGCGTGGATGCAGATGCGGGTCGGCCCCAACCGGGTCGGGCCGCGCGGGTCACTGCAATCGATCGCCGACGGTGTGAAGATGCTCCTCAAGGAGGACATCATCCCCGCGATGGTCGACAAGCCGATCTACATTCTGGCGCCGATCGTCGCACTCATTCCGGCCGTGATGGCCTTCGCGGTGATCCCGCTCGGCCCGGAGGTGTCGATCTTCGGCACCCGCACTCCCCTGCAGCTCACCGACATGCCCGTCGGCGTGCTCTACATCCTGGCCATGGCCTCCATCGGCGTGTACGGGATCGTGCTGGCCGGGTGGTCGTCCGGATCGACCTATCCGCTGCTGGGCGGGCTGCGTTCCACCGCCCAGGTGATCTCCTACGAGATCGCGATGGCGGCCTGTTTCGCGGCGGTGTTCCTGCTGGCGGGGACGATGTCGACCTCCGGCATCGTCGAACGCCAGTGGGGCACCTGGAACGTGTGGCTGTTGCTGCCGTCGTTCCTCGTCTACGCGGTATCGATGGTCGGCGAGACCAACCGTGCCCCGTTCGATCTGCCCGAGGCCGAGGGTGAGCTGGTCGGCGGCTTCCACACCGAGTACTCCTCGCTGAAGTTCGCCATGTTCATGATGGCCGAGTACATCAACATGGGCACCGTCTCGGCGCTGGCGACCACGCTGTTCTTCGGCGGCTGGCATGCACCGTTCCCGGTCAATCTGTGGGACGGGGCGAATGCGGGCTGGTGGCCGCTGCTGTGGTTCACCCTCAAGGTGTGGACGTTCCTGTTCGTCTTCATCTGGCTGCGCGGCACACTGCCACGGCTGCGCTACGACCAGTTCATGAATCTCGGCTGGAAGCTGCTCATTCCGGTGTCGCTGCTGTGGGTGATGATCGTGGCGACGCTGAAGGTGATCCAGAACGAGGGCCACGATGTGCAGACCACGGGTCTGGTCGTCGCCGGGGTGATCATCTCGATCGGCCTGCTGGCCATCATGCTGCGTGCCGGTCACGCCGGTGACAATCCGCCGCTCCCGGAATCCTCCACATCGCAGCAGTTCGCGGATTTCCCGGTGCCGCCGATGCCCGCGGACGCGGCGCCGTCCGGGTCGAAAGCCGGTCTGCTGGCACCGCTGGCGGGATTCTGGGTCACCTTCGCCACGATGTTCAAGAAGAAGAACACCGAGTTCTATCCCGAACAGAAGGTACCCACCGCCGCCCGCTATCACGGCCGCCACCAGCTCAACCGGCATCCGGACGGACTGGAGAAATGCATCGGCTGCGAACTGTGCGCGTGGTCGTGCCCCGCCGACGCGATCTACGTCGAGGGCGCCGACAACACCGACGAGCAGCGGTACTCCCCCGGCGAACGCTACGGCAGCGTGTACCAGATCAACTATCTGCGCTGCATCGGCTGCGGACTGTGTATCGAGGCGTGCCCGACCCGGGCGCTGACGATGACCAACGAATACGAACTGGCCGATGACAATCGCGCCGATCTGATCTATGAGAAGGACCGGCTGCTGGCCCCGCTGGCCGAGGGCATGATCGCGCCCCCGCACGCGGCCTATCCCGGTGCCACCGAGGCCGACTACTACCTCGGTGCGGTTCCCGCCGCACCCGGCACCGACCTCGACACCGGACTCCGCACCGCCGCACCGGCGCCCGCAAACCCCGGCACGGCGAGCGCGGCCGTCGCGGCGCAGGGAGGTGCGCGATGAATCCCGCCGACATCCTCGCCGCCGAGGCGGTCGCCCGCACCGGAACCGGTGAGGCCGTGCTGTTCTGGGTGCTCGCGGTGATCGCGGTGGCCGGTGCCCTGGGCATGGTGTGCGCGCGCAAGGCCGTGCATTCGGCACTGTGCCTGGCGGCCACCATGATCACGCTGTCGGTGTTCTACATCGCGCAGGACGCGTTGTTCCTGGGCGTGGTGCAGATCGTGGTGTACACCGGCGCGGTCATGATGCTGTTCCTGTTCGTACTGATGCTCGTCGGCGTGGATTCGGCCGAGTCGCTGCGGGAGACCCTGCGTGGGCATCGCCTGGCGGTGATCGTGGTCGGCATCGGCTTCGGACTGCTGCTGATCGCGGCCATCGCGCGCGGCGTACGTGACGATTCGGTCGCCGTCACCGGGCCCGGCTTCGGCACCGATCCCATCTCCGCGCTCGCCGATCTGCTGTTCATCCGCTACGTATGGGCCTTCGAGCTCACCGGCGCACTGCTGATCACGGCGACCATCGGCGCGATGGTGCTGGCCCACCGGGAACGGTTCGGCCCGCGGACCGGTCAGCGCGAGCAATCCGAGCGCCGGCTGCGTGAGGGCCGGCGAATCACGCCGCTGCCGACCCCCGGCGTGTATGCCCGGCACAACGCGGTCGACGTACCGGCCCGGCTGCCCGACGGTTCCTTCGCCGAGGAGTCGGTGAGCACCATCCTGCGTCATCGACTCCGCCGGGCGCACACCGAATCCGCCCTCATCGGTATGCGAACCGGCAACGGCGACAACGATTCCGGGAACGCTCCCGGGACCGGGGCCGGGGCCGACGACGATTCCCCCTCCACACACGGCTGAGAGAGAGGCTCCGCGGTGAATCCGGACAACTACCTGTATCTGTCCGCACTGTTGTTCACCATCGGCGCGGCCGGGGTACTGGTGCGGCGCAACGCGATCGTGGTGTTCATGTGCATCGAGCTCATGCTCAACGCGGTGAATCTGGCCTTCGTCACCTTCGCTCGCCAGCATCACAACCTCGACGGCCAGGTGTTCGCCTTCTTCACCATGGTGGTGGCCGCCGCCGAAGTGGTGGTGGGGCTCGCGATCATCATGACCATCTTCCGTACCCGCCGCTCGACCTCGGTCGACGACGCCAACCTGTTGAAGTACTGACGTGGATACCGGGAATCTGCTGTGGCTGCTGCCGGCCCTCCCCGCCGCCGGCGCCCTCGTCCTGCTGCTCACGGGACGGATCAGCGACCGCTGGGGACACTGGCTCGGATGTGGCACCGCCCTGGGCGCGTTCGGTGTCGCGGTGTGGGCGTTCGTGGCGATGCTCGGGCGCGCGGACACGGCCCGCCCCATCGCGCACAACTTCTTCGACTGGGTGCCGGTGGCGGGACTGCAGGCCCAGTTCGCCCTGCAGCTCGATCAGCTGACGATGTGCTTCGTCCTGCTGATCACCGGCGTCGGCTCGCTCATCCACATCTACTCGGTCGGCTACATGGCCCACGATCCGGCGCGGCGGCGATTCTTCGCCTACCTCAACCTGTTCCTCGCCGCGATGCTCGTCCTGGTCATGGCCGACAACTATCTGGTGCTCTATCTCGGCTGGGAGGGCGTCGGCCTCGCGTCCTACCTGCTGATCGGGTTCTGGCACGAGAAGCCCAGTGCCGCAGCGGCGGCGAAGAAGGCGTTCATCGTCAACCGGGTCGGTGACATGGGGCTGGCGATCGCGCTGTTCCTCATGTTCGCGACCTTCGGCTCGGTGGACTTCGGGCAGGTGTTCGCGGGCGTCGGCCAGGCGAGCCAGGGCACCCTCACCGCACTGGGACTGTTGCTGCTGCTCGGCGCCTGCGGTAAATCGGCGCAGGTACCGCTGCAGTCGTGGCTCGGGGATGCGATGGAGGGTCCGACCCCGGTGTCGGCGCTGATCCACGCGGCGACCATGGTGACCGCGGGCGTGTACCTGATCGCGCGGTCCAATCCCCTCTTCGATGCCGCGCCCGCCGCGCGCGCCGCGGTCCTCGTCGTCGGCGCGGTGACCCTGCTCTTCGGCGCCGTGATCGGTTGTGCGAAGGACGACATCAAGAAGGCGCTGGCCGCCTCCACCATGAGCCAGATCGGTTACATGGTGCTGGCCGCGGGACTGGGCCCGGCCGGATACGCGGTGGCGATCATGCATCTGCTCACCCACGGCTTCTTCAAGGCCGGGTTGTTCCTCGGCGCGGGCTCGGTCATGCACGCCATGAACGACGAGACCGATATGCGGCGCTACGGCGGATTGCGCACCTATCTGCCGATCACCTTCGTCACGTTCGGTCTGGGATATCTGGCGATCATCGGCGTTCCGCCGTTCGCGGGGTTCTTCTCCAAGGACCGCATCATCGAGGCGGCGTTCGGATACGGCGGCGCCGCGGGCATCACTCTGGGCGCGGCGGCCCTGCTGGGCGCCGGGATCACCGCGTTCTACATGACCCGGGTGGTGCTGCTGACGTTCTTCGGCGAAAAGCGCTGGGCGCCAACCGATACCGGCGCGGAGCCGAATCCACACGAAGCACCGGCCTCGATGACCGGGCCGATGATCGTGCTCGCACTCGGATCGGTGTTCTCCGGTGGCATCTTCGTCTTCGGTTCCTCGCTGCAGGACTGGCTGGCCCCGGTCGTCGGCACCGAACATCACGAGAGTGCCGTCCCGGCGTGGGTTGTCACCGTCGCCGCGCTGGTGGTCGTCGCGATCGGGGTGGGCATCGCCTACCGTTCCTACGCGACGGCGCCGGTGCCGCGCACCGCACCCGAGCGGGTGACGCCGTTGACGGTGGCCGCGCGCCGCGATCTCTACGGTGACGCGTTCAACGAGGCGGCGTTCATGCGCCCCGGCACCCATCTGACCCGTTCGCTGGTCTTCCTCGACAATCGCGGTATCGACGGCGTCGTCAATTCCGTCGCCGCGGTGATCGGGGGGCTGTCGGCTCGAATCCGGCGCGTACAGACCGGATTCGTGCGGTCCTACGCCCTGTCCATGTTCACCGGCGCGGCCCTGGTGGTCGCGGCCCTGCTGGCGGTGAGGTTGCTGTGACGGAGTATCCCTGGCTGACCACACTGTGGCTGCTGCCCCTGGCCGGTGCCGCTGTCGTGCTGGTGGTTCCGGCCGCACGCCGCACCCTGGCCCGTGCCACCGGTGTGGTGATCGCGCTCGCGACACTGGCGGTCGCGATCGTGGTGGCGGTGCGATTCGATCCCGGCGGGCCGCAGTATCAACTCGTCGAATCCCACCGCTGGATACCGGCTTTCGGCGCCGGCTACACCCTCGGTGTGGACGGCATCGCACTGGTGTTGCTGCTGCTGACCGCAGCGCTGGTCCCGCTGCTCATCGTGGCGGGCTGGAAGGACGACCGGGCCGCGGGAACCGGGCGGCGGGTCGCCCACATCTATGTGGCACTGACGCTCGTCGTCGAGTCCATGGTCCTGATCTCGTTCGTCTCGCTCGACATTCTGCTGTTCTACGTGTTCTTCGAGGTCATGCTGATCCCGATGTACTTCCTCATCGGCGGATTCGGCCCCCGCGCCGCCGGTGACGGATCGGCGGCCGCGGAACTGGCCCAGCGCCAGCAGCGTTCGCGCGCGGCGGTGAAGTTCCTGCTGTACAACCTGTTCGGCGGATTGATCATGCTGGCCGCGGTGATCGGACTGTATGTCCTCACGGCGCGCGCACATCTCGGCGGTGACAACGGGACCTTCGATTTCCGCGCGGTCAGTGCCGCCGCGAACTCCGGCCAGCTCGGCGCGGCGCCCGCGGTGCTCAACGCGCTGTTCCTCGGATTCATGTTCGCCTTCGCGGTCAAGGCGCCGCTGTGGCCGCTGCACACCTGGCTACCGGGGGCGGCGGTATCGGCCACCCCGGCCAGCGCGGTACTGATGATGGCGGTGGTGGACAAGGTGGGCACCTTCGGCATGCTGCGCTACTGCCTGCTGTTGTTCCCGTCCGCCTCGAGCACCTACGCACCGCTGATCAGTGCGCTGGCGGTGATCGGGATCCTGTACGGAGCGTTGCTGGCGATCGGGCAGACCGATGTGATGCGGTTGATCGCCTACACCTCGATCTCGCATTTCGGATTCATCATCCTGGGCATCTTCGCGATGACCAACCAGGGTGGCTCGGGTGCGACGCTGTACATGGTCAATCACGGCATCTCCACCGCCGCGCTGTTCCTGATCGCCGGTTTCCTGGTCTCGCGCCGCGGCACCCGGGTCATCGCGGAGTTCGGCGGTGTGCAGAAGGTCGCTCCCGTGCTGGCCGGTACCTTCCTGATCGCGGGTCTGGCCACCTTGTCGCTGCCGGGTCTCGCGCCTTTCGTCAGCGAATTCCTGGTCCTGGCCGGAACCTTCACCCGATATCCGGTCGCGGCCGTCTTCGCCACGGGCGCACTGGTATTGGCGGCCTTGTATGTGCTGTGGCTCTACCAGCGCATGATGACCGGGCCGGTGCGCAAGGGCATGGAGCGGCTACCGGATCTGTTGCCCCGCGAACTGGTCGTCGTGGTGCCGTTGATCCTGGCGCTGCTGCTGCTGGGCGCCTATCCGAAGCCGGTGCTCGATCGCATCAATCCCGCGGTGGCCGGCACCCTGACCACGATCGGCAAACACGATCCGGCGCCCACCGTCACCCCGGAGGCGGCGACCGGACCGGCCGCCACCACCCCGAGCGGAGGTAACCAGCGGTGAATCAGATTCTGGCGGCGACGGTTCCGGCGCCCTCGATCGAATACCACGCCCTGTCACCGATGCTGGTCGTGTTCGGTGTGGCCGTGGCCGGTGTCATCGCCGAGGCGTTCCTGCCGCGTTCGTGGCGCTATCCGGTGCACCTGGTCCTCGCCTTCGGCGGGCTGGTGGCGGCCCTGGTCGCGGTGATCGCGCTGCGGGGTACCCATGCCACCGTCGCGGTCGGGGCGGTGGCGATCGACAATGTGACACTGATGCTGCAGGGCACCATCCTCGTGGTGGCCCTCCTCGCGGTCGCGCTGATGGCCGAACGCGGTGTCGAACCACGGCTCGCCCGGGCGAGCCGGGAAGGGCCGGGTACCTGGAGCCGGGCCGCGGCCCTGTCGTCCGGCGCCGTCGTGATCGACGGGTTCACGCCGCAGGCCGCCGCGGTTCCGGGCAGCTCCGACGAGATCGCCGCGGCGCGTGCGGGTTTCACCACCACCGAGGTGTTCCCGCTGACGTTGTTCGCGGTCGGTGGCATGCTGCTGTTCCCCGCCGCCAACGATCTGCTGTCGATGTTCGTGGCGCTCGAGGTGCTGTCGCTGCCGCTGTATCTGCTGTGCGGTCTGGCGCGGCGGCGCCGGTTGCTCTCCCAGGAGGCGGCACTGAAGTACTTCCTGCTGGGTGCCTTCGCCTCGGCCTTCTTCCTCTACGGCATGGCCCTGCTGTACGGCTACGCCGGGACGGTGCGCCTGTCCGGGATCGCCGCGGCGGTGGCCCGGGATTCCGGCTCGAAAACCCTTGCGGTGCTGGGCGTGGCGATGCTCGTGGTCGGATTGCTGTTCAAGATCGGCGCGGTGCCCTTCCAGTCCTGGGTACCCGACGTGTATCAGGGCGCGCCCACCGCGGTCACCGCGTTCATGGCGGCGGCCACCAAGATCGCCGCGGTGGGAGCACTGCTGCGGGTGCTGTATGTCGCGGTGCCCGGGCTCAGCGCGGACTGGCGGCCGATTCTGGGCGCGGTCGCCATCGCGACCATGGTGCTCGGAGCCGTCATGGCGGTCACCCAGACGGATGTGAAGCGGATGCTCGCGTATTCGTCGGTCGCGCACGCCGGATTCATTCTCACCGCACTGGTGGCAGCGAATTCCGACGGCGTGTCGTCGGTGCTGTTCTACCTGGCCGCCTACGGGGTGAGCACGATCGGCGCGTTCGCGGTGGTCACTCTGGTGCGTGACCGCGTCGGCGACGAGGCGACCGCGCTGTCCGCATGGGCCGGGCTCGGACGCCGATCTCCGTGGCTCGCCACGGTTTTCGCGCTGTTTCTGCTCTCCTTCGCCGGTATTCCACTGACGAGCGGATTCGTCAGCAAGTTCGCGGTGTTCGCCGCGGCCGCGGGCGGAAATGCGGTGGCCCTGGTGATCGTGGGTGTGGTGGCCAGCGCGATCGCCGCGTTCTTCTACATCCGCGTCATCGTGCAGATGTTCTTCACCGATCCGCCGGACGCACCACCGGTGGTGGTGGCGGCACCGGTCACCACCGTCGTCATCGCCGTCACCGGCGCTGTGACCCTCGCACTCGGCATCGCGCCGCAGCCCCTGCTCGACCTGGCGGATCGGGCGGTGGGTTTCGTCAGCGGCTGACGTGCCGACCGCCGGGCCCGCAACGGTTCTCGTGAACGCTGCTCCGAAACGGCAACGGTGGCTCTAGGATCGACCGGCATACGCCGCCCCCCACAGAAGCAGGTGTCATGTCCGACAACGCCACCCAGGTGGATCAGTCCAAGCCGAGCATCGCCCGCGTGTACGACTACCTACTGGGCGGCCGCGACAATTACGCGGTCGATCGAGAGGTCGGCGACTACTTCATCAACGATCTGCCCGGTTCGGTCGCGATCGCCTACGCCAACCGGCAGGCCATGATCCGCGCGGTGGGCGCGATCGCCGATTCCGGTGTGCGCCAGTTCATCGACATGGGCAGTGGCCTGCCCACCGTCGACAATGTGCACCAGGTCGCGCAGCGCCATCTCGACGCACCGCACGTGGTGTACGTCGACAGCGATCCGATCGTGCTGGCCCACGGCCGCGCACTGCTGTCGGAGGACGACAACACCACCGTCGTCCACGCCGATCTGCGGGAACCCGCGACGATCCTCGACCACCCGGAACTGAGCCGGCTCATCGATTTCGATCAGCCCGTGGCCGTGATCTTCAGCGCGATCCTGCATCACCTCAACAACGACGAGGATCCCGCCGAACTGGTCCGGTGGTGGACCGAGCGGCTCGCGCCCGGATCACAGGTCTACATCTCGCATTTCCGGTCCGGGTTCAACGAGGAGACCCAGGCGGCCGAGGAGAAGCTCCAGGCCACCTTCGGTCGCGGACGCTGGCGCTCGGACGAGGAGATCCTCGCCCTGTTCGGCGATCTCGAGATCCTCGAGCCGGGCCTGGAGATCTGCACCCGTTGGCGGCCCGCCGAACCCGACGAGAGCATTTCGCGTATCGGTCCGGCCGAGCGGGAACCGACGCTGTGGGAGCACTTGATTTCGTGCGCACTGGCCCGCAAGCCGTGATGCACCGCGCTCCGGACGCCGCGGGCGAGAAGCTGGAACCGTATTCGATGTGTGACGATCCGGCCGCGACGATCACGAGCGCCGTGGCAAGGGCGTCGAATTCACCGGTGCGGTCGGCGAACAGCGGCGGGGACGCCTGATCACTCTCCCCGTCCCGGGGGCCGCGGATATCGGTCGGTACGAACCGCCGCACCCGACCGCCCACGATCTGGAATGACCTCATCACCGACGGCCGGCCGGCCGCTACACTGCGCGGAGTATGTGTGCACCTCGCATCGTCCAGCTCGCCCACGACGGCGCCGACCACGCACCCCGGCCGCCACGACGCACACTGCGCGGCGCGGCCGGCCTCGCGGCACTCGCCGTCGCCACGACGGCGCACCGGGCGGCGGCGCACAGCGGATCGGTGATCGACCTCACCCACGCACCGGGGCCGGACACCCCTGTCTGGCCGGGTAATCCGCCGTTCGCCATGGTCCCCGTGGCCCCACAGGCGTTGGGCGGTTTCGCCCAGAACGCGATCGCACTGTGGGAGCACACCGGAACGCATCTCGACGCACCGCTCGGCGGATCGGCCGAATCATTGTCGGTGACCGATCTGGTGGCGCCGCTGATCGTCATCGATATCAGCGCGAAGGCGGCCTTCGATGTCGACGCCACGGTGACCATCGACGACATCGACGCCTTCGAGCGGATCTACGGCCGGATTCCCGAGCGTGCCTTCGTCGCCATGTACTCCGGCTGGGAACGCCGGCTCGCGGTACCCGCGGCATTCGTCAACCTCGACGATCACGGCACACCGCATACACCGGGCTTCGCCGCCGACGCCACGGAATACCTGGTGGCACAACGCGATATCGTCGGCGCCGGCGTAGACACCCTCAGCCTCGACCGCGGCGCCGATCTCGACTACGGCGCGCACACCGCATTGCTGGGCGCGGGCCGCTACGGCGTGGAGATGCTCGCCGCACTGGGCACCGTCGCGCCGACCGGCGCGACCGTCGTGATCGGAGCGCCCGAACGCGGCGGCGGCACCGGCGGTCCGTGCCGGGTGCTCGCGCTCACCTGAGCGGGTTCCGGTGCCCGCCGCGGGCTCGCGTCACGCCCGGCCGGGCGAGGACCGGCGGCATCATCCCCTCATCGTTGGCCGGCAACCGATGTCGTCGCGCCGTCGAGGTGGGCGTCGAGGACGCGCGCGATGTCGGCGACCACGGCGGGCTCGGTCATCGCCAGGTGGGTCGCGTCGATGTCGACATTGCGGATCTGCCCGTGCACGAAACCGGCCCAGCCCTGGTGTCCGGTGGCCCCGGCTCTCCGGTCCTTGGTCGCGGTGAAATACAACATGTCGGTGTCGACCTCGGGCGGATGCCAGTTGCCGGCGGCGTTGATCGACAGGTTGTAGGCGTCGGTCATGCGCTCGATGGTCGCGGCGTCGATGTGCAGGCTGTCACCCAGACGCTCGGAGATCAGCCGGGCCGCTTCCTCGGCGCTGGCGTCGGCGTCCACGAAGTCGATACCCATCACGGGGCCGAGGTTGCTGACCAGCTCGCCGGCGGTGACGGTCGAGACCTCGGAGGGGTCGATGCCGTCGGCTTCGGCGTCGAGCAGTGCCAGCAGCGCCACTTCCGCACCGGTGGAACGGATTTCGGCGGCGACGGCGTGGGCGAGCTGACCACCCAGGGACCAGCCGAGCAGATGGTACGGGCCGTGTGGTTGCACGGTGCGGATGGCGTCGACGTAGCGGCGGGCGATCTCCTCGAACGTTCTCGGCCCCGGTACCTCTCCACCGATCTGCGGTGCCTGCAGGCCGTAGATCGGGCGTCCTTCGGCGAGATATTCGTCGAACGGGCGGTAGCACCAGGACAATCCGGAGGCGGGGTGGATGCAGAACAGCGGAGGTTTGTCACCGGCGGTGCGGATGGGCAGCAGGACCTCGAATCCGAACGTCGGCGTGGTGGTCTCGCGATGGCCGGAACGCATCCCCGATTCGATGCGCCTGGCGAGATCGGCCGGGCGGGGGTCCGACAGCATCCAGCCGACGGGTACGTCGAAATGGAGTTCCTTGCTCAGCTCGCTGACGACCTGTACCGAACGCAGCGAGTTACCGCCCAGGGCGTAGAAGTCGTCGTCGACGCCCACCCGGTCCACTCCGAGGACGTGCTCGAAGGCGTGGGTGACCTCGTGTTCCAGCCACGACGACGGCGCCCGGAATTCCCGGACCGCGGCGACCGGTTCGGGTAGTCGTTTGCGGTCGAGTTTGCCCGACGCGGTCAGCGGGACCGTGTCGAGCACCATGATCGTGGTGGGCACCATGTAGTTGGGCAGTTCGGTGGCGGCGTGCGCCAGCACCGAGTCGGTGTCGACGGTGGCGCCGCTCTCGGGGACGAGGTAACCGACCAGGTGGCCCGCGGCCCCGGTCGAGTGCACCGCGGCGATCGCGCGGGCGATGCCGGGATGCTCGCCGAGCACCGTTTCGATCTCACCGAGCTCGATGCGCAGGCCACGCAGTTTGACCTGGAAGTCGGTGCGGCCCAGGTATTCCAGCTCACCGGTGCGGCGGCGGCGGGCGAGATCGCCGGTGCGGTAGAGGCGTTCGCCGTTGCCGCACGGATCGGGTACGAAGCGTTCGGCGGTCAGGCCGGGGCGGGCGTGGTAGCCGCGCGCGACCTGGGTACCGGCCAGGTACAGCTCGCCCGCCACGCCGGGTGGGACGGGACGCAGGCGGGGGTCGAGGATGTAGGCGCGCGCGTTCCAGACCGGTGTCCCCATCGGCATGGCGCCGTCGTCGGCAGGGGTGACCTCGTGCGCGGTGGCGTGCACGGTGAATTCGGTGGGCCCGTAGAGGTTGTGCAGCTCGACCTCGGGCAGGACGCGCCGCACCGCGGTGACGGTGTCGGCACCGAACGCCTCACCGGCGACGAGCAGGGTGCGCAGCGATGCGAGTGCGTCGGCGGGTGCGGTGTCGGCGAACACCGCGAGCATCGACGGAACGAAGGAGGTGATCGTGACCTGATGGGCGGCAATGGTTTCGGCGAGATACGCCGGATCGGTGTGGCCGTCGGGACGGGCGATCACCAGTCGCGCGCCGGCGGCGAGAGTGGCGAACAGTTCCCAGACCGAGACGTCGAAGGTTGCCGGTGTCTTCTGCAGGACGACATCGTCGGGGGTGAGCGCGTACCGGTCGATGATCCAGTGCAGCTGGTTGACGGCGGATCCGTGGGTGACGGCGACACCCTTGGGGCGGCCGGTGGATCCGGAGGTGAACAGTAGATAGGCGACGTTGTGCGGCCGCAGTGGTGCGATCCGGTCGGCGTCGGTGACCGGGGTGTCGGCGTATTCGTCGAAATCGAGTTCGTCCAGTGTCGTCAGCACGGCGACCGGTGCCGCGGTGGTGAGCATGTAGTCGATGCGTTCGGCCGGCAGGTCCGGGTCGACGGGGATGTAGCCGCCGCCGGCGGCGTGCACGGCGTACATGGCGGTGACCTGGTCGATGCTGCGCCGCATGCGCAGCGCCACCAGCGATTCCGGTCCCACTCCCCGGGCGATGAGGCTGCGGGCGACGCGGTTGACGCGGGCGGCGAACCAGTCGTAGGTCAGTGACCGCTCGCCGTCGGTGACAGCGATGCGGTGCGCGTGCCGCTGTGCGGCCCGGGCGAATATCGAGGCGACGGTGTCCTCGTCGGCGAGGGCGTGGTGGGTGGAGTTCCAGTGCACCAGGACGTTGTCGCGTTCGTCCCCGTCGAGCAGATCCACGTCGTGGACGGGTTGGGCGGGATCGGCGGCCAGCGCGGACAACATCCGCAGCATGCGGTCGGCGATACCGCCGGCGGTGTCGGGATCGAACAGGTCGCGGGCGTAGGTGAGAGTTCCGGTGATACCGGTGGGATCTCCGGTGCGGCTGTAGGAATCGGACACGGTGACCTGCAGGTCGAACAGCGAGGTGCCGATGTCGGCCTCCACCGCCGACAAGGTCAGGTCGGGGAGGTCGAATTCGGTGGCGGTGAGGTTCTGGAACGCCAGCATGACCTGGAACAGCGGATGATGAGCGTGGGATCGGGCGGGGTTGAGTTCCTCGACGAGGCGTTCGAACGGTACGTCGGCGTGACCGAAGGCGGCCAGGTCGGTGTCGCGGACCTGTTCGAGCAGCTCGGTGAACGACATGGCGGGGTCCAGGCGGGTGCGCAGAACCAGGGTGTTGACGAACATGCCGACGAGGTCGTCGAGTTCGGGTTCGCCGCGGCCGGCGTAGGGGGTACCGATGGTGATGTCGTCGGTACCGGCGAGGCGGGCGAGCACGGCGGCCAGGGCGGCGTGGAAGACCATGAACAGGGTGGTGTTGTGGGCGCGGGCGACGCGGTGCAGACTCGCGTGCAGGTCGGCGTCGACGGTGATCGGCACCGTGGCGCCGGCGTAGCTCTGCACGGCGGGGCGGGGCCGGTCGGCGGGCAGCGTCAACAGGGCCGGCGAGTCGTCCAGTTGTGTCGTCCAGTAGTCGATTTGCGAGCGCAGCAGCGACTGCGGGTCGTTTTCGCTGCCGAGGACGGTCTGCTGCCAGATGGCGTAGTCGGCGTACTGGACCGGCAGTGGGTGCCAGGTCGGCCCGTCACCGGCCAGGCGCGCGGAGTAGGCGGTGGTCATGTCGTGGGCCAGTGGTCCCAGGGAGGAACCGTCGCCGGCGATGTGGTGGACGACGAGGGCCAGGACCCAGTTGTCGTCGCCGAGGTCGAACAGCCGCACTCGGATCGGCAGGGTGTCGGTGACATCGAACACGGTGGTCACCAGCTCTGAGATCGTTTCGGCGAGTTCGCTTTCCGACAGTCGCGTCACCGCGATGGGCAGGGTGGCTTCGGCGGGTGAGAGGACCTGCTGGGTGGGCCGGCCCGCGACGGCCGGGTAGATGGTGCGCAGTACTTCGTGGCGTTCGATGACGTCGCCGAGGGCGGCGCGTAGCGCGTCGATGTCGAGATGTCCGGTCAGCCGGATGACGATGGGGATGCTGTAGGCGGCGCTATCGGGCTCGAACCGGTTGAGGAACCACATGCGCTGCTGGGCGTAGGACAGCGGGATGTGTTGTGGGCGTTGCTGTTCGGTCAGGGCGATGCGCGCGGTGTCGGTGTGCGATTCGGCGCGAGCGGCGAGTTTGGCGACGGTGGGTGCCTCGAAGATCATCGACACGGGTACGCGGGTGTCGAGTGCGGCGCCGAGGCGCGCGGCGACCCGGGTCGCGACGAGACTGTTGCCGCCCAGTTCGAAGAAGTCGTCGTCGGCGCCGACGGTGGTGTGCAGGCCGAGAACGTCGGCGAAGACACCGGCCACGATTTCCTCGACCGGCGAGGCCGGTGCGCGGAAGTGCTTGGCCTGCAATACCGGTGCGGGTAGCGCCTTGCGATCGAGCTTTCCGTTCGGTGACAGTGGAATGTCATCGAGGATCATCACCGTGGCCGGGACCATGTAGGCGGGCAGCGCCTCGGCGAGTGCGGTGGTCAGAGCGGCGCTCGAGACGACGGCACCGGGTGCGGGGACGACATAGGACACGAGTGTGGTGGGACCGGTGCCGTCACGGTGCGGGATGGTGGCGGTGAAGGCGATGTCGGGGCGGGCACCGAGGACGGCGTCGATCTCGCCGAGTTCGATGCGGAAGCCACGCACCTTGACCTGGAAGTCGTTGCGGCCCACGAATTCCACGTCACCGTCGCTGTTCCAGCGGACGAGGTCGCCGGTGCGATACATGCGGTGCCCCGGTCCGGCGAACGGGCAGGCGACGAAGCGCGCGGCGTTGGTGGCGGTGCGGTTGAGGTAGCCGCGGGCCAGGCCGGGTCCGGCGAGGTACAGCTCCCCCACGACTCCGGCGGGCACCGGTCGTAGCCGGCTGTCGAGGATCAGGGCCCGCATATCGGGTAGCGGGGTACCGATGCTGGGACGTTGTCCGGGCCGGATGGGCATCGTCGCCGTGGCGAGGATGGTGGATTCGGTGGGCCCGTACAGCACTCGGAATTCGCGGCGGCCGGCACGGTCGCTGCCGGCCCAGCGGTTGACGAGTTCGGTGGGGACCTCTTCACCGCCGGACAGTACGACGCGCAGGTCGTCGAGGCCGGCGGGATCGACCGAGGCGAGTGCCGCGGGGGTGACGAAGGCGTGGGTGACGTGCTGGGTGCGGAGCAGGTCGGCGAGTTCCGCGCCGCCGTAGGTGCCGGTGGGCGCCACGACGAGGGTGGAGGCGTCGGCGACGGCGTAGAGGATTTCCAGCAGTGAGGCGTCGAACGACGGGGACGCGAAATGCAGGACGCGGGAACCGGGTTCGAGGCCGTAGTCGGTGCGCTGGGTGGCGACGAGGTCGGCGATGCCGGTGTGGGTGACGGCGACACCCTTGGGCGTTCCGGTGGATCCGGAGGTGAAAACGACGTAGGCGGTGTCGGTGGGGTGCAGCGGGCGTAGCCGGTCGGTGTCGTCGATCGGCCCGGCGGCCCGGTCGCCGATGCGGGCGGCGGTGCCGGGGTCGTCGAGCACCATCCAGCGGGCGGTGCCGGGCAGGCCCGCCTCGGCGGCGGTGACGGTGATCCCCAGGGTGGCACCGGAATCGGTGACCATGTGGGCGATGCGGCCCGCGGGGTAGGCGGGGTCCACCGGGACATAGATGGCACCTGTCTTGACGACGGCCCACCAGGCGAGCACGGATCGATGCGAGCGGGGCACGGCGACCAGGACGGGAGTTTCGGGTCCGGCGCCGTGTTCGATGAGCAGCCGGGCCAGCCGGTTGGACTGTTCGTCGAGTTCGGTATAGGTGAGGCCGGCGTCGGTGGTGTGTACGGCCACACCGTGCGGGTTGCGCTGGACGGCGTCGGCGAAAATCTGTGGCAGCAGCGACGGCCGGGTGAGGTCCGCGGCGTGCCGGCCGACGGTGGCGACGAGGGCGTCGCGTTCGCCGGGGTCGAGCCAGTCGAGGTCGCCGACGGGAGTGGTGGGTGCGGTGGCGACGGCATCGAGTATGCGGCGCAGGCGATCGGCGAAGCGGACGACGGTGGTTTCGTCGAACAGGTCGTGGGCATAGGTCATCGTTCCCGAGATGCCCTGTGCGGTACCTGATTCGGCGTAGGAGTCGGACAGGATCAGCTGCAGGTCGAATTGCGACATGCCGGTGTCGACGTTGCCGCGGGTCACGGTGACCTCGGGGAGTGCGACGTCGACGTCGGCCATGTTCTGGAAGGCCAGTGCGACCTGGAACAGGGGGTGCTGTGCGGTGGATCGATGCGGATTGAGTTCTTCCACGATCCGTTCGAAGGGAACGTCGGCGTGTTCGAGTGCCTGCAGATCGGTTTCGCGGGTGCGCGCGAGCAGGCCGGTGAACGATTCGCCGGTGTCGACCGGAGTGCGCAACGCGAGGGTGTTGACGAACATCCCGACCAGGTCGTCGAGGCCGGGTTCGCCGCGGCCTGCGACGGGCGTGCCGATGACGATGTCGTCGGTGTCGGCGAGCCGGGCCAGCAGGACCGCGAGGGCGGCGTGGACGACCATGAACAGGGTGGAGTTGTGGGCGCGTGCCACATCCAGCAGCCGGGCGTGCAGCTGTGCGTCGATGTCGAGTGGGATGCGGCCGCCGGCGAGTGTGGCGACGGTGGGCCGGGGGCGGTCGGTGGGCAGGTCGAGCAGATCCGGGGAGCGGTCCAGGGTGGTGCTCCAATAGCGCAGCTGGGCCGACATCAGCGATGAGGGGTCGTCGGCGGCGCCGAGAACCTGCCGCTGCCACAGCGCGAAGTCGGCGTATTGGACCGCGAGGGGCTCCCACTGCGGGGGCTGTCCGGAGAGCCGGGCCGCGTAGGCACTCATGACGTCGCGGGCCAGCGGTCCCATGGATTGCCCGTCACCGGCGATGTGGTGCACCACCAGCACCAGCATGTACCGGTCGGTGCCGAGGCCGAACAGTCCGACGCGGATGGGTACCTCGGTGGCGACGTCGAATCCGCGGCGGACGAACTCGCCGATGGTGGCGGCGATGGAATCGTCTGTCAGATCGGCGGTTTCGACCGGGACGCGGGCGTGGTGCAGGACGAGCTGGTGGGGTTCACCCGCGGTTTCGGGGTAGATGGTACGCAGGACTTCATGGCGGGCGGCGACGTCGTCGAGTGCGGCGGTCAGCGCGGCGGTGTCGAGCCGTCCGGACAGGCGCAGCATCACGGGGATGTTGTAGGCGGCCGAATCGGGTTCGAAGCGGTTGAGGAACCACATGCGCTGCTGGGCCAGCGACAGCGGGACGGGTTCGGGACGGACGGCCGGTGTCAGTGGTACGCGGGTGCCGGTGGTGCGGGTGCCGGCGTGCCGGGCGAGCTCGGCGACGGTGGGTTCCTCGAACAGGGTGCGCACCGGGATGCGGATGTCGAGGGTGGCCCCGATACGGGCGGCGACGAGTGCGGCGCTGAGCGAGTCGCCGCCGAGGGCGAAGAAGTCGTCGTCGGCGCCGACACGATCGCGGTTCAGGACCTGTTCGTAGGCGCGGGCGACGACACCTTCGAGCCAGGTGGAGGGCGCACGGTAGCCGCGGGTGGGCAGGTCGGGGTGCGGGAGCCGGGCGCGGTCGAGCTTGCCGGTCGGGGTGAGCGGTATCCGGTCCAGGACGGTGACGACGGCGGGCACCATGTAGGACGGCAGCGCGTCGGCGAGCATCGTCTCGAGCGGGGCGGCGGTGAGTTCGGCGCCGGGCGCGGCCACGACGTAGGAGGCCAGATAGACGGGCCGGTCGTCGTCGGTGCGGGGCACGGTGACCGCGAAGGTGACGTCGGGGTGCGTTCCCAGGACGGCGTCGATCTCGCTGAGTTCGACGCGGTTGCCGCGGACCTTGACCTGGAAGTCGTTGCGGCCCACGAATTCCAGGGTGTCTTCGGCGCCGCGGCGCACGATGTCGCCGGTGCGGTACATGCGCATGCCCGGCTCACCGAAGGGGCAGGCGACGAAACGGGCCGCGGTCAGGGCGGTGCGGCCGAGGTAGCCCTCGGCGAGACCGGGCCCGTACAGGTACAGCTCGCCCGCGACGCCGTGCGGAGTGGGTCGCAGCCAGGTGTCGAGGACGGTCACGGCGACGGGTCCGGCGGCGGTACCGATGGTGATGGGGGCGCCGGGGGTCAGGGGGTCGGAGGCGGTGGCCCAGATGGTTGATTCGGTGGGGCCGTAGAGGTTGATCATGGCGTGTTCGCCGGCCCAGCGGTCGACGAGTTCGCGTCCGAGAGGTTCACCGGCGGTGGCGAGCACACGCAGGTCGGGCAGGTCACCGGCGGGCAGGGTGGCCAGTGCCGACGGGGTCAGGACGGTGTGTGAGATGTGTTCGCGCCGGATCAGATCGGCCAGTTCGGGTCCGCCGTAGACATCGGGCGGGGAGATGGCGAGCCGCCCGCACGACCCGTGCGCCAGCAGGATCTCGAACAGCGAGGCGTCGAAGCTGGGCGAGGCGACCTGCAGGACGACCGAGGTGCGGTCCACACCGAGCAGGCGGCGCTGGGCGGCCACCAGATCGGCGAGGCCGCGGTGGGTGACCGGGACACCCTTGGGTGTTCCGGTGGATCCGGAGGTGTAGATCAGGTAGGCGGTGTGATCCGGAGTTGTCGTGGCGGCGCGTTCGCTGTCGGTGACGGCGGCGCCGGAGACGGTGTCGAGGGCGTCGCGGGTGGCGGGGTCGTCGAGGACCAGCCAGTCGACGTGGCCCGGGAGCCGGTGGGCCGCATCGGCATTCGTCAGCCCGAGTGCGGCGCCGGAGTCCGACAACAGGAACCCGATCCGGTCGGGGGGCAGGCCGGGGTCGATCGGCATGAACGTGATGGCGGCCTTGGCGGCCGCCCACACGGCGACGATGGCGTCGAGGGAGCGTGGCAGCGCGCAGGCCATCACGGCGCCCGCGGGGCCGCGACGGGCCAGCAGCAGCCGGGCCAGGCGGTTGGATCGCCGGTCGAGTTCGGCGTAGGTGAGTGTGTCGGATCCGAAGGTGACCGCGTCGGCGTCGGGGACCGCGGCCGCCGAGGCGGTGAGGACGGCGCCGAGGGTTGCGGGGATGTGGTGGCGCCCGGTGGTGGGGCGAGGCGGGTGTGGCTCGGCATCGGGTGTCAGCCGGGCGAGGCGGGCGGTCGGCTGGGTCGCCATGCGGTGCAGCAGGTCGAGGAATCCGTCGAGGATCGCGCGGGCGTGGTCGCCGTCGAATTCGTTGTCGAGATAGCGCAGGGTGACCGCGAGCCCCTGGTCGGGTTCGGGCGCCACGACCAGGCTCAGCGGATACGGGGTGGCGTCGACGCCGGTGAGGGCCTCGACGCGCAGACCCGCGGTGTCGACGAGTTGCTGGAGTGCGGCGCGGTCGACAGGGAAGGATTGGAAGGCGATCGCGGTGTCGAACAGGGCGCCGACACCCGCGCTGCGGTGGATGTCGGGCAGGCCGATGAAGTGATGGTCGAGCATGCGGGCCTGGTCGGCCTGGATGCGGGTCAGCAACTGCTCGATGGTCAGGGCGGGGTCGAGTTGTACGCGCACGGGGATGGTGTTGAGGAACATGCCCAGTGTCCGGTCGACCTCCGCGAGTTCGGGTGGCCGCCCCGACACCGCGCTGCCGAAGATGACGTCGGTGTCGCCGGTGAGGGTGCGCAGGTTCAGTGCCCAGGCGGCCGCGACCGCGGTGTTGAGGGTGACGGCGTTGTCCGCGGCGACGCGGCGCAGCCGGTCGACCTGGGCGGCGGGCAGGTGGGCGTCGAGTTCGCCGGCGCTGACGTCGCGGGTGGTGGCGTCGGCGCGGGCGACGCGGGTGGGTTGCTCGACATCGGCGAATTCGTGTGCCCACGCGGCCTCGGCTGCGTCGCGGTCCTGGCGCCGCAGCCAGGCGAGGTAGTCGCGATAGGTCGGTGCGGGTGCGTCGGTACCGGCGTGCGCGGGGCTGGCGTAGTAGTCGAGCAGTTCGCGCATCAGCAGTGGCATGGACCAGCCGTCGAGGATGATGTGGTGGTTGGTGATCAGCAGCCGGAAGGCATTGTCACGCAACCGGATCAGGGTGAATCGCAGCAGCGGCGCGGTGCTGAGGTCGAAACTCTCGGACGCGTCGGCCGCGGCGATCCGGCCGGCCTCGACCTTGGCGTCGGCGTGCTCGCGCAGGTCGATTTCGCGGAATCGCGCCTCGGCGTGACCGGTCACGATCTGGCAGGGGCCGTCGGTGGTGTCGGCGAAGGCGGTGCGCAGGATGTCGTGGCGGTCGTGGACGAGCTGGGCGGCCTCGCGCAGGCGGTCGCCGTCGACGGTGCCGGAGAAGTCGATGGCGGTCTGCACGGTGTAGTTGTCGTCGGCCCCGGCGTTGTAGGTGGAGTGGAAGTGGATGCCGGCCTGCATCGGCGACAGGGGCCACACGTCGGTCAGGTCGTGGTAGCGCTGGTCGAGGCGTTCGACATCGAGCGGGCTGAGGGCCACCAGCGGGAAGTCCGCAGGCCGTGCGGGCCGGCCCTCGACGCGACGGGGGGCGGAGGGCCGCGGGGCCGGCCCGGTCTCCGTCGCGGTCGCGCTGTGGATCAGTTCCGCCAGTGCGGCAACGGTTTTGCGCTCGAAGATGTCGCGGGGACTCAGGGTGACACCGGCCTCGCGGGCCAGGGCGACCAGGCGCATGGACACGATGCTGTCACCGCCGAGGGTGAAGAAGTTGGCTTCGGCGGTGACGGAGTCCAGGTGCAGGACGGTGGCGAACAGTTTCGCGATGAGTTGTTCGTCGAAGGTCACCGGCGGTCGCCCGTCGGCCTGTTGTGCTTGGAATGCGATCTCCCGCAACGCTTTGCGGTCGATCTTGCCGACCGGGGTGCGTGGCATCTCGTCGAGTTCGACGATCGCGGCAGGGTTCATGTAGTTGGCCAGCGACGATTCCAGCGCGGTGTGCAACTCGTCCGGGTCGATGGTGGCGCCGGCCGCGGCCACGACGTAGGACACCAGGACCGGTTCACCGGCGGGCCCGCGCCGGGCGACGGTGGCGGCCGTGGCGACCGAGTGGTGACGGGCCAGGTGGGCGTCGATCTCCCCCGGCTCGATCCGCTGCCCGTGAATCTTGACCTGCTGATCACTGCGGCCGAGGTATTCCAGTTCCAGGCCGTCGCGGGTGCGGATCCAGCGCACGCTGTCGCCGGTGCGGTAGATGCGTTCGCCGCGTGGGGATTCCGGGTCGGCGACGAACCGGGACGCCGTGATGCCCGGGCGCCCGAGGTAGCCGCGGGCCAGCGCGGGCCCGCCGATGTAGAGCTCACCGGCGACACCGACCGGTACCGGGCGCAGCCAGGTGTCGAGTACCGACAGGGCCAGGCCGCGGATCGGGCGGCCGATGGTGACGGGCCGGTCGGGTTCCAGGGCGTCCGACGCCGTGGCCCAGATGGTGGTTTCGGTGGGCCCGTAATGGTTGAGCAGCCGCCGCCCCGGCGCCCACCGCGCGACCAGGTCGGTGCCGGTGGCCTCGCCGACCACCGCGATGGTGCGCAATGCGGGCACGTGCGCGGGATTCATGGTGCCCAGCGCCGACGGCGTGATGACCGCATGGGTCACCGACTCGCCGCGCAGCAGATCTTCCAGGGCGGTGCCGGCGTAGACCTGCGGCGGCGCGATCACGAGGGTGGCGCCGCTGCCGTGGGCGAGCAGAATTTCCGACAGGCAGGCGTCGAACCCGGGTGAGGCGACCTGCAGGACCGCCGCGGACGGGTCGATGTCGAAGGCTTCGGCCTGTTCGGCGACGATGCCGGCCAAGCCACGGTGGGCGACGTGAACGGCCTTGGGCGTGCCGGTGGATCCGGAGGTGTAGATCAGATAGGCGGCGTTGTCCAGGTGCACGGGAGCGACAGGGGCACGTCCGGTGCGGGCAGGCGCGCCGGGCACCTCGACCGCCGTCCAGTCGATGCGCAGTCCGTCGACGACGCCGGGAAGATCGTGTGCCACAGCGGCTGTGGTGACGCCGAGGAAGGCGCCCGAGTCGGCGAGCAGGTCCCGCAGCCGGGTGGCCGGGTTCGCGGGGTCCAATGGTAGGAACGCGGCGCCGGTTGCCGCGACGGCCCAGATCGCGATGACGAGTTCGGCGGATCGGGGCACCACGACCGCGACCAGTGTTTCGGGCCCGGCGCCACGTGCGGCGAGCCGCGCGGCGAGATCGTCGGCGCGGGCGGCGAGTTCACGGTAGGTCAGGGTGTGGCCACCGTCGCGGACCGCGACCGCGTCGGGGAATCGTTGCGCGGTGCCGGCGAGGATGTCGTGCAGGGTGCGTTCGGTGGCGGGCGCGCTGCCGCATCCGGCACGTAGCAGTTCGGCGAGTTCGCCGGTGCGCAGGGCGCTGATCGCGGAGACGGTGCCGCCCGGGTGGGCGGCGATCCCCGCGAGGATCAGCTCGAACCGGTCCAGCAGGGCCGCGGCGTCGGCGGCGTCGAACCGGTCGTGCGCGAAACGCAGTGTGATGGTGTGGGTTTCGCCTCCGGTGGGCCCGGCGTGACCGGGCCGCGGCGGGGTCACCTGCAGGCTCAGCGGATACGGGGTGGCATCGCGGGCGTCGATGTCGACCAGCCGCAGACCGGCCTCATCGAGGGTGTGGGTCAGCAACTCCCGGTCGAGGGGGTAGGACTCGAGCACGGTCACCGTATCGAACATGTCGGTGAATCCGGTGGCGCGCTGCAGTTCTGCGAGTCCGAGGTGGCGATGGGCGAGGGTGGTGGCCTGTTCGGATTGCACGCGCGCGAGCAGTTCGGCGACCGCTTCGGCGGGGTCGATGCGCACCCGCACGGGCAGCGTGTTGATGAACAACCCGATCATGTTCTCCACACCGGGCAGATCCGGCGGCCGGTCGGTGACGGTGTTGCCGAAGACGACATCCGAGCGTCCGGTCACGACACCGAGCAGCACCGCCCACGCCACCTCCACGGTGGTGTTGGCGGTGACGCCGTGGGTGCGCGCCAGTTCGGCGATCGCGTCACTGACCTCGGGGGTGAGGGTGCGGGTGATGATCCCGGCGGTGGCGGTCGCCGTCCGATCCGGACGACCGGTCACCAGGGTCGGCGCCTCCATACCGGCGAGCATCCGGCGCCAGGCGGTGACCGCGGCGTCGCGGTCCTGGTTGTGCAGCCAGTGCAGGTAGTCGCGGTAGGTACCGGCGGCCGGCAGGTCGGCGGGGCCGCCGTCGGCGATGTAGAGGGTGAGGAGCTCGTGCACCAGCAGCGGCATCGACCAGCCGTCGAGCACGATGTGATGGTTGGTCACCAGGAGCGCGAATTCCGCTGCGCCGGTGCGGATCAGATGGAATCGCAGCAGTGGCGGTCGGGCGGTGTCGAAGGGCCGCGACGCGGCGGCGGCGACACGTTCGCGCGCACGTGCGGCATTGTCACCGAGTCCGGTGAGATCGACTTGGTGCCAGTCCGCGCGCACCGCGCCCACCACGATCTGACGGGGGCCCGCGGTGCTGTCGACGAAAGCGGTGCGCAGACTGTCGTGGCGCTCGAGCAGGGCTTGGGCAGCGCGGCGCATCCGGTCGGTGTCGAGATCGCCGCGCAGTGTCAGTTCGGCCTGCACGGTGTAGCCGTCCTCGCCGGCGGTGTCGTAGACGGCGTGGAACATCAGCCCGGCCTGCAGTGCGGTCAGCGGCCACACGTCGGTGGCACTCGGGTATTGCACCAGCCAGCGATCGATGTCGTCCTGGGCGACCGTGACCAGCGGGAAGTCCGACGGGGTGAAGCCACCCGCCGAATCGGATTCGACGTGACCGGCCAGCGCGCCCAGCGCGCGGGTCCACAACCCGGCGAGTTCCTCGACATCGGCGGCGGTCAGGATGCCGGTGGCGAATTCCCACGTCGCGTCGAGTTCGAGGCCGTCGGGTCCGGGTTCGGCGATGGCGTTGATGTCCAGGACCGCGGGCAGGGCCATGCGCTGGTCGACCGTCGCTGTCAGAGAGGTGAATTCGGTGGTCGGCGTCCACGGGCCGGTGTGTTCGTGCGCGCCGACGCGGCCGAGATAGTTGAACGCGATCTGCGGTTCGGGCATGTCGCCGAGGACGGCGGCGGCTTCGGCGTCGAGGTGGCGCAGCATGCCGTAGCCGATGCCGTTACCGGGCAGCGCGCGCAGCTGTTCCTTGACCTGTTCGATCGCGCGTCCGGCCGCCGGGCCGCCGGTGAAGGCATCGTCGGTGTCGATGTCACGCAGATCCAGCCGGACCGGAAAACGGGTGGTGAACCAGCCGACGGTGGCGCTGAGATCGGCGCCGGGCACGGCCTGTTCCTCGCGGCCGTGGCCTTCCAGCGCGATCAGTTCGGTCTCGGTGGCGACGCCGCGGCGGCGGCGCCACTGTCCGAGCGCGAGTGCGAGCGCGGTCAGCAGCGGATCGTTGGCGGTGCCGTGGAACCGGGCCGGGATCGTGGTGAGCACGGCCTCGGACACCTCGGCGGGCAGGTGGACGCGGATGCGGCCGGAGCGCGCGGCGATATCGCGTCCCGCATCGGGGCGCCGGGTGCCGAGGACGGGTTCGCCCGGTGCGAGGATGCCGGTCCACAGGTCGAGTTCGTTCGCCCGCCGGGTCCCGGCCAGGTCCGACAGTCCGTGGTTCCAGCGCCGGACCGAGGTCGACGGTGCGCCGAAGCGCGGTTCGCCACCGGCGGCGATCTGCTGCCATGCCTGCGCCAGATCCGGCAGAACGATCCGCCACGACACCGCGTCCACGGCGAGGTGGTGGATGACCAGCCACATCAGGTCGGGTCCGCGTTCACCGGTATCGCGCAACCACACCGCCTGCACCAGCACGCCGTTGCCGGGGTCGAGCCGGTCGGCGGCCTGCTGCAGGACGGAGTCGATCTCGCTGTCGTCGCGGCGCAACAACCGGACCTGCCGCAGGACCGCGCCCGCGTCGACGGTCTCGGCGGGCGCGACATCGATGTGGCGGTCGGGCGTGGCCACGTCGCGCAGGACCGCCCGCAGCATGTCGTGGCGTTCGAGCACGGCCGCCAGCGCGCGTTCCAGATGTTCGGGTTCGACCTCTTCGGGCAACTGGATGAGGGTGGCCTGGGCGAAGCGATCGAAGTGCCCGCGCTCGAGCATGGCGTACATGATCGGCGACAGCGGCATCGGCCCGACTCCCCCGCCGGGTAGTTCGTCGGGTTGGCGTTCGGTGTCGGTGTCGGTCGCCACGACGGCCAGCCCGGCGACGGTCTTGTGTTCGAACACGTCCTGGGTGGACAGATTCACACCGGCGGCCTTGGCCCGAGCGACCAGTTGGATCGACAGGATGCTGTCACCGCCGAGGGCGAAGAAACTGTCGTCCGCGCCGACCCGTGCAAGGCCCAGCACCTGCGCGAACAGATCCGCGATGAGCTGCTCGCGCGGTGTGGCGGGCTCTCGTCCGGCGGGCGAGGTACCGAATTCGGGGGCCGGCAGTGCGGAGCGGTCGAATTTGCCGAACGAGTTGGTCGGCAGGCTGTCCAGCGGTGTGATCACCGTCGGAACCATGTGCGGGGGCAGCGATTCCCGGGCGAACCGCTGCAATTCGAGCGGGTCGACGCGGTGCCCGCGCACGGCGACGACATAGGAGGCCAGCACGGTCGTACCCGCCGCGTTGGGTACCGGTACGGTGACCGAGATGTCGACGTCGGCATGCGCGGTCAGTGCCGCGTCGATCTCGCCGGGTTCGATCCGGTAGCCGCGGACCTTGACCTGGAAGTCGCTGCGGCCCAGCAGTTCCAGGGCCGGCGCCGTCACGTCACCGGTCCAGCGCGCCATATCGCCGGTGCGATACATCCGGGTGCCGGGGGTGCCGTAGGGATCGGCGACGAAGCGGGCCGAGGTGTCGCCGTGATGGCGGCTGTAGCCGCGCGCGACCGCGGGCCCGGCCAGATACAACTCCCCCGCGGTGCCGGCCGGGACGGCCTGCAACGCGTGGTCGAGCACCATCGCCGACACTCCGCGCAGCGGACCGCCGACGGTCGGGGTGCGATGTGCTTCGATCGCGGCCGCCGCCGCGGTGACGGTGGTTTCGGTGGGACCGTATTCGTTGTACATGGTGACCGCGGGAGCCCACCGTTCGATGACGTGCGGCGGGCACACGTCTCCCCCGACGACGACCACACGCAGGTCGCGCAGCCGGCTCGGGTCGACGGTGGCCAGCATCGCCGGAGTGAGGGTCAGGTGGGTGACGTGCTGGGCGGCCAGCAGCAGGGTGAGAGGTTCGCCGCCGATCACCTCCGGCGGCACGATCAGCAGGGTCGATCCGTTCGCGAAGCACACCAGGAATTGCTCGAGCGCGGCGTCGAAGCTCGGCGACAGCGCGTAGGAGACCCGGGCGTCGGCGTCGACATCGCAGGTTTCGGTGCGGTCGGCGATGAGGTTGGCCAGGCCGGTGTGGGTGACCTGCACGCCCTTCGGGGTTCCGGTGGATCCGGAGGTGTAGGTGATGTAGGCGAGGTTGTCCGGGCGCAGCGGGCGGGTGCGGTCGGCGTCGGTGATCGGGCGGGTCGAGGCGCCCGCGCAGACCTCGGCGACGGCCGGGTCGTCGACGGCGATCGCGTGTACCGGATGCGGCAGCCGGTCGCGGTGCGCGATGTCGGTGAGCGCGACCCGGGCGCCGCTGTCGGTGATCATGTGCTCGATCCGGGCGGCGGGATATTCCGGATCGATCTGGACGATGGCGGCGCCGGCCTTGGCGACCGCCCAGGCGGCGACGACCGATTCCACCGAACGCGCGAGCATGATCGCGACGGCGCCGTCGGGCCCGCAGCCCCGGTCGACGAGGTGGCGGGCCAGTTGTGTCGATCGCGCGTCGAGTTCGCCGTAGCTCAGGCGCGTTCCGGGCGCCGCGACCGCTTCGGCGTCGCGGTGGCGGCGGGCGCTGTCGGCGAGGATGTCGGCCAGCACTCGGGTGCGCACGCCACCGGGGCCGTGCACCGGCAGCAGGGCGGCGCGTTCGCCGGCGTCCAGCAGCGGCAGCGCCATGATCGGATGGTCGGCGCCGCGGGCGAGGAATTCGTGCAGGAACATCAGGAAGCGGCGATGATGTCCGGTGAGTTCGTCGTGGCTGTAGGTGTCGGGGTTGCCCTGGAAGTCGATGTGGGTGCTGTCTTTTCCGGCGCCGGGGTAGATGTTGACGAACAGATCGGCGGTCGGACCGGAGGTCAGGACGTGCAGCCGCCCGGTGGTCTCGCCGAGGACGACGTCGTTGTCGACCATCATCAAGTTGACCGCCGGCCCGAACGACGCCGTCTCGTCGCGGGCGATGCCCATGTCACCGAAGATGTCTTCCTGCCGGTAGCGCTGCCGGCGCAGCGCGCTGGTCAGTTCGCCCTGGACGGCGGTGATCAGTTCGCCGGCGTCGCGCTCGCCGACCGCCACCCGCAGCGGCACCACGTTGGCGACCATGCCGCCGGAGCGGCGCAGTACCGCCGAGTGCCGTCCCGATACCGGCAGGCTCAGCAGCACTTCGGTGCTGTCGGTCATGCGGGCGAGGTAGGCGGCGAAGGCCGCGACGATGACCGGGGTGACGCTGGTGCCGCGCTCGGCGACGACGGCGTCGAGCAGTCGCGCCGTCTCGCCGGACATCGATTCGCTCACCAGTGCCGGATGGATGGTGGGTTTTCCGATGCGCCCGGCCAGGCCGACCACCGCCGGTGCTCCGGCGAGATGTTCGGTCCAGTATCGGCGATCATTGCCGAAGCGGGTCGAATCCCGGTAGGCGAGGTCCTGTTCGGTGATTTCGGAAAGGTCTTTCGCCCCGGCCGGCGGCGCCTTTTCGCCCCGCACCGACGCGTTGTACAGCTCGATTATTCGTTGCAGCATCGTGACTGCCGCGAATCCGTCGAGTGCGATATGGTGAGCGCGCTGGTACCACAGGTAGTGGCTCTCTCCGACGTGGAATATCACGCAATTCATGAGCGGGTCGCGCAGCAGATTCAAGGGCGCGGAATAGTCGTCCCGCATCATTCGACGAGCGGTTGCCACAGGATCGTTGTGTCCACGGAGATCCACGACCGATACCGGGGCACCACGCAACTCGTCGACGAATTGTCGAGGTTCACCGTCGACCTCGATCAGATGCAGATGGCCCGATCCGAATTCAAGGCTGGCCGTCTGGCAGGCATCGACGAGCACATCGGTATCCAATTCACCGGCGATGTCGACGTACTGCGCCACCGAAATCGGTGATGATCCGGCGAGATGCTGCGCGAACCATATTCCTCGTTGCGCCGCGGTCAGCGCGAATACCTCCCCGGGCCGCGACGGCGTCCCCGGGTCATCCTGAGCGTCCGCGTGCGACTCGTCGCCCGAGGTCCGATGGTCTTCTGTGACCGAGGTGGCGGAACCTTGCGCCGATGGATCGGAGTCGCGCCGGCCGCCGCCGAAAGGATTGTCGAGTTGGGTCACCGGTCCTCCATCGGGTGGGTTTACCTCCGTGCGGCGCCGGGTATCAGGCAATTGTCCGGTCACTGCGGTGGAAAATGCCGTGAAAATCGGTCGGTTACACGCACGTCCGACGCGGCACATCGCCGTCGCGCATGATTGGTGATTCGTGTTCGAACGAACGCCTATGAAGTGAGGCCGGCAGGGTCATACGGGGCGTTTCCGTCGCAGCCGGTGGTTTCGCGGCCGCCGCGGTGTGAACTCGTGATTGCGGCGGTCTTCGAGGATATCGCCGGTGCTGTTGTCACACAATGCATCCGGCACGGTGTCGAGTCCCCCGTGCAGGTGGGATCCGGCGAGTCGATTGACGACTTCGTTGACATTCATCGGGTCCACCGATCAACCTTCCGGTACCTTGCGTACCTCACCTCGATACATCCTTCTTCTATTCGGTGCCGAACGCCCGGCGGATAAAAATTATTTTAGAGGATTCTCGCGATCCGACGTTTTCGCGCTCTTCGGCAGGCACCGTTGCGAAATTGCTGCAGAACATTCCCGGTGATGACGTGGGGATGCGCGGGGTGCCGTTACGAAAACGAGGCCCGCGCAGTTTTCGATATCGAATCGGTCACCGGTAACAGCATTCACAGGAACCCCACGAAAACCACTTCGCCCATCGGGCGGGCCGGCTCCCCCCGCGGGCCGCCCGACGCCGGGGACCCGTCACCGACGGGCTCGGAAACTCGATTCTCGGTTCCGCATGTGCCGATTACTGGAATGAGTCATACTTCGGATCGTGTCCACTACGGCGGATTTCGAGCGCATGCTGCGCCGCGCCGCGCTGCGGGTCACCGCCCCGCGGATCGCGGTACTGGCCGCTGTGCACGAGCACCCGCATTCCGATACCGACACCATCCTCGGTCTGGTTCGGGGCACTCTGGGCACGGTGTCTCATCAGGCGGTGTACGACGTATTGCGTGCGTTGACCGAGGCGGGCCTGTTGCGCCGGATCCAGCCGATGGGTTCGGTGGCCCGTTACGAGACGCGGGTGGGTGACAACCACCATCACCTCGTATGCCGCTCCTGCGGTGTGATCGCCGATGTCGACTGCGCCGTCGGCGAAGCGCCATGCCTGACCGCGGCCGACGACAACGGATTCCGGCTCGACGAGGCCGAGGTCATCTACTGGGGTCTGTGCCCTGTCTGTTCCCCGTCGTCCCCCTCTCGATCACAGCCGTGATCACAGCCCGATTCACGCATCCGGAAAGGAAATACCGTGCCTGAGGAACATCCGCCCATCGCCGAGGCCAATACCGAACCCGCATCCAGTGGCTGCCCTGTCGTGGGTCAGCGCAAGTACCCGGTCGAAGGTGGCGGCAACCGGGACTGGTGGCCGGAACAACTGAATCTGCGGATCCTGGCGCACAATCCGGCCGAGATCAATCCGCTGGGAGCGGATTTCGATTACGCCGCGGAGTTCGCGACCCTGGATCTGGCACAGGTGAAGGCCGACATCATCGAGGTGATGACGACCTCGCAGGACTGGTGGCCGGCCGACTTCGGTCACTACGGTCCGCTGTTCATCCGCATGGCGTGGCACGCCGCGGGTACCTACCGCATCGAGGACGGCCGCGGCGGCGCCGGGTCGGGTATGCAGCGGTTCGCCCCGCTGAACAGCTGGCCCGACAATGCGAGCCTGGACAAGGCGCGCCGGCTGTTGTGGCCGGTGAAGCAGAAGTACGGGCGCAAGCTGTCGTGGGCGGATCTCATCGTCTACACCGGCAATGTCGCCCTGGAGTCGATGGGCTTCGAGACGTTCGGTTTCGGTGGCGGCCGCGTCGACGAGTGGGAGCCCGAGGAGGTGTATTGGGGCCCGGAGGACACCTGGCTGGGTGACGAGCGGTACTCCGGTCAGCGCGACCTGGAGAATCCCCTGGCCGCGGTGCAGATGGGGTTGATCTACGTCAATCCCGAAGGGCCCAACGGCAATCCCGATCCCCTGGCGGCGGCGATCGATATTCGCGAGACCTTCCGCCGGATGGCGATGAACGACGTCGAGACCGCGGCATTGATCGTCGGCGGGCACACCTTCGGCAAGACCCACGGCGCGGGCCCGGCCGACGATGTGGGCCCCGAGCCGGAGGCGGCGCCGCTGGAGCAGATGGGCCTGGGCTGGAAGTCCAGCTTCAACACCGGTGTCGGCAAGGACGCGATCACCAGTGGTATCGAGGTGACGTGGACGCCGACCCCGACCACGTGGGACAACACCTTCCTCGAGGTCCTCTACGGCAACGAGTGGGAGAAGACCAAGAGCCCGGCCGGTGCGTGGCAGTGGACGCCGAAGGACGGCACCGCCACCGTCCCCGACGCCTTCGAAGCGGGCGCCACTCGCGCTCCGGCGATGCTGACCACCGACCTGTCCATGCGCGAGGACCCGATCTACGGGCCGATCACCCGCCGCTGGCTCGATCATCCCGAAGAGCTGGCCGACGAGTTCGCCCGGGCCTGGTACAAGCTGATCCACCGCGACATGGGACCCAAGGTCCGGTACCTGGGTTCGCAGGTGCCCGAGGAGACGCTGCTGTGGCAGGACCCGATTCCGGCGGTCGATCACGAGCTGATCGGCAATGCCGACATCGCCGCGCTCAAGGCCAAGATCCTGGCCTCGGGCCTGACCGTGGCACAGCTGGTGTCGACCGCATGGGCGTCGGCGTCGTCGTTCCGCGGCAGTGACAAGCGCGGTGGCGCCAACGGCGGCCGGTTGCGCTTGCAGCCGCAAAGTGGCTGGGAGGCAAACGATCCCGACGAACTGGCGCAGGTGATCCGCACGCTGGAAGGGGTGCAGGAGGCATTCAACGCCGAACAGAGCGGACCGGTGCGGGTCTCGTTCGCCGATGTGGTGGTACTCGGCGGCGTCGCGGCGATCGAGAAGGCCGCCGCCGACGGTGGTTTCACGGTGACGGTGCCGTTCACGCCGGGCCGTGCCGATGCCACCCAGGAGCTCACCGATGTGGAGTCGTTCTCCCATCTCGAGCCCAAGGCCGACGGTTTCCGCAACTATCTCGGTAAAGCCACCCGGCTGCCGGCGGAATATCTACTGGTGGACAAGGCGAATCTGCTGCGGCTGACGGCGCCGGAGATGGCGGTGCTCGTCGGTGGACTGCGGGTGCTGGGCGCCAATCACAAGCAGTCGCAGCTGGGTGTGCTCACCGCGAATCCCGGTGTGCTGAGCAACGATTTCTTCGTGAATCTGCTCGATATGAGCACCGAATGGAAGCCCGCGGCCGCCGATGACGGCACCTATGTGGGTTCGGATCGGGCCACGGGCGCCCAGCGCTGGACCGCGAGCCGGGTGGATCTGGTGCTCGGGTCCAATTCGCAGCTGCGGGCGGTGTCGGAGGTCTACGGCACCGCGGACGCGAAGCAGAAGTTCGTCGACGATTTCGTGGCCGCGTGGACGAAGGTGATGAATGCGGATCGGTTCGATCTGAACTGACCCTGGATGCCGATGCCCCGCGAACCGGTCCCGGTTCGCGGGGCATCGGCGTGTTCGCGGCGGGTGCATGTCGATAGCGGCTCGCCGTCGGTGGTGCGGGTTACAGTCACCGCGAGACCCTTCGGGTACAGGAGGTCGCTGTGGCCGTTCCGCTGCCGGCTTGGCTGGGCGCGCTGGCATTGATCGTCGCATTGCTGCTGTTCGATTTCCTTTTCCATGTGCGCACACCGCATTCGCCGTCGCTGCGGGAGTCGGCGGTGTGGTCGGCGGCCTATGTGGGAGTGGCGGTGGCGTTCGGGTTCGCGGTGTGGGGGTGGGGTGGTTCGGAGATGGGTGTCGAGTATTTCGCCGGCTACATCACCGAGAAGGCGCTGTCGGTGGACAACCTGTTCGTCTTCCTGGTGATCTTCACCGCGTTCCGGGTGCCGGCGGCCGCGCAGCAGAAGGTTCTGCTGGTGGGGATCGTGATCTCACTGGCGGCCCGGACCGGATTCATCTTCCTGGGCGCGACGCTGATCAACCGGTTCGCCTGGGTGTTCTACATTTTCGGCGCGGTGCTGCTGGTGACGGCGGGCAACATGCTGCGCTCCGAAGGTGAGGACGAGCATGCCGGTGACGGCGTGGTGGCTCGGTTGACTCGAAAGGTGCTGCACACCACCGATTTCTACGACGGTGATGCGATGACCACGACGGTGGGTGGCCGACGCAGGCTCACCCCGATGGTGTCGGCGATGATCGCGATCGGCGGCACCGATGTACTGTTCGCCCTGGATTCGATTCCGGCGATCTTCGGCCTGACGCAGACCGTGTTCCTCGTGTTCACCGCGACCGCGTTCTCACTGCTGGGGTTGCGGCAGCTGTTCTTCCTGCTCGAGGGATTGCTGGACCGGCTGATCTATCTGAGTTTCGGTCTGGCGGTCGTCCTGGGGTTCATCGGGGTGAAGCTGATCCTGCACGCGTTGCATCACAACGGCGTTCCGTTCATCAACGACGGTGATCCGGTGCCGGTGAGCGAGATATCGACGGTGTGGTCGCTGGTGGTGATCGTCGCGGTGCTCGTGGTGACGGTGACGGTCTCACTGTGGAGCCCGGCGGGGCGCGCGCAGACCGCGGTGGGCGGTGCGCGCCGATACGCGGAGCGCTATCTGGATCTGGGCTACGAGGCCGATCAGGCGGTGCGGGAGAAGACGTATGCACGGTTACTGGCCGCCGAACGGGTGCTTGCCGGTCTGCCGGAGAAGTACGTGCATCGGTTCCGCGCGGACGACCTGGCGCGGTTGCTCGATCGCGCACATGTGGTGCACGAAGATCGGATGGCACGGATCCGGGCGGGTCGTCCGCTGCGGATGTGAGCCGTGCGCATATCGAGCACACCGTCACCGGACCGGCCGGTGCGGCGGACACAGAGCAGGAGTGAGCAGCCGTGAGCAACGAGGAAGGCACTGCCGAACTGATCACCGTCGGTGACGTACCGACGCTGCGATTCACTCGCCATTTTCCCCATCCCCCGCACCTCGTGTGGCAGGCGATCACCGATCCCGCCCAGCTCGCGGCATGGTTCCCGGCCGCGGTCGAAGTCGAGTTGCGGTCCGGTGCGCCGATGCGGTTCACCTTCGGCGGGCAGCCGGGCGCCGAGGCCCCCTGGGAGGGCGAGGTGCTCGAAGTCGACCCGCCGAAGGTGTTCATGTTCCGCTGGAATCGCGATGTGCTGCGCTTCGAACTGATCGCGGAGGACCCCGGCTGCCGGCTGGTGTTCACCCACGGGCTGGGCCACGGTGCGCGGGGCCGGTGGGGCGCCGCACGCACCGCGGCCGGCTGGGACGGCTGCCTGTCGGTCCTGGCCGACGCGCTCGACGGAACCGGGGTCGACGCCGAGGCCGCACAACAGGACTGGCTGGCGCGCGCGGAAGGGTACGCCGACGCGTTCGGGCTGGCCCGCGGCCACGCCGAACCGGCCCCCGGGGGCGGGATGCGGTTGCGATTCACCCGGGATCTGGTGCCGCAGAACGCCGAAGGCGCGTGGGCGGTACTGGTCCAGGACTCGGCGCCGGATGTCGGCGCGGAGGCGCCGGTACGAGCGGACAATCCGTCGGTCGCGCCCGGCCCGGTGACAGCGGCGGACCCCGCGCGGGCGCTGGAGTACGAGAGCACGATCGGCGGTGCACCGGCCGGGCGGGTGCGGTGGGAGTTCCTAGCCGATCCCGATACCGGAACCCGACTGGAGTTCACCCACACGCTGCCCCGCGGCTTCGATGAGCAGCGGGCCCGATTACTGGCGGTATGGCAGGTGCACCTGGAGTTGTTCTACGCCGCGTGCCGCGATGTGATCCGATGCCCGTGGCCGCAGCAGCGAGTCACCGAGCTGGCCGCCACCTACGCCGATGCCTGAGCGTGGGCGGCACCCGTACGCGCGGGAATTCTGTTGTCCAGCACCGTCATCAGCCCGATCGCGGCGCCGAGCCCCAGTATGACCCAGGCGATGGCGTGCAGTCCGGCATCGGTGGTGGCCGGGCCGAAGGTCAGCGCGATGAGACTCGAGGAGAAGATCGCCCCCAGATAGGCGAAGGTGCGATACAGCCCCGAGGCCACCGCGACCTGATCGGCGGGCGCTTGCACATACAGTGCGGCCTGGTTGGCGAATCCGGAGAACCCACTGGCCAACCCGAACAGCAGCGACATCGCGATCAGCACGAGAACCGGCGAGGCGTGGGTGATGAACCGCATCATGACACCGGTGGCGGCCAGCGCGATACCGCTGACGATCAGGGGCCAGCGGATCCAGCCGCGGTCGGACACCAGCCGGGCCACGACGATGCTGATCGCCGACAGCGGCAGCAGGATCAGCCCGACCTGGGAGGCGCTGTACCCCGCGGCCTGTTCCATCCATTGACTGGTGCCGTAGAGCGCGGTGTAGGTGCCCAGCGAGACGACGGCCTGGCGCAGGTAGGTGCGTAGCAGGTTGCTGTGGCGGCTGAGCATGCGCACGTCGATGAGCGGGCTGCGGCTGCGCAGTTCCCATCCGATCAGCGCGGCGCCGAGGACGATCGCGATCGGCAGCAGCGCCCAGTGTGGTGAGTCCAGATCCGACAACAGGATCAGCACACTGATCACGGTGCCGGCGAACAGCGCGATCCCGGCGAGATCGACCGCGGCCAGCAGCGAGGCCGGGCGGGCGGGCGTGTGCTCGTCCTCGGGCACCCCGCGCAGGGTCGCCACGAGCGCGACGACCGCCAGCGGTATGTTGACGAAAAAGATTGCGCGCCAGCCGAACACACCGGCCAGCACACCACCGAGCGGCAGACCGACGACGGTGGTGACCTGTGCGGCGATGGAGAAGTTTCCCAGCACCCGCGCGGGCACACCGGTGCCCGTGGTGTCGGCGCGCCGGCGAACCAGCGCCATCGCGGTGGGAAACGCCGCCGAGGTACCGATGCCGATGAGCGCGCGCGACACGACCAGGAATCCGAAAGCCGGTGCGGCGGTACCGATGACGCCCGCGGCGATGAGGATGATCAGTCCGCTGACGAAGATGCGGCGCGGCCCGAACAGAGTGGCCAGTTTGCCCATGGTGGGTTGCGCGACCGCACTGCACAGATACAGCACCGAGATGAGCACGGCGGTGGTGGCCGGACCGCGGTGGAAGTCCACCCCGATTCCGACCAGGGCGGTGGCGATGGTGGAGGTGTTGATCGGATTGAGGGTGGAGCCCAGCAGCAGCGGACCGACGAAACGGGTGGTGAACGGGTCGCTGCGGGCGGATGCGGTGGTGTCGATCGAAGCTGCTGTCACGAGCGCGCCGCCAGGATGTGTAGCACGTCGTCGGTGGTGCCGGTTTCGGCGATGCGACCGAAGATGTGGGCGACGCTGTGGTCGTGACGTTCGGTATCGGGATCGATCATGGCGTCGACGGGCAGGGTCACGTGGAAACCCAGTTCGTGCGCGTCACGGGCGGTGGATTCGACTCCCGCGCCGGTGGCGATGCCGATGACCACGACCTGGGTGACGCCGTCGGCGCGCAGACGGTCGGCCAGTCCGGTGCCGGCGAAGGCGCTGCGGGCATATTTGGTGACGAGGATGTCACCGGGCTGCTGGTCGAGTTCGGGGATGAGAGTGGCCCAGTCCGCGGGCAGGTCCCCCAGGCCGGTGGGGCCGGCATCGGTGCGCCCGGGCGGCGTGCCCGCGACGTTGACCAGGACGACGGGCAGGTCGCGGTGCCGGAATGCCTGAACCAGAGTGGTGGCGTGGGTGACGACCCCCTCGGCGGGCACCCGGCCGACGATGCCGTGCTGCAGGTCGATGACGATGAGCGCGGTGTTGGCGTCCAGGGTGCTGATGGGCATGACGAATTCCTTTGCTGTGCTGAGGTTTTTGTGGCGTCACCAGCGGTGGCGCGCAGCGTCGATCGGCGCGGCCCGGGATGGGGGCGCGCTGGGGTCGTCGGTAGCCCGCTCAGGTGGCGCGGGCGATGCGTTCGAGCAGAGCGACCGCGGTGGCGAGCTGCTCGATTTCGGCGTCGTCGAATTCCGCTTCGATGACGCGGGTGAGCCAGTCCTCTTTGGCGCGGCGTCCGGTGCGGAATTCCTCGCGGGCGGCGTCGGTGAGGTCGAGAACGGTTTTGCGGCCGTCGGCGGGATCCGGTGCCCCGGCGATCAAGCCCGCATCTTCCAGTGTGCGAACGATTTTCGCCATCGATTGCGGGCGCATCCCGGCGGCATTGGCGAGTTCGGTGGCGGTGGCGGGCCCGCCCTGTTCGAGGCGGATGAGTACCGAGCTCTGCGATTTGGTGAGATCGCTGCCCTCGGCCTGGGCACGCAACTGCCGCAGGAGTCCGCTGACGGCGACGCGGAGGTCACCGGCCACCGCGGACGCTGTCACAACGGGTTCTCGGCTCATGTCTCCACCGTACACTTTATTAAGCCAGCTGAACAGTTGGCTTAATAACTATCGAGCCCGCGAAGTCAGTCGGCGCGGCGAACCGCGGCGATGGTGCCGATGCGCGGGTCGGGCAGGGTCACGGGGCGCCCGAGCCCGGCGACCATCTCGTTCCAGCTGCGAAATTCGGTATCCCAGCCCAGTTCTCCCAGCCACCGCTCGATATCGAAGTCCGCTTCGGCGACCGGCTCGAGGGGCACTTCGACATCGGGAGCGACATCGGCGACCATGCGTCGCAGCTCCCGGTATCGCGCACCATCGGGCTCGGCGATCAGCCGGCTCGCCCCGAACAGACTGCCCGGCGCCGACAGTCCCGACAGCGTGGTGACCACTCGCTGATTCCATTGCTGCGTCAGCCGCCCCAGGCTCCCCTCGTCGATCCACGAGGTCGGCAGATCTGTGCGAAAGCCACTGTCCAGCAGAGCTTTCTGCCAATCCGATCGCAGATCGGCGACCACGACGTGGCGCCCGCAGCTCGCCACCGCTCCCACCCGGTCGAGCACCGGCTCCTTGAAGGCGAAGGTCTCGGGCAGATCGATTTCGAAGATCCGCACCCGCGCCGGCAGATCCATCCGGAACGCCCGGGTGTCGAGCCCGGCACCGAGCAGCACGAACTGGCCGATACCGGCATCGACCGCGGCACGGAACCGGTCGTCGACCAGTCGGACGCCGACGGTGCGACCCTCGTAGAACTGATCGGCCAGCGCTGTCAGCCGCGCCCACCGCTGTTCGCCGAATCCGGCCCGCGCCGCGTCGGCGAACGCCTGGGCCAGCGGGTCGGCGTAGAGCCGGTCGGCACGCGCGGTTTCGCGCGCCCTGATGACCGCGACCCCCACGGCGGTCATCGCCACACCAGCCACCGGCACATTCGAGGTCTGCCCGGTCATGATCGCCCCTCCGATTCCGCTGCGTCGTTGCGGCCACGGTAATATTTGCCTTACCGGTCGTCAAGTAATCTGAGAGGGTCGATGGACAGGCGTCGCAGTGATACGCGGGAACGGATCCGCGCGGTGGCCATGGAACTGTTCGCCGAACACGGCTACGACAAGACCTCGCTGCGTGAGATCGCCGAGCGGCTCGGGGTGACCAAGGCCGCGCTCTACTACCACTTCCGCAGCAAGGAGGACATCGTCGTCAGCCTGTCGCAGGATCTGCGCGACGGTATCGACGACATCGTCGCCTGGGCGCGCGCCGAATCGCCGGGCCCGCGGCGGTCCGAGCAGATCGTGCTGCGTTACGGCGCGCTGCTGCACGATCTCGGCAAGAGCATGATCCGGTTCTGGACCGAGAACCAGTCCGCGTTCCGGGCACTGGACATCGGCACCGGGCTGCGCTACCAGTTCCGGGTACTGGGCGACCTGGTCGCGGCACCGCAGCAGTCACCACTGGCGGTGTTCCACGCCCGCCAAGCACTGCTCGCGGTGAGCTGGAGCCTGTCGATGATGGGCGATCTGGACCTCGACGACGAGCAGAGCAATGCGGCGGCGACCCGGATCGCGCTCGACATCCTCGCCCGGATGTGAGGAACGCGCTCAGGCGGAAGGACGCAGGCTGCTCAGTACCCGGATCGCATCCGACAGCGGAATCATCCGGCCGGGCTGTTCGGCCAGCAACCCCATCTCGATGTACTGGCGGATCAGCATCGACGGCGTGATGCAATGCTCGGCGGCCGCCTCGCGGACACGGTCGCGCAGTTCCTTCGGCAACTTCAGTGACGTGGTCACCATGCCGCGCTCGATCTCCGCACCGGTCGGCGGCAACACGGGCGCGGGCGCGGTGTCGTCGAATACCAGCGCGTCCACCAGCGACTGCGGGTCGGCGCCGGGGTTCGGTTCGAAGGTGTGTTCGTCGCTCATCGGTTCGCCTCCCATGCCGTGAATTCCTCGAGCTGTTGCGAGCGCATCTGTGCGGCCATGAGGATCTCCCACGTGCCCCGAGACTGTATCTGCTGAATATGGGCGGATATCGGCAGCTCCCGGAGCAACACCACCAGCGGCCGTCCGTCCTCGGTACGACCCCACACCGTGGCGACCGGAAGTCCGGAGGCGGTGCGGGCCGGGCGCGGCCAGCGCCGAGACGAGTACAGCACCTCCATCACCTCCCAGGGCGCCACATCCGCCCGAGCCAGGAACGAGTGGACTCCGATCCACCATGCGTATTCCACGCAGCCACCATAATACGCGGGTATTACCCAATCGGGCAGTGGTGTGATTCCCGGCGGCTCACCAGATCAGCGTGCGCTCCGGAACGCGCACCCCGGCGAAGAAACGTTTGCCGATATCGCTGCCGTCGTGGTTGTAGGAGTTCATGATCTCGGCCACCTCGTCGGCCAGGTCCTGCAGCGCCGGACTCGGATCGTCGATCCCGCAATCGCTCACCCATCCCCACTCCCGCGGCACCCCCTCGATCGTCACGATGATCTTGCCGACATACGGCGCTGCCACCGAATATCCGATCTCCACCGGTGCGTCGCGGATCGGTGACCGCTCGGCGATCTCGGCACGATGCTGCGGCATGCTGAAGATCTTCGCGAAAGCGATGTCCTGACCGATCATCTCGGCGATGCTCGCCAACGTGGCATGCCGGCCGATCCGGTGATACCGCTGCCCGTAGTCGCGATCGCCCACCGGCCCCGACGACGGATGTTTGGCCAGGATACGATCCAGCATCCGCTGGGCCGCATCGCGTTCGGCCGGCGGTGTGGCTGGATGGTCGATCAGCCGACGCAACCGGGAAATCCTGGGGCTCAGGGCCGGTGCCATCATCGCGGTCCTCTCCTCTTGCTCACGCGGCCGTCGTCAGGGCAGCGGATCGACCAGAACCTGATGGTCGATGCGCCGCAACATATCCGGCCGTGCGGTCAGACACGGCCAATTGCGCGCCACCGCTTCACCGGCGGCTTGTCCGGCCGTGATCAGCGCGTCGGCGTCCGACCGGCCGGCCAGCAGAGCCGCCACCCGCGACGCCGCCCCGGTGTCCAGGCCGGTGACCACGGTGTGCGGCAACTTCAGCAACACCGTGAGGATATCCAGTCGATCCGGTCGAATCAGAGCCTGACCCGCCGCCGCGACCGCAGCGGGTACGACGATCGTGTGCCCGGCCTCCGCCGTCGCCCACGCCACCGCGTGCACATACGGCAGCCGCCGTGTCCAACCCACCACCGCGGCGGTGTCGAACACCACGCCGCCCAGAGCAGCCGGGCTCACGCGGCGCCGGCGCTGGGACGCCGCAGATCCTCCACCGTCAACGGCGGCAATCCCTGCATGCCACGAGCCTGATTCACCAGGTCCAGCGGCGGTACACCCCCGAAGGTGGATTCGATCGCGTCCAAGGAGATGTCGCGATCCATCCGGTCGCGCAGCGCGGCCGACACGTACGCGGACACATTGTCGATCCGCCCCGAGGCCTTCCACCGCTGCAGGGTGGACACATCCTCCTTCGGGACCGAGATCGTCACCTTCTTCGTCTCCGCCATACTGTCAGCGTACGTCAGTATGGCGAGGTGTGGCCGCAGGTCACCGGGGGTCGGCACCGGCGCGCCGTCAGCGCGTGAACACCGTGGCGTTCGCCTCCTGCAACAGCGCGACGAGCTCCTTGGCGGCCGCTTCGTCCAGCTCCGCGAACGCCGGTGCGATCAGCTCGTCGGTCAGTGACTCCGCCGCTTCCCAGCGCTGTCGCATCGCCGCGGTCACCTCCGTCGAGTCGACCCGCTGCCCCCACCCGAACCTGCGCGCCTGTGTGGGACCGTCGGCCAACGGCGAACCACCGATCAGGACCGCCTCGAAGGGCGACAATCCCACGGCTCGCACCGCCATCAGATGCACACCACCGCGCAATTCCCGAAGACAGTGGATCAGCTGCAGCACCTGCCCGGGCGCATCCGTCGCCGCCGGCAGCGCCCGCCAGCCCGCGAACAAGCCCACCCCCGCGACATCGGCACCGGCGACCACGACCCGCAACAGTTCGGCCAGCCGTTCGGCGGAATCGAATCCGGCCAGTGTGCGGCGGCCGAAATCCTGGCACGCGGCCAGATAGCCGGCCGCGGCCTCGGCCGCCGGCATCGACACCGACTCCCACGCGGCACGCACGGTCGCCGGTTCGAAGAACCCGAACGCCGCAGTCACCACATCGGCGTCGACATCACCGAGCACACCACCGCGGCCCCGGGTGTACGGGCCGATGAAACCCGCCACCCCGGTCCTCGCACCGAACGCCTTCGTCTCGCGGGAGAACATGAACGCGCCCCCGATGGTCTGGATCTCGGATTTCACCGCGGCCGGCACCGACACAGCGGTCCCCTTTCGACGAGAACGACCCCCGCGGCCGCTCGGATTGATTCGGCGATCACCCGGAGCCTATCTCGCTCTGGTCAACTAATGCCAGACCGCGTCCGCAACCCGCCATCCGCACCCGGGCCCTTTCCCGTCACCGGGCCACACCAGCGCACGCCCTGTCCGAATTCCCGTATAACGTAGCGGTATCGGCACGTTCGCCACGATTCATGGGAGGATTCACCTAATTCTCGGGTGCGGGCCCGGGTACCACCGATCTCGAAGCGAGCGAGGATGACAGACGACCTCGGCGCGACCGCACCCGACTCCGGTGCCGACCGCGCCGCCGCGACGCAGACCGCGTTGACATCTCTCGTCGCCCGGTTCGCCCAGCAGTGGCAGAACGGGGGCGAACCGCCCGACCTGTCCGCACACCTGCCCGCCGAACCCGCCCTGCGCCGCAGTGCACTCATCGAGCTCATCAAAGTCGACCTGCACGAACGCTGGCAACGCGAACCCGACGCCCCCCGCCTCGCCGACTACAGCCGCCGGTTCCCCGAACTCACCTCCGCGCCACTACCCCCCGATCTCGTCTACGAGGAGATCAACGCCCGCAGTCGCCACAACCACCACGACGTGGACCTCACCGAATACCGGCAGGACTACCCCAACCAGATGGCCCGCATCACCGAAGGATTCGACGTCGAGGGCCACGAGAACCCCGCCCTCGCCGGCACCGGAGCAGACATCGAACCCGCGCTGCGCACCACCATGCTCGCCGACCCCACCGCCCTCGACGCCCTCGACACCATCAACCCCGGCGCCACCGTCGACGACTTCGATCTGCTGCTGCCGCTGGGCCAAGGCGCCTTCGCGCGCGTCTTCCTCGCCCGCCAGCGCTCCATGGGCCGCCTCGTCGCCGTCAAGATCTCCCACGACCGCGGCAGCGAGCCACAGACCCTCGCCCAGCTGGACCACGACAACATCGTCCGCGTCTTCGACAAACGCCAGATCACCGATCAGCACCTCAAACTCATGTACATGCAGTACGTGCCCGGGGGCACCCTGCTCGGCGTCCTGCGCATGCTGCGCCGCACCACACCCGACCAGCGCAACGGGCGGATTCTGCTCGAAGCCATCGACGCCGCCACCACCACCGGCGGTGTCCTCGAACCCCAGCCCTCGGCCACCCGCACCGAAATCTCGCGCCTCAGCTGGCCCGAAACCGTCGCTCGACTCGGCAGCCGACTCGCCGCCGCCCTCGACTACGCCAACCGGCGCGGCATCCTGCACCGCGACATCAAACCCGCCAACGTCCTGCTCACAGCCGACGGACAACCCAAACTCGCCGACTTCAACATCAGCTTCAGCCGCCATCTCCCGGGCGCCAACCCCGTCGCCTACTTCGGCGGCTCGCTGCCCTACATGGCACCCGAACAACTCGAGGCCTGCCATCCGAATTTGGATACGACCGCCGCAGACCTGGACACCCGCGCCGACCTCTACGCCCTCGCCGTCGTCCTCTGGGAACTGCTCACGGGCAGCATCCCTTTCGACGACGGCCACGATGCCGGCGAAACCGAACAATCCCTGCAGGCGATGATCGACCGGCGGCGCACCCCCATCGCCGAACGATTCGACGCCGACCTGCCCCGCGACACCCCCGCGCTGCTGCGCCACGCCCTGCTCACCTGTCTGTCGCCCGACCCCGCCGACCGCTACGCCACCGGAGCCCAACTCGCACAGCAACTCGATCTGAGCCAGGACCGCACCGCCCGCGATCTCGTCGACCCACCCACCAACAGCCTGCGCGCCCGCCTCCGAATGCGCCCCATGCCGGTGGTCACCCTCTCCAGCCTCCTCGGCCATCTCCTCGCCGGGCTCTACCTCGGCTTCCACAACCTGCGCCTCATCCGCGACGCCCTCGGCCCCGAAGCCGCCGGCCAGATCGCGCGCCTCGGCATCGTCATCATCCTCATCGGCTACCCCGTCGCCATCGCCATCCTGCTCTACTGGTGCAGATCGGTCTTCGTCGTCCCCAACGGACTACGCCGCGGCAGACAATTCGGCGCCGACACCCTCGCCGGAGCCCGCGCCGCCACCCTCGCCTGTGGCGACCGCATCGCCATCGCCACCTTCACCGGCTGGCTCGCCGCACTCGGCATCTTCCTCGTCGAACTCCACACCCTCGGCGATCTGCCCGCCGGACTGACCACGAGCCTCATCGCCTGCAACCTCGTGTCCGCGTGCGTCGCGGTCGTGTACACCTATTTCCCGGTCACCTACTTCGTATTGCGCTGGTACTACCCGGGTTTGGTCGCGGCCGGACCCACCACCTCCGCCGACGCCGCGATGCTGCGGCGCATGGTCCACCGCAGCCGCATCTATCTCGGCGTGGCCGCCTGCGTACCACTCATCGGGCGCGGCAGCGGCTCCCGCCCACGCGAACGCACCACTGGTCGCATGTGAATGTCCTAGCACCGCCTCGAGATTAGACGATCTTGGTCGGATGACCGTACCCGGTCAGGTGTGGGGGTGCGGGTCGAGGACGCGATCGAGGGCGTTGAGGTCGCTTTCCAGTGCGTAGAAGGTGCGCAGCGTGATGAGGAAGGCGAAAAGTCCTCCGACGCAGAGCCCGACGATGGGGCCGATCACGATCTGTTGCTGGTCGGGAGTGAGGAAGGCCAGCCCGGCGGGTACACCTGCTGATGGGAACATTTCTCACCGCCGGCGCCGCCCTGCTCCCCGACGCCGACCATCCGAGCGGAACCATTTCGCATGTGCTGGGCCCGGTTTCACACGCGGCCTGCAAGGTCATCTCCACCGTCTCGGGCGGGCACCGCCACGCCACCCACTCGCTGGCCTTCGTCGTCGCCATCGCCTTCGGTACCTGGGCCGGCGAACACTGGATCGGCCGCTGGTTCACCCTCGCGCTCGTATTCTTTCTGCTGGCCCTCGCCGTGCGAGCGCTCAATCTCTGCCCACCCGGCGAAGGATTCCGCTCCTACGCCACCATCGTCGTCCTCGCCGGTGCCGGCACCTTCGCGATGGACCAATGGATCTCCGACAAGCCTGCCTGGCTTCCCTTCTCCGTCGGCCTCGGCTCGCTGGCCCATCTCGCCGGCGACTGCCTCACCGACCGCGGCTGCCGGCTGTTCTGGCCACTGGACATCCGCACCCGGATCCCGATCGTCGACCGCACCGGCAACAAGGTCGAAACCTGGATCCTGTCACCGCTGTTCGTGGTCGGTACCCTCGCCGCACTCTGGTATGTCATCACCCATCAGCCCTAGCAGCGTCACCGCATCCCGGTCCGGACTGCCCGGTTCCGCCTGAAACGCCACCAGCCGCTGACCGTCCGGCGCGGTCAGGATCTCCGAGGTCAGCTCCATCCGGCCGACCACCGGATGCCGGAACATCCGCCGCGTCCCCCGCTTGGTGCGCACATCGTAATGCGCCCACAGCTCATCGAACTCCGCACTCGCGGCGCACAATTCCTCCGTCAGCGCCGCGAGTGCGGCACCGTGCGTACCCTCCCCCTGCACGACCCGCAGATGTGCCACACTGTCGCGCGCCATCCCGCTCCAGTCCTCGAATACGGTGCGCGCCCACGGATGCGTGAACACATACCGAATCAAATTGCGGCGCACCGGCTCCCACTCCTCGATACCCCAGAGCAACCGCCAGCCCTCCGGATTCGCGGCCAGCACATTGCTCACCTGATCCAGCACGAAAGCCGGTGTGGGACGCAACGAACCGAGCATCAGCCGCAGACCGCGCCCGGCCACGCCCACCGTGGGCGCCGCCGGTGCCCAGCCACCGGCCAGCTGCGCCAGCTGCCGCAGATGCGCGGTCTCGTCGGCATCGAGCAACAGCGCCGCCGCCAGCGCGGACAACACCTCCGAACTCGGATTGCGATCGCGTCCCTGCTCCAGCCGGATGTAGTAGTCCACACTCAAGGCGGCCAGTCCCGCCACCTCCTCGCGGCGCAACCCCGCGGTCTGACGGCGCCGCACGCCCGACGGCAAACCCACCTGCGAGGGCTGCAGCCGCGCACGGCGAGCGCGCAGAAAGTCCCCCAGCGCACGACGATCACTCACCTCTCCAGTCTGCCCGCTCATCCGCCCCGCGGGGTAGTCCTGCCAGGACCAGGCCGCACTCGGCCTCCCCACGACCACCGCCGTGGCACACAGTGGCAACCATGACCCACACCCTCGTCATCGGCGGCAGCTCCGGAATGGGTTTCGCCCTCACCGAGCGACTCCTGCACGCCGGCCACCACGTCACCATCGCCGCCCGCGACCCCCACCGCCTCACCGCCGCCGCCGACCGGCTCGATCACGATCGCCTCACCACCCACACCGCCGACATCGCCGAAGAAGAATCCATCGCAACACTTTTCGGCCACGTCGAAAGCACCGACCACGTCGTCGTCACCGCCGCCGACATGCGCCACGGCTACGGCCCGCTCACGAAGCTGTCCACCCGTGACGCGCGCACCGTGGTCGACATCAAGGTTCTCGGTCCCTGGCTCGTCGCCAAACACGCCGGCGGCCGGATTCGCCGCTCCCTCACCGTCACCTCGGGCATCGCCGCCTATCGGCCCGCCGCCGGTGGTTCGATCGTCGCCGCCGCCAATGCCGCCTTGGCGGGTCTGGTGCGCGCGCTCGCTCTGGAATTGGCACCCGTGCGCGTCAACGCCGTATCCCCCGGCTGGGTCGACACTCCGATCTGGGACGACTTCGCCGGTCCGGACAAGCACCACCGGCTCGCCGCCATGGCCCGACGACTGCCCGCCGGTCGCATCGGCTCACCCGCCGATATCGCGGCCGCATTCCATGCCGTCCTCGACAACGACTTCATGACCGGCACGATTCTGCACGTCGACGGTGGTCACCGCCTCGTCTGACGCCGGACACGACGACGCCCCGCACCCGGTACCGAAATCGGTACCGGACAGCGGGGCGCTGTCGTGACGGCCCTCAGGCCAGCTGTGCGGACACGATCGTGATCGGCTCCACCGGCACGTCCTGATGACCGGCCTTCGAGCCCGTCTTCACGCCCTCGATCGAGTCGACGACGGCAGTACCGTCCACGACCCGGCCGAAGACCGCATAACCCCAGCCATCCTGGCCCGGGTAGTTCAAGAAGTCGTTGTTGGAGGTGTTGATGAAGAACTGAGCACTCGCCGAGTGCGGATCCGACGTCCGCGCCATCGCGAGGGTGTACTTGTCGTTGCGCAGCCCGTTCTTGGCCTCGTTCTGCACCCGGTTCGGTGCCGGCTTCTGCTGCATATCGGCGGTCATACCGCCGCCCTGCACCATGAAGCCCGGAATCACGCGGTGGAAGATCGTCCCGTCGAAGTGACCGGACTTGACGTAGTCCACGAAGTTGGCAACCGTCTGCGGCGCCTTCGCCTCGTCCAATTCGAGGGTGATGTCCCCTGCTGATGTGTTGAGCAACACTGTGGTCATTCGGCCATCGTATGGCAGTCACCCACGGCGTTTCGACAACCCCTCACCGGCCCGGTCGGGGCGTTTTGTAGTAATGGGGGTTTTGTCGTGGACCGGAAACACGCCGATCCGAACTCACATGCATAGATACGCATATTCCCATTTCTTACTGAATCGATTCACACGGACAGTGCCGTTTCGCCTGCCGGCGATCAGACCTCGTACAGCTCCAGCGGAAGACCGTCCGGATCGGCGAAGAACGCGAAGCGCCGCCCGGTGTACGCGTCGACCCGGACCTCCTCGACGGGCACCCCCCTCCCCCGTAATTCCGCGAGTGCCGCCTCGACATCCTCGACGGCGAAGGCCAGATGCCGCAGCCCGCACGCCTCCGGCCGCGACGGCCGGGCCGGCGGGTCGGGAAACGAGAACAACTCGACCTGCGTGCCATCGGCCACGGCCAGATCCAGTTTCCACGAACGACGTTCGGACCGATAGTTCTCCGCTATCACCCGCAGCCCCAGGACCTCGACGTAGAACGCCTTCGAACGCTCGTAATCCGAGGCGATCACGGCAACATGGTGAATCTTGCGCAACTCCATGGTGCGACGGTATCCCGCGGCCCCCTTCCGCTTCCGGGCCGAGAGATATTCGAGGGTCCCGAAGCCGCCACCCCGGCAGTCATGGATAGGTACGAATAATTCGATACTGTTATGGCTTCGGTCGGCCCACGTGATCCGAACTTGTACCCCGCCAGCGAACAGCACCGGCTCGCAACGGTTTCCGCTCAGCTTGCCAGTGCGCGACCGGCAGCATCGACGGCCTGATCCCGGTATCCCCCACCGAACAGGACCACGTGCACCAAGAGCGGGTACAGCTGATGCAGTGCCACCCGGTGCTCGAACCCCGGCGACAGCGGGAAGCACTCCCCGTACGCCCCGAGGATGCGGTCCAGACCGGGGACGCCGAACAGCCGCAACATCGCCAGATCCGTCTCCCGATGACCGCCGTGGGCCGCGGGATCGATGATCAGCACACCGTCCCGAGTCCACATCAGGTTGCCGCTCCACAGATCACCATGAATGCGGCTGGGCGGTTCGGGCGGTCCGGCCAGGTCGTCGATACGGTCGACGACCTGCTCGAACAGCCGAACACCGGCACGCCCGAGGACCGGCGCGGCGGCGGGCAGCAGGGGCTGCAGACGGTGGCGCGCATACCACCGGCCCCACTCCCCGGTCACCCTCGAATTGTCCTGCGGCAGTGTGGCGATCCAGCCTCCCCAGGGCGCGCCGTAGGCATCGGTGGCGTGCGAGTGCAGTCCGGCCAGCGCGATCCCGAGGCGTTCGGCGGCGGCGCGCGTCGGTTCGATCGGGGTCAGCCACGGCAGGATCAGGGTGTGGTCGTCGGCCGCGAGCACCGGCGGCACCAGGTCGGTGGCGGCCGCACGCAACCAGCGCAGCCCTTCGGCTTCGGCGTGCAGGATGGCCGTCGTGGCCGAATCATGTTCGCCGAGGGCGCGTTTCACGAAGATGTCACGGCCGTCGGCCAGGCGGGCGCGATACAGCGTCCAGGCATGCCCGCGGCCGGCCGGGGCAGCCGCGGTGACCGCCGTGCCACCGAGCAGGCGTGACACGTCGCTCGCTAGGTCACCGCTCGCGCTCACCTCGCGTACACCGCCTGCCAGATCGTGTGCCCCAGTGCGCGGGCGAGCTGTTCGTCGTCGACCGGGTTGCCGATGGCGAAGGTGAAGTCGATGGCGCGTTCGACCATGCAGGTGAGCGCGATCGCGGTGGCCTCGACCTCGATATCGGCGGGGATCCGGCCGCGCTCGCGCTCGCGCCCGAGACGGGCACGGACGAGTTCGGTGAAACGGCTGATCCGGTCGCGCCAGTATTCGCCGACATCGTGGTCGTAGCCGGCCACCTCGGTGAGCGCGCGCAGCACCAGGTGATGGGCACGCGTACCGGCGATCATCAGCCGCATCGCGGTGACGACGCCCTCCTCGCCGTCGAGATGGTCCGAGGCCCACCAGAGTTCGGCGGTCCGGAACTGTTCGTCGGTCGCCAGATCAGCCATCCGGATCAGCAACCGGCTCTTGTCCGGGAAGTAGCGATAGAACGTGGATCGAGCGATGTCCGCCTCCGCGGCGATCCTCGCCACCGGGAGTTCGGTGTAGGTCGTGCCGGTGGCGAGCAGGCGGTCGACGGCTGCGAGCACCCGGCGTTCCACGGCGTCACGGCGCTCGTCGCGCTGCCGGGACCGGGATCCCGGCCGAGTCAGCGAGGCCATGGTGGGTGTTCGTCGAGGACGGCCATGCGGCCATTGTGCCGCACCGGCCGCTGGACGCGAGGTAGCGAACACTCGGCAATCATGTTGCGCCGCCGCCGATATCCGATGCGCACGGCAATTTCGCCAAGCCATTGACAATGTGAGACGTGTCACCTCATTCTCTCAATAGGACATAGTGTCCGAACATAGTGACCCGTAAGGCGGCACCGATGCCTGACGACGACCCCGCCGACTGTCCACCGGCGGATCCGAACCCGCGAACGACGCCACCGCAGGGCGCACGCGCAGCCGGTCGCGACGCTGCTCCCGGCGCGATACCATCGGTCGAAACGAACTGTCCGAGGCGACAATTCGCCGATGTGGTGGTGGTCGGGGCGCGCTGCGCGGGGTCGGCCGCCGCCATCGCCTTCGCGCGGGCCGGCCGGCGGGTGGTGATGCTCGACTCCGCGGGCTTCCCCTCCGACACACTGTCGACTCATCTGCTCTGGCCCGCCGGAGTCGCCGAGGTGGCCGCCCTGGGCGCGCTCGACCGGGTGCGCGGACTCGGCGCTCCCGCACTGCGGGTCGCCTACGCCGCGGGGGCAGGACTGGTCGTGCGCGCACCGTTCACCGCGGTCGAGGGCATCGACTACGCGATGTGTGTGCGCCGCACCGGATTCGACGCGGCACTGGTGGACACCGCCCGGGCGGCCGGCGCCACCGTGTACGAGTCGTCGCGGGTGATCGAGCTGATCCGCGAGGGCGGCCGGATCGCCGGCGTGCGGGCGGTCGATCGCGCGGGAACCGCCCATGAAGTGCGGGCCCGGCTGGTGGTGGGTGCCGACGGCCGCCGCTCGACCGTGGCACGGCTCATCGGCGTCGCGGACCCGTACCGGGCCACACCGAGCGGGCGGGCCTGCTATTTCGCGTATTGGCGCGACCGGCGTCCGGAGTGGCGCGACATCGCGGCACAGTGGCGGGACGGGGACCTGCTCGGGACGGCTTTTCCGTGCGAGGACGGTGCGGTGCTGTCGCTGATTCAGCCTCCGGTGCGGCGCGGACCGCGGACCGGTCGCGACACCGAACGACGTTATCGCGACATGATCGCCGCCATCCCGGATCTCGCGGCGCGACTGGAGGGATGCCAGTTGCTCGGACGGGTGCGCTCGGCCACCGACATCGTCTCCTACTTCCGCCATTCCAGCGGTCCGGGCTGGGCGCTGCCCGGTGACGCCGGACATTTCAAGGATCCGGTGACGGCGCAGGGTATGCGCGATGCGATGCGCTATGGGCGGCTGCTCGGCGAGTGCGCGGCACCGGTTCTCGACGATGCACCGGCATTGGATCGCGCGGTGTCACAGTGGGAGCACCGGCGTGAGCAGGAGTGCCTGCCGATGTACCAGTGGACCAACCGGCTCGCACGCGGGACCGAGATGACCCCGCTAGAGGTGCAGATGTATCGAACCGGGGCCACCGATCCCGTACTGGCGGCGCTCGCACTGGATGTGATGACCAGGGCGCGGACCCCCGACGAACTGCTCACCCCGGCCCGCGCGGCGAAATTCGCGGTGCAGGCGCTGCGGTACTCACCGCCGGCCGCGGTGGCCGCCACGGTCGTTCAGGAGATCCGGGACAACGCCACGGACTGGCGGGAGCGGCAGCTCGCGCGCTGGGGGGCCACGCTCACACGCTGGATTCCGGCCGCGCCCAGATGACCGGACTCGGTCTCCATCCGGATCGGACCGAATGGGAGACAGGGCAATTCGATCTCCGGGATCGACGCAGGGCCGATCCCGCTCGCTGAATCGAGGAATGGAAATGACCGGTCGGGACGGTGCGGGTGTGTTCGGCAGGCGGCAACTGCTGCGCGGCGCGGCGGTGGCGGGTGCGGCGCTGGCGGCCGGTGGCGCGTGGGCCCCTGGCGCGCAGGCGAGTCCGGTGCGTGGACAGGTGGCGCCGGGGCGCAGTGTCGCCGTGTTCGGCGGCGGTGTGTCGGGGTTGACCGTGGCGCACGAGCTCTCCGAACGCGGCTACGAGGTGACGGTGTACGAACCCACCGCGTTCGGCGGCAAGGCACGCAGTATGAGTGTGCCCGGCACCGGAGCGGGTGGGCGTGCGGATCTACCGGGTGAGCACGGTTTCCGGTTCTTCCCCGGGTGCTACCAGCACGTCCCGGACACGATGGCCCGAATTCCGTTCCCGGGCAATGCCAATGGGGTCGCGGGCAATCTGGTCCGGGTCGAGTCCACGGTGGCCGGGTTCCCGGATCTGCCACCGGTGACCGTACCCACCGAGGTGGCCGGGCTGCGCCAGCTCGATCCGGATCGCATCCGCGACTCGCTCGTGGCGGGGCTCGCATTCGTGCCGCAGCTGCCTCCGCACGAGCTGGCGTTCTTCGGTGACCGGATGCTGATGTGGTTCACCACCTGCACCGAGCGCCGGTTCGGCGAATGGGAGTACAGGTCGTGGATGGACGCGGTGCGTGCCGACGGGAAGTCGCGCGCGTACCGGGAATATCTGGCACGGGCACTCACCCGGATCACGGTGGCGGCCAAATCGGAGACCAGTTCGGCGCGCACCATCGGAACCATCGGCGAGGCACTGGTTTTCGCGGGCGCGGGGATGGGACCGTACAACGGCGGGGTGGACCGGATTCTGAACGGGCCCACCAGCGAGGTGTGGATCGACCCGTGGGTGGCGTACCTGTCGGGCCGCGGCGTGCGGTTCGTCGACGGCGCGGCACTGACCGGCCTGCGGGTGTCCGGCGACCGGATCACCGGCGCGAATGTGGGCGGGCGCGCGGTGCGAGCGGACTGGTACGTGTGCGCGATGCCCGCGGATCGAGCCGCGACCATTTTCGACGACGCGGTACTCACCGCGGACCCGGCCCTGGCGGGTCTGCGTGAGCTGGTGCTGGACTGGATGGTGGGTGTGCAGTTCTATCTGCGACAACCCACCGGCGTTCCCGAAGGCCACATCGCGGCGCTCGGCTCGCCGTGGGCGATCACGGCACTGCGCCAGGCGCCGATGTGGCGCGGTGACTTCGCGGCCCGCTACGGCGACGGGTCCGTGGTGGAATGCCTGTCGGCGGATGTGTCGGATTGGGATACACCCGGCATCCTGTTCGGCAAACCGGCCAAGCAGTGTTCGAAGGACGAAGTGGTGCAGGAGGTCTGGGCGCAGCTCAAACGCGGGCTCAACACCGGCACCGGCTGGTTGCGCGACGAGGACCTGCGGTCGTGGTTCGTCGATCCGGGGGTGCACTTCGAGGACGACGGAAACCGCAACGACACTCCCCTGCTGGTGAATACGGTCGGGTCCTGGGATCACCGGCCGCAGGCGCATTCGGCGATCGGCAACCTTTTCCTCGCCGGCGACCATGTCCGCACCGGGATCGATCTGGCGACCATGGAGGGTGCGTGCGAGGCCGGACGCAAAGCCGCCAACGGGGTACTGGACGCCGCCGGTGACGATGCCCCGCGCGCGGCGGTGTTCCCGATGTACGCGCCCGCGGAACTCGAGCCGTTGAAGCGGATCGACGCCGACCGGTACCGGGCCGGGCTACCCCATCTTCTCGACATCTGAACGGCGGCGCAGGAATTCGGCGGTGGCCGGGCCGGCCGGCAGGAACGATTCGACTGCCAGCTCGGCAACGGTCACGTTCATGGGACTGCCGAAGATCGTCATGGTGCTGATGAATTCCAGCTCGACGGCGCCCCGGTCGGGGTCGTGGTGGCGCAGGCGCAGCGGCACCACGGCCTGATCCGGTTCCGGCAGCCCCGGATCGTCGCGACCGCCGGGATAGCTGAGCAGTTCGGCACGCAGCGCGGCCAGGTCGGCGGAGCCGGTGGCCTCGATCTGGCGTTCGATCCGCTCGAAGAGGTGGCCGCGCCACTCGGCGAGGTTGACGATGCGCGAGGCGAGCCCGGCCGGGTGCAGGCTCACCCGCAGCGCGTTGACCGGCGGGGTGAGCAGATCGGCGGGAATGCCGTCGAGGAACAGGGCGACACCGGAATTGGCGTCGACCATGTTCCACTGCGCATCCACCGCGAGTGCGGGATACGGCTCGTAACCGGTGAGGATCTGCCGGATCGCGGTGCGGACGGGGGCCATGGTGTGGGTGTCCAATGCGGGTTCGGCGTACACGGGGGCGTACCCGGCGGCCAGCAGCATCCGATTGCGTTCGCGCAGCGGGATTTCCAGTTCCTCGCTCAGATGCAGGATCAGCTGACGGCTGGGTGTCGAGCGGCCGGTTTCGACGAAGCTCAGGTGGCGAGTCGAGGTTTCGGCGCGGCCGGCGAGCTCGAGCTGGCTCAGGCGGCGGGTGCGGCGCCAGTGGCGCAGCAGATCCCCGGCGGTATGGGTGGGCACCTGCCCGATGGTAAGCGTGCCGGGTGGACCGCACGATTACCCGCGAGGTCATGGTCGTGGTGCGGATGCCACACACCGGCCACGCGGTTAGGGTGGATTGCGTGTCGTTGGTGCAGGTTGGACTGGACCGGCTGCCCGAGCGCTGGCAGAGGTTGCTGCTCGCGCATCGGGAGCTGATGAAATTCGCCGTCGTCGGCGCGATCACGTGGTTCGTGGACACCGGCGTGGTGTACGCGCTGAAGTTGACCGTGCTGCAGGACAAGCCGCTCACCGCGCGCGCCTTCGGCGTCCTGATCGCCACGATCGTGTCCTATGTCCTCAATCGCGAGTGGTCGTTCAACACTCGCGGTGGGCGGCAGCGCAGTCATGAGGCGGCGCTGTTCTTCGCGGTGAGTGCGCTGGCGGTCGGGGTGACGGTGATACCGCAAGCCGTGGCGCTGTACGTCTTCGATATCCGGGTGCCGCACGTGAGCTCGTTCGCGCAGGCGGTGTCGAATTTCGTGACCGGCCAGATCCTGGGTGTACTGCTGGCCATGGCGTTCCGGTTCTGGGCATTGCGGCGCTTCGTATTTCCCGAGGACCTGCGCGAGGCCGAACTGGAGATCCTGTGATCGTTCGGTCCTGACGACGCCCGCGTGAGTCCGCTCACGCCGGTCCTCCCGGGGCCGGTGCCCGGCTCGGGCCTCGCCTACGATGACCGGGTGCGAACGACCGCGGACCCGGCCATGCGGCTGCGTGGCAGTTGCGTCGCCGCGGCGTCGGCGACGGTGAGTGTCGCCGCGCACGCTCTGGCCGGTGGCACGGCGTCGCCGGGCTCGGCCGCGATCATGCTGCTCGTGGCGAGCAGTGCCGTGATCGGCTGCCTGGCCGCCCACAGCCGTACCGGGACCGTCCGGTTGATGGGCCTGCTGGCCGTCGGCCAGCTGTCCGGGCACATCGCGTTGTCGTCCGTGTCGCACTGTCACACCGCGATGTTCACGACCTCGATGCTCATCGCGCATGCGGTGGCCATCGCGGCCGGCGCGCTCCTCATCCGCGGTTCGGAAATGACCCTGCTGCGGGTTGTTTCGCGAATCCGGCGTGTGGTGCGGCAGCTGAGCCCGGTGCCCGGATTCACCACGCCCCCGGTGTTCGCGTCGTTCCCCGAGGTGTCCGTCTCGCGGTACCGCCTGGTGGCGGCGTCCGGGACCGGTCGCCGCGGACCGCCCTCGGGCCGGGGACTCTTTCTCGAACCTTCGCGGGCCTGATCCGATCGGCACCGGGGACTGTGCCCGGTGCGTCCGGACCGTGACACTGTCCGCGCCGGCGGATGCCCTGCTGCCGCAGACATTCGGATACCGATTCCGGCACGCGGCGCTGTCGTCGCCGCGATCCGGCGCGTAACGGCTGGGCGATCTCTCCTACGACCGGAATGCGCTCGGACGGGCCCGTCGGGCCCGTGCCGATGACCGGCGCCCGGGCTCGTCCGGACACCGGTCCGTGCCGACCGTTGTGTCCGGCGCGCGGTGTGCCCGGCTCGCAGGTTCGCATCCCCCTTCCGCTGGGCGAAGCACCGACCCGTGTGCCCGGATGTCCGGTGCGCGGCCGCAACGGCGGCGCCATCGGGACGTCCCGGCACCCGTCCCGTCCGCGGGATGGCCACCCTTCCCACATATTTGGAGCCTGATCATGTCCGTTGTCCCCCACTCCTCCCCCGTGTCCGGCCGTCGCACCCCGCACACCCGCTCCCCGCGGCGCACCCGGCGGCCGGCGATCGCGCTCACGGCCGCCGCGGCGGCGATATCCCTCGCACTGGCCGGATGTTCGTCCGGTACCACACAGCCGGCCGCAGACGCCGATTCGGTGACTGTGCGCAATCAGTGGATCAAGGCCGCCGATACCGGGATGTCCGCGGCGTTCGCCGAATTCTCCAACAGCGGTGACCGTGAGGTGCGCATCGTCGACGCGACCGGTCCGGCCGCGGCCCGGATGGAGATCCACGAGGTCGTCGCCGCGGACGGCGGAACCATGATGCGTCCCAAGGCCGGTGGTCTGGTGATCGCGCCGCACAGCACCGTGAAGCTGACTCCCGGTGGTGATCATCTGATGTTCATCGATCTGAAGGCGCCGCTGCGTACCGGTGCGCAATCTCCGATCACGGTGAAATTCGCCGACGGGTCCAGCACCACCTTCACCTCCCAGGTGCGAGATTTCGCGGGCAACCAGGAGAACTACGCACCGTCCGGGGATGCTCAGGCCCCGAAGCACGGTGGCTGAGCGGCTGTCACGGCGCCGGCTGCTCCGCGGGGGGATGGCGGCCGCGGGCGCCGCCGGAGTCGCGGGCGCCGTCGTGGGCACCGATCGGCTGCGCACCGAGACGCCGCCGGATTCGGGAACCGTGCGAGAGCCCTTCTACGGGCCCCATCAGGGCGGGGTGGCGACCGTGCCGCAGCAGCACGCGGTATTCGCCGCCTTCGATCTGCGACCCGGCACGACCGCGGCCGACATCGCGGGATTGCTACGGATCTGGTCCGGTGATGCCGCGCGGCTGTGCGCGGGGGAACCCGCGCTCGGCGATACCGAGCCGGACCTCGCACAGCGCCCGGCCCGGCTCACCGTGACCATCGGATTCGGGCCGCGCCTGTTCACCGTGGCCGGCTCGGCGGCCGCACGTCCGGCCTGGTGCACCCCACTGCCCGGCTTCGATATCGATCGGCTCGATCCGGCGTTCTGCGATGGCGATCTCCTGCTGCAGATCTGTGCGGACGAGGCGACCACGGTGGCGCACGCACTACGGGCATTGTCACGCAGTGTGACCTCGCTGGTGGTCGTGCGCTGGATCCAGCGCGGATTCCGTGATGCCGCACCCGGGCAGACGATGCGCAATCTCATGGGGCAGATCGATGGCACGGTCAACATCGCGCCGGGACCGGACTTCGACCGGCTGGTGTGGGACGACGGGGCCGTGTATCCCTGGTTGCTCGGTGGCACCTCGTTGGTGCTGCGGCGGATCGCGATGAATCTGGACACCTGGGACGAACTCGATCCGGACGGGCGGGAATTGTCCGTGGGCAGGCGCATCGCGACCGGTGCGCCGCTGACCGGTATCCGGGAGTCCGACGACCCGGATTTCGCGGCCGTGGACGCACACGGCATCGCGGTCATCCCGCCGTCTTCGCATATCGCCCGGGCGCATCACACCGGCGACGGTGAGCGATTCCTGCGTCGTGGATACAACTACGACGACGCACCGGGGCCGGGCGCGGTCTCGAATTCGGGGCTGCTGTTCGCGGCCTATCAGCGCGATATCGCGACGCAGTACCTGCCGGTGCAGCGCCGCCTCGCCGATTTCGACGCGCTCAACACCTGGACCACGCCGGTCGGATCGGCGGTGTTCGTCCTGCCGCCCGGAATCTCCGGCCCGCAGGAATACCTCGGACAGACATTGTTCGACGGGTGAGTGGCCCCACCGCGGGGGGCATCGCGTGCACGCCGGCAGTCACTGCCGACGTCACCGATGCCTCCAGCGGTGGCAGGGCACGCACCGCGGCGTGCGGCTCAGCTCCAGAGCACGGCCACGAAGACATTCGCGATCGCCAGCACTCCGGCGGCGTCGGCCATCCAGGCAATCGTCTTGCCGCGCTTGGCATCCGCGTGCGCGATTTCGGCCAGTCCGGCGACCGCGACCGCGATCACCAGTTTGACGACGATCTTGGCCATGTCGAGGTTCTTGTCGAGGGAGTCGATTCCATCGGCCATACCGACCAGGATCAGGCCGGTCACGATCTGCGCTCGCGCACCCCAGAGCATCACCTGCGACACCGCGGGCCGTCCGGCCGCGTATCCGCCGATGACCGCGGCCAGCCCCAGCAGATGCGTGATGACCACCAGGTTGTAGACGACTGTCATGCCCCACAGCGTAGATCACCGGCAGCCCGGAAACGACACTGCGTAGTAGAACGGCCACGCCCGGATCGCCTCGCCCCGGCGGAAATCCGTGCGTTTCACGTTCGCGCACCCCGGGTAGTCCACTCCAGGTGGCTCTCTTCGGACGCGTCGCGGTGACGACGCGAAATCGAGTGGGTCGGGACATCTGGGTCGCTTGGTGATGGCTAGGAGAAGAGGGTGGCGGTTGTACTCGTGCTGCGCGCACGCGGACTGGGTGATCTTCTCACCGCGGTCCCGGCACTCCGTGCGCTGCGCCGGGCCAGGCCGCACGACCACATCGTGCTGGCCGCACCACATCGGCTCAAACCCATCGTCGACCTGATCACCTCCGTCGACGAGATGGTCCCGGCCGCCGACCCGCAGAGCCTGCGCTGGGACGGACCGGCACCCGCACTGGCGGTGAATCTGCAGGGGCCGGGCGCCGAGGGCATCGTCGAATTGACCCGGACCGAGCCCACCCGGCTGCTGAGCCATCACAACTCGGCCTTTCCCGAACTCGACGGTCCCGCATGGCAACCCGAACTCCACGAGATCGATCGGTGGTGCCGCCTGCTCGAATCGGCCGGTATCAGTGCCGACCGCCGCAATCTGGGCCTGGTCCCGCCGGTCGCCACCACCGACCATCGCGACTGCGTGGTCGTACACGTCGGCGCCGGTGCTCCGGCCCGGCGCTGGCCCGGTGAGCGGTTCGCCGCGGTGATCCGGCATCTGCTCGTCCAGGGGCGGGAAGTGGTCGTCACCGGTGACGAGTTCGAACGTGAACTGGCCCTGGACATCGCCGCACGTGCCGGGTTGTCCCCCGCGCAGGTGCCCGCGGGACAGCAGAACCTGATCGAACTGTCGGCCACCGTCGCCGAGGCCGCTCTGGTGATCTGTGGCGACACCGGCGTCGCCCATCTCGCGACCGCCGTCGGCACCCGCACGGTATCGCTGTTCGGCCCCACCGCACCCAGCCGCAACGGACCTCCCCCGCATCTGTCGGGCCGCCACATCGCACTGTGGGCCGGCCGTACCGGCGATCGCGACGGCGACACTCCCGATCCGGGCCTGCTGCAGATCACCGTGCCGCAGGTCATCGAGGCGGCCGACACCCAGTTGAGCCGGCGCCGGTGGGCCGAGGCGGACCGCCGCGGACCGGCGTACCGCCGCGTGGGCTGAGGGGCGGGCTACCGCAGGCGTTCGGCGTCTTTCGCCAGGTGTACGAGCTGTGCGGTCAGTTCGGCCAGTTCGGCCGGAGAGGCACCCTCCGCCACGGCGGTGGCCACATCCTCGGCCGCGCACCGCGTCGCGAACCAGCGATCGGCCAGATCGGCCGCCTCCTGAGCACTGAGCACCACCGAATCTTCCGCGATTCCGGTGCCCTCCAACCCCTTTCGATGTTCGTAAGCGCGCTGGCGGCAGGATTGCCGGCAATATCGCCGGCGACGGCCGATATCGGAATCGGCGATCTCCCGGCCGCACCACAAACACGACGACAGCACACGGCGCGACATGACCCGACACATTAGCGGCCCGCGCACCCTCGCGCCCGGATCGCGGCGAAAACGTCCGATCGCCGCGATCGGACCGGGCCGATGCCGGGCGCGAGCGGGTCGAACCGTAAAATGACCCGGTTGCCAGTCAGCGGGAACCGATCGAGCCGCTGGCGCGTTGACACTTCAGTAGAACGTTGCCGACAGGCCAGAGAGGACCGCACACCATGGCAGATCGCGTACTCCGAGGTAGCCGGCTCGGAGCGGTGAGCTACGAGACGGACCGCGACCACGACCTGGCACCACGTCGAGTGGCGCGGTACCGGACGGACAACGGTGAGGAGTTCGACGTCCCGTTCGCCGACGACGCCGAGATCCCACCCACTTGGCTGTGCCGTAACGGTCAGGAGGGCATCCTGCTCGAGGGCACCACCCAGGAACCCAAGAAGGTCAAACCCCCGCGCACGCATTGGGACATGCTGCTCGAGCGTCGTTCCAAGGAGGAGCTCGAGGAGCTGCTGCAGGAACGCCTGGATCTGCTCAAGACCCGGCGCGGTCGCTGACCCCGACACTCGGCGTCCCCCGTACCGTTCAGGTGCGGGGGACGTTCGCTGTATCGGGGTGCTCGAGGCCGGATCCTGTCGGTGCCACCTGCCACACTCACACGCAATCGAGACGAGAGTGGCGGGTGGTGCACCGTGGGTGATTTCTTCGAACGGATAGTCGATGTCGAGGTCGAGCAGGACGAAGCCGGGCCGCTGGCACGCGATCTCGTCGACTGGCTCGTCGCCGAGGGCATCCTCACCCGTGAGCTCAGCGGTGATGGCGTCTACAGCATGCAGACCGATCAGGGATATCTCCCCGGGCCGAACTGGGCCACCGTCGTCGACGGGCCCGGCTGGGAACCGGGCCCGGTGGCAGTGATCGTCGGCCGATCCTCGCACTGCGCGGGCCAGGGTTTCGTCGAGGCGGAATACGCCGCATGCCCGCACTGCGATACCCGCGTGGTGATCTTCGGTCATCCGCAGCTGGAACCCGACGCCCAACTCTGGGCGCCCTTTTCACGCGCCATCGATGAATGGGAACGAACCGGGACCGCCACGGTGCACTGCGCGTCCTGCGATCGCGACGGCCCCTTGCGCGAATGGGAGTGGGACGACGGATTCGCGCTCGGCAGTCTGGCATTGGACTTCTGGGGCTGGGCGCCACTGCGCGACGATTTCGCCGAGCGGATCCAGCGGCGCCTCGGCCACCGGATCGCCCGGCACTCCGGAAAGTTCTGATACCGGCCGATCAGTGACTGGCGACCTTGCGGTACTGCAACAGCGCCAGGGGTGCCGCCACCGCCAGGATCACCACCGAGCACAGCAGCGCGTATTCGACACAATGGTCGGCCGGCCAGCCGTGCGGTGTGCCGAACGTCGGCGGTGAGTCGTTGACGAACAGTTTGCGCCCGGCCGCCGACACCGCTGTGATCGGATTCCACTCGGCCACCGTGCGCAGCGGCCCCGGCAGCGTCTCCGCGGAAACAAAGGCCGATGAGATGAAGGTCAGCGGGAACATCCAGATCAGGCCGGCGCTCTGGGCGACCTCGACATTCGGCGACACCAGTCCGGTCAGCGCGCCCACCCACGACATCGCGAAGGCGAAGAACAGCAGCAGGGCGAAGGCCAGCGCCGCATCGGCGATGGAACCGTTGATCCGCCAGCCCACCAGATATCCGCAGGCCACCATCACCGCCAGTGCGAGCACGTTGACCACGGTGTCGGACAGCGTGCGCCCCATCAGCACCGCCATCCGAGACATCGGCAACGTCCGCATCCGGTCGATGATGCCCTTCTGCAGATCGTTGGCCAGACCGACCGTGGTGAACGCGGCATTGAAGGCCACGGTCTGGGTGAAGATCCCGGCCAGCAAGAATTCCCGGTACTGGCCGCCGCCCATCGAGGCCCCGAAGATGTAGGCGAACAGGAAGACGAACATCAACGGCTGAATGGTCGCGGTGACCAGCAGGGTCGGCACCCGCAGAATGGTCACCAGGTTGCGGTAGGCGATGATGGCGCTGTCGCGGACGATCCGGACCGCGGCCGGGATCGTCTCCACACCGTGGCTCCGATCGCGCCGCACCGCGGCCCCCGCCTCCGCGCTCCGCTCCGGTGCTTCCGGATCGGCGACCGCAACCTCCGCGGTACTCACGACATGATCTCCTCTACTACTTCGTCGTTCTCGGATTCTTCGGCAGGTGCGGCGGGCGTGCCGGTGAGCGACAGGAACACGTCGTCCAGGCTGGGTCGATGGACCACCGCGTCCTGGACGCACACGCCGGCGTCGTCGAGGCGGCGCAGCGCCTCGACCATGGTCCGGGTGCCGTCGCCCACGACGATCGCCACGTCCTCCGACCCCGGTTCGTGAATCGGCTCGCCGAGCCCGATACCGGCCAGCACCTGCTGCGCGGGCCCGGGATCCTGGCCGGGTGCCAGGGTGATCGTCAGCCGATCTCCGCCGATGGAGGTTTTCAGCTCGTCCGCCGAGCCGCGCGCGATGACCTTGCCGCGGTCGATGACGGTGATCCGATCGGCCAGCTGATCGGCCTCCTCCAGATACTGCGTGGTGAGCAGGACCGTGGTCCCGTCGTCGACGAGATCGCCGATCACCCGCCACATGTCGAGGCGGCCGCGCGGGTCCAGTCCCGTGGTCGGTTCGTCGAGCACGACCACATCGGGGCGCGCCACCAGCGCACCCGCGAGATCCAGGCGCCGTGCCATGCCGCCGGAGTAGGTCCCCGCGCGCCGGCCCGCCGCGGCCTCGAGACCGAGTGCGGACAACAGTTCGGTGGCGCGGTCGGCTGCGCGTTTGCGGTTCATTCCGTACAGCCGTGCCACCATCCGCAGATTCTCGAAACCCGACAGGTTCGCGTCGACCGCGGCGTACTGCCCCGACAACCCGATCCGGGTCCGGGCACGTGCGGGATGGCGGACCACATCCACACCGGCCACCCGAATACTGCCCCCGGTCGGCTTGAGCAATGTCGTCACGATGCGGACCGTGGTCGTTTTCCCCGCGCCGTTGGGGCCGAGTAGCCCCATCACCGTTCCCGACGGGATCTCCAGATCGATTCCGTCCAGGACACGGACCCGGCCATAGTTCTTGACCAGCCCGGTGACCTCCACCGCCAGGCTCACAGTGTTTCCTCCGTTTCGTCGGCGCGGACCGCGCCGAGGGCTTCGCGCAGCACCGGGCCGACGACGGCCAGAGCCTCCGGCGTCGTCATGCCGGAATGGCGGCAGCGCAGTTTGCGGTCGTCGATCACGCCCGTCACGTACGGCTCCCAGGCCGCGGCGCACCGAGTGGAATCGGCGAGGTTGATCTCGTCGTCGGCGGCGGTGAAGAACAGTAGATCGCCGTCGAAGACGCGAGGCCGGAATCCGTTCGCGAGCACGGTGCCGTTCTCGTATCCGGTGTAGAGCCGTTGCAGATGGTCGACGGTCAGAGCCGCGAACGGCCCCGGCCGGTTGCGCAGGAGATCCGCGGCCTCGGTGAGGGTGAGGCCCGGGTCGACGCCGTTGTCGCCACCGAGCAGATCGCTGCCGAACTCGCCGATGATGTCGGCCACCGCGGGCATCGCCTCCTCGAGCCAGCGGTCGCCGAGCTGATAGCTGTCCATCATCGCCAGCACGGCCACCCGTTCACCGGCCTCCTGCAGCTGTACCGCGATCTCGTGCGCGATCAGGCCGCCCAGCGACCAGCCCAGAATGTGGTACGGACCCGAGGGCTGCACCGAACGCATGTGTGCCACATAGTCTTCGGCGGCCGCGCGGACGGTGTCGTGGTTCGCCGCACCGGTGATGTGCGGTGCCTGCAGGCCGTAGACCGGACGATCGCCGGGCAGATGAGCCAGCAGCCCCGCATAACACCACGACAACCCGATCGCGGGGTGGACGCAGAACAGTGGCGGCACCTGCGACCGGCCGACCGGCCGGATCGGCAGCAATGGCTGCATCGCGACCGCGAGGGTGTCGCCGGAGGCCGCATCGAGCTGCCGGGCGATCCCGGCCGGCGTCGATTCGGCGAACATCAGCTGAACCGGCATCTCGATCCCCGCCGCCCGCAACTGCGCGACCACCTTGGTCGCCAGCAGCGAATTGCCACCCAGATCGAAGAAACCGTCGTCCGCGCCGACGGTGTCGACCTCGAGCACATCGGCGAATGCCGCGCACACGGCCGACTCGGTGGGCCCGCTCGGCGCGCGATAGCTGTGCTCGGCGCCGAATACCGGTTCCGGCAGTGCCTTTCGATCCAGTTTGCCGACCGGCGTCATCGGCACCGTGTCGAGCAGCATGATCGCCTGCGGCACCATATAACTCGGTACCAGTTCGGCGAGGTGGCCACGCAGCTGCGCGGCCGTCGGCGCGGTGCCCGCGCGCGCCTTCACATAGGTGACCAGCGCGGTCGCGCCCGCCGCCGTGTGATGCCCGATCGTGGTGGCGAATTCGACCTCTGGGTGACGGCCCAGCGCGGTGTCGATCTCACCCAGTTCGATCCGGAAGCCGCGGATCTTGACCTGATGGTCGGTGCGGCCCACGTACTCGAGCTCCGAGCGGCCGCCACGATCCACCCACCGCACCAGGTCACCGGTGCGGTACATGCGCTGACCGGGCGCACCGAACGGATCGGCGACGAAGCGCTGCGCGCTCAGCCCCGGCCGGGCGTGATATCCGCGCGCCAGCGCCGGGCCGGACAGGTACAGCTCCCCCACCACCCCGGCGGGAGCCGGATGCAGCCGCCGGTCGAGTACCACCGCGCGCACACCGCGGATCGGCGCACCGATGACGATCGGCTGTTCCGGAGCGGTCGGAGCGGAGATGACGGTGACGATGGTCGTCTCGGTGGGGCCGTAGACGTTGTGCAGCCGGCGCCCGGGCGCCCACCTGGCCACCAGATCGGGTGGCAGCGCCTCGCCACCGACCAGGACATGGCGGAATTCGTCGAGCCCCGCGGGGTCGACGGTTCCCAGCGCCGCGGTCGTGATGAAGGCGTGGGTGACACGCTCCGCTCGCAGGACGCCCGCCAGATCCGCGCCGCCATACACCCCGGGCGGCGTGATGACCAGTGTCGCGGCCCCGCCCAGAGCAAGAAGCAGATCCAGCATGGCCGCGTCGAAGCTCGGGGTGGCGAAATGCAGCACGCGGCTGCCGGGCCGGACATCGAACTGCTCGGCGGTTTCGGCGGCGAAGTTCGACAGACCGCCATGGGTGACCACGACGCCCTTCGGCGTACCGGTCGATCCTGAGGTGTAGATGATGTAGGCCGGATTGTCGATCCGCGGCCTCCCCCGGCGCTCGGCCGGGCGCAGCGGCGCGTCCGAGGTGTGCTGGACCTGCGCCCGTACCCCCGGTGCGTCCAGGACCGTCCACTGCGCGTCGCCCGGCATCCGGTCGCGGTAGTCCGACAGCGTGATACCCACGGTCGCACCGGAATCTGTGAGCATGTGGGCGATGCGATGCTCGGGATAGTTCGGGTCGACCGGCACGAACGCGGCGCCCGCCTTCGCCACCGCCAGGGTGACCGCGACCGATTCCATCGACCGCGGAATTCCCAGTGCCACCAGAGTTTCCGGCCCCGCGCCGAGACCGATCAGGACGCGGGCCAGCCGGTTGGTCCACCGATCGAGGCTGTCGTAGGTGATTCGGGTGCCGCCACTGCACAACGCGACCCCGTCGGGATCGGCCGCGACGGCGGCGGCGAACACCTCCGCCAGGCCGCGTGGCTGCCCCGCGACCGCACCGTGCACCGGCGCCAGCGCCGACCTCTCGGCGGAATCGAGCAGATCCAGATCACCTACGGGCAGTGCGGGATTCGCGGCCGCGGCACCCAGCAATCGGGTGAATCGCGCACCCAGGCGGGCCGCGCCGGCCTCGGTGAACAGATCCCGCGCGAAGTTCACCGACACCGTGATACCCGCTGGTTCCCGTTGCGCGGTCCACGATTCGGTGAGGGTGAACTGCAGATCGAACTTCGCGATACCGGGATCGGCGTCGAGCGCGTCGACGCGCAGCCCGGGCAGTTCCAGCGTCCGCACCGGCTGATTGCGCACCGACAGCATCACCTGGAACATCGGGTGATGCGACTGTGAGCGGGCCGGATTGAGCACCTCGACCAGCCGTTCGAAGGGCACATCGGCATGGGCGAAAGCCTCCAGGTCGGCATCGCGCACCGCGCTCAGGAGATCGGCGAACGACTGCGCACCGGCCACCGGCGTCCGCAGTACCAGGGTGCCGACGAACATCCCGACCAGCCCGTCGAGTGCCTGGTGACCGCGCCCGGCGATCGGCGTGCCGACGGTGATGTCCTCCTCGGCGCTGATCCGGTGCAGCAGGGTCGCGAGCGCGGCGTGCAGCACCATGAACATGGTGACGCCGTGCCGTGCGGCCACGGCCTGCAGCCGGCGGTGGGTATCGGCGTCCAGGACGCAGTCCGCTGTACCGCCGCGGTAGCTCGGTACCGGCGGACGCGGCCGATCGGTCGGCAGCGCCAGCAGTTCCGGGATGCCGTCGAGCGCGCCGCGCCAGTAGTCGAGCTGGCGGCTGATCGGCGCGTCCGGCTCGTCCTCGGCACCGAGGGTGTCCCGCAGCCACAGGGTGTAGTCGGCGTACTGGACCGGAAGTTCTTCCCAGTCCGGTGCCACCGCGGCCGCACACGACCGGTATGCGCGGGTGATGTCGAGGGCCAGCGGCTCGAGCGACCAGCCGTCCATGGCGATGTGGTGCACGACCAGCACCAGCACGTGATCCTCGGCCCCCAGGCGCAGAAGTTGCGCCCGCAGGGGTGGCGTGACCGCCAGATCGAATCCGGCGGCCGCGAAACTGCGCACCACACCGCCGATCTCGGCCTCGTCCAGTTCGACGACCGGCATCGAGATCGCGGCCTCACCGGGCGCCAGGACCCGCTGGAACGGCTCGCCGTCGATTTCCGGGAAGACCGTGCGCAGCGTCTCGTGCCGGCGTTGCACGGCGTGCAGCGCCGAGCGCAACGCGGGCACCTGCAGGGTGCCCCGCAGGCGCAGCGCGACCGGAACGTTGTAGACGCCCGACACATCGGTGGCGGCGGTGGCGTTGAACCGGTTGAGGAACCACAGTCGCCGCTGGGCCGCCGACAGCGGCACACGCGGCGGCCGTTCCCGGCGTTCCAGTACCGGGCCGTCGTCGCGGCCCTCGCTCCCGTCCAGTACCGCGGCCAGCTCGGCGACGGTGGGTGCGGCGAAGACTGTGCGAACCTGGAGCCGCACCCCGGTGGCGGCGGTCAGGCGGGCCACCAATTGGGTTGCCAGCAGGGAGTTTCCGCCGATATCGAAGAAATTGTCGTCCGCGCCGACGGTGTCCGCGCCGATCAGCTCCGCCATCACCTGCGCCACCAGCCGCTCGCCGTCGGTGCTCGGCTCACGGGCCGCGACAACGATCTGCCGGGGCTCCGGCAACGCGGCGCGGTCGAGTTTGCCGACCGGTGTGAGCGGGATCCGGTCGAGCACCGTCACACTGCTGGGCACCATGTGGGCCGGCAGATGCTCGGCCACATGCGCACGCAGCGCGTCGACGTCGATCACCGCGCCCGCGTCGGCCGCCTGCACATAGGACACGATCCGCGCGGTACCGGCGATATCGCGAACCTCGGTGTGCGCGAAGCGCAGTGCCGGATGAGCACCGAGCACCTCGGTGATCTCGCCGAGCTCGATGCGGAATCCCCGCACCTTGACCTGATGATCGCTGCGCCCCAGATAGACCAGTTCGCCGTCCGCACGCCAGCGCACCACATCGCCGGTGCGGTACATCCGCGCGCCCGCCGGACCGAAGGGGTCGGCGGCGAAGCGAGCGGCGCTGAGCCCGGGCCGGTCGAAGTAACCGCGGGCGACGGGCTGGCCACCCAGATACAGCTCGCCCGGCACGCCCACCGGGACGGGCCGCAGCCGCTCGTCGAGAACCAGTGCGCGCGCCCCGCGCACCAGCGAGCCGATGGCCACCTGGCTGCCCGCCTCGATCGGGCCCGCGATCGTGATGACGATCGTGGTCTCGGTGGGTCCGTAGCCGTTGAACAGCGCCCGGCCGGGAGCCCACCGCTCGACCAGATCGGCACTGAGCGCCTCACCGCCGGTCATGATCGCGCGCAGATGCGGCAACGGCCAGCGCCGGTGGTCGACGGTGGCCAGTGCGGCCGGTGTCATGAAGGTGTGGGTGATCCGCTCGCGATCCATCAGGGCGCCGAGTTCGTCACCACCGTAGATGTCGGGCGGGCAGATGACCATGGTCGCGCCCGAGCCGATCGCCAGCAGCAGATCCAGCACGGCCGCGTCGAAACTCGGGCTCGCGAAGTGCAGGGTGCGCGCGTCACGGTCGACGCGCATCCGATCCCGGATCTCGTCGGCGAAATTCGACAGACCGCCGTGGGTGACGGCCACACCCTTGGGTTTACCGGTCGAACCGGAGGTGTAGATCAGATACGCCAGATCGGCGGTCCACACCGTCCGCTGCCGTTCGGCATCGGTGATGGTGCGGGCGTCGCGGGTGGCGAGTTCGGCATGGACCGCGGCGTCATCGAGCAGCAACCACTCGATGTCCGCCGCGTCGCCGTGCGTCTCGGACTCGGCGGTGGCGGCGCGCAGCCGCTCGCGATGCGCGGTCACCGAGACACCGAGCGCGCAGCCGGAATCGGTGAGCATGTGCCGGACCCGATCGGCCGGATAGTTGGGGTCGATCGGGACGAACGCCGCCCCGGATTTCGCCACCGCGAGTGTGGCGGCCACCGATTCCACCGACCTGGTCAGCCCGAGCGCCACCCGGTCACCGCTGCCGACGCCGCGCGCGATCAGACTGCGGGCGATGCGGTTCGAGTAGCGATCCAGTTCCGCATAGGTGAGCTCCTGGGTGCCGCTGCGGACCGCGATGTTGTGCGGATGCAGATGGGCCGTGGCGGTGAAGTAGTTCGCCAGGCTGCACTGCGGGGTGGCGGCCGGGCCACGCCGCGGTGTGAACAGTTCGCGCTCGACATCGGTGCGGGCGTCGATGTCGCGCACCAGGATCCGCGGATCGGCGGTGACCGCGTCCAGCACGCTCAGCAGCCGCTCGGCCAGGACGCCGACGGTGTCCTCGTCGAACAGTTCCGCGGCGTAGACCAGGTCGAAGGTCTGCGCGTCGGCGGGGACCCGCAGTTCCAGATCGAATTTCGCCACGGCGATGTCGAGTTCCTCGGCGCGCAGCCGCAGTCCGGGAAGTTCCAGGGCGGGCGGAACCGTGTCGGCCATCGTGAGCGCGACCTGCAGCAGCGGCCGCAGCCCGCCGTTGTCGCGGGCGACCTCCTCGACGACGCGTTCGAAGGGCAGCTCGGCGTGGCCCATGGCCGACAGCTCACCATCGCGGTCGGCACGCAGTTGTTCGGCGAAGGCCCGGTCCGGGTCGACGTCGGAGCGCAGCATCAGCGTGTTGACGAACATGCCGACCAGATTGTCGAGCCGGGTGTCGGTCCGGCCCGCGACCGGGGTGCCGATGACGATGTCGCGGCCACCGGTGATGCTGCGCAGCAGTACCGCCAGAACCGAGCGCAGCACCATGAACCGGCTCATACCGTGCGCACGAGCCAATTCGTCGAGCCCGTCGCGCAGTGCGCCGGGTACCTCGATGCGGACCCTGCCGGCCCGCTGCGTCGGCTCCGCCGGACGCGGCCGGTCGTAGGGCAGCGGCAGTTCCTCGGGCAGACCGGTCAGTGTTTCGCGCCAGAAGCGCAACTGTCTCGCGGCCACACCCTCCGGATCCGATTCCTCGCCCAGGCATTCCCGTTGCCAGAGACTGAAATCCGCATACTGCACGGGCAGCGGGGCCCAGGCCGGCCTGCCACCGCCGTGCCGGGCGCTGTAGGCCAGGACGAGGTCGGTGGTGAGCGGAGCCATCGACCAGCCGTCGGCGGCGATGTGATGCACCACGATGCCGAGCTGGAAGCTGCGAGGTCCGGTGCGCAGCACCATGATTCGCAGCGGTACCTCCCGGGTCAGATCGAATCCGCGCTGCGCCAGATTCCGCAGCGCCAGCTCGGCGCCGGACTCGTCGGTCACCACCGGCTCCAGCGCCGGCAGGCCGCGCTGGGCGGCCAGCACCAGCTGGAACGGGCCGTCGTGGTCCTCGGGGAAGATGGTGCGCAGCACCTCGTGCCGCTCGGTCAGATCACCGAGTGCCCCGCCCAGCGCGGCCAGATCCGGATCGCCCTCGATGTGCAGGGCGAAGGCGATGTTGTAGGCACTGGACTCGGGCGCGTAGCGGTTGAGGAACCAGATCCGCTGCTGCGGCAGCGACAGCGGAATCCGTTCGGGGCGCGGCGAATACGGTGCCAGCGCCACCCGCTGAGTGCTCGGCGCGGCGGCCAGATTCGCGGCGACACCCGCGACGGTGGGTGTTTCGAAGATGGTCCGGACGGCCAGTTCCACACCGAATTCGGCGTGCAGCGCCGCGGTCAGGCGAGTCGCCAGCAACGAGTTGCCACCGGCGTCGAAGAAGCTGTCCTCGGCACCGGGGACGGCATGGCCGAGCACGGCCGCGAAGACCTCCGCGACCTGCTTCTCCAGTTCGGATTCCGGCGCTCGCGTTGGGCCACCGCTGGTGAACACCGGCGCGGGCAACGCCTTACGGTCGACCTTTCCGGCCGGCGTGACCGGCACCCGGTCGAGCACCGTGATCGCGGCGGGCACCATGTAGGCGGGCAGCCGGCGGCGCGCGGTCTCCAGGATCTCGGCCGCGTCCACCCGGCCGTCGGCGGCGACATAGGACGCCAATCGGACGGCACCGTGCTCGCCGGTGTGCACGATGGTCAGCGCGAACCGGATTCCCGGATGAGCGCGCAGTGCGTGGTCGACCTCCCGCAGTTCGATCCGGAAACCGCGAATCTTCACCTGGTCATCGGCCCGGCCGAGGAAGCGCAATATGCCCGAGGCGTCGGTCATCACGAGATCGCCGGTGCGGTACATCCGTTCACCGCGGCGACCGTGTGGATTGGCCGGAAAGCGCAGGGCCGTGAGCCCTTGGCGGCCGAGGTAGCCGCGGGCCACACCGGGACCGGACAGATACAACTCGCCCGCGACGCCCGGCGGTACCGGATGCAGTCGCTGATCGAGAATGAACAATCGCATCCCCCGCACCGGCTTGCCGATCGGCACCGGGCGGCCGGCGACCATCGGTTCGGTGGCGGTCGCCGCGACCGTGGCCTCCGACGGGCCGTACATGTTGTGCATCCGGTGTGCCGCGGTCCAGGTGCGGACCAGGTCCTCGGGGCAGGCGTCGCCACCGACGATGACCGCCTCCAGATCGTCGAGGCCGTCCGGGGAGACGGTGGCCAGCGCGGCGGGCGTGATGAACGCGTGCGTGATCCGCTCGGTGCGCAGCAGCGTGGCCAGTTCGGCGCCACCGTAGAGTCCGGCCGGCGCGACCACGATCGTGGCGCCGGCGGCGAAACCGAGCAGCAGTTCGAGCACCGAGGCGTCGAACGACGGTGACGAGAAGTGCAGGGTCCGTGCCGAATCCCCGACGCGGAACAGGTGCATCTGCTCGTGTGCCAGCGAAGCGATACCACCGTGGGTGACCACGACGGCCTTGGGCCTGCCGGTCGATCCGGAGGTGTAGATCAGATAGGCGGGGTGCGAGATCCGCAGCGGCAGATGCCGATCCGCGTCGGTGACCGGTGCGGGCGAGACCCGGGCCAGTGCCTGGCTCAGTGCCGTCGAGTCCACCAGCAACCAGTCCGCGCCCTGTTTGCGGTGCCGGCCGCGGTGCAGCGGCCGGTTCGGCAGCGCGGGACGGCTGCGGGCATCGGTGAGCCCGAGCATCGCGCCGGAATCGGTGAGCATGTGCTCGATACGGTCGGCCGGGTAATCGGGATCTATCGGGACGTAGGCCGCGCCGGTCTTGGCGACCGCCCAGATCGCGGTGATCGAGGCCGGGCCACGGGGCAGTGCGATCGCGACGACGACCTCCGGTCCGGCGCCGTGTTCGATCAGGACCCTGGCCAGCCGGTTGGCGGCCTCGTCGATCTCACGGTAGGTCATGTCGTAGCCCCGGTACCGGATCGCGACCGCATCCGGCAGCCGCTCGGCGGTTTCGCCGAGCAGCCGGGCCAGGCTCAGCGGCGGCACGCCCGGCGCACCGGTGATCGGCACCAGATTGCCGATCTCACGCGCATCGAGGACCGGCAGATCGCCGACCGGTGTCCCCGGCGAATCGACGGCGGCGGCGAGCACCTGCCCGAACCGGCGAGCGATACCCTGCACCGTTGCGTGATCGAAAACATCGGCGGCATAGCCGAATTCGGCGGTGAGCGGGCCGTCGACGGCATCACCGGTGTCACTGTCGTGCACGATGAGCTGCAGATCGAATTTCGCGACACCCACATCCATCGGCAGAATCCGCGCGCTCAGGCCCGCCAGTTCCACCTGCAGTTCGGCAGAGTCCTCGTAGGACAGCATCACCTGGAACAGCGGATGGCGACCGGCGTCCCGGGACGGATTGACGACCTCGACCAGCCGCTCGAACGGGACGTCGGAATTGGCGAAGGCGTCGAGGTCGGTTTCGCGGACCCGGTCGAGGATGAGGTCGAATCCGGCGGCCGGATCGACCTCGGTGCGCAGCACCAGGGTGTTGACGAACATGCCGACCAGATCATCGAGTGCGGGATCGGAGCGGCCGGCGATCGGGGTGCCGATGGCGATGTCGCGCGTGTTGCACAGCCGGGCGAGCAGACTCGCCAGCGCGGCGTGCAGGATCATGAAGGTGCTCACCCCGCGCTCGGCGGCCAGGTCGACCACGGCACGACGGGTTACCGCCGGAATGGTGAATTCGACTCGCCCCCCGGTAGTTTCGCGCTGGCGCTGCCGCGGCCGGTCCAGCGGCAGATCCAGTTGATCGGGAAGTTCGGTGAGTGCGGTGCGCCAGTAGGCCAATTGCCGCGACAGCGCGCTGGTCGGGTCGGTTTCGTCGCCGAGCAGTTCGCGTTGCCACAGGGCGAAGTCGGCGTACTGCACCGGCAGCGGAGTCCACTGCGGCGTCTGCCCGGCGGTGCGCGCGGCCACCGCGCTCATCAGGTCGCGAGCCAGCGGCGCCACCGACCAGCCGTCACCGCAGATGTGGTGCAGCACCACCAGGAATATGTGCCGGTCCGGCTCGGTGCCGTACAGCGCCACCCGGATCGGGGCCTGGCTGCGCAGATCGAATCCGTATCCGGCGTATTCGGCGGCCAGTGCCAGCGCGTCGGCGCCGGTCGCGTCGATCGGCTCCAGTTCGAGCGGGATCTCGGCGGCCGGATGGATGACCTGGACCGGCCCGGTGGGCGAATCGGGAAATGTGGTGCGCAGACTCTCGTGGCGTTCGAGCACGTCGAGCAGTGCGGCGCGCAGTACCTCGACCTCGAGGTGACCGGTGAGCTCGACCGCCAGCGGCATGTTGTACGCGCCGGCGTGCTCGGCGAACCGGTTCAGGATCCACAGCCGCTGCTGGGCCAGTGACAACGGGAGTCGTTGCGGCCGTCGCCCGGCCACCAGCGTCGGGGAGGACCGGTCGACGTTGCGGTCACCGACCCGGCCCGCGAGCACCGCGACGGTGGGTGATTCGAACATGTCCCGGATGGTCAGTCCGGTACCGAAGGCGGCATTGATCCGGGCGACCGCGCGCGCGGCCGACAGCGAATTGCCGCCCAGGTCGAAGAAGTTGTCCTCCACGCCGACCGTGTCACAACCGAGGACCTCGACGACGATGTCGGCCAGGCGGCGTTCGGCGGGGGTGCGCGGTTCGACGACCCCGGTGCCGGCGCGGCGGGCAGGCAGTTCGGGGGCCGGCAACAGCTTGCGATCGATCTTGCCGTTGGCGCTGAGCGGCAGCTCGTCCAGGACGACGATCACCGCCGGCACCATGTACGCGGGCAGCGCCCCGCGCAGTCCCTCGGCCACGCCCGCGGCGTCCACGTCGTGTCCCGGCGCGGCCACGACGTAGCCCACCAGTTCGTCACCGGCCGCAGTGGTGTGGGCGACGCACACCGCGCGGGCGATCCGCTCATCGGCCAGCATCGCGGCTTCGACCTCGCCGAGTTCGATCCGCTGACCGCGGATCTTCACCTGAAAGTCGCTGCGCCCCAAGTATTCCAGCGCGGGCGGCAGTTCCGAGGTGGCACTCGCGGGCGGGATCGGGTCCATCCGCCACCGGACCAGGTCCCCGGTGCGGTACATCCGGGTGCCCGGCGTGAACGGATTGGCGACGAACCGATCAGCGGTCAGCGCGGTCCGGCTCAGATAGCCCCGGGCCAGCTGGACACCGGCCAGATACAGCTCACCGACCGCACCCGGCGGCACCGGCCGCAACATCTCGTCCAGGACGTAGACCTGGGTGTTCCAGACGGGCGCGCCGATCGGGACGACATCGTTGTCCGGCGCGCACGACCAATGGGTGACGTCGACCGCGGCCTCGGTGGGGCCGTACAGGTTGTGCAGGCGCGGCCCGGCGGGCAGGACGGCGTGGAAGTCACGGACGGTCGCCGCGGGCAATGCCTCGCCACTGCAGAACACTCGCCGCAGCCCACCGCAGCCGCGCACATCGGTGTCGGTGACGAACACCGACAGCATCGAGGGCACGAAATGGGCCGTGGTGATGCCGCGGTCGGCGATGATCCGGGCCAGATAGGCCGGATCACGATGGCCGTCGGGGGCGGCGATCACCAGCCGGGCGCCGATCTGCAACGGCCAGAAGAATTCCCACACCGACACGTCGAAGGTGGCCGGGGTCTTCTGCAGCACGGCATCGCTGCCGTCGAGCGGATACCGGTGTTGCATCCAGGTCAGCCGGTTCCCGATCGCGGCGTGGGAGATACCGACGCCCTTGGGTTTACCGGTCGATCCGGACGTGAACAGGACATACGCCAGGTGCTCGCCGCGCAGCGGGGCGCGGCGGTCGGCATCGGTGATCGGCGCGTCGGCGGCCGGATCGGGGCTGTCGAAGTCGATGTCGGCGAGATCGAGGACCTGCACTCCGGCCGGCAGCGCGGCCCGGTCGCGGCCGGTGGCGAGCACGCACAGCGGAGCCGCCTGGTCGAGAATGTGCGTGGTGCGTTCGGCCGGATGATCGGGATCGATCGGCAGATAGGCCGCGCCCGCGCGCACGATCGCGTACATCCCGACGACCAGGTCCAGGCTGCGCCGCAGCGCCAGCCCGACCACCGTGTCGGGTCCCGCGCCGCGGTCGATCAGGATGCGGGCCAGGCGATCCGCGCGCTGCCGCAGCTGCGCATAGGTGAGGGTGGTGCCCTCGAATTCGAGTGCGATCGCGTCGGGGGTGGCCCGCGCCTGCGCGCCGAACAGATCGGCGAGCGTTCCCGGGCGCACGGGTGCCGCGGTCGCGTTCCAGGTCCGCAGGACCTGCTCGCGTTCCTCGTCGGTGAGCGCCGTGACGCCGGTGATCGGCGCCGCGGGGTCGGCGGTGAGGAAGCGGGTGAGGTAGTCGAGGAAGCGCCGGTGGTGACGGGCGAGTTCGGTCCCGCCGTAGAGGCGGGGGTTGGCCTCGAAATCGATGTGGATGCGCCCGCCCGCACCGTTGTACAGATTGATCGACAGATCTTCGACCGGTCCGGTGGACAGCACGTTCAGCGATCCGACCAGGCTGCCGAAGTTCAATTCGCTGTGGAACAGCATGATGTTGACCATCGGCCCGAAGAATCCGCGGGCATCGCGGGAGTATCCGCAATCGCGCCGGATGTCGTCGTGCCGGTAACGCTGGTGCCGCAGTGCACCGGTGATCTGCAGTTCGGTGGCTTTGACGACGTCGGCGACGGTGGTCGTGGCATCGAAGTGCACCCGGATCGGCACCACATTCGACACCACTCCGGCCGAACGGCGCAGGGCGACCGTGGTGCGTGCGGACATCGGCAGGCTCAGCACCACATCGCGCGTACCGGTGGCCGCGCGGACGTACCCCGCCAGCGCCGCCACGAACAGCGCCGAATTCTGTGATCCGAAGACCTGTGCGGCCGTGGCCAATTCGGACTCGACATCGGCGCCGAGGGTGGCCGCGGCGATGCGGCGCCCCGCGTCCGGGGCCGGGGCGACGATTCCGGTCGACGACAGTGTCAGCGTGGCGCCGACACCGTCGAGTTGTTCGCGCCAGTACTCCTGATCGGAGCGGAACCGGCTCGATTCGCGGTATTGCGTTTCACCGGCGTAGATCTCGGCCAGGGTGGCCGCACGCGAGACGACCGGCTCGGTCTGGTTCTCCAGCGCGGTGTAGATCTCGGCGGTACGGGTGAGCGCGTTCATGGCGCCATAGCCGTCGATGACGATGTGATGACCACGGCAGTACCAGATGTAGTCGTGATCTCCGGTACGCAGGACCGCGTTGATGGTCAGCGGATCACGTTCCAGATCGATCGGGCTGCTGGCGTGATCGTTCATCCAGCGCAGCGCGGCCGCGTGCGGATCGTCCTCCTGCCGCAGATCGATCCGCGCCCAGCCCGGTCGCTGTGCGGCGTCGACGACCTGATGTGGCACACCGTCGATCTCGACCAGCCGCAGCTGACCCACCTGCGCCTCGGCGCCGAAACGTTCGATCGCGTAGAGCAATCGCCCGACATCGAGATCACCGTGGATCTCGACATACTGCGCGATCGTCAGTGGCACCTCAGGCTGAATCCGCTGCGCGTACCACAGGGCAGTCTGCGCCGGTGACAGAGCGAAGGGTTGTGCTGAATATTCGCCGGAAGCACATTGGTCGACACGATCGGTGGCCAATGAACTCATCAATCACTCCGTTTCTGCCGCTGTTGACGCAACTCCCCGGTCCCCGTCCGCGGCAGAAAAGCGCGCGCCAACGGTAGGACGTGATCCACGCCCTATGATTCGGAGCATCTGTGCGGCCGGACTGGTAACGATGTCGTGATGTTCGGCCTCGAACACCTTTGACGGACAGAGCTTTCAAACAGCAAACATGTCGCAAACAACATGAATGACCGGCGCAAGATCATCTAAATCGCGATGAATCACGCGCTCTGCTGTTGGCTCCGCAATGGTCTGGCGAATGCTGAGTACGGCGTGACGCCTGCGATGTGCTCATCGCGGTCGATCCGCGTGCACCCGTGATGTTCGATTGTCCGTAAGAGTGATATCAGCCGTCAGTCGAATGCCCGGTCGCCGGTGACGTCCTCATCGCGTCGATGCGCCGAGCACACCGTTCGCCGCCGGATAACCACAACCATGGCAACGGCCGCAGCAAGGATACACAACACGCGCTCCGGAAGGGGGCCCATCGCCGTCGCGGGCGTGGTTTCGCTCCGTAGCGGCAGCGTCGTCTCCAGTGCGGCGGGTACGAATTTCGAGGTCTGCTGCCGGACCACACCGTCGGCGGTGATCATCGCACTGACGCCCGTCGTGGCCGCCACGACCAGTGCGCGGCCGTGCTCGACGGCCCGGACCCGGGACATGGCCAGCTGCTGGTAGGTCATATCGCTGTCACCGAAGGTGGCATTGTTGGTGGGCACGGTGAGCAACTGCGCACCCGCGCGCAGGGAATCCTCGAAGGCACGGTCGAAGGCCACCTCATAGCAGGTCGCCACACCGATGGCCACCTCCGTGCCGTCCGCACCGCGCGCGTGGACGACACCGTCGCCATGGCCGGGGACGAAATAGCCGGCGCGGTCGGCATAACTCGAGAAGTGACGGAAGAATCCCCGGTAGGGCAGGTACTCGCCGAAGGGCTGGACGATCTTCTTGTCGTGGCGCTCCCCCGGACCGTCGCCGTCCCACACGATCACCGAATTCGTGGTCGTGCGATCGTCGTTGACCAGTACGGCGCCGACGAGGATCGGGGCGCCGACATCGCGTGCGGCCGCGGTGATCTCGCTGTAGGCGTCGGAGTTGCGCAGTGGATCGATATCGGAGGAGTTCTCCGGCCAGATCACCACATCCGGCTGTGCCGCGGTACCGGCGGTGACCGCGCGGGCCAGTTCCTCGGTGCGGCGGATGTGATTGTCGAGCACCGCACGACGCTGGGCGTTGAAGTCGAGGCCGAGCCGCGGCACACTGCCCTGGATCGCGGCGACCGTGATCGAGCGGTCTCCGTCCTCGGGGGCGGGCAGCGCGGTCCGCAGGATCACCCCGGCAATCGGGACGATGGCCACAACCATTGCGAGAGTGACAATTCCGAGCACGCGGCGTCGACCGGCGCGGTCACGCACCCGCACGATCAGGGCGGCCAGGACGGTGCCGGTCAGCGCCACCGCGAAACTCACCACCGGTGCGCCACCCAGCCACGCCAGCGGCAGATACCATCCGTCGGCCTGGCCGAAAGCCAGCCGCCCCCAAGGGAATCCGCCGAACGGGAAACTCGAGCGCCCCCATTCGGTGAGCGTCCACATCAGCGCCACCCACAGCGGCCAGCCCGGCACCGTCACCACCAGCCGCGACAGCAGACCGAACAGACCCACATACAGCGCGCACGCGGCCGACAGCGCCAGCCACGGGGCCGGCCCGACATAGATTCCGGTCCACGGCAGCAGCGGCAGGAAGAACGCCAGCCCGGCCAGCAGGCCGTAGCCGAAACCACCGCGCAGCCGATGCGCATCGCGTACGACCAGGGTCAGGATCGCGATCCCCACGGGCGCGAGATACCAGCAGGTGCGCGGGGGGAAACTGGCGAAAATCAGCAACCCGGCGACGACAGCGGCCGCGACTTTCCCCCACACCCGCCATGTCACGCCCAGCACCGCGCCGATGCTACTGAACGGCGGCGCCACATCCGGCGCCGGGGCGCGATCGACACACGCGGCTCCGGATATCCCCGAGGCCGTCGAAGTCCGGATGCGGCGGCCCGCGGATGCCGCCGGGACGGGCCGTGCCGCGGACCTGCCGATGCGGGATCTTCCCGGAGCCCGCCGATCACCCGGGAAAGGCGTCGCGAGACATGGGCACCCGCCATCAGGCCTGGTAGATCGTCACTCCTTCGCGGACGGTGCGCAGGCACCGCGGCAGTTTCGCACCCGGTTCCAGCGCGGGCAGGCCCGGAACCCGCGAGCGTGGGTCGGTGGACCAGCGCTGCACGGTGTCGGAGGCCGCCGCGACGACCAGATCGTCGGCATCCCACACCGCGTAGGACGCGGGCGCACCGGGCACCAGCGTGCCCGCGACACCGTCGCGGACGCCGCCCGCCCGCCAGGCGCCCCGGGTCGCGGCGGCGAAGGCGGCGCGCGGCGAGATCTGGTGACCGGGAGTGCGATGATGTGCCGCAGCGCGGACCGCCTGCCAGGGATCCAGCCGGGTCACCGGCGCGTCGGAGCCGATCGCCAGGGAGATCCCGGCCGCGGCCATCGCCGCGAACGGATTGGCGGCGGCGGCGCGCTCGGCGCCGAGCCGGGTGGCGTACATGTCCCCCGCCCCGCCCCACGCCGCGTCGAATCCGGGTTGCACACTGGCGATCACACCGAGTTCGGCCAGCTTCGCGATCTGTCCGGCGTCGAGCAGTTCGGCATGTTCCACCCGGTGGCCGCGGGTGGCCACGGCAGCGGCACCGAGGTCGGCGGCGACCCGCTCGAAACCCGCCACCACGGCATCGAGGGCGGCGTCGCCGATGGCGTGGAACCCGGCCTGCACACCGGCTTCGGTGCAGGCCCGGACGTGCGCGGCGATCGTCTCGGCATCGAGATAGGCGGTGCCGATGGTCTCGCGGTCGGCATAGGGCTCGCGCAACCAGGCGGTGTGCGAGCCGAAGGAGCCGTCGACGAACAGATCCCCGGCGAGTCCGTGCACGCCGAGGTCCGCGATCAGTGCCCGCGCCTCCTCGGCCGAGGTGACCGCCTGGCCCCAGTAGGCGCGCACGTCGACACCGTGGCCGAACTCCACCAATTCGCGCACGTCCTCGGTTCCGGAGATTTCCGGACCGGCGCATTCGTGCACCGCGACCACACCCTGCGCGGCGGCGTGGTCGAGGGCGGCGGTGCGGGCACGGTCACGCTGGGCACGATCGAGGCTGTCGAGGGCCGCGCGGCGGACCAGGTGGTGCGCCTCGGCGTACACCGGTTCGCCGGCGCGGTATCCGGTGGCACCGCGCGCGGCGGGGACCAGGTCGAGCAGGGCGGTGGACACGACCGCGGAGTGCACGTCGACACGCGCCAGATAGACCGCGCGGCCAGGGCCGGTCGCGGAATCGATCTCGGCGGTGGTCGGCGGTCGGCCCTCCGGCCACCGCGTCTCGTCCCAGCCGTCGCCGATCACGGTGCCGGTGTGCGTCGCGGCGTGATCGCGGACCAGATCCAGGCAGTGCCGCAACGAGACGGCTGCCGAGAGATCCAGGCCGGTGAGCTGCAGTCCCAGGGACGTGACGTGGACGTGCGGATCGACGAAGGCGGGAGCCACGAAAGCACCGTCCAGGTCGATGACTTCGGCATCGGGATGCAGGGCGCGGCCCGGCCGCTCGGCGCCCAGCCACACCACCATGCCGTCGGTGACGGCCATCGCGGTGGCATCGGGGGAACTGGAACTGTAGATTCGGCCGCCGACCAGCAACTGGGTACTCACGGGTGATCAGTGTGCCGCACGCCGGACGCGGGGTGGAAACGGCCCGTGGGCGACCGGTCAGTCGGCGTCGATCACGCGGCGGGCCGTGCCCTGCCCGTCGTCGTAGTACTCGTCGACCACGACGCCGTCGACCACCTCACCGGAGGGGTCGACCACCACACCGCGGTAACCCGCGGCCATGGTCAGCCGGTCGATCCGGCGCAGCGCCGCGGCCGAGACCAGCGGCCGCAACAACGCGCGAGTCGGCAACAGCAGGATCAGGCCGAGGACCGAGGTCACCAGGCCGGGAACGAACATCAGCACCGCGCCGGCACCGACGAGTGCACCGTCGGCGACCGCTGTTCCCGGGCCGATCTCACCGCGGCGGGCGCGACGGAATTGCTGGAACACCCGGCGGCCCTGGGAGCGCACCAGGATCAGGCCGAGCGCGGATCCCGCGATCAGCAGCAGGATGGTCGGTACGGCACCGATCAGGTGGCCGACCACGACCAGCACCGCGATCTCGACCACGAGATAGAGGGCGAACAAGAGGGCGGGCATCGGCGATCCTTTCCACGATCTACTCTGCCCAACGCACGAGCGTCCGATTTTTCTCCCGGACCCGACATCTTTCTCGTGGGAGCCCGCTCAGCTGCCCGGTGTGACCAATCCGGTCTCATAGGCCAGCACGACCGCCTGCACCCGGTCCCGCAGCCCGAGTTTGGTCAGCACCCGGCCGACGTGGGTCTTCACCGTGGCCTCCGACAGGAACAACTCGGCCGCGATCTCGGCGTTGGAGCGCCCGGCGGCGATCTGTTCGAGCACTTCGCGCTCGCGAGCGGTGAGCACGTCGAGGATCTCGGGATCGCGGGCGCGGGTCGGATCCGCGGCGATCAACCGGTTCAGCAGCCGTTTGGTGACCTTCGGCGAGACCACCGCGTCCCCGGCGGCCACGCTGCGGATGGCGGAGAGCAGATCCTCGGGCGGGGTGTCCTTGAGCAGGAATCCGCTGGCTCCGGCGCGCAGGGCGCCCAGCGCGTGCTCATCGAGGTCGAAGGTCGTCATCACCAGTACCCGGCTGCCACAGCCCGATTCGAGGATCTGAGCGGTCGCGGTGACCCCGTCCACGACCGGCATGCGCACATCCATCAGCACCACATCGGGGATGAGCTCACCGGCCAGGCGGACGGCCGTCGCGCCGTTGTCGGCTTCGGCGACGACCTCGACGTCCGGATGGGCGCCCAGCACCATCTTGAGTCCCGCGCGCATGAGTTCCTGGTCGTCGACGACGAGTACGGTGATCGGCACGGCTTCAATCTAATCGGCCCCGCCGTCCGATCAGTCGGGCAGTTCGCGCCACAGCGGAATACTCGCGCACACCCGCCAGCCCCCGGTGGGTCGCCGGCCCACCTCGAGGGTGCCCCCCAGCACCGCGATCCGTTCCCGCATGCCGACGAGCCCGAGCCCGCTGCCGGCGATTCCGTTGCGCACGGCGGTGTCCGGCCCCGGCTCGCCGCGCGGGGGCTCGACCGCGCCGGGACCGTACCCACGGTCGAGCACCTCCACCAGCACGTCGGTATCGCGGCGGCGCACCCGGACCCAGGCCTGCGGATCGGGGCCGGCATGGCGGAAGGTGTTGGTCAGCGATTCCTGGACGATGCGGTGCACACCGAGACTGACCTCGGGCGCGATGTCGTCGAGTTCCCCGGTCAGTTCGAGCTCCACCGGCAGCCCGGCGTTGCGCATCATCTCCACCACCTTCGCCAGTCCGGCGGTGCCGTGCTGCGGCAATTGTTCGGGGGCGTGTTCGGTGCGTAACAGTTCCACGGTGCGGCGCAGCTCACGCAATGCCTCGCGGCCGGTGGCCGCGATGGTGGTCAGCGCCCGCTCGGTGACGGCGGGGTCACCGCGCAGTGCGAATTTGGCCCCGTCGGCCTGCACGATGATCACACTCACCGCGTGGGCCACCACATCGTGCAGTTCGCGCGCGACGCGGGTGCGTTCGGCGGCGACCGCATCGTGGGCGCTGCGATCACGGTCGTAGTCGGCGACCGCCAGCCGCGCGGCGACCTCGGCGTCGTAGGCGTGACGGGCGCCGAGGAACTCCGCGAGTGTCCAGCACAACGCGTAGTACATGACCAGAAATCCGAGCACCACCGGCACCGACTGATTCACCACTGCGAGGGAGAAGGCACCGTCGATCACCAGGCCCACCAGGTAGAGCAGCCCCTCGCGCCGCCCGACGTAGGCGACCAGGGTGTAGAGGGCCACACCGACGGCCAGCAACGCCGGTGGTTGCAGATCCTCGTCGAGGACCACGCAGATCGCGGTGGTCGATATCGACAGCACCAGCAGCGCCACCGCGCTGGCACGCGGGTAGACGCGCCGCCAGATCACCGGAATCGGAACGACGAGTCCGAGGATCAGGTAGACGAACCAATGATGCTTACCACCGATGGTCAGCAGGTCCAGCAGCACCAGCACGGCCGCGTAGATCGAATCGGCCACCAGCGGTTTGCCGCGGAGCCACAGACTGAATCGACGCACCGGTTCAGACTAGGCGGCCCGGTCGCGGCGACCGCGGCTCAGCACCGGACCTCGGCCGCGGTCATGTGCCGGCCCGCCGACAACCAGGGCGCCAGCACGCGCGAGGTGGTCTCGCGGATCGTGCGATGCAACCGTTCCCCGTCCTCGACCGCGTGCCGGCCCTGGAACAGGACGGTCAGCGCACCGGATACCGCGCCCACGACCGCCCCGACCAGTGCCGCCGCGCCGACCTCGTCGAGTTCCTCGGGGAAGGCGTCACGCAGCCGCAGCGCGATCTCCTGCTGGGCGGCCAGCTGGGCGTGCGCGGCGCGCCCACTGACCGCCGGTACCGTTCGCGAGACCCGGGCGCGCAGGACCGCGATCCGGGCGGGCAGCTCGTCGCCGAGGTGATCGCCGGGGTTGTCACCGACGGCGCGCAGGGCACGCAGCAGAACCTCGACCGGACGCTCGTCACTGCGCCGGCTCGCGATCGCGGTGACGGCGGCCCGCACCCGGTCGTCGGGTTCCGGAAAGAGCAATTCCTCTTTACTCTCGAAGTAGTTGAAGAACGTCCGCGTGCCGACCTCGGCGGCGGCGGCGATATCGGCGACGGTGGTCGCCTCGTAGCCGCGGGATTCGAACAAATCGGCGGCGGCTTCGAGGAGGGCACGGCGGGTGCGTTCCCGCTTGCGGTCACGGAGTGCGGATGGCGGCACGCGGGCAGACAGTACGGCATCGGTGGCGAAACCTGCGGCAGGCTGGGCGTTTCGCGCGCGTTTCATCACGTGCCACACCGCATTTCGTGCATGTTTGCATCGAGTGCCAACATGCACGGCGTGTCACCAAGGCTCCGAGGCGATTTCGAAGCCCCGCTCACCGAATCTGTTGAACCGGGCGTGGTTCAACAATTAGCGTGGGCCGGGTGAGCATCGCATCCGCGACCGTGGACGAACAGTTCCGCGCGCTACCGCTGGCCGCCCTGTCCGACGCGGCGTTGTCGGCGGCGCGCGCCGCCGGGGCCGAGCACGCCGATCTGCGGGTGCATCGACTGGTGACCCAATCGATCCGATTGCGTGACGGCCGGGTCGAATCGATCGACAACGACGTGGAGCTCGGCTTCGCGGTCCGGGTGATCATCGACGGCACCTGGGGTTTCGCCTCACATTGCGAACTGACGCCCGAGCGGGCCGCCGCGGTCGCCCGGCGCGCTGTGGTGGTCGCGCAGACACTGCGCGCGCTCAATCGCGAGCGCGTCACACTCGCCGACGAGCCGGTGTACCGGGACGCGACCTGGGTTTCGCCGTATTCGGTGGATCCGTTCGCGGTGGCGACGCCGGAGAAAGTGGCGCTGCTGCAGGATTATTCGCAGCGGCTGGCCTCGGCGGCGGGAGTCGATCACGTCACCGCCTCGGTACTGCAGGTCAAGGAACAGACCTTTTACGCCGACACCGCGGGGTCCACGATCACCCAGCAGCGGGTGCGGTTGCATCCGCAACTCGAGGCGATCAGTGTCGACGCGGTCACCGGTGGTTTCGACACCATGCGGACGCTCGCGGCACCGGCCGGGCGCGGCTGGGAGTACGTCACCGGCGCCGACGGAGTCTGGGATTGGGGCGACGAGCTGGCCCGAATCCCACAGTGGCTCGCGGAGAAGGTCGCGGCCCCCTCGGTCGTGGCCGGTCCGACGGATCTGGTGATCGATCCGACGAATCTGTGGCTCACCATCCACGAATCCATCGGCCACGCCACCGAGTACGACCGGGCCATCGGCTACGAATCGGCCTACGCCGGAACCTCCTTCGCCACCCCCGACCAGCTGGGGACACTGCGCTACGGCACGCCGATCATGCATGTCACCGGCGACCGCACCGAGCAGCACGGCCTGGCCAGCGTCGGCTACGACGACGAGGGCGTGGCCGGGCAACGCTGGGATCTGGTGCGTGACGGCACGCTCGTGGGCTACCAGCTCGACCGCGCATTCGCCCCGCGGCTGGGCGTCCCACGTTCCAACGGCTGCTCGTACGCCGATTCGGCGCACCACGTGCCCATTCAGCGGATGGCCAACGTCTCGCTACAACCCGACCCCGACCACGACACCACGACCGCCGAGCTCATCGCTCGCGTGGACGACGGCATCTACATCGTCGGCGACCGGTCCTGGTCGATCGATATGCAGCGCTACAACTTCCAGTTCACCGGCCAGCGCTTCTTCCGGATTCGCCACGGGGAACTGGCCGGGCAGGTGCGCGATGTCGCCTATCAGGCCACCACCACCGATTTCTGGGGTTCGATGGAGGCGGTCGGTGGCCGGTCGAGCTGGGTGCTCGGCGGCGCTTTCAACTGCGGTAAGGCTCAGCCGGGCCAGGTCGCGGCGGTCTCGCACGGTTGTCCCCCGGTTCTGGTGCGGGGGGTCAACGTCCTCAATACCCGCCAGGAGGCCGGGTGAGTGACAATCGCGCAGCCCGCTCTCCCGGCCGACCGGGTGCGGGTGCCCCGCACAACACCGCAGGCCGGGTGAGTGACAATCGCGCAGCCCATTCTCCCGGCCGACCGGGTGCGGGTGCCCCGCACAACACCGCAGGCCGGGTGAGTGACAATCGCGCAGCCCATTCCCGAATCGCATGTACAGCACAGGAGGCCGGTCGGTGACGATGATGCACGGCGGGGAGGTCGTCGAACGGGCACTGGCCGCGGCGCGCGCGGACGAGACGATCGTCATCGTCACCGACGCCTCGGACACCTCGCTGCGCTGGGCGGGCAATTCCATGACGACCAACGGAGCGTCGGTATCGCGATCGTGGTCGGTGATCTCGATTCTGCGCGACGGCCCGCGTTCGGCGCGGGCGGGCAGCGCCGGATCCACGAGTGTGGATCCGGCCGACATCGAGGCGGTCGTGCGGCGCGCCGAGGACGCGGCCCGCACCGCCGAGCCCGCCGCGGACGCGATGCCGCTGCTGGACCCGGAAAGCGCCGGAGCTGCGGCGGATTCGACGTGGGCGGACGTGGTGCCCGAAACCGGGATCGAGGTGTTCACCACGCTCGCCGGTGAACTGGCGACCGGCTTCGCCGGTGCGGATCGGCTCTACGGTTTCGCCCACCATCAATTGCACACCACCTGGCTGGGGACCTCCACCGGAATTCGCCGCCGCTGGACCCAGCCGACGGGCTCCATCGAGATCAACGGCAAACGGGGCAGCGACGACGATCCGGCCAGTGCCTGGGTGGGTGCGCCCACCGCGGACTTCACCGATATCGGCGTCACCGATCTGCTGACGGAACTGAGCCGCCGGCTGGACTGGTGTGCGCGGCGCGTGGAGCTGCCCGCGGGCCGCTATCCCACCCTGCTACCGCCGTCGGCGGTCGCCGATCTGCTCATTCCGATGCTGTGGTCGATGGACGGGCGCGGTGCCCACGAGGGGCACACCGCCTTCGCCCGGGCCGGTGGCACCCGGGTGGGTGAGCGCCTCACCGACATCGCGCTGACGCTCTATTCCGATCCGCGCGCCGCCGGACTCGAGTACCGGCCGTTCGTCGCCACCACCATGTCCTCGGAGATGGCCTCGATCTTCGACAACGGCCTGGCCGCCGATCGCGTCGACTGGCTGCGTGACGGGGTGATCGGCTCGCTGGTCAATCCCCGGTGGGCGGCAGCGCAATTCGATGCCCCCGTCACCGTGGCCGGGGACAATCTGCTGCTGTCCGGCGGTACGGACACCACACTCGAGCAGATGATCGCCGGAACCGAGCGCGGGCTGCTGCTGACCTGCTTGTGGTACATCCGCGAAGTGGATCCGGCCACCCTGCTGCAGACCGGACTCACCCGCGACGGCGTCTACCTGGTCGAGGACGGCGCGGTGACGGCCGCGGTCAACAATTTCCGCTTCAACGAGAGCCCGTTGGATCTGCTGCGCCGCGCCACCGAGGTGGGTGCGACCGAGATCACGCTGCCGCGCGAGTGGAAGGACTGGTTCACCCGCACGGCGATGCCGCCCATGCGCATTCCCGACTTCCACATGTCGTCGGTGAGCCGGGCCACCTGAGTCTCATCCCAGCGGCCGCGGGCGCAGCCGGACCACCACGGTCCCGCGTCCCACGGCCGCGCGCAGTTGTTCGCGGTCGGGATGTCCGCTGCTGTCGAGTTCGATACCGGCGAACCGGCCGTGCGTGGGATTCTGCGTGAGGATGATGCGGTACGGCTCGGCGATCTCGCGTTCGCTGGAGATCACCTCCCAGTCCGCGAGCCGGTCGCGGCCGCGCCAGGTGATTCGCACGGGCTCGTCTTTTCGCAGATTGCGCCGCCAGGACGCGGCCGTGCCGATCAGTAGTGCGCCGTCGGATTCGGCGTAGCCGACCGGATTCGCGTAGACGCGTCCGGTCTTGCGGCCGATCACCGTGACGACCAGCAATTTTCCACTGAGCAATCGATGCAGGCGAGAGCGCAGCAATGTTCGCATGATGGCGTCGACCGCCGGCTGCATGCGCAGCCGGTCTCGGCCGGTGGCGGTTGCGGATTGGGATGTGCGAGGACTGGACATGAGCGAAACTCCTGGTCGCAGTTTTTCGAGTGTCTACTCAAAAAATACGGCGGCATACGGCATACTGCAAGAGCGGAACACTCGGAAGGAACGCGGTTGCCCCTCGAAGACACGGCACGGACCGCCCGCACCCGTGGACGACCGCGCAGCGGCGTGCGGGAGGCGGTGATCGCGTCCGCGCAGGAGATCCTCACCAGTTCGGGCGCGGCCCGGCTGACCACCAAGGAGGTCGCCACCCGGGCGGGAGTTGCCGAGTCGAGCATCTTCTACCACTTCGGCGACCGAACGGGCCTGCTACAGGCCGTGATCGCGCACCACCTCCGGCCGCTGAAGGAGATGCTGGCCGAGCAAGCCGGGACCACCCCACCGGACCTGCGCGCCGATCTGATCGAGCTGATCACCGTGCTGGAGGAGTTCTTCCATGCCGCACTCCCGGTGATCGCGGCGATCGAATCCGATACCGATCTACGCGCCGCGCACACCGAACGCAGCCGCGATCTGGATCTGGGCCCGCATCGCGCTCTCGACGCGGTGATCGCGCACCTCTCGGCCCGGCACACGATCGTCGCCGACCCCCGCACGGCCGCGCTGCTCGTCGTGGGCGCGGCCCACCAGCGGGCACTGCAGCATCGACTCAGCCCGCCCGAGGCGCAGGCCGGCCTGCCCTCTCCCGAGGCGATCGCCGACGCGGTGCTACCGCTGTTCGCGCCCGCACCGCACCGACGCTAGGCGGACGCGCTGAGCCCGGCCGACTGCCAGACCTCGGCCAGTTCCTGCAGCGGCACACCCAGCGCGGCACCCAATCCGACCACGGTGCCGAAGGCCGGACTGGGCAGCCGGCCGGACTCGATCTTGCGCAGCGTTTCCGGCGAGATTCCGGCCGCCCGCGCGATCTCGGCCGAGTCGCGGTCACCCCGGATCGCACGCAGATGGGCACCCAGACGGCGACCGGCCTCGACCTGGGCCGGACTCAACGGAAGACGAACCATCCCACCAGCATAGGTTTGGTATTTAAATACCGCCACAGCTAGAGTCGGTATAGAAATACCGAAACGGAGGTTCCATGGTCGAATTGAAGACCCCAGACGAGATCGAACACATGCGCACAGCGGGGCAGTTCGTCGCCCAGGTACTCGCGGAACTGCGCGAACAGGCCGCGATCGGAGTGAATCTGCTCGATCTCGAACAGCATGTGCGCGAACGCATTCACGAGCGAGGTGCGGTGTCGTGCTACTGGGACTACTCCCCCTCCTTCGGGCGCGGCCCGTTCCGCAACACCGTCTGCCTGTCGGTCAACGACGCGGTGCTGCACGGACTCCCGCACGACTACTCGCTGCGCGACGGTGACGTACTGACCATGGATCTCGCGGTCGAGGTCGACGGCTGGGTCGCCGATGCCGCGGTCACCACCATCGTCGGCACCCCCGATCCCGAGGATCAGCGCCTGGTCACCGCCACCGAGGAGGCCCTGGCCGCGGCGGTGGCCGCCGCCCGCCCGGGTGGGCGGCTCGGCGATGTCTCCGCGGCCGTCGCGGCCGTGGCACGCCGCCACGGTTACCCGGTCAACACCGAATTCGGCGGTCACGGACTGGGCCGGACCATGCACGAGGATCCGCACATTCCCAACGACGGCCGAGCCGGGCGCGGGATGCGGCTGGTCCCCGGACTGACCATCGCGATCGAGCCGTGGTTCGCCCGCACCACCGACCGCATCATCGTCGATCCGGACGGCTGGACGATCCGTTCCGCGGACGGCTCCCGCACCGCCCATTCCGAACACACCGTCGCCGTCACCGAGCACGGCCCCGAAATCCTCACCCACGCCGTCTGATTCGACGGCATCTCACCGATACCGGCTAGGCTGCCTCGCTGTGGACAATCCCTTCGGCCCGGCCGGTACCGCGAACTATGTGCTTCTGACGACGTTCCGTGCGAACGGCACCGCCGTCGCGACCCCGGTATGGGCGGCACTCGACGATGCCCGGCTCTACGTCTGGACCGAAACCAACAGCTGGAAGGTCAAGCGCCTGCGCCGCAATGCCGAGGTGACGCTGCAGCCGTGCAATTACTCCGGCACACCGCACGGCGAGGTCGTCCGCGGCACCGGCACCGTCCTCGACGAGGCGGGCAGTGACCGGGTGCGCTCGCTCATCAAACGTAAATACTCGCTGATGGGGTGGCTGGTCGTGACCGGAAGTGTGCTGCGGCGCGGGCGCAAGGGCACGATCGGGATCGAGATCACCGCCGCGGGCTGATCGCCGGCGCCGCCTACCGCGCCACGATCGCCAATCCGACCGACCCGTCGCGGCCGCGGATCAGCCGGTGCCCGCGGATGAAGACCGTGCCGATCACTCCGTACTTGTGCGCGATGAGATCGCGGACCCGGTCGGTGCCGTCGGCATCGAGGATGCGCGCGGTCCCGGGGCTCACCTGCGAATCCTTGGGGCGGCCGCGCGAATCACAGGGCTGCACCGTCACCTCCGGGTTTCGGTGCAGCCGCTTGACCTTCCAGGTCTTCGGATTGGTCCACACCACCAGGTCGTCGCCGTCGGGGGCCACCCAGACCGGCGTCGCGACCGGCGTGCCGTCCTTCTTGTAGGTGGTGAGGAGCACGTACTTCTGGTGTGCGAGCTCGTTCCAGTTCATGCATTCGACAGTACGAGCCGCAATGGTCGCCGACATCGGTCCGCGGACGCATTCCCCGATCCGCACCTCGACGTAACGGCCCGGCCTATTCGAGCTCGCCCTCGGTCTCCAGGTAGATCTGACGCAACCGATCCAGCGTCTCCGGCTGCGGCGCTTCCCACAGCTTGCGTTCGGCGGCCTCGAGCAGCCGTTCGGCGATGCCGTGCAGCGCCCACGGATTCGACTCGGTCATGAACTTGCGGTTGACCTCATCGAAAACGTAGCTCTCCGAGAGCTTCTCGTACATCCAGTCGGCGACCACATTGGTGGTGGCGTCGTATCCGAACAGATAGTCCACCGTCGCGGCCATCTCGAACGCACCCTTGTATCCGTGCCGGCGCATCGCCTCGAGCCAGCGCGGATTGACCACTCGCGAGCGGAACACCCGGGTGGTCTCCTCCGACAGCGTCCGGGTCCGGACCGAGTCCGGGCGGGTGCTGTCGCCGATGTAGGCCTCCGGGTTCCTGCCGGTCAGCGCCCGGACCGCGGCGACCATGCCGCCGTGGTACTGGAAGTAGTCGTCGGAATCGGCGATGTCGTGCTCGCGGGTGTCGGTGTTCTTGGCCGCGACGGCGATGCGGCGGTATGCGGCGCGCATATCGTCGGCCGCGGGGGCGCCGTCGAGATCCCGGCCGTAGGCGTAGCCACCCCAGGTGGTGTAGACCTGCGCGAGGTCGTCGTCGGTGCGCCAGCTCTTGGAATCGATCAATTGCAGCAGGCCGGCGCCGTAGGTGCCGGGCTTGGAACCGAAGATCCGGGTGGTCGCGCGCCGGTGGTCACCGTGCTCGCCGAGATCCGCATCGGTGTGCGCGCGAACGTAATTCGACTCCGCCGGCTCGTCCAGACCCGCCACCAACCGCACCGCGTCGTCGAGTAGCGCCAGGACGTGCGGGAAGGCGTCGCGGAAGAAGCCGGAGATCCGGACCGTGACGTCGATGCGCGGCCGGCCCAGCTCCGCCTGCTCGATCACTTCGAGCCGGGTCACCCGACGGCTCGCCTCGTCCCACACCGGCCGCACCCCGAGCAGGGCGAAAACCTCGGCGATATCGTCACCGGCGGTCCGCATGGCGGAGGTGCCCCACACCGACAGGCCCACCGAACGCGGGTATTCGCCGTGATCGGCCAGATAGCGCTCGAGCAGCGAATCCGCCATGGCCTGACCGGTTTCCCAGGCCAGCCGCGACGGCACCGCCTTCGGATCCACCGAATAGAAGTTGCGGCCGGTGGGCAGGACATTGATCAGCCCGCGCAGCGGTGAACCGCTCGGACCGGCCGGAATGAAGCCGCCGTCGAGAGCGTGCAGGATGCGGCCGATCTCGACGCCGGTCTGCCGCAGCCGGGGCACGACTTCGGTGGCGGCGAAACGCAGGACCTCGACCAGTGTTTGCGGGTTCGCGACCTCCGGTTCGTGCCGGGCCACGAGTTCGTCGGCGACCCGCGCGGACCAGTCCGCGGCCTGCAACTCACCGAGCAGGCGACGGGCCCGCTGTTCGACGGCGTCGACCCGTTCGCGAACCTCCGCACCGGACTCGTCGAGTCCCAGGGCCTCGCGGAGGCCGGGCACCGCGAACTCACCGCCCCAGAGCTGACGCGCGCGCAACATGGCCAGCACCAGGTCCAGTTCGCCCTCACCGACCGGCGCCTGCCCCAGGATGTGCAGGCCGTCGCGGATCTGGACGTCCTTGATCTCGCACAGCCAGCCGTCGACGTGCAGCAGCATGTCGTCGAAGGATTCCTCGTCGGGCCGTTCGTCCAGGCCCAGATCGTGGTCCATCTTCGCGGCCCGCATGAGGGTCCAGATCTGCTGGCGGATGGCCGGCAGTTTGGCCGGGTCCAGCGTCGAGATGTTGGCGTGCTCATCGAGCAGTTGCTCCAGGCGCGCGATATCGCCGTAGGTCTCCGCGCGGGCCATCGGCGGGATCAGATGATCGACCAGGGTGGCGTGGGCGCGGCGCTTGGCCTGCGTACCCTCGCCGGGATCGTTGACCAGGAACGGGTAGATCAGCGGCAGATCGCCGAGCGCGGCATCGGTCCCGCATGCCGCCGACATGCCGAGGGTCTTACCGGGCAGCCACTCCAGATTGCCGTGCTTGCCCAGATGCACCATGGCGTCGGCACCGAAGCCACCGCCCTCGGCCGGCGCCGACAGCCATCGATAGACCGCCAGATAGTGGTGGCTCGGCGGCAGATCCGGATCGTGGTAGATCGCGACCGGGTTCTCGCCGAATCCGCGCGGCGGCTGTACCAGCAGCACGATATTGCCGAAACGCAGTGCGGCGATGACGATCTCGCCGTCGGGATCGACGGAGCGATCGACGAACAACTCACCCGGCGGCGGTCCCCACGCCTCGATCACCGCGGTGCGCAACTGCTCGGGAAGGGTCGCGAACCAGGACGCGTACTGCCGGGCGCCGATCCGGATCGGATTACCTTCCAGCTGTTCGGCACTGAGCCAGTCCTGATCCTGGCCGCCGGCCGCGATCAGCGCGTGGATGAGTGCGTCGCCATCGCGTTCGAGCAGCCCCGGCACCTGACCCGGATCGCCGAGATCGTAACCGGCCGAACTCATCTCGGTGAGCAATCGGATCGCGCTCGCGGGCGTGTCCAGGCCCACGGCATTGCCGATGCGGGCATGTTTGGTCGGGTAGGCGGACAGCATCAGGGCGATCCGGCGCCGTCCGGCGGGCAGATACCGCAGGCGCGCATGGCGGACCGCGATTCCCGCGACCCGCGCCGCGCGCTCCGGATCGGGGACGTAGGCGGACAATCCGTCGGCGTCGAACTCCTTGAACGAGAACGGCACCGTGATGATGCGCCCGTCGAATTCCGGCACCGCGACCTGGGTGGCCACATCCAGCGGCGACAGGCCGTCGTCGTTGTCCTCCCACTGGGCGCGCCCGCTGGTCAGGCACAACCCCTGCAGGATCGGCACATCCAGATCCGCCAGCGCGCCGATATCCCAGGCCTCGTCGTCACCGCCCGCCGAGGCGGTGGCGGGTTTCGTGCCACCGGCCGCCAGCACCGTCACCACCAGGGCGTCGGCCCCACGCAGGGTGTCCATCAGTTCCGGCTCGGCATTGCGCAGCGACGCGCAGTACAGCGGCAGCGGCCGGGCACCCGCCTGTTCCAGCGCCGTGCACAGCGCCTCCACATAGGCGGTGTTCCCGGCCAGATGCTGTGCCCGGTAGTACAGGACGGCCACCGTCGGGACGCGACCCGGAATCCGAGAGTCGTTACCGGTCAACGCCTCTGGCGTCCGCTCGAGCTCACCCCAGGACGGCAGCTGCACCGGCGGCTCGAAGCCGTGACCGGTCAGCAGCACCGTGTCGGACAGGAAGTTGTGCAACTGACGCAGATTGTCCGCGCCACCGGCGGCAAGGTAGTTGTGCGCGTCCGCGGCGACGCCGCCGGGAACGGTGGAGCACTCCATCAACTCGGCATCGGGTGCCATCTCGCCACCGAGTGCGACCAGGGCGATACCACTGGCCCGCAGCGCGTCCAGGCCCTCCTCCCAGGCCCGGCGCCCGCCCAGGATCCGCACCACGATCAGATCGACCCCGGTCAGCAGTTCAGGCAGGTCCTCGACCAGCAGCCGGGCCGGATTGCCCAGCCGGTAGCCGGCGCCGCTGGCCCGCGCGGACAGCAGATCGGTGTCGGAGGTGGACAGCAGCAGGATCACAGTTCTCCTCGGGTGACGCGCCCATCGCGGATTCGGCTGCCCGCCCGGAGGGTCTGACTGTCACAGTGGCGCGACCGCACCGGAATTCCACCGGATTCCTCGTAGAGCGAGCAACCCGGATGCTATCGCGCCGCCGCACCCGGCCCGCTCCGAGCCCTGCTCCGCCCGCACGGTGGCAGATCTCGATGTGGTTTCCGTTGGGACGCAATGCGGTCCACAACGACGCCGATCGCCATATCCGAGACCATGACCCCGGCGTACGCTGTGTGTATGCCAAACTCACCGGGATGGGCCAGGCGGAATCGCTTCGCCGCCTGGTCGGGAATTGTATGCATGATGATTGCTGTGGCATTGCTGGCAATGGCTCTTGCCGCTGCGGCCGGTGGGCGTGGCGGGCTGCTGCTCGTCGCCGCCGGTGCCTGTGCCGTCGTGGCGATCTTCGGATTGCTGGTATTCGAGTCCACCGTGCGCCGTGATCGCGCCGACCGGCATGTGACTCCGCACCTGCTCGACAACACCTACGCCGACGAACGGCTGTGGAAGTTGGTCATGCGCGCACGCGGTGGAAGCGGGCCGGAAGGTCGGTGATCGGAATGTCCGATACACCGAGTTGGGTCCGGCGTAATCGCCGCGTGGCCTGGACCAGCTACTTCTGCGTTCTGATCGGATTCGCGACCCTGGCGATGGGCCTCACCGCCGCCGGTACTGGACACCGGGGCTGGGCGTTGACGGCGGGGATCATCTGCGCGGTGGCGTTCATCGGCGGCATCAGCCTGTTCGGCGCGACAGCCCATCACGACCGGGTCACCCACCACGCCATCCCGAATCTGCTGTCGGATTCCTGGCCCGGCCCCGCCTTCGACTCCAGCGGTCTGCCCCGCGATCCCCGGCCGATGCTGCGACGCGGTCACTGACCGGCGCCCCCTTCCGGCGCCGCGCGAGCCTCGTAGGCTGGAACGATCATGACGCGATCCGCCCCCGACTCCTGCCCCGGCGTGCTCCGCTTGCACCAGGCCGCGGACGGCCCGCTGGCCCGGATCCGGCTGCCCGGCGGCGTGCTGACGCCCGATCAATTGCGGGCGCTGGCGAGCGCGGCGGCCGATCTCGGCGACGGCACCATCGAGCTGACCTCACGCGGCAATGTGCAATTGCGCCAGATGCACGACGCGGCCGCGCTGGCACAGCGGCTCGGCACCGCCGGTCTGCTGCCCTCACCCACACACGAGCGCGTCCGCAACATCGTCGCCTCGCCACTGTCGGGCCGGATCGGCGGCATCGCCGATGTGCGCCCGCTGGCGGCCGAGCTCGACACGGGGCTACGGGCCGCGGCCGAACTCGCCGAACTGCCCGGTCGGGTCCTGTTCACCCTCGACGACGGGCGCGGGGACGTCAGCGGATTCGGCGGCGACATCGGCATCCACGCCACCGGCCCCGGCGAATACGCGCTCGTGCTGGCCGGAGCTGATTCCGGCGCGCGGATCCCCGCCGGACGGGCGGTGTCGACGATCCTCGCGGCGGCGCACAGCTTCCAGCGGCTGCGCGGTGCGCGGTGGCGGCTGCGCGAGATCGCCGACGGGCCCGCGCGGATTCTCGATGACCTACCCCTGCGCCCGGCGGCCGCACCGGTGGAATTCACTGCCCGACAAGACATTCCGATCGGCTGGCTACCGCAGCCCGGCGATCGGATCGCATTGGGCGCGGCCGTCCCGCTCGGCGCCCTGCCGGCCCGGACCGCCGAATTCCTCGCGGCGGTGGAACATCCGATCGTCATCACCCCCTGGCGTAGTCTGCTGCTCGCGGATCTCGACGAATGGACCGCCGAACAGGTGGTACGGGTACTGGCGCCGATGGGCTTGATCTTCGACGCGGCCTCACCGTGGCTGCTGATGTCCGCCTGTGCCGGGCGGCCCGGATGCGCGAAGTCACTCACCGATGTGCGCGCCGATGCCGCCGCGGCCGTCGCGTCCGGACGGGTCGTCCCCGGCGGCGCGCCCGCACCCGACGGCACCGGAATCGACGCCGATCATGTGGTCGCGGCCGGACGTCAGCACTGGTCGGGGTGTGATCGCCGCTGCGGACGCCCGCCCGGCGCGGTCACCGATGTGGTCGCCGAACCCGGCGGTTACCGGATCACCGGCCCCTGAGCGGCCCACCGGCGAGGGCCGCGTTCCCACCGCGGCACCCGATGGCGGCGTCCACGCGACCCTTCATGATTACGCACGCTGCCGCCTGCGGGCCACATTCCCACCGCGGCACCCGATAGCGGCGTCCACGCGGGCCCTCCGTGGTTACGCACGCTGCCGCCTGCGGGCCACATTCCCACCGCTAGGGTGAACCCCATGTCCGACGTGCGTACCAGCTACCTCACCGACGGGGCCGAGATCTATCGGCGGTCGTTCGCGACCATTCGGGCCGAAGCCGATCTGGCCCGGTTTCCGGCGGACGTCGCGCAGGTCGTGGTGCGCATGATCCACGCCTGCGGGCAGGTCGACCTCACCACCGACATCTCGCACACCCCCGATGTGGTGACGGCCGCGCGCACCGCCCTGCGCGCCGGCGCGCCGATCCTGTGCGATGCCACGATGGTCGCCTCCGGAGTCACCCGCAAGCGTCTGCCCGCCGACAACGACGTGCTGTGCCTGCTGTCCGATCCGCGCGTTCCCGAACTGGCACAGCGGCTGGGCAACACCAGATCGGCCGCGGCACTGGAACTGTGGCGCACACGGCTCGGCGGCGCGGTGGTGGCGATCGGGAATGCGCCCACCGCCCTGTTCCACCTGCTCGACATGCTCGACGCGGGCGCGCCCCGCCCCGCGGCGATCCTCGGGATTCCGGTGGGCTTCATCGGCGCCGCCGAATCCAAGCGGGCCCTCGCCGAATACGGCGGCGTCGAATACCTCACCGTGCACGGCCGCCGCGGCGGCAGCGCGATCACCGCGGCCGCCCTCAATGCGATCGCGAGCGAACAGGAATGAGCGAAACTCAGCGCCCCGGAACGGAATCCGCGCACGACGCGGCAGCTGTCGCTCCCGGGAAATTGTGGGGTGTGGGGCTCGGGCCCGGCGACCCGGAACTGGTGACGGTGAAGGCCGCTCGCATCATCGCGGCCGCCGATGTCATCGCCTTCCACAGCGCCCGCCACGGCCGCAGCATCTCGCGGTCCATCGCGGCGCCGTACCTGCATGACGGCCAGCTCGAGGAACATCTGGTGTATCCGGTCACCACCGAGACCACCGATCATCCGGGTGGCTATCAGGGCGCCATCGACGAGTTCTACGAACAGGCCGCCGAGGTGCTCGCGGCCCATCTCGCCGCGGGCCGCACAGTGGCCCTGCTCGCGGCGGGCGACCCGCTGTTCTACAGCTCCTACATGCACATGCACCGACGGCTCGCCGATCGCTTCCCTGCCGAGATCGTTCCCGGTATCACCTCGGTGAGCGCGGCGTCGGCGGCACTGGGCACCCCGCTGGTGGAGGGCGAGCAGGTACTGACCGTGCTGCCCGGGACCATGCCGCCCGATCAGCTCGCGGCCCGGCTCGCCGATTGCGACGCCGCGGCGATCATGAAACTGGGCCGCACCTATCCCGGTGTGCGGCAAGCGCTCTCGGACTCGGGCAGACTGTCCGGCGCGTACTACGTCGAACGTGCCAGCACCGGACGGCAGCGGATCCTGCCCGCCGCCGAGGTCTCCGACGCCGACGTCCCCTACTTCGCCATCACCGTGGTCCCCGGTCCCACCCCGACCACCGAGATACCGTTCACCGACGGCCCCGCCACCGCCCAGGACGGGCGCGATGCCGACACCGCGGAGATCGGTGAGGTGGTCGTGGTCGGCCTGGGTCCCGGATCACCCCAGTGGACCACTCCGGAGGTCACCCGCGCGCTGGCGGCGGCCACCGATATCGTCGGCTACACCACCTACGTCGACCGCGTTCCGGTGCGGCCGGGGCAGCGCCGGCACCTCAGCGACAACCGCGTCGAATCCGAACGTGCCGCGATGGCCTTGGATCTCGCGAAATCCGGGGCCCGCGTGGTGGTGGTGTCCTCGGGCGATCCGGGAGTCTTCGCGATGGCCGCGGCGGTCGTCGAAGAATCCGCCGACCCGCAATGGCGCGATGTGCCCGTGCGAGTGCTGCCCGGGGTGACCGCCGCGAGTGCGGTCGCCTCCCGGATCGGCGCACCGCTCGGACACGATTTCGCGATGATCTCCCTGTCCGATCGCCTGAAGCCGTGGGAGACGGTGGCACAACGCATTTCGGCCGTCGCCGCCGCCGATATGGCGATCGCGATCTACAACCCGGCCTCCAGCCGGCGCCGCCACCAGGTCGCCGCCATGCGTGAACTGGTCCTCGAACATCGCGACCCCGACACCCCCGTGGTGCTCGGCCGAGATGTCGGTGGCCCGGCCGAGTCGGTCCGGGTCACCACCCTCGCTGAACTGGACCCCGGCGACGTCGACATGCGCACCCTGCTCATCATCGGCGCCTCCACGACCGCGGTCGTCGACACCCCGCACGGCACCAGGGTTTTCACCTCCCGTCGCTACGGCACGCCCGCGAACCCCGATATACGGACCGCGACCGCCGAGCGGTGATCACCACCCTGCCGCCGAGTCGCGTCGCGGCTCCGATCGCCACGGGCGTGGGCCACCGCTGAGCAGATGTTCAGATCTGGCTGCGCTGCCGTAACCATCGCCACGCCGCGGCAACGGTTTCGGCGCGATCGGCACCCGCGGGAACCGGCGGTCGATCGACGAGTATCACCGGGATCCCCCGGCGCCGCGCGGCGATCAATTTCGCCTCGGTCAGGCCACCACCGCTGTCCTTGGTGACCAGCGCATCGATCCGGTGCTCACGCAGCAGTTCGAACTCGGTGTCCACCGTGAACGGGCCGCGCGCGAGCAGCAGCAGATGATGCGGCGGAACCTCTCCGGTGGGCGGGTCGATGGCGCGGATCAGGAACCACGGCCGGGTCAGCCCGGCGAAATGCGCCACGCCCTGACGGCCGATGGTGAGAAAGACCCGCTCGTAGCCGGCCGCCGTCCGCGCGGCGGCGGGCAGATCCGGAACTCGCAGCCGGTGATCGTCCGGATGCTCGGCCCATCCGGGCCGTCGCACGTGCAGCAACGGCACTCCTGCCGACCCCGCGGCCTGGGCCGCGTGCGCGGAGATGGTGCCCGCGAAGGGGTGGGTCGCGTCCACGACGAGATCGATATCGTTGTCGGCCAGCCACTTCCGCAGGCCCTCGGTGCCACCGAAACCCCCGATCCTGACCTCACCGACCGGTAGGACGGGATCGCGCACCCGCCCGGCGAGCGAGGACACGACCTCGAATCCCGGATCGCCCGTGGCCAGCCCGGCCAGCTCACGAGCCTCCCGGGTTCCGCCGAGGATCAACACCTTCACCGTCATCGCGGTTTGACCGCCGTCCACTGCGTCACCGGCAACTGCGGCCGCCACGTGGTGAATCCGCCCAGCGGTTCGGCCCGGTAGATCTGGAATTTGCGCAGGTCGCCGCCGTACTCGGCGGCCCAGCGCAGCAGCAGTGTCTCCGATTCCGCGGTCACCGCGTTGGCCACCAGCCGCCCGCCCGGCCGCAACCGCTCCCAGCAGGCCTCGAAAACGCCGCTCTGGGTGAGCCCGCCCCCGAGGAACACCGCGTCCGGCGCACGTTCGGCACCGGCCGCGGACAGCGCGTCGAGCACCTCCCCGCGCACCACGATGCCGGGGACGCCCAGTGCCGTCGCATTGGCGGCGATCTGATCGCGCCGGGCCGCACTGCGCTCGAAGCTCACCGCGCGGCATTCGGGGTGGGTGCGGCACCATTCGATGGCGATGGTGCCCGAGCCGCCGCCGACATCCCACAGCAGTTCGCCGGGCGCCGGGGCGAGCGCGGCCACCGACAGGGTGCGCACCTCGGCTTTGGTGAGCTGACCGTCCCCGCCGTAGCCGGTGTCCGCCAGCCCGGGCAGCCGGGTCGTTCGTGGCGTCGCCGGATCGCGCACCGCTTCCACCGCGACGATGTCGAGCGGGTCGCCGGGCGCCTGCGACCAGTCCCGGGCGACGCCGGTGACGATCCGTTCGCCGGGGCCGCCGAGTTGTTCGAGTACGGTCAACCGTGAATCACCGTATCCGTTGCGCCGCAACAACTCCGCGAGCCGCGCCGGGCAATGCTCGTCGGCACCGAGCACCAGCAGCCGCCGTCCGTCGGCGAGCTCCGGCAGCACCGTCTCGAGCGGGCGCCCGACCGCACTCACCACGGGTGTGTGCGCACTCGCCCAGCCCAGCCGGGCGCAGGCCAGTGCCGCCGACGACGGCTGCGGGAACACCCGGATCGCGTGCGGCCCCAGCAATCTCGCCAATGTGACACCGATTCCGTAGAACATGGGGTCGCCGCTGGCCAGCACACAGACGCGGCGGTCCCGGTGCCGGTCGAGCAGATCCGGTAATGCCGGCAGCAACGGGGTCGGCCACGACAACCGCTCGGCCCGGGTCACCTCGCCGGGGATCAGCCCCAGTTGCCGGGCCGATCCGAACAGCACCTCGGCGGCCGCGACCTCGGCGCGCGCCCCGGCCGCCAGACCCGGCCATCCGTCCGCCCCGATACCGACGACCGCGATCGGCGCCATCAGCGCGGCAACCGTCGCCAGATCGCCTGCGGCACGAGTCGTGCCACCGCGTAGACGGGGCGCAGCAGGCCCGGCACCCAGACCCGCGCGGCGCGGCGACGCAATCCGGCGACCACCGCCTCGGCGACCTGCTCCGGTGTGGACGGCAGCGGCGCCGGGCTCATTCCCTCGGTCATCCGGCCGATCACGAATCCGGGGCGAACCAGCAGCAGATGAACACCGCTGCCGTGCAAGGCATCCGACAGTCCGGAGGCGAAGCCGTCCAGGCCCGCCTTACCGGAACCGTAGACGTAATTGGCGCGCCGCACCCGGATCCCGGCTACCGAGCTGAACACCACCATCTGCCCACTGCCCTGCGCGCGCAACAGATTCGCCAGCACCGTCAGCACGCTGACCTGGGCCAGGAAATCGACCTCGAGCACCGCCACGGCCGCGGCCGGATCCTTCTCCGCGCGTGCCTGATCCCCCAGCACGCCGAAGGCGAGTACCGCGACACCGATCCGGCCGTACTCGTCGGCGATCCGCTCGAGCAGTGGCTGATGGGTGTCCAGCGCGCCCGCATCGAACTCCACGGCCTCGACTCGCCGGGCCCCGGCACGTTCCAGGTCGGCACGCTGCTCGGCCAGATCACCGCTGCGCCGCGCCGCCAGCACCACATCGCGCCCGGCGCAGATCCGGCGCACCACCTCGACGCCCATCTCACTGCGCCCGCCCAGCAGCACGATCACACCGTCGTCGACTTCACGCACACCCATGGACGACAGTGTGCCACCGGCGCCGCGCACACCCGGACACCTGTCACGGCCGGCGGGAAACCGGCCACCCGCCGCCGTGCCCGGGCCCGTTGCTAGCGTCGCAACCATGACCGGAACCGCACAGCGCATCGAGCTGTCCCCCGCCGCCTCGGAATTCGTCACCGAGCGGCATCTGGCGACACTGACCACACTGCGCGCCGACGGCACGCCGCACGTGGTCGCGGTCGGGTTCACCTGGGACCCGGAAGCCGGGCTCGCGCGGGTGATCACCGGCGGCCCCACCACCAAGGCGCGCAATGTGCGCCGCACCGGTTATGCCGCCCTCAGCCAGGTCGACGGTCCGCGCTGGCTCACCCTGGAGGGCCCGGCCGAGGTGTGGACCGAGCCCGCCGAGGTGGCCGACGCCGAGCATCGCTACGCCCAGCGTTACCGGATCCCGCGGGAGAACCCGCAGCGGGTGGTCATCGTGGTGCGTGCGCGCAGGGTGCTGTCGAGCAGCTCCCTGCGCGGCTGAACCTCAGAGCACGACCAGGCCGTGCGGGCGGCGGTTGACCGCCTCCCCGCCGTCCTCGGTGACGATGACGATGTCCTCGATACGGGCGCCCCACTCACCGCGGAAGTAGATCCCCGGCTCGACACTGAACGCCATGCCGGCCTCGAGCACGATGTCGTTGCCCGCGACGATATAGGGCTCCTCGTGCACCGACAGGCCGATCCCGTGACCGGTCCGGTGGATGAAGGCCGCACCGAATCCCGCCTCGGACAACAGATCCCGGGCCGCGGCGTCCACCGATGCGGCGGTGACCCCTGGGCGTACCGCGGCCACCGCCGCGGCCTGCGCGCGTTCCAGTGCGGCGTACGACTCGGCGATCTCCGGCGCCGGCTCGCCCAGCACATAGGTGCGAGTGGAATCGGAGAAGTAGCCCGGCGCCACCGGACCGCCGATGTCGACGACCACGACGTCCCCGGCTTCGATCACCCGATCGGATTCGGCGTGATGCGGGTCGGCGCCGTTGGGGCCGCTGCCCACGATCACGAAATCGGCGTAGTCGTGGCCTTCCGCCACGATCGCGGCCTTGATGTCCGCGGCCACCTCCGCTTCGCTGCGACCGGCTCGCAACCATTCCCCCATCCGGGCATGCACCCGGTCGATCGCCGCGCCCGCCCGGCGCAGCGCATCGATCTCGGCCTCGTCCTTGATCATCCGGATCCGGCGCAGGATAGGGGTGGCCGACACCGGCAGCGTGGTCAGCGCGTCCGCGATCGGCAGCAGATGCAGGGCCGGCATGGCGTCGTCCACCGCGACCCGGGCGCCCGCGTTCAGCGTGGCCTTCACGACCCCGTACGGATCCACACCGTCGACCCACGGCACCAGGTGCACACCGAGTTCACCGGCGGCCGAACCAGCGAGCGAGGCGAGTTCCAGTTTCGGGACCACGACCGAGGGCGTCTCCCCACTGGCCGGGATCACCAGGCAGGTCAGGCGTTCGAAGGATTGGGCCGAGGACCCCAGCAGATATCGCAGATCCGGGCCGGGCGTGATCAACAGCGCGTCCAGATGTGCCGCGCGGGTCAGTTCCGCTGCCCGCTCCAACCGCTTGCCGTAGATCTCGGCATCGAATCGTGACTCCGTATGCGCGCTCATGCAATACGACGTTACCCGCCGCCTGCCGGGCGGTCCGGACGATCACGACGTTCGCGACCGGGTCACGGCCCGGGAGTCGGTGCGGCCCGGTAGCGTCTGCGCCATGCTCACCCCCAGTGCGAGTGACCGGCCGCTGTTGCTGCTCGACGGCGCGAGTCTGTGGTTCCGGGCGTTCTACGCCATTCCGGAGAAGATCACCGCGCCCGACGGCCGCCCGGTGAACGCGTTGCGCGGATTCACCGATATGGTCGCGGCGCTGATCAACCGGCATCGGCCCGGCCGGCTGGTGGTGTGCCTGGACCTGGATTGGCGACCGGCTTTCCGGGTCGAGCTGGTGCCCTCCTACAAGGCTCACCGGCTCGATTCCGCGGCCGGGGCGGCACCGGGCGCCGAGGAGGTGCCCGACACCCTCACCCCGCAGGTCGCGATGATCGCCGAGGTGCTGGCCGCTGCGGGTATCGCCACCGCGGGCGCCGCCGGGCTGGAGGCCGACGACGTGATCGGCACCCTCGCCACCCGCGAACGCGACGACCAGGTCGTCGTGGTGAGCGGCGATCGCGATCTGCTCCAGCTCGTGCGCGACGACGCGCCCCCGGTGCGGGTGTTCTACGTCGGACGCGGACTCGCGAAGGCCGAACTGCTCGGACCTGCCGAGGTGGCATCGAAATACGGTGTGCCGCAGCAGAATGCGGGCCCGGCCTACGCGGATATGGCGACCCTGCGCGGCGATTCCTCCGATGGCCTGCCCGGCGTCGCGGGCATCGGGGACAAGTCCGCGGCGACATTGATCTCGCGGTTCGGATCCCTGGAGGCGCTCGTCGCCGCCGTCGCCGATCCGGAGGCCGAACTCGCCCGGGGAGTCCGGGCGAAGCTGACCGCCGCCGAGGACTATCTGAAGGCCGCCGCTCCGGTGGTGCGGGTGGTCCGTGATGCGGAGGTGGAGTACTCCGGGCCCGACCGGCTGCCGGCGGCACCGGTCGATCCCGCGCGGTTACGCGCGCTGGCGTCCGATTACAACGCCGAGAGCCCCGTCGAGCGCCTGATCGCCGCGCTCGCCGCCGCGCACGAGTAGCGGCGGCCGATCACCGGTGCTCGGCGGCATGCGCCGAGCACCGCGGGCATCAGTTGGGGCGGCCGACCTCGTAGGTCCCGTCGTCCTTGGTGATCTTGACGGTGACCTTCTTCTGCTCGCCGCCGACCTTCAGGGTGCAGTCGAAGGTGGCTCCGGTCTCGACCTTCTCGCCCGACGGGCAGCTGACGCTCTCGACGTCGTCGATGCCGTAGGAGTCTTTGAGGACCTTCTGCACCCCGTCCTGCACGGCCTTGTTGTCGAGCTTGTCGCTACCGAGGAAGACGAAGGCGAGAACCACCGCGACGACGACCACGACCAGCGCACCGATACCGCCGATGAGCAGGCCCTTGCGGGACTTCTTGGCGGGGGTGACGGTCAACTGGGGTTCGGGCTGACCCCACTGCTGCTGGCCGGGCTGCTCGGGCTGTTGCTGGCCCCACGGCTGCTGGCCCTGGACGGGCTGGCCCCATTGCTGCTGCGAGGGCTGCGGCGGCTGACCCCACTGCTGCTGGGTCGGCTCCCACGGCTGCGGCTGCGCCGGTGGCTGCTGCGGCCACGACGGCTGACTCTGCCCGCCCCACTGCGGCTGCTGCGGGGCCTGCGGTTGCTGGGGCTGTTGTGGCTGCCCCCACTGCTGTTGCTGCTGTTGCGACGGTGCGGGCTGACCACCCCACTGCGGCTGCGGCTGCTGCCCACCCCACTGCGGCTGCCCGGACTGAGCCGGCTGCTGCTGCCCGGACCACTGCTGGGTCGGGTCGTTGGCGCCCTCCCCTGGACCAGGGGTCTCGTTCGGTCCGTACGGGCCGCTCATGTGCCTGCCTCCACTCGCACTCGTCGTCTCACTTCCCCCCGCGTGAGGTGATTCAGGCCCTCACCACGGTCGGTACCGTTAGTCATCCAATCACAGCCGCAGGCGCTACGCGGCGTCCACCGCCACAACGCCTCGGCGGATCGCACGCACCGACTTCGAGGCGGTGGCGGCGACTTCGGTGTCGTCGGCGGTCTGGTGAATCTGATCGAGAAGATCGATCACCTGCCGGCACCAGCGCACGAAATCGCCCGCCGACAGGGCACTGCCATGGTCACCGCTGGCCAGCAACGATTCCGCCAACCCATCACCGCGGGCCCACTTGTAGATGCCGGTGACGAAGCCCAGATCCGGCTCCCGCGTGGGGGCGAGCTTGTGCCGGGCCTCGTCGGTGCGCAGCTGGCTCCACACGCCGATGGTCGCGCCCGCCGCCCGGCGCACCGGCTCGGTCGGCCCGGCCGGTCCCAGATAGCCGGCTTCCTGCCGCGATTCGAACACCAGCACCGACACCACTCCGGCGAGTTCGGCCGCGCCGAGCCCCTTCCATATGCCCTGCCGCAAGCATTCGGCCACGACCAGATCCGCCTCGGTGTAGATGCGGGCGAGCCGGCGACCGTCGGCGGTCACCTCCCCGTCACCGACATATCCACGTTCGGTCAGCAACGCCACGATCCGATCGAAGGTCCGTGCGAGCGAATTGGTGGTGGCAGCGACCTTCTGGCGCATCGACTCGTTCTCCCGCTCGAGCCGGTTGTAGCGCTCCCCCACCCGGGCCAGCTGTTCACGATCGGGCCGGGTGTGGGCCGGATGAGCCCGCAGGGCACGGCGCAATGTCGCCAGCTCCCGATCGTCGGCCGCCCGGGCACGCCCGCCGCGCCGGCCGCGCCCCGGCACCGAGATCCCGGTGCTGCGCAGTGCCGAGGCCAGATCGCGCCGGGCCCGCGCGGTGCGGTGATCGACATGCCGCGGCAGCCGCATGCGGCCCAATGGTTGTGCGGGCGTCGGGAAGTCGGCGGCCGACACCCGCCCCGCCCAGGTATCGGCGGTCAGCACCAGCGGACGCGGATCGCCCGGACTCGAATCCGGCTCCAGAATCACCGCGAGGCCCTGGCGGCGGCCGGTGGGAATGGCCACCACATCGCCGCGCCGCAGCGAGGTCAGCGAGGCGGCCGCGGCACCCCGCCGATCGGCCCGGCCCTGCCGTTCCAGATCCCGCTCCCGCTGCTTGATGCGTTCGCGCAGCGACAGATACTCGAGAAAACCGTCGTCGCCGATCTGCGAACGCAACTTCCGGATCTGCGCCTCGTTGCGCTCGATGCCGCGCACCAGGCCCACCACCGATCGGTCGGCCTGGAACTGCGCGAACGAGCGTTCCAGCAGCTGACGTGACTGCGCGGCGCCCATCCGGTCGATCAGGTTGATCGACATGTTGTATCCGGGGCGGAACGAACTGCGCAGCGGATAGGTGCGAGTGGAGGCCAGCCCGGCCACCGCGCTGGTGTCGACATCGGGATGCCACATCACCACGGCGTGCCCCTCGACATCGATACCGCGGCGCCCCGCACGTCCGGTCAGCTGGGTGTACTCACCCGGGGTGAGCTCGGCGTGGGTCTCACCGTTGAACTTCACCAGCCGCTCCAGCACCACCGTGCGGGCCGGCATGTTGATGCCCAGAGCCAGTGTCTCCGTGGCGAATACGGCCCGGACCAGACCGCGGACGAACAGTTCCTCCACGGTGTGCCGGAAGGCCGGCAGCATTCCGGCGTGGTGGGCGGCCAGTCCGCGGTAGAGCGCCTCGCGCCACTCCCAGTAGCCGAGTACGTCGAGATCGGCGCGAGGCAGATCACCGGTGTGGCGTTCGATGATCTCCTCGACCGCCGGTGCGTCCTCCGGACGGCTCAGATCGAGTTTGGACCGCAGGCATTGCGCCAGCGCGCCGTCACATCCGGCGCGGCTGAAAATGAAGGTGATCGCGGGCAGCAGTCCTTCCTCGTCGAGGCGGGCGAGCATCTCGGGCCTGGGAAGTGGCCGGAAGTCGCGCCGGGGACCACCGCGGTGGCGCGGATTCGACCAGCCGTTCATCCGGTCGCTGGCCTCGCGATGTTTGATGTAGCGCACGAGATCCTCGTCGACGAGGATCTTCTGTTCGCTGGATTTGGCGTCGAACAGGTCGAACATCCGCCGCCCCACCATGACGTGCTGCCACAACGGCACCGGCCGGGTCTCGTCGACGATGACGGTGGTGTCCCCGCGCACGGTCTCCATCCAGGCGCCGAACTCCTCGGCGTTGCTGACCGTCGCCGACAGGCTCACCAGCCGGACCTCCGGCGGCAGATGCAGGATCACCTCCTCCCACACCGCGCCGCGGAACCGGTCGGCCAGATAGTGCACCTCGTCCATCACCACATGCGACAACGCGGTCAGCGCATCGGAGCCCGCGTAGAGCATGTTGCGCAGCACCTCGGTGGTCATCACCACGACCCCGGCACCGGGGTTGATCGACTGATCACCGGTGAGCAGGCCGACCGCGTCGCGGCCGTAGCGTTCCACCAGATCGGCGTACTTCTGATTCGACAGCGCCTTGATCGGTGTGGTGTAGAAGCATTTCCCGCCCGCCGCCCGCGCCAGATGAACCGCGAATTCCCCGACCACGGTCTTACCGGCGCCGGTCGGGGCGCAGACGAGCACACTGTGCCCGTTCTGCAGCGCCGTACAGGCCTGCTGCTGAAACGGGTCCAGAGAGAATGTCAGGTCGGCGGCGAATGCCGCGAGTTCGCCAGTCAGCGACGGTTGTCCCACGCTCAGAGGGTATCGGAGTAGTCCGACACCGGGCGCGGGGTTTTCGGTGCTTCGCCGCCGGCCGGGATCGGCCCGCTCGATGTCACCGGCCCGGCCTGCCCGACCGGACTCACTCCGTCGACCCCGTCCGGATCACCCAGCGGGGAGGCCTCGTCGTCCGACAGCGAACTCCAGTTGTCGCCGCGCCGGGCACGCCGGCGATCGTTGATCCGCGCCACCTGCACGGCGACCTCGAACAGCACGGTCAGCGCGCCGGCCAGTGCCAGCATCGAGAACGGATCCTGCGGCGTCACGATCGCGGCGAACACGAACAATCCGAAGATCATGCCGCGCCGCCACTTCTTGAGCCGCTCGTAGGTCAGCACGCCGACCATGTTCAGCCCGATGATCAGCATCGGCGTCTCGAAACTGAAGCCGAAGATGATCAGCAACTTGATGATGAAGCCGAAGTACTGGCTACCGCTCAGCGCGGTGATCTGCACATTGCTGCCGATCCCCATCAGGAAACTCAGGGCATGCGCCACCACCCAGTAGGCGAGGACCGCACCGGTCACGAACAGCACCACACCGGAGGCGACGAAGCTGATCGCGTACTTGCGCTCCTTCGCGTACAGGCCGGGGGTGACGAACGCCCACAGCTGATACAGCCAGATCGGGCACGCCATCACCACACCCGCGGTCAGGGCGACCTTGAACCGCAGCATGAACTGTTCGAAGGGCGCGGTCGCCAGCAGCCGGCAGGTACCGTCGGCGGTCAGCTGCGCGCGATGTTCCGCCGGCAGCGAACAATACGGTCCCCGCAGGATGTCACCGAGGCTGTCGATGCCGAGGAACGAATGCGAGTACCAGAGGAATCCGAGCACCGAGGTCAGCGCGACCGCCAGCAAGGCCTTCAGCAGCCGCGAACGCAACTCGTGCAGATGATCGACCAACGACATGGTGCCGTCGGGATTCGTCCTGCGCCTGCTGCGGCGGGGGTCGAACGGAATGCGCATGTATGTGACTGCCTCGCTGATCACCTGGCGACCGGATCCGGATGAAACGCACATCGGTCATCGGACCGTCTCCGCGGCAACTGCCGGGGCTACGGTCCGATGACGGGGCCGGATCAGGCCGTGTGGCGATCCTTGTCGGCCTGCGGCGCGGGTTTCACCGGCTGCGCGGACGGCAGTTCGGCGGCGGGCGCCGACTGCTGTGTGGTGCCGGAAGCCGCGGAACTCCCCGAGCTTGCGGAACCGTCGGACTGCATCTCGCTCATCTCGCTCTTGAAGATGCGCAAGGAACGTCCGAGACCCCGGGCAGCGTCGGGCAACCGCTTGGCGCCGAACAGCAGCAGGATCACCAACGCAATGATGAGCCAGTGCGTCGGGCTCAATGAACCCATCGAAAACCTCCCAAGACTGTGGTATGTCCGATGCTACCGGACCGGTATCCGCCGGTGGCGACCCTCATCGCCACGCGGCCGCCCGCGTGGTCAGTGGCCGGTGGCCCGCACCGGGCCGGGGCTGCTCGCACCGCGCAGCCGCGCCAGCAGCTCCGGGGCCTGCCATCGGCGTTCGGCGCCGTTCTCGGCCGCCCGGATCAGCTCGGTCAGCCGGTCGTTCACCGGTGTCGGCACGCCCACCGCGCGGCCGAGTGCGGTGATCTCCCCGCACAGCCAGTCGATCTCGGTCGTGCGTCCCGCGGCGAGATCGTCGGCCATCGACGACCGTGCCATCGGATCCACCGCCAGAACCCGGCCCGCGACCCGGCCGAACACCGCGTCCGGTACCGGCAGCAGGTGCACCATCACCCGTGGCGGCACGGCGGTCAGGCGCGCCGGCCGGATCCCCGCGCGCCGCATCACCGCCAGTGCCTCGGCCTGCGCCGAGGCGAGACAGCGGCGATAGTCGCGAGTCGCGAGTTCCTCGCGTAGTGGCCGGCCGGACAGGGCGTTGATCGGGTTGTTCAGGTTGAGCAGCAGCTTCGCCCACTGCACCGGGCGCAGATCCGGATGCCGGTCCAGCGGCAGGCCCGCCCGGCCGAACAGCGGCGCGAACCGGGCCAGTGCGGGATCGTCGGCCACCGCCAGCCCACCGTCGGTACCGCGATGGAAATGACCGTCCCCGCGGTGGACGACGTTGAACATCACCATCCCCGCCGACACGGTCGCCGGCAGCGCCGCACGGATCACGGCGTCGTTGCCGATCCCGTTCTGCAGGCTGATCACCACGGTGTCCGGGCGCACCCGGTCGCTCAGCTGCGCCGCGGCCGCGGCGGTCTGCGCGGATTTCACCGTGACCAGCACCAGGTCCGCGGTCGCCGCACTGCCGGGTTCGGTCTCGGTGCGGAATCCGCTCGCCGCTATCCGCTCGTCGCCGCCGTCGAGGTCGGTGAGCCGAACACCGTGCGCGCCGATCTCGTCCAGCACCCGCGGGCGGCCCACGAAACTCACCTCGGCACCGGCCGCCGCCAGTTTGCCGCCCACGAAGACGCCGATACTCCCGGCGCCCAGCACCGTCACACGAAATGTCAAGCGGGACCGACCTCCTCGATCGCCGAGCGGTCGTAGCCGAGATCGCCCAGGTCCTCGTACACGGCCAGCGCCGCAGCCGAACGGTCACGCACCGCGTTCACCAGTTCGGGCGGCCCCAGCACCGTGACTCCGGAACCGAAGCCCAGCAGCAGCCGGGCGATCCAGTCCAGGGTCGCGAAGCGCATCGTCGCTTCCACATCGCCGTCCGGATGGACGACCACCGGATGCATCGGATACTGGTCCAGCACCCATCCGTAATCACCGCGAATCCGCAAGCGCGCCAACGCCACCGCCGGATCGTCGGAGAACAGATCCAGCCCCGCCGACTCATCGGTGGCATGGCTGGGCGGGCGGGCGGGCTCGTCGAGTTCGGTCGCCTCCTCGATCCGGTCGAACCGGAACAACCGCACCCCCTCGGCCTGACGGCACCACGCCTGCAGATAGGAGTTGTTGTCCACCAGCACGATTCGGATCGGATCGACCACCCGCTCGGACACCACGTCCCGGCTGGCCGAGTAGTACACCAGTCGCAACGCCCGGGCATCGGCCAGCGCGGACCGCACCGTCGTCACCGCGGGTGCCTCCACCGGAACCTCGGGCTCACCACGCGGAGCGGTCTCACCCGAGATGGCCGATTCGATCTTCGCGATCGCCGAACGCGCCGCCGTCGGATCCACCATGCCCGGCAGATCGGCGATCGATCGCAGCGCCACCAGCAGCGCGGTCGCCTCGATGGAGGTCAGCCGCAGCGGCCGATCGATACCCGCGGAGAAGGTGACCTCGATGCTTTCCTCGGAAAACGACAGATCGATCAGATCACCGGGCCCGTATCCGGGCAGCCCGCACATCCACAGCTGATTGAGATCACCCATCAGCTGTTTGGTGTCGACTCCCAGCTCCGCGGCCGCTTCCGCCGCGCTGATACCCGGATTCGCGAGGAAGTACGGGACCATGTTCAGCAGCCGCGACAGCCGCGTCGACAACCGGCTGCTCATCGCCGCACCGCCTGTCCGGCCGCAGCGCCGATCTCACCCCTCACGCCGACACCTCCGTCCGCTCCAGCACCGACCGCAGCCGGGATATCACATCCGCGCGCAGGTCCTCCGGGGCCAGCACCAGGGCGTCCGGTCCCAGACCGGTGATCAGCCGCGCCAGCCAATCGCGCGAACGCACCGGCACCTCCACCACCGAGCCCACGCGACCGTCCACCGTACGCTCGTCCAGCTGCGTCCCGAGACGGCGAATCTCCTGCCCGCGCCCCTGTGCGACCCAGACCGTCGCCGACCCGGTGACCGGCGAGGCACCCGTCACCTGCGCCACGATCCGCCGCAGATCCACATCGGCCGGTTTGTGCACGGCGTTCTCCGGCCCGTACACCTCGACCTCGGCGCCGATCCGCGACAACCGGAAGGTCCGCACCGCGTCCCGATCGCGATCGTGGCCCACGAGGTACCAGCGCCCGTGCCGGGTCACCACACCCCAGGGCTCGACATCGCGCAGCGCGTACGGCGCATTGTGGGTGACCCGATGCTCGAATCGCACCGCGCGACCGGCATCGATGGCCGCCAGCAGCCGCCCCAGGGCAGCCTCCGACCCTCTCGTGCGCGCCGGAACGGCAGGCACCGACGCCGAGGCCGCCTCCGGATCCACGTGCACACCGGCCGCCCGCAGCTTCAGAACCGCGCTCTCGGCGGCGCTGGCCAGCTCCGGGGACTCCCACAGCTGCACCGCCACCGCGACCGCCGCCGTCTCCGAGCTGGTCAGATCGATATCGGGCAGTTCGTAGGCATCGCGGTTGATGCGATAGCCCTCCTGCCCGGAGAACCGGCCCACCGGACCGACCTCCAGCGGGATCCCCAGATCCCGCAATTCGTTCTTGTCGCGCTCGAACATCCGGCTGAACGCCTCATCGCTGGCCGATTCCTCGTAACCGGCGACACTGTCACGAATCCGCTCCGCGGTGAGGAACTGCCGGGTCGACAGCAGCGCGATCACCAGATTCATCAGCCGCTCGACCTTGGAAATCGCCACCCGACACAGAGTAATAGGCATCTCGCGGCGGCGATGCGCCACCGCACCGATTGCTGCCCGAATCGCCCCGTACGCGCGGCGACCCCGGGGACGATCCCCGGGGTCGCCGCGTCGAACTCGGGCCGGTCGCTCACATCGAGGCGATGAGCCGATCCACGCGCTCGTCGACCGACCGGAACGGGTCCTTGCACAGCACCGTGCGCTGCGCCTGATCGTTCAACTTCAGATGCACCCAGTCGACGGTGAAATCACGACCGGCCTCCTGTGCCGCGGTGATGAAATCACCACGCAGCTTGGCCCGCGTCGTCTGCGGCGGCGTGGTCACCGCGGCATCGACCGCCTCGTCCTCGGTGAGGCGTTTGACCAGGCCCTTGCGCTGCAGCAGATCGAACACGCCACGGCCGCGCTTGATGTCGTGGTACGCCAGATCCAGCTGGGCGATCTTGGGATCGGACAGCTCCATCGAGTACCGGTCCTGATACCGCTGGAACAGCTTGCGCTTGATCACCCAGTCGATCTCGGTGTCGACCTTCGCGAAATCCTGCGCCTCGACCGCGTCCAGGGTGCGGCCCCACAGATCCACCACGGCATCCACCTGGGGATCGTGCTCTCGATTGCGCAGATGCTCGACCGCGCGCGTGAAGTACTCACGCTGGATCTCGAGCGCGCTGGCCTGCCTGCCACCGGCCAGCCGCACCGGACGGCGGCCCGTCAGATCGTGGCTGACCTCGCGGATCGCACGAATCGGGTTGTCGAGCGCGAAGTCGCGGAACGACACACCGGCCTCGATCATCTCCAGCACCAGCGCCGCCGTTCCCACCTTCAACATGGTGGTCGGCTCGGCCATGTTGGAGTCGCCGACGATCACATGCAGGCGGCGATACTTCTCCGCGTCCGCATGTGGCTCGTCCCGGGTGTTGATGATCGGCCGCGACCGCGTCGTCGCCGAGGACACCCCTTCCCAGATGTGCTCGGCCCGCTGTGACAGGCAGAATGTGGCCGCCTTCGGCGTCTGCAGGATCTTGCCCGCACCGCAGATCAGCTGCCTGGTCACCAGGAACGGCAACAGCACATCCGAGATCCTCGAGAACTCACCGGCGCGCACCACGAGGAAGTTCTCATGGCAGCCGTAGGAGTTACCCGCGGAATCGGTGTTGTTCTTGAACAGATAGATATCACCGCCGATCCCCTCCTCCGCCAAGCGCTGCTCGGCATCGATCAGCAACTCCTCGAGCACACGCTCACCCGCACGATCGTGGGTGACCAGCTGCACCAGCGAGTCACATTCGGCCGTCGCATACTCCGGATGGGAACCGACATCGAGATAGAGCCGAGCTCCGTTGCGGAGAAATACGTTCGAACTACGGCCCCAGGACACCACCCGGCGGAACAGATACCGGGCCACCTCGTCAGGACTCAACCGACGGTGACCGTGAAACGTGCACGTCACCCCGAACTCGGTTTCGATCCCCATAATTCGTCGCTGCACACTATCGACATTACAGCCAAGCCAACTCCGAAAGTGGCTGTGCGAGCAGACGGTTGCACAACAATATTTTTGGTGTGGTGTTATCTGCGGCGTGTTATCGGCACCGCGGGGTTTCGCGGGCACCGATCCACGGTGGTTCACGGCACAGAAACGCGTCGGCCCCGTTCTCCTGGCCGGAGAACAGGGCCGACTCGCATTGTCCGTATCGTCGACCTGGCGATCTACGGGTTGGAGGGATCCCCCGCGGACGGAGTTTCCGTTTCCGGCTTCTCGTCCTCACCGCCGGTGTTCGCCCCGGCGCCGGCCAGCAGCTCCTCCAGGCCGGTGTGGGCGATGCGGCGGAACGCCCGGCGCGGTCGGGCCTGCTCGAGAGTCGCCACCTCCAGCGAGGACACCGCGATCGCGCGCTTGTCCTTGTCGCCGTTGTCGGCCGAACCCTTCTGCAGCGCCTCCACGGCGGTGCGGATCGCGGCACTCAGTTCCAGGCCCGGCTGGTAGGTGTCCTTGAGTGCGGCGCTGATGGGGTCGGTATTGCCGCCCATCACCACGAAATCGCGCTCGTCGACGATGGAGCCGTCGAAGTTGATCCGGTACAGCACCGAATTCGACGCCTGCTCCGGATAGCCGACCTCACCGATGCAGATCTCCACCTCGTAGGGCTTGAGCTGGTCGGTGAAGATGGTGCCCAGTGTCGAGGCGTACATGTTCGCCAGCGCCCGGCCCGTCACATCGCGCCGGTCGTACTGGTAGCCCCGCAGATCGGCCTGCAGGATGCCACCGCGGCGCAGGCTCTCGAACTCGTTGTACTTACCGACCGCGGCGAATCCGATGCGGTCGTACAGCTCGCTCACCTTGTGCAGTGTCGCCGAGGGGTTCTCGGCGACGAACAACACACCTTTGTCGTACACCAGCACCACGACACTGCGACCCCGGGCGATGCCTTTGCGCGCGAGTTCGGTCTTGTCGCGCATGATCTGTTCGGCCGACGCGTAATACGGCAGTGTCATGCTGTAATCCCTTTCCGCATGCCCGGGCGGCCTCCGTGGTTACGCTTCGCTGCCGCCTCCGGCCGCTGACCGGTCATGCGGGGGCCCTCCCTTCTTCGGCCGCACGTTCGTCGACGATCGAGCGGGCGATCTGCTCGAGCCGCTCGTCGGTAACATCCAGTGCCCCTTCGGCATTGATGACGACGGCGGTCGGGTAGATCCCGCGCAGCAGATCCGGCCCACCGGTCGCGGTGTCGTCGTCGGACGCGTCCAGCAGCGATTCGACGGCGATGCGCAGGGCGCGGTCCTCGTCCATATCGCGGCTGTAGGTCTTCTTCAACGACGACTTGGCGAACATCGACCCCGAACCGGTGGCGGTGTAGCCGAAGCGTTCCTCGCTCCGGCCGCCGACCACGTCGTAGGACACGATGCGGCCGGCCCGCTGCGGATCGGTGGCCTCGAGGTCGTAGCCGACCAGGATCGGCACGACCGCCAGGCCCTGCATCGCCGCGGGCAGATTGTCGCGGACCATCTTCGACAGCTTGTTGGCCTTGCCGTCGAAGGTCAGCGGTACGCCCTCGATCTTCTCGTAGTACTCCAGCTCGACGGCGAACAGCCGGATCATCTCCACCGCTACACCCGCGGTACCGGCGATACCGGCCGCGGACAGCGAATCGGTGATGTACACCTTCTCCATATCGCGGCTGGCCAGCAGATTGCCCTGGGTGGCGCGGCGATCACCGGCGATGAGCACACCGCCGCGGTAGGTCACCGCGACGATGGTGGTGCCGTGCGGTGCCAGATCCTCCGCACCACCGGAGGCCCTGGACACCGCGCCGAAACCGTTGCCAGGCAACAGTTCCGGCGCGTTTTCCCGCAGATATTCCGAAAATGACGAGAGGGCGTACCCCATGTGGAGCCGCAAGGGGTCACCTGATGTCACTGGCCACCCTTCTGGACGTAGGCGCGCACGAAGTCCTCCGCGTTCTCCTCGAGCACATCATCGATCTCGTCGAGCAGGTCGTCGGTCTCGTCGGCCAGTTTCTCGCGACGTTCCTGCCCCGCGGCATCGACACCGGCCGCGTCGTCGTCCTCGTCGCCGCCACCGGCGCGCTTGGTCTGCTCTTGTGCCATAGCAGCCGACCTCCTCTACTGATCATCGGCGAGCATCGGATATGTCCGATGCTCGTGTATCAACACTACCCAGCGACGGCGACAACATGCCGGATTACATCGCAATGTGCCCCCGCCGCAACGTCACAGGACCCCGCGGACGCCGTCGTCGGCGAGGTCAGGACGTGAGCTGCTTGACCAGTTCCGCAGCGGTTCCGGCACCCTCGAGCAACTTGCCCACGTGGGATTTCGTACCCCGTCGCGGTTCCAGCGTGGGAATGCGGACCAGCGAATCACCGCCCAGATCGAAGATCACCGAATCCCAGCTCGCCGCCGCGATATCGGCCCCGAACCGGCGCAGGCACTCGCCCCGGAAATACGCGCGGGTATCGGTCGGCGGATTGGTCATCGCGTCGGTGACCTGCTGTTCGGTGACCAGCCGCTCCATCGAGCCACGCGCCACCAGACGGTTGTAGATACCCTTGTCCAGGCGCACGTCCGAATACTGCAGATCCATCAGATGCAGTTTCGGCGCCGCCCAGCCCAGCGCTTCGCGGCTGCGCATCCCCTCGAGCAGGCGCAGCTTGGCCGGCCAGTCCAGCAGGTGCGCGCACTCCAGCGGATCACGCTCGAGCAGGTCCAGGACGTGTGCCCACTTCTCCAGCACATCGGTGACCCGGGCGTCGGAGGTGCCCTCGCGATCGTGGAATTTCTCCACCCGATCGAGGTAGATCCGTTGCAGCGCAAGGCCGGTGAGCTCGCGGCCGTCGACCAGGGCCACCGTGGCGCGCAGCGTGGGATCGTGGCTGATGGTGTGCACCGCGGTCACCGGGCGCGCCAACTGCAGATCGGACAGGTCCTCGCCGGCCTCGATGAGATCCAGGACCAGCGCGGTGGTGCCGACCTTGAGGTAGGTCGACCATTCCGCCAGATTGGCGTCACCGATGATGACGTGCAGACGGCGATATTTGTCGGCGTCGGCGTGCGGTTCGTCGCGAGTGTTGATGATGCCGCGCTTGAGCGTGGTCTCCAGTCCGACCTCGACCTCGATGTAGTCCGCGCGCTGCGACAGCTGGAATCCGGCGTGATCACCGGACTGACCGATACCCACGCGGCCGGATCCGGACACCACCTGGCGGGACACGAAGAACGGTGTCAGCCCCACGATGATCTGATTGAAGGGCGTATCGCGGTTCATCAGGTAGTTCTCGTGGGTGCCGTAGGAGGCGCCCTTACCGTCGACATTGTTCTTGTACAGCTGCATGGGCGCGGCACCGGGAACGCTCGAGGCGTAACGTGCGGCCGCCTCCATCACGCGCTCGCCGGCCTTGTCCCAGATCACCGCGTCCAGCGGGTCGACCACCTCGGGTGCGGAGTACTCCGGGTGGGCGTGGTCGACGTAGAGCCGGGCACCGTTGGTGAGAATCATGTTCGCCGCGCCGACCTCGTCCGCGTCGATCACCGGCGCGGGCCCGTTGAGCCGGCCCAGATCGAAACCGCGAGCGTCGCGCAGCGGCGACTCCACCTCGTAGTCCCAGCGTGTGCGCTTGGCGCGGGGCACGCCCTCGGCCGCGGCGTAGGCCAGGACCGCCTGGGTGGATGTGAGAATCGGGTTGGCCGAGGGTTCGGTGGGCGTGGAGATGCCGTACTCGACCTCGATTCCGATGATGCGCTGCATGTGTCGAGCCTATGCGACGCGCGCTGTTCCCGGGGGCGTCCGGGTCCGGTCGCCGGCGCCGGCATTCGTGGGCACCGGTGAATTCAGTTGACCGACAGCGGGTCCGGCGCGACGGTGGCCGAACGAGCGACCAGGTCGGCGACGGTGGCGTCCCGTTCGAGCTGTACGCCGAGGCTGCGCGCATTGCTCTCCAGTAACCCGAGCACCGATTCGGTCACGATCGCCACGATCTGCTCCGAGCCCAGACCGCCGGCCGGGTCCGCACGCCAGCTGTTGACCACCGCGTCGACGAATCCGACGATGCCGAAGGCCATCGGCCGGACCCGCACCGGATCGATCCCGATCCGCACCGCCGCGGTCGCGAACAGATCCGCCAGCCGGGCCCCGATCCGGTCGCGGGCACCTGCCAGGGACTGCGACGAATCTCCTTGTGGCGCACCGGCAGTGAGGAACCGGTGTAGCTGCGGATGGGTGTCGACCCAGCCGACGTACGTGGAGACCGCGCCGCGCACGGCATCGCGGACGGTGCCGTCGAGCCGCAGTGTGGGCAGCAACTCGGTGAGCAGTGATTCCAGAATCCGCCCGCGGATCTGCTCGTCGAGATCGGCACGGCCGTCGAAATGGCGGTAGACGACCGGCCGGGGCAGGCCCAGCCGGTCGGCGATCTGCTGGACCGACACCTCGGCGCCGTTGTCCTCGATCACCGCGACCGCGGCGTCGATCACTTCGGCGCGCCGGCGCTGTTTATGGCTGTTCCAGCGCGTACTGCGGCCGTCCACACCGGCCGCCGCTCCCCGCCCCGCCGACCGCGGGGAGGATTTCGCACCGGACTCGCTCACGGCTCGACGATACCCGCGCCGTTTCGGCCCGGATGCGAGGTCTCACCATCTTGGCGTTACGCGGCGTCTCGGCAATTCAGGACGGCACCCGATCCAGGAAGCCGTGGACGCGGGCGATCCGATCCCCCTCGCGAACGACCACGTCGAAGCCCACGATCAGCGGCTCGGCGCCCGGTGCGCCGAGCGTCCAGGTGAACCGCAACTGATCGTGGTGCCCGTCGACCTCGCCGAGTGCGAAGCGCATCCCGGCGAACTGCTGCCGGACCCCGGCGATCATCTCGTCGATCGCGGCCACTCCCGCGACATCGGCCAGCGGGTCGGTGTAGGTGGCCGCGGGCAGGTACAACTCGTCGAGGAGTGCGCGCCGGACCGCGCCGTCGCCGGTGTTCCAGCTCTCGATGTAGCGCTCGGCGAGGACCGTGTGTGTTTCGTATTCGCTCATGTTTCGAGCATCGGCGATTCCGGGCACGGAGTCGATTACCCGCCGGGTAATGCCGGTGCGCGCCGAATCCGTTGCGGCACATCCGGAAACGGTGCGCGATCGCCTACAGCACCGAGCGCACCGACTGCTCGTCGCGTGCCACCACCGCGCGGCCGTCCGCGGTGACCACGATCGGACGCTGAATCAGCTTCGGTGTGCCGACCAGCGCCTCGATCCATTGGTCCCGATCGGCCGGCGTGCGCGACCACCCGGGCATACCGAGTTCGGTGGCCTCCGCCTCACCGGTCCGGGTGATGTCCCACGGTTCCAGGCCCAGCTGCGACAGCACCGTGCGCAACTCCTCGGCGGTGGGCGGCTCGTCGAGATAGCGCCGCTCGACGTAGTCCACGCCGGCCTCGTCCAGGGCGGCCTTGGCGGCGCGGCTCTTCGAGCAGCGGGGATTGTGCCAGATCTGCGTCTGTCCGGATGTCATGGACGAAACCCTAGTGCCGCGCTCACAGGTGCATCCAGGTCGGCCAGATGCGCGACCAGGACTGTTTCGGGCCCACACATTCGAAGAGCGTGACATCGCGGGTGTTGCCCGCGAAGCCGATTCGGGTGTCGACCCGGCCGACGGCGGTGAGCTCGCCACACTGCCCGCGCAGCGCGAGTTCCGGGCCGCCGACGATCAGCGCCGTATCGGCGGTATCCGGGGGTGCGGCGAAATAGCCGAACCCCCGGTTGGGGCTGTACACCGGCGGCAGGTCGGTGCGCCCGAGCTGGTCCAGCGCGGCGGCCTGCCAGTACGTGTCGGTGATGATCACCGCGTTCTCCCGGCGTTCGGCCGGGAGCGCCCGGTAGGCGCCGACGACGGCGGTGGTCAGTTCGGGCCAGCCGAACTGACCGTAGGTGCCGATCTGGATGGCGGCGCTCGCCTCGTCGCCCGGGTTCTCGATCTCCGAGGCCGGGCGCCAGGGCAGCGACACCGCGATCGTCGCCATCGCGACCACGGCGAACACGACCGTCACCGTGCCCCAGACCCGGCGGCGAACCACCGTCCTCGACCGCAGCCAGTGGGTGAGCCCGACCGCACCGGCCGCCATCACGACCGCGAACATTCCCGACGGGTAGTACACCCGGCCGCCGGTGATCAGGAAGACGACCTCGAGCAGGAGCAGGCTCACACCGAGGAACAGGTAGGGCCGCAACGGCGTCCAGCGCAGCAGGGTCCACACACCGATCAGCAGCACCGGCACGCCGAGCGCCCCGGCCAGGATCACCGACATCGGCACGAACAACGCACGGCCGCCCAGTACCGCTTGCTCCGAGGCGATCGCGGCACTCATCGACAACTGCGGCCAGCCGTGGTGAGCCTGCCAGATCACCTGCGGGACCGCGGTGAGTACGGTCAGCACCGCACCCACCCACAACAGGGGACGCCGCAGCAGATCCCGCGGCCCGAAGATCAGGCAGCTCACCGCGACCGCCGCCCAGAAGAACGGGATCAGCCATTTGATCTGCAGATCCAGCGCGGTGATCACGCCCGCGGCCAGCAGCAGCCAATCCCGCCGGGTCCGCACCCATCGCACCAGCAGCCAGGTGATCAGCACCCACAGCGCGGTATCGATCGCATTGGTGGTCAGCATCGAGCCCTGCAGCAGCAGGAACGGTGAACCGGCGTAGGCCAGCGCGGCGATCACCTGCGCCGACCGGCCACCACCGAATTCCCGAGCGATGAAGGCGCACAGCACGATTGCCGCCACGGTGAGCAGCACCGCGGGCCAGCGCAGCGCGGGATAGGACCCGGGGACCAGGAAGTCCATCATCCGCGCCAGCAACGGCAACATCGGCCCCTGATCGGCGTAGCCCCAGCTCAGCCGGCGACCGGCGGCCAGAAAGTACAGCTCGTCGCCGAAATACCCGTACTTCGACGCCGCGAACAGCAAGGCCGCACCGCCGAGCACCGCGATCGGCACAATCGCGGCCCAGGCCGGCGGCGGCAGGGCCGGCGCGGCATCGGCGTCGGCGGATTCGGTCCCGGAAGCGAGCAGATCTGTCACCGGCACGCTCCGAACCGGCGTTCATCAGCGGACATACGTCGAATATATCGATCACACCCGGGCCCTGTCGTCGCCCCACATTCCCATCCGAGGTCACTCCCGAGAGGTATTCGCACCGCGTCGTCCGCGGCGGGTCACGGCCGCCAGGACCGGAATTCGACCAGCTGACCGGGCCGGGCCTGTCCCAGCAGATCGACGTCGGCATCGATCACGGTGCCGACCACCGGATACCCGCCGGTGATGGGACGATCGGCCAGCAGGACCACCGGGCGGCCCGCGGGCGGGACCTGGATCGCGCCCAGAGCCATTCCCTCGGTGGGCAATTCGGCGTCGTCGATCCGGCGCAGGGGTGGTGCGCCGCCGGCCCGGTCGAGCCGGATGCCGATCCGGTCGGCCTCGGGCGACACCCGCCACGCACCGGCGAACAGATCCTCCGGCGAGGTGAACCATTCCGCCCGCGGTCCGAGGCGGACCCGCGCCCGCACCGGGGCACCGGTGAGCGGCACCACCGGCGCGATGTCCACGACCGGCCAGCCGCGCGCCGGGGCACCCACCGGCAGAATGTCGCCGCGGCGCAACGGTTCCGGCCCCAAACCCGCCAGGGTGTCGCGGCTGCGCGAGCCCAGGACCGGTTCCACCGCGATACCGCCGCGTACCGCCAGATAACAGCGCAGACCCGTCGCCGCGACCCCCAGCCGCACCTGCCGCCCGGCCTCGACGAACAGCACCGATGCGACCGGTTCGGCCCGGCCGCCGACGGTGACCGGCGCCGGGGCACCCGTGACCGCCACCACCGCGGGCAGGTCGAATTCGACGGTCAGCCCGCCCAGGACACATTCGATCGCCGCCGCCGATTCGGCATTGCCGACCAGGCGGTTCGCCAGTCGCACCGCGGCGCGGTCCACGGCGCCGGACTCCCCCACCCCGGCATGAAACCAGCCCGGCCGACCGAGATCCTGCACCGTGCTCGCCGGACCCGGGTCGAGGATGTGTAGCCGGGGCGTCGGGCGTCGCGGCCGGGCGTTCATCGGTCCACCGCCACGAATCGCACCTCGGTTCCGGCCCGCAGCAGGGCGGGCTCGGCACGCCCGAGATCCCACAGCACCAGCTCGGTATGGCCGATGATCTGCCAACCACCAGGTGAGCTGCGCGGATAGATCGCGCTGTATCCACCGGCGAGCGCGACCGAACCGGCCGGGACCGCGGTCCGCGCCTGCGCACGACGCGGCACCGCCAGCTCGGCGTCCCCGGCCCGGAGGTAGCCGAAGCCGGGGGCGAAACCGATGAAGGCGCAGTGCCAGCGCGCCTCGGTGTGCCGCCGCACCAGTTCGCCGGCAGTGATGCCGAGCAGTCCGGCGGCCACGTCGAGATCGGGTCCGTCGTAGTTCACCGGCACGGTCACCGCGGGCACGGCGGCCGGGTCCGATGCCCCGTCGGCCGCGGCCGGTTGCAGTGCGCGCAAACGAGTTTCGATCGCGGCGGCGTCGACGCCGGGCACCAGGGTCACCAGGACGGTCCGGGCCGCCGGCAGCAGATCGGCCACGCCGTCGATGGGTGTGCGCCGCAGCTGCTCGAGCAGCAGCGGCAGGTGCGCGGGGTCGTTGGGTTCGACGAGGAACGCGCGGTCACCGGCGGGACGGACGATCACCGCCGTCATACGAAGCTCCGCACTTCGACGCCGCGGTCCAGCAATGCCTGGCGGATCGTGCGAGCCATGTGCACGGCATCGGGAGAATCGCCGTGCACGCACAGGCTCCGCACGCCGACTCGCACCTCCTCGCCGCCGGCGGTGCTGGTCCGCCCGCTCACCGCGATCGACACCGCCTGCCGCAGCGCCGCCTCCGGGGATAGCAGCGCGCCCGCGGTGCCGCGCGGTACCAGCGTCGCCGCCGGTGTGTACCCGCGATCGGCGAATCCTTCTGTGTGGAACGGAATTCCGGCCACCGCGGCGGCCGTGGCCAACGCCGAGCCGGCGGGCCCGAGCAGGCTCAGATCGCCCAGGCCGGTCAGCGCCGCGACCACCGCGGCGGCCACCGATTCGTCACGTGCGGCCGAATGGTAGAGCGCACCATGAGGTTTGACGTAGCGGACCCGATCACCGGCCGCACGAGCGATCGCGTCGAGCGCACCGATCTGATACAGCGATTCCGCCGTCAATTCGGCCGGGCTCAGCGCCAGCTCGCGGCGACCGAATCCCGCGAGATCGCGATAGGAGATGTGGGCGCCGATGCGCACCCCGTTGGCGACGGCCAGATCACAGGTGCGCCGCATGATCGCGGGATCGCCGGCATGGAATCCGCAGGCGATGTTCGCGCTGGTCACGATGTCGAGCAGGGCGGCGTCGTCGCCCATCGTCCAGGCGCCGAACCCCTCCCCCAGATCACTGTTCAGGTCGATCACCACGTGGCACCATCTCCTGTCTCGCGGTCGTATCCACCATCATCTTCCCCTTCGCCCGACGGGGGTCTGCCATCCGGCGGGCACCGCCCGGGACATCACACCTAGGCTGCGAGCATGGGTGAGATCATCGCCGTCTACGACGCAGTCGGCAACGAGATCGGCAGCGCCGAGCGCTCGGTGGTCTATGCCGAGGGGCTCTGGCACGCCAGCGCCGGCGTGCTGGTGCGCTCGCTGGACGGGCACCGCGTGTATGTGCACCGGCGCACCGACACCAAGGCGGTGTTCGCGGGAATGCACGACTGTCTCGCCGGCGGTGTGGTCGGTCCCGGGGAGGAGCCCGCGCAGGCGGCCGCTCGCGAACTCGCCGAAGAGCTCGGCATCGTCGCACCCGATCCCGGTCCACGCGCCGTGGCCCGCACATCTTGGGACGGCGTCTGGGCCGGCCGGCCCATGCGGTGCCACCTGTTCGCCTACGAAGTGCGATGGGACGGGCCGATCAGCCATCAGCCGGAGGAGATCGCCGAGGGATGGTGGTGGACCGACGGCCGGTTGCGCGCACAGCTCGCCGATCCGTCCTGGCCGTTCGTACCGGATACCCGGCTGCTCGCCGACCGATTGCTGCTGCCCGGACCGCCGACCGATCCGGTCCGCTAGCCCGAGGAGGTCACCGCGCCGGCCCAGGCCGCGAAGGCGCCCGGATTGCGGGTCTGCAGGAGCACGCGGCCGGGGCCCGAGAAATCGAAGACCAGCCCCTCACCGGAGGTCAGCGACTGCAGTGAACGGCCCGAAACCGCCCGGCGGATACCGAATTTCATCGCCAGGTCGTAGGCCACCACATGACCGCAGTCGATGGTCACCGATTCGCCCGGCTGCAGATCGATCATGTCGATCGCACCGAAGACACCGACCACGACCTCGCCCTGGCCGTCGGCACGCAGCCCGAATCCGCCCTCACCGCCGAACATGTTCGCGAAACCGCCCCATTTCGTCTCCACCTGCACACCATGGGAATTGGCGATCCAGCTGCCGCGGCTGATGAAGTACGGGCGATCCGCGGCGATCGGCAGTGCGAGCATGTCGCCCGGCAGCGCGGGCGCGACATCCACCCAGCCACCCTGCGGTGGCGCGGTGAACGTGGAGACGAAGAACGATTCGCCGGCCAGTACCGAGCGCTTGAGCCCCGCCAGGAACCCGCCCTCGGCCCGAGCCGCCAGGCTCACTCCCGCCGAATGCGCCACCAACGCACCGGTTTCCGCGCGCAACGGCTCCCCACCCGCGAGAAAACACCGCGCCACCGTGGACGACGGATTATGGCGCAACACCACCTGCATATCCGCGACGTTAGCAGCGCTGGACCCGGCGTGTCCCATTCACATGCGTCATGTGCCCCGGCATGGAATGATGCCGGGCATCGCGGCCCGGCCGGGGTGAACCCCGCCGGTCCCGATCGAACCGAACCCACGATACGAATGTCGGAGGCCCTGCCCGGTGCACAACGATTCGCGTTTCCCGAAGTCCGATCTCGACCACTCCACCCCCCGATCGCGCAGAACGGCGGTGCGTAGTGTGCTGGCGGCGGCGGGAACGGCAATCGCCCTGCTGTCGGGCGGCGTCGCCGCCGCGACGCCGGTCCCGGTCCACACCCAGGCCCCCGGTTGCATGACTCCCGGCGACGGGCAGCCCAACGGCAAGCAGTGGCCCGCGCCGCCCGCGATGACGGTCGATCCCCAAGCCGCCTACGACGCGACGCTGGAGACCAACTGCGGCACGATCACCGCTTCCCTGGAGGCCGGCCGCGCACCGCAGACCGTGAATTCGTTCGCGTTCCTGGCCGGTGAGCAGTTCTTCGACCACACCCACTGCCACCGCCTGACCACCGAGGGCATCTTCGTCCTGCAGTGCGGCGATCCCACGGCCAACGGCACCGGCGGTCCGGGCTACAAGTTCGCCGACGAGAACCTGGCCGGCGCCACCTACCCCGCGGGCACGCTGGCGATGGCCAATTCCGGCCCGAACACCAACGGCAGCCAGTTCTTCCTGGTCTACGCCGACAGCCAGCTGCCGCCCAACTACACCCCCTTCGGCCGGATCACCGGCGGAATGGACGTGCTGCAGAACATCGCCGCGGGTGGTACCAAGGACGGATCCGGCGACGGCGCACCGGCCTCCGATATTGTGCTCGACTCGGTGGCCACTGCCCGGCGCTGACAACCGGATACGACGAAGGCCGCGCTCGCGATGCGGGCGCGGCCTTCGTGTGTTGTGGATGTGGCGCGGTGGTTCCTAGAGGTACTGACCCGTATTGGATTCGGTATCGATCGCCCGGCTGGCCGAGGCGTTCTTACCGGTAACCAGCGTGCGGATGTAGACGATCCGCTCGCCCTTCTTACCCGAAATACGTGCCCAGTCATCCGGATTGGTGGTGTTGGGCAGGTCCTCGTTCTCGGAGAACTCGTCGACAATCGAATCGAACAGGTGCTGGATGCGCAGACCCGGATTACCGGTTTCGAGCACCGCCTTGATCGCGTACTTCTTGGACCGGTCCACGATGTTCTGAATCATGGCGCCGGAGTTGAAGTCCTTGAAGTACAGGACTTCCTTGTCACCGTTGGCGTAGGTGACCTCCAGGAAGCGGTTGTCCTCGCTCTCGGCGTACATCCGGTCCACGACCTTCTCGATCATCGCCTTCACGCACTTGGCGTGATCACCGGCGAATTCGGCAAGGTCGTCGGCGTGCAGGGGCAGCCCCTCGGTGAGGTACTTGGAGAAGATGTCCTGTGCCGCTTCGGCATCCGGGCGCTCGATCTTGATCTTCACATCGAGGCGGCCGGGACGCAGAATCGCCGGATCGATCATGTCCTCACGGTTGGAGGCACCGATCACGATGACGTTCTCGAGGCCCTCGACGCCGTCGATCTCCGACAGCAACTGGGGCACGACCGTGGTCTCCACATCCGAGGAGACACCGGAACCGCGGGTGCGGAAGATCGAATCCATCTCGTCGAAGAACACGATCACCGGGGTGCCCTCGGAGGCCTTCTCCCGCGCGCGCTGGAAGATGATGCGGATGTGACGCTCGGTCTCACCGACGAACTTGTTCAGCAGTTCGGGGCCCTTGATGTTGAGGAAGAAGGACTTTGCCTCCTTGGCGTCCTCACCACGAGCCTCGGCGATCTTCTTGGCCAGCGAATTGGCGACGGCCTTGGCGATCAACGTCTTACCGCAGCCGGGCGGACCGTAGAGGAGCACGCCCTTGGGCGGGCGCAGCGCGTACTCACGGAACAGATCCTTGTGCAGGAAGGGCAGTTCCACCGCATCGCGGATCTGCTCGATCTGCCGGCCCAGGCCACCGATGTCCTCGTAACCGACATCGGGCACCTCTTCGAGCACCAGATCCTCGACCTCGGCCTTGGGGATGCGCTCGAAGGCGAATCCGGCCTTGGTGTCGACCAGCAGGGAGTCACCGGGACGTAGCCGCCGGGTGGGCTGGTCGGGATCCTCGAGATCGTCCGCGTCGACCAGCGCCGACAGCGGGCCCGACAGCCATACCACGCGCTCCTCGTCGGCGTGGCCGACCACCAGAGCGCGGCGGCCGTCGTCGAGGACCTCACGCAGGGTGCCGATCTCACCGGTCCGATCGAAGGTGCCGGCCTCCACCACGGTCAATGCCTCGTTCAGACGCACGGTCTGGCCGTAGTGCAATTCGGTGGTGTCGATATTCGGCGAACACGTCAGGCGCATCTTGCGTCCGGAGGTGAACACGTCGACCGTCTGGTCTTCGTACACACCGATCAGCACGCCGTAGCCACTGGGCGGCTGGCCCAGCCGATCGACCTCCTCACGCAGCGCCACCAATTGCTGACGAGCCTCTTTCAGAGTGTCCATCAGTTTGGTGTTGCGAATCGTCAGCGAATCGATACGAGCTTCCAATTCCCTTGAACGATCCGGCGAGTCGGCGAGTTGCCTACGGAGTGCAGCCGCCTCGGCGCGTACCACCTCGAGTTCTCTCCAGGCCGCCGAATCCGAATTCTCGATGGGGCTCATGATGCTGCTCCTCCCAGTCCCGGTCTATCAACGCTACCGGGCGCGAACCGTTCCCGCTTTCCGACATGGTTTCGTCGTGATCACATCTCAGCTGCGGTCTACCTGCCCGGGCAACCATGTTAGCCTGCCCTAACCTGCATTCGGCGAGTTATTCGCCGGACCGAACCGAAAGGTCTAGCCGATGCTCCTTCCTACCCGCCACAGCGATACTTCCGACAGTGGCAACACCTGCTTCAGGAGCAACGCCGTCCGGGTCGCCACTGTTTCCGGTGCGCGCCGCCCCGGCTTCCGTCTTGCCACGGCTACCGCTTTCGCCGCGCTCGCCGTTACCGCCATCACAGCATGCGGGTCCGACAATTCCAATGACTCGACGGCGGCGAGCAGCACTTCGGCAACCTCGGCCGCGGCCGCGACCGGCGCGGCCACCGTCGCCGCGCCCACCGCCGAGGAGCTGCAGGCCACCCTCAACGGCTTCGTCGATCCCGCGAAACCGACCGCCGAGAAGGAGAAACTGGTGGTCGGCGGCGACAAGCGGACAGCCAACATCGACACCATGACCAAGGGCCTGGCCAACTACGGCACCATCACCTTCACCGTGGCCGACATCAAGACCGACGGCGATCAGGCCACGGGACAGGTCACCATCACCTCGCCGCACGGCCCGGCCGGTCCGATGCCGATGACCTGGCAGCACTCCGCGACCGGCTGGCAGCTCTCCGACGCCTCGGCCTGCCAGATCCTGGCCATGGGCATGGCGCCCTGCCAGCCCTGATCGACACCGAGACGGCCCGGTCCCGATACGCCACAGGCGAACGGGGCCGGGCCGTCTCGATCGCGGACCCCGCGGTTCTCAGCCCTTGGAAGGCCGGCGTTGCGGTTTCGGGGCCACCACGCCGTCGGCGAGGCGCCGGACGCTCACCAGGAACGCCGTATGGCCCTGCATGCGGTGCTCGGGGCGCACCGCCAGGCCCACCACATGCCACGGCCGCACCAGCGATTCCCAGGAACGCGGCTCGGTCCAGCACTGTTGCCGGCGCAGCGCCTCCACCACCTCCGACAGCTGGGTGACCGTCGCGACGTAGACCATCAGCACACCGCCGGGAATCAGCGCCTCCGCCACCGCCGGCAGCGCGTCCCAGGGTTTGAGCATGTCCAGCACCACCCGGTCGACCTGGTCGCCGTCGTACTCGGCGACGTCGCCGAGCGTGAGCGTCCAGTTGTCCGGGCGTTCGCCGAAGAATCGCTCGACATTGCGGACCGCGTGTTCGGCGTGGTCCTCGCGGATCTCGTAGGAGCGCACGCTGCCGTCCGGGCCGACCGCGCGCAACAGCGAGCAGGTCAGTGCGCCCGATCCGGCGCCCGCCTCGAGCACCCGCGCGCCGGGGAAGACATCGCCCTCGTGCACGATCTGGGCGGCGTCCTTCGGATAGATCACCGCGGCCCCACGCGGCATCGACAGCACATAGTCGACCAGCAGCGGCCGGAGCGCGAGATACGGTGTGCCGTTGGCGGATTGGACCACGGAGCCCTCGTCGGACCCGATCAGGTCGTCGTGGGAGATCGGGCCCTTGTGGGTGTGGAACTCCTTGCCCGGCTCCAGGACGACGGTGTGTTGCCTGCCCTTGGCATCGGTCAGCTGCACCCGGTCCCCCGTGGCGAATGGGCCGGTCCGTCTGGCCGTCATGTATCTCCGCTCTCCTGTGCGTCATTTCCGCGGGCGGTATCGCGCCGCCGAATGTGTCGGTACCCGCGGATAGCCTGCCAGGTATGTCCGCACCACCGACGGCGACCCCGTCCGAATTGCCGGCCGCTTCCAGCGGCCCGGCGTTGTCACCTTCGCGGGCAATGGATTTCCGGCAATGTCCGTTGAAATACCGATTGCGCGCCATCGACCGGATTCCGGAAACACCCGGCCGCGCGGCCGTGCGTGGAACGGTTGTGCACTCGGTCCTCGAAGCGCTCTACGGGTTACCTCGCGGTGATCGCGTTCCGGATCGCGCGCTGACGCTGGCAGAACCGGCCTGGCTACGTTTGCTGGAAGATCGCCCAGAGGTGGGGGCGGTCGTCGAATCGGGTGGTCTCGCACCATTTCTCGACGAGGTGAGCGGGCTGGTCCGCGGGTACTACCGGCTCGAGAACCCCACCGGATTCGATCCGGAATCGTGTGAGTCGCTGGTCGAGGTCCGCCTCGAGGACGGTTCACCGTTGCGCGGATACGTCGACCGGATCGATATCGCGCCGGACGGCAGGCTGCGAGTCGTCGATTACAAGACCGGCCGGGTCCCGGCGCCCGATGCCGAACAGCGGGCGTTGTTCCAGCTGAAGTTCTACGCATTGATCGTCTACCGCACCCGGGGCGTGGTCCCGGCCCAGCTCCGGCTGATCTACCTGGGGGCCGACGAGATCCTCACCTACACGCCCGACGCCGGTGAGCTGGAGCGCTTCGAGCGCATCGTGTCCGCACTGTGGACGGCGATCACCGCCGCCGGGCGCGACGGGGACTTCCCGCCACAGCCCGGCTGGATGTGCAAATTCTGCGAGTACCAGCCGCTGTGTCCCGCTTTCGGCGGCACGCCACCGCCGTATCCGGGCTGGCCCGCGGACACCGCCGCAACGGTGCCGCGGCCCTGAGCGGTTCCGGTCAGAAGGCCCGGCAGGATCGGATATCGGTGGCGAGAATTGCCTTGGCACCGAGTTCGGCGAGCTGATCCATCAGGTCGTTGCCGGCCGAACGCGGCACCAGCGCGCGCACGGCGACCCAGTCCGGATCGGTCAGCGGCGAGACCGTGGGCGACTCCAGGCCGGGCGTGATCGCGGCGGCGCGCTCGAGCAGATCCTTCGGGCAGTCGTAGTCCAGCATCAGATACTGCTGAGCGAAGACCACACCCTGGACGCGGGCGACGAACTGATTGCGGGCCCGGTCGCCGTGGTCGGCACCGGTGGCCTCGATCAGCACCGCTTCGGAATCGCACAGCGATTCGCCGAAGGCCACCAGGTCGTGCTGGCGCAGCGTGCGGCCGGAACCGACCACATCGGCGATGGCGTCGGCCACACCGAGCTGGATCGAGATCTCCACCGCGCCGTCGAGGCGGATCACCTCGGCCTCGATTCCGCGGCGCTGCAGATCCCGCAACACGAGATTCGGGTAGCTGGTGGCGATCCGCTTGTCGTAGAGGTCTTCGACCTTCCACTCGGCTCCGGCGGGGGCGGCATAGCGGAAGCTGGAGCGGCCGAAACCCAGGCTCAGGCGTTCCTGCACCGGCGCACCGGAGTCCAGAGCCAGATCACGGCCGGTGATGCCCAGGTCCAGACGTCCCGACCCGACATAGATCGCGATGTCCTTGGGGCGCAGGAAGTAGAACTCGACCTGGTTGGCGTTGTCGATCACCGACAGATCGCGTGAATCGGTGCGTTTGCGGTACCCGGCCTCGGTGAGGATTTCGACGGCCGATTCCGACAGAGAGCCCTTGTTGGGGACTGCGACGCGGAGCATGGGGTGTCCTTTCGGAACGGAGTGACCAAGGAGTGTCAGGGAGCGGTAGGACCGCATCGCCCGGCGGCCGGCACGGCCGCGGGCGGATACCTGTCACAGATGTCGGTACACGTCCTCGAGCCGCAGACCGCGGCCCACCATCAGCACCTGAACCCAGTAGAGGAGCTGGGAGATCTCCTCGGCGAGCTGGTCGTCGGTCTCGTGTTCGGCCGCGATCCACACCTCGCCGGCCTCTTCGATCACCTTCTTGCCCTGCGCATGCACCCCGGCGTCCAATGCCGCGACGGTTGCGGAACCTTCCGGACGGTTGGCCGCACGATCCTGCAGCTCGGCGAACAGGGATTCGAAAGTCTTCACGGGACGCCATTCTTTCAGACGACCGCACATGTCCCGCAATCGGTTATCGAGGTCGGCGCCGGGCGGCGATATCGATGTGTGCGGGCTCACCCGGCGGCCGGTCCGCCGATGCCCGGGACCGGGCGATCGATGCGGTAGAGATAATGCCACCCGTCGTCGACCGGATTGTCCGGCGGGAGTAGTCCGGCGGATATCCGCCGCATCCCGGCCTTCTCCAGCGCCCGCCACGATGCCCGGTTCGCGGCGGCGACGGGAATCACCACCGCCGGCGCGCCGGGGTGATCGATCCAGGTGGCGGCGAGCACCGCCCGCAGTACGGCGGGACCCAGTCCCCGGCCCACGCGCCGGGGGTCACCGATCAGGTAATCCAGCGATATCGCGTCGACGGGAACATCGGCGAGTGGCCGGACCTCGTCGAGGTAATCCGGCCAGTCGCCCCACCGAATCCATTGCACCAGACCGACCGGCACACCGTCGGCGCTGACGAGCAGATCCTGCGCGGCCACCTCACCGCGGGCGGTGGGGCCGAAATCGCGTTCGATCGCCCGCGGATCGGGGTCGTGATTCCACCAGCGCCGCACATGCGGCTGTGCGAGCCACTCCCCCAGGAGCGCGAAATCATCCGGGGTGAGTGGACGCCACGTGATGCGAGTTACCGCGGGGCCGGTCACACGGCCGAGAATAGCGACCGTGCCGGGCACACAGCCGGTTCCGCGCGGGCTCTTGCCGAAGCCGAATCCGGTGGCGCGCCGCGGCGCCGTCGGCACCGCGGCGCGACCGGATCACGCCTCGGACGCGAGCAACTCCTCGAGTTCGGCCACCGCCCGGCGCAGTTCGCCGGCGAAGCGCTCCATCTGGCCCGCCACCGCCTTCGGGGTGGCGAGATAGAGGTTCCACCGATCGGGCAGCAGCACATAGGCCACCCCGATACAGGTGGGACTGGTGCAACCGAAACCGAAGTATTCGACGTTCACCGACGGCGCCGAACTGGTGCTCAGATAGTCGTCACGGGTGATCACCCAGCCGGGGCTGTCGTAGAACGGCATCGGCTCGGTGGCATCCAGTTCGGCGCCACGCCGGCGCTGGATCCACTGCAGCTCCCACAGATGTTGTTCGGGCGCCTCACCGCGCTGGCACTGCTTGGCGCGGTCCACATGCGCGGTCGCGGCCGCGCGAGCCGCGGCCACCCGGGCCGCCGGACCGGCGGACGAGTCGTCCATGGCGGCAACGAATTCCAGCAGCTGCGGGGTGACCACCCGCATCGCCTCGGTGCGCCCGTTGCGGTACTGCCGGGTGGCGATGGATTCGTAGGTCGCGCCCAGCTTGCCCTTGCTACGCTGATGGGCGAGCTGATAACTCAACTGCGCGAACGCGTCCGGGGAGATGCCGAGTTGTTTGGCACGCCCGGTCCCGAAGTTCTCGAACGACACCGTGGTGGTGGCGTTGTCGGCCACGAACTGCGCGAAGTCCGCGGCCGCCGCGGAGATCCGGGCCCGCATCGGCTCGTCGAGGCGGAATTCGATGGGCTCCACCGAGGGCAGCCCCTGCGGCGTCGCCCCCGAACTCGCCGCGTGATCGGCCACCGGGGTCTGCAGCAGGGCGTCGACGAACGACAGGATGGTGGTGCCGTCGAGGCCACAGTGCTCGACGTTGATGCCGGCGCTGCCGTCGGCGAAGACGATCAGCGAGACCGCCTTGTCGAACCAGCGGTTGCCACTGTCACCGTGCAGCAGCTGATCGCAGGCGGTGAGCTCGTCGGCGGGCGTCACATCGTCGAGGCAGACACAGAACAGCGCGGTCTCGATCGTTTCCAGGGCCGCCGCATTGTCCGGGTCGGCGGCCAACTGCCCACGCACGCCGGCCCATTCGGCCCGCGCCAGGGTGGTCAGATGCCCGGCCGAGCGGGCCACCGGAACCTGCTCCGGCGCCGCTTTGAGGACCGCGCGCAGACCGTCGGCGAGATCCTCCGGGGCGTGCGCCACACCGGCCGCGCCGATGACCTCCATGCGGAACATCGCACCATGGTGGAAGACCACGATGTGCCGGGCCTGCGACGGGCCCGGCCAGGTGTCGCTGTAGGGCACCCGGACGCTGTCCTGCGGATCGCCCGGAATTCGGGTCTCGGAGAACAGGAACTTGTTCTGCGCCATCGAGAAGTGCGCACCGCGCTGGACGACCGGCGCGATCTCCTCCCGGTCGAGCAGCAGCTTGTAGTTCACGGCGGCGGTGATCAGCCCGGCCGCACGCTCGGCCTGCTGATCCGAGGTCGAGCGCGCCAGCGGGGTGTCGTCGCGGAACAGGAAGAAGAAGTTGGCGTTGACCGCGATCCGGTCGCGCCGGCCCAGATACCGGGAGGGCCAGAACTCGTCGAGCCAGCTGCCCACACCCGGTGTCCGGTCGAACCGTTCCAGATCGGCGTGCAGGATCCGGCCGGGCCCGTCGGCGCGCAGCAGATCGGCCACCGTGCGCTCGGTGGCCGCGTATTCGTCCTCCGACAGCAGCGGTCGCGACCATTCCAGGAAACGCGCGCAGCTGTCGTCGAGCGTGGGCAGCGGTACGCGCGGCAGCTGATCGTCGAAGGCGAAGGTACGGTCGGTCACGGGCGGTCCTCGGGGGTCGATGCGGGTTCGGATGGTGCGGAATCGTCTACTACCGGCCTGGAGATGTAGAGATGGGCGTGCAGCCAGCCGTCGGATTCGTATCCGGTGGTATCGATTCCGTTGGCGGACAAGGTGTTCACCACCTGTTGCTGTTCGGCGGCGGAGGCGAAGCGACGCTGCCGGAAGGTCCCGGGGCGGCGCTCGGTCCGGTAACCCAGTGCGGCGAGTTCGCGCGCGATCGGCTCGAACGCGTACATCCGCAGCACGAAGTGTGCCATCCACGGTAACCGCGTGCCGTGTGCGCGGGCCACCCGCGTCAGCGTGCTGCCGGTGACGTAACCGACGCAACCGGTGGAGATCACCAGATCGGCGGCACCGAGCACCCTGCGCTGAGATTCGGTGGGATCGCGCGATTCCAGGTCGGCATGGACGGTTTCGTGCAGCAGACCGGTGGCCGCGGCGTAGTCCAGCGCCGGCGCCGAGGCGTCCATGCCGATCAGGCGCACCCGCGGTAACCGGTCGTCGGCGGCCAGCCGAGCCCGGTCGCGGGCGATGCAGGTCGCGGTATCGGCACCGCCGTAGTGGTCGGCCAATTCCGCGACGGTGGTTCCGAATCGCAGCACCGCGGCGTTCACACCATAGGAACAGCCCAGATCCAGCACGGTCGGCACGATGCCCGTTGTCGCCTCGTACTCGTCGATGAGTTCGGCGAACGCCGGCCTCGCCAACTCCGGTATGCGGTAATCCAGTTCGGCCATCCGCCGGCAGTATGCGCTCGGGTCGGGTCGGTCGTAGATGTCGTCGAACGACGCTTTACCGGTGCTGTGCATCGAAACCGTCACGGGCAGTCCTCCAGTGTCGAACGGGTGAATCAGTCCAGCAGTCGGTCACCGCGGACGGCATTGCCCGCCGCGGCCAGATGGTCCGGCAGGACCCGTCCGAACAACTGCCGGGTGCGCTCGACCGCGCCGACGATGCCGGGCCGATCGCTGTAGGCGAAGATCGCGCTGTGCCGCTGCTCGGTGCCCTCGACGGGCGAGACCCGGTGCAGTGAGAATCGGCCTTGGAACAACTGCAGATCACCGGGGCGCAGGATGAGCCGCCCGATCAGATCGTCACCGGATCCGGTGAGCACTGCCCGCACATCGGAGAGATTCTCCGACTCCGGCGTGCGGATACGCGGGCAGTACTCGAATTCGCCGCCCGCGTCCGGCGCCTGTGTCAGCATCGACACGGTGAACTCGTTCGTGTCGAAATGCCACGGATGCGACATGCCGGGCGCGACGACGTTGAGGCACAGACCCGCCAGCGGATCGGTGTACTCGTACAGCTGCGGCAGGCCGAAACACTCGGCGACCAGCCGCTGGAACGACTCACTCGTGTACAGCACCTGGATCAATGCGGTTTCGGGAATGAGATCCCGTGCGACGAAGGCGTTTCCGCGTTCCAGCACGATCGTCGCTGGATGATCCGGTGGCAGATCACTGTCGAGCGGAATGTTGTAGGCGTTGACCTTCTCCACCGTGTAGTACGCGTGCGGAGCCAGTTCGGCACCCTGGTCACGCAGCGTCGCCCAGCGGTCCGGGCGCACGAAACCGCGCAGGACGGTACATCCGTCGGCCGCGAGTTCGGCCCGGGCTCGCGCCACCACCCGCTGCCAGCGCTCGCCCCCGGGTTCGTCGAGCGGATACCGCTGTGTGTCGACGATGGCGGCCAGCTCCGCCGCGTGCCCCGAAGAGCCCTCTCCCCCACGATCTTCGCTGTTCACCCGACCGGATTCATCCACGTTGCCACAACCCCCTGCCGCCACCATGAAGATCATTGTCACCCGCCGCAGGCGGTCGCACCCAGGATTCGCGCATATCGTTGGGAAAGATCACAAACTCTCGAGTAACCAAGTGCGCCAGCGATATTCACCAGCACAACGGTAGCCCGAGACGAGACCATATGCACTCCTCGCGGGCACGAGGACGGTGTCCGCACCGGTCACACGGCGATACGCACGGTCGCGGTGTCGGGGCCACGACCGGGACCGGCCGTGCCGCACGCGCCGCGGTCAGCGGGCGGCGGCGTGGACGCGGTGCAGATCGTCGAGGGTGAGACCCACGAGCGACTCACGGAAGTTCAGGCCCGGACGGTGCGGGACCTCGATTTCGCAGGGCACCACCAGCACCTGGCACCCCGCGGCCAGTGCGGCTGCCGAACCGGTGGGCGAATCCTCCACGGCCACACAGTCGCCGGGATCGACACCGAGCAGCCGGGCCGCACGCAGATACGGATCCGGCGCCGGCTTGCCCCGGTCGACCTCGTCGCCACACACCGACACGTCGAAGGTGTCGAGCCCCAGGGTGCGCAGGCACAATTCGGTGATCGACCGCTTGGTATTGGTGACCAGCGCGTTCGGCAGACCGGCGGTACGCAGGGCCGCGAGCGCGTCCTCGGCACCGGGACGCCATGGGATGGGCCCCGACATCAGCTCGGTGACCCGGCGCTCGAGCCATCGACCCGCCGCGGTCATGGCATCCGGATCACGCTCGAGGCCCAGACCGTCGAACAGGATGCGCAGGGCATTGGGCCCGTCGGCGCCGATCAGGGCGTGCCGCAGGCCGTCGGTCATCAGGCCGCCCAGCTCCACGGCGAGTTCGCGGACGCCGACGTCCCAGAGTTTCTCCGAATCCAGCAGCGTGCCGTCCATGTCCCACAGCACCGCGACCACACTCACCCGGAGCTCTCCTTCCGATACCGCCTCAGGTCCCCGAACCGGTGATGAGCATCCGGCCGGCGGCCGTGTCCACCGTGAACCAGCGGCTCTCGGAGGTGACCGATCCGTCCCTCAGGGTATAGGTGAGGGTCGCGGTGGCCCGTCCCGGACCGCTCTGCTGCACACCGCCGACCCGGACCGCGGTGATCGTCGACCAGAAGTTCGAGTACTGCGCGAAACCGCCGGTCTGCGATTGATACGACGGTGCCAGCTGAGCCCACGCGCCGCCGGTGTTCCCGGGCAGCATGCCGTAGTACCCGGAGATGAAGCCCGCGATGTCGGCGGGCCGGGACGGTCCCGCCGAGGTGCTCGGCGCCGGAGTACCCGGCCGCGGGGTGGCACCGGGAGCCGGAACCGCGGCGGTGCCCGACGGCGGCGCGCCCGCCGAACTCTGGGCGCCGGGCGCCGAATTACCCAGCGACGCGGTGCCGCCGGTGCCGTCGGCCGAGGATCCGCCGGGCGTATCGGCTCCCGGTGGGGCGAACGCCGTGGCCGGAGACTGTCCGGGCGCACCCGCTTCCGAGGTGGTGAGCCCCTCGGCCGCGGGCCGGGACGGCTCGTCGGATCCCGACGTGGCCACCAGGCCCACGATGATCGCCACCACCGCTATCGCGGCGGCTGCCGCCAGCCACACCCGCCGGTCCCGGGTCAGGCCCGGCTTCGCCTGCGGTGCGGCCGTTTTCGCTGTCGGCGCCGGACTCGCCGCAGGCGGCCCGGGAGTGGACAGGACCGTGGTCGCGCCCGCGTCGGCGCCCGGATGCGGCAACACCTTCGTGGCGGCCGGACTCAGGCCGTGCGACCGGCCCTCCGCGACGGCCTCGAGCGCCCGCTGCGCCTCCTGCATGGTCGGTCGTTCGGCACTGTCGGCGGCCAGCAGACTCATCAGAACCGGTCCGAGATCACCCGCACGCCCCGGTGCGGGCACCTTCGCGCTGACCACCGAATGCAGCACGGCCAGGGGGTTGTCCCCCTCACCGAACGGTGGTGCGCCCTCGACCGCCGCGTACAGGGTCGATCCGAGGGCGAAGACATCGGAAGCCGGTTCCGGATCCTCACCGCGGGCGATCTCCGGCGACAGGTACGCCGGTGTTCCGGCCAGGAATCCGGTGGAGGTGACCGTGACGTCGCCGACGGCGCGGGAGATGCCGAAGTCGGTGATCTTCACCGTGCCGTTGTCGGCGACCAGGATATTGGCGGGTTTGACATCGCGGTGCACGATGCCCGCGTCGTGCGCGGCCGCCAGCGCCGCGGCCACCTTCGCTCCGATCCGGGCGACCTCGGGTGGCTCGAGTGGGCCCTTGTCGCGCATGAGCGCGGCCATGCTCGGCGCGTCGACGTACTCCATCACCAGCCACGGCTGGCCGTCCTCCTCGGCGACGTCGAAGACGGTGACGGCGTTCTGATGATGCAACCGGGCCGCGATGCGGCCCTCGCGCATGGCGCGCATCTTCGCCTCGAGCGCCTGCGCCTTGGTCAGGCCGGGCGCCAGCAACAACTGTTTGACCGCCACGGTGCGGCGCAGCCGCACATCGCTGGCACGCCACACCACACCCATGGCTCCGCTGCCGATGGGATCGGCCAGTCGGTACCGTCCGGAGATCAGCCGATCTGAACTCATGCCGTTGTACCCCTCCTGCACTCACACGCGGTGTCCTTGCGCCATGAGCCGGGGCCCTGCGTGGTGACGCTCCGCTACCGCCTCCGGGCCTGCCCGCTCATGTCGGGCCGCTCAGCCACTCTGCGTGAAAGCCCGGAAACGCCAAAATCCTACGCGTTGAAGTATTTTGCTTCCGGATGCAGGAGCACGAAGGCGTCGGTCGACTGTTCCGGATGCAGCTGCAACTCATCCGACAGCGACACGCCGACGCGGTCCGCCTCCAGCAGCGACACCAGTTTGGCCCGGTCCTCGAGGTCCGGGCAGGCGCCGTAGCCGAAGGAGTAGCGAGCGCCACGATACCCGAGTTTGAAGTAGTCGGTCACCTCGGACGGATCCTCGTCGGCGACCGAATGCCCTTCCAGCACAAGCTCTTCCCGGATCCGGCGGTGCCAGTACTCGGCCAGCGCCTCGGTGAGCTGCACGCCGATACCGTGCACCTCGAGATAGTCGCGGTAGTTGTTCGCGGCGAACAGCTCGTTCGCGAAATCGGCGATCGGCTGACCCATCGTGACCAGCTGGAACGGCAGGACATCCACCTGGCCCCGCTCGGTCGCGAGCTCTCGCGACCGCACGAAATCCGCGATGCACAGGAAGCGGTCGCGCTGCTGACGCGGAAAGGTGAACCGATACCGTTGCGGCGCAGCGGGATCAGGCTCGGTGAGCACGATCACATCATCGCCCTCCGACACCGCGGGGAAGTACCCGTAGACCACCGCGGCGTGCTGTAACACCCCTTCGGTGGACAGGCGGTCCAGCCAGTACCGCAGCCGCGGGCGGCCGTCGGATTCCACCAGCTCCTCGTAGCTGGGTCCGTCCCCGCCACGCTGGCCGCGCAGGCCCCACTGTCCCAGGAACAGCGCACGCTCGTCGAGCAGGCCCGAATACTCGGCCAACGCGAGGCCCTTGATGACCCGGGTGCCCCAGAACGGCGGCACCGGCACGGCCAGATCCGCCGCGACATCCGAGCGTTCGGGCACCTCGACGGGAACCTCGTTGGCCCGGCGCTCCGCGGCGATGCGCTGTGAACGCTCGTGCCGGGCCTTGCGCTCGGCGGCCTTGGCCCGTTCGGCGATCGCCTCCGGACCGTCGGGATCACCCGGTCCGCCGCGTTTGCGGGTCATGATGTCGTCCATCAGGCGCAGGCCCTCGAATGCGTCGCGGGCGTAGTGCACATCACCGGAGTAGACGTCGGTGAGATCGTTCTCGACGTAGGCGCGGGTCAGCGCGGCACCGCCCAGCAGCACCGGGAACTGGCCGGCGACCCCGCGGGTGTTCATCTCCTCGAGGTTCTCCTTCATCACCACCGTCGACTTGACCAGGAGTCCCGACATACCGATGACATCGGCCCGCTTGTCGGCGGCGGCATCCAGAATCGCCGAAATCGGTTGTTTGATACCGAGATTGACGACCTCGTAACCGTTGTTGGACAGAATGATGTCGACCAGGTTCTTGCCGATGTCGTGCACGTCGCCCTTGACCGTGGCCAGCACGATCCGGCCCTTGCCGGAGTCGTCGGTGGCCTCCATGTGCGGTTCCAGATGCGCCACCGCGGTTTTCATGACCTCGGCGGACTGCAGCACGAACGGCAGCTGCATCTGGCCGGAGCCGAACAGCTCGCCGACGGTCTTCATCCCCGACAACAGCGTCTCGTTGATGATCCGCAGGGGCGGCACCTCCTGCATGGCGGCGTCCAGATCGGGCTCGAGGCCGTTGCGGTCGCCGTCGACGATGCGCCGTTCCAGGCGTTCGAACAGCGGCAGCGCGGCGAGTTCGTCGGCGCGCGAGGCCTTCGCCGAGGCCGCAGACACCCCCTCGAACATCGCCATCAGCGTCTGCAGCGGGTCATAGCCCTCGCGGCGGCGGTCGTAGATCAGATCCAGCGCCGTCTCGCGCTGATCCTCCGGAATCCGGCTGATCGGCAGGATCTTGGAGGCGTGCACGATCGCCGAATCCAGTCCGGCCTCGACACATTCGTGCATGAACACCGAGTTCAGGACCTGACGCGCAGCCGGATTCAGGCCGAAGGAGATGTTCGACAGGCCCAGCGTGGTCTGCACCCGCGGATGACGGCGCTTGAGTTCGCGGATGCCCTCGATGGTCTCGATACCGTCGCGCCGCGACTCCTCCTGCCCGGTACCGAGCGTGAAGGTCAGGCAGTCGACGATGATGTCGCTCTCCGACATCCCCCAGTTGGTGGTGATGTCGGCGATCAGCCGCTCGGCGATCTCGACCTTGTGCGCCGCCGTGCGGGCCTGACCGTCCTCGTCGATGGTCAGTGCGACCACCGCGGCACCGTGCTCGGACACCAGCCGCATGATCTGCTGGAATCGCGAATCCGGACCCGCGCCGTCCTCGTAGTTGACCGAGTTGACCGCACAGCGACCGCCCAGACGTTCCAGACCGGCCTGCAGTACCGGCGGTTCGGTGGAGTCGAGCATGATCGGCAGCGTCGAGGCCGTGGCCAGCCGCCCGGCCACCTCCGCCATGTCCACGCTGCCGTCACGGCCCACATAGTCGACGCACAGATCCAGCATGTGCGCGCCGTCGCGGGTCTGGTCCTTGGCGATGTCGAGGCATCTCTGCCAGTCGCCGGCCAGCATGGCCTCGCGGAATGCCTTGGAGCCGTTGGCATTGGTGCGCTCGCCGATCATCAGCACCGAGGCGTCCTGTTCGAACGGGACCGCGGTGTACATCGACGACACACTCGGCTCGTGATCCGGATCGCGTACCACCGGAGCCACATCCGCCACCGCGTCGGCGACCTCGCGAATGTGCTGGGGGCTGGTACCGCAGCAGCCGCCCACCAGCGCCAGCCCGAATTCGGTGACGAAACCGTGCAGCGCGGAGGCCAATTCGCCCGGAGTGAGCGGATATTCGGCACCGTTGGCGCCGAGCACCGGCAGACCCGCATTCGGCATCACCGAGACCGGCACCCGGGCGTGCCTGGACAGATGGCGCAGATGTTCACTCATCTCATCCGGGCCGGTGGCGCAATTGAGTCCGATCATGTCGACTCCGAGCGGCTCGATCGCCGTCAGGGCCGCGCCGATCTCGCTGCCGACCAGCATGGTGCCGGTGGTCTCGACCGTGACGTGGGTGATGATCGGGATCCGGCGCCCGGCGCGCTCCATCGCCCGGCGGCTGCCGGTGACCGCGGCCTTGACCTGCAGCAGATCCTGGCAGGTCTCGATCAGGATGGCGTCGGCGCCGCCGTCGAGCATGCCCAGCGCGGCCTCGGCGTAGGCGTCGCGCAGGGATACATAAGGTGCGTGCCCGAGGGTCGGCAGTTTGGTACCCGGACCCATGGACCCCAGAACGTAGCGGGGAGTGCCGTGTGCGGAGGGGCCCATCTCATCGGCGACCTCGCGCGCGAGCCGGGTGCCGCGTTCGGACAGATCGCGGATCCGGTCGGCGATGTCGTAGTCGGCGAGATTGGGCAGGTTGCAGCCGAAGGTGTTGGTCTCGACCGCGTCGGCCCCGGCCTCGTAGTACGCGCGGTGGATACCGCGCAGGACGTCGGGCCTGGTCTCGTTGAGGATCTCGTTGCAGCCCTCCAGGCCGCGGAAGTCGTCGAGAGTGAGGTCCACATCCTGCAACATGGTGCCCATCGCACCGTCGCCGATTACGACACGCTGGGCGAGCGTGTCGAGCAACGTGGTATCGAACTCGGCGCGGGAGGACACAGACATGCACTCAAGACTAATTGCAGCGACCGACAGCCCGGGCTGCAGGATCGGACACGCTCGCTCGAGGATCGGTCGGTGGACCGCGTCGCCTCGGTGAACCCTACCCGCCCGTAACATCGTCCTCGACTGCCGGTAGAGTGGAGGATCGGGCCGAACTTCGGAACGGACAGCGGGCGCCGCGGGGCGAGGTCGGCGTGGTCAGGCCGGTCGACACGCGCAGTCGGCCCAATTGCCTCGAACAACATTCGGCCCACGCCGTAGGCTGACCGAGTGAACCCCAGTGCCTCATCCGATCCGGCCATGCCGACGTTGCGTGACCCGGTGCTCGTCGCCGCCTTCGAAGGCTGGAACGACGCTGCCGACGCCGCCAGCGGAGCCGTCGAACATCTGGAACTGATCTGGGACGCCGAACCGCTGGCCGAACTGGATTCCGAGGATTACTACGACTATCAGGTCAACCGGCCCACCGTGCGGCAGGTCGACGGCGTCACCCGCGAGATCCAATGGCCCTCGACCACGCTGTCGGTCTGCTCACCCCCGGGCAGTGAGCGCGATGTCGTCCTGCTGCACGGCGTGGAGCCGAATATGCGCTGGCGGGCCTTCTGCACCGACATCATCGAATTGATCGAGCAGTTGCAGGTTTCGACGGTCGTCATTCTCGGCGCCCTGCTCGCCGACACCCCGCACACCCGCCCCGTCCCGGTCACCGGCACCGCCTACAACAAGGATGCGGCCGAGCAGTTCAATCTGGAACAGACCCGCTACGAGGGCCCGACCGGAATCACCGGTGTGCTGCAGGATGCCTGTGTGCGGGCGGGTGTGCCCGCGATCTCGTTCTGGGCGGCGGTGCCGCACTACGTCTCCCAGCCGCCGAACCCCAAGGCGACCATCGCACTGCTGCGCCGGGTGGAGGATGTGCTCGACCTCGAGGTGCCGCTGGGCGAACTGCCCGCGCAGGCCGAGGACTGGGAGTCCGCGGTCGACGAGATGACCGAAGGCGACGAGGAAGTCACCGAATACGTTCGCTCACTGGAGGAACGCGGTGATGCCGCGGTCGACCTCGATGACGCGATGTCCAAGATCGACGGTGATGCGATCGCCGCGGAGTTCGAGAAGTATCTGCGCCGCCGCGGCGGCGGGAAGGGCGGATTCGGCCGGTAGCCGGCGGCGGGCCGCGCACACGGCCGGCGGGGCCGGAATCCGGCGGACGACTTCCGGCCACCCGCGGGAGGTCAGCTGTCGATGGTCAGTACCTGGGCTTCCGCATCGTGCGCCAGCTTCGCGATCAGAACGTCACGCGGAATCGTCTGGCCGGCAAGATGATCGAGAGACGGCACCACCACATGGTGTGCTTCGGCCCGCTTGAGCTCGGCCGTCAGCTCCGCGAATGCGGCGCCGTCACCCATGGTCGATTCATGGAACGTCACGGCGAAACAGAGGCCCACCTCGCTGGCGAGGCTGCACATCGCATCCTCCAGTTCGGCGGCATGGCCGTCGGCCAAGTCGTCACGCACGTATCCATAGATCAACGCTTCCACCCGAACCTCCGTTTGGATGTGTAAGGGACTCGCTGTTCTCTTGTGGATCCCCGCCGACACGGGGCACTGCTGTAACGAGTTCACTGCTGTAACGAGTTACTGCTCTGCGTAATCCGGTCCTGCGGTGGACGGGAGAACCGCCCGATTCGAGCATCCGTCATCGACAAATGCAATTGCAGATGTCAATGACGGACATCTGCATGCCCTATCGGGTCCATCCGGCGTTAACTGGTGGGATACTACCGCCGTGGCCGTGAATGACGATCGACCCGTCTGGGCTGTCAGGATGCGCTCCGAACGCGATGCGAGGGGGTGGTCCCAAGCGGATGCAGTCCGCGCCATGCGCGCCAAGTCATCCCACAACCTGCCGACAGACAGTACTCTGCTGCGCAATTGGCGCCGGTGGGAATCAGGCGAGTCGCGCCCGGACGATTTCTACGCGCCGATCATCGCCGCGGCGTTCGACACGGTCACGGCGGCCTTCTTCCCGAAGGCGCGACCGAATCGTGACGACGAATTGTTGTCGTCTACGGGGATGGACACGCTCGAGTTCATCGGCCGGTTGCGGATGTCCGACATCTCCACGGCCACACTGGATGCCGTTCGCATCACCGCCGAGCGGCTGTGCTGCGAGTATCCGTTCGCCGATCCGCACGAACTGCACACCGAGGGCACCGCATGGTTGCGGCGCATCACCGCACTGCTCGACGGCCGCCTGACCCTGGCCCAGCACCGCGAGGTACTGGTCCTGGCCGGATGGGTCGCACTGCTGGTCGGCTGTGTGGACTACGACCTGGGCCGGCGGACCGCCGCGGAGGCGACCCGCCGCGCGGCGCTGTCGCTGGGCCAGGAGGCCGAACATCCCGAAATCATCGGCTGGGGAGCGGAAATGGCGGCCTGGTTCGCCATCACCCAGGGCAATTACCGGGGCGCGATCGATGTCGCCGAGGCCGCACTGGCCGACTGCCGCAGTCTCGGCGTCGGCGTGCAACTCGCCGCCCAGCAGGCCAAGGCATGGGCTCGTATCGGCGACCGGGAGGCCATGGAACGAGCCCTCGAACGCGGCCGGGATATCCTGCAGCGCCTGGACAATCCAGCCAATTTGGACAATCACTTCGTCGTCGATCCGCAGAAGTTCGATTTCTACGCCATGGATTGCTGCCGGGTGGCCGGTGACAATCGCCCCGCCGAAACCTATGCCCGCCAGGTGATCCGCAGCTCCATCGGACTCGACGGCACGGTACGCAAGCCGATGCGGGTCTCGGAGGCACAGCTGACCCTGGCGGTGGTGGCGGTGCGCGATCGCGATCTCGAACTGGCCGTCGACGAGGGGATGCGAGCCTTCGCCGGTAAACGCCGCTCACTGCCCTCACTGCTGTGGATCGCCGGGGAAGCCGCACGGGAGATGATCGAACGCTATCCCTCCGATCCACGCACCCGGACCTACCTCGAGCAGTTGCGGGTGCTGTCGGTCGGCTGAGCGCGGCGGCCGGCTGCTCCCGGCTGTACGCTGCCGGGAATGGACTTCAGCCTGCGCAGCTGCTCGTGGCACGGTCATGCCACCTACGCCCCCGACGAGCCGGAACTCGCTGCGCGCCTGCATGTTTCAACTCTCGCCGGGGAGGCCTGGCGGTGCCTGCGCTGTGGCACCTTCGTGATCGGCACCCCGCGCGGACACGGGCCCGCCGACGACGCTCCGGAAGTGCCGCGCGGGCGACTGCTGCGGGATCGGCTGATCATGCGGCTGCTGGCCGCCGAGCGGGTGCTGCGTGGCATCGTGTTCGTCCTGCTCGCCGCCGGAGTGTTCAAGGTACGCAATTCACAGCAGCAGCTGCACGCCGCCTTCGACCGGGAGTTGCCCCTGATCCGGCCGCTCGCCGACCAGATCGGCTGGAATCCGGATAATTCCAAGATCGCGGAGTTCATCGAGAAGGGCTGGACGCTGTCTCCCACGGTGCTCACCTGGATCGCGGTCGGTTTGCTGGCCTACGCGGCAATCGAATTCGTCGAGGCCGTCGGGCTCTGGTACGTCCAGCGCTGGGGTGAGTATTTCGCCGTCATCGCGACGGCGTTGTTCCTGCCGCTGGAGATCTACGAACTCACCGAGCGGATCACCGTGGTGCGAGCGGGCGCTCTGGTGATCAATGTCGCCGCGGTGATCTGGCTGCTGTGGTCGAAGCGATTGTTCGGCATCAACGGTGGTGCGGCGGCCTATCACGCCGAGCATCACGAGGAGAGCTTGCTGACGGTCGAGCGTGCGGCGGTCGCCGCCGCGGACTGACGGCACGCCGAGGCCCGGGTGCGCCGCGGCGGCGCGCGGGCAGGTATTACGCTCGTGCCGGTGACCGAGTCCGCTGACCGATTGCTACCCGACGAACCCGAGCTGTTCGACGGCGTCCGTCCCGAGCATCGCGGGCCCGAGATCGAGGGCGCGGATCGGTTGCGGTTGTTCTCCTTCGCGACCGCCGACAAACGCCACGACTATCTGTGGGTGCTGCGGGCATTCGATCAGGCGCGCGCGGCCTATGTGGTGCTGCTACACGCCGGTGAGGTGGCCGACACTCTGGCCCGCATGCCCGACGCACCGCATCCGACCGCGACCGAGATCGGCCCGCTGCTCGAACAGCTGCACCTCTGGGGCGTGCTGGAACGCAGCTACGACGGCACCCGCGCGGCCACTCTCGCGGAATATCGCAACCGCCATTACGTCTATCAGTTCTCGCAGGCGGGATATCAGGCGTTCCGGGCGGTGAACGAGGTCGTGGGCGCGCGCCTGGACGAGGCGTCGCTGTCGCGGCTGGTACTGCCGGAACTGCTCGCCGATCTCGGGGCCCTCGCCCAGGCCAACCGCGCCGGTGATGCCGAACGGGTGTACCGCGTGCTCAAACGCCTCGATGCCGCGCTGTCCGAACTCGCCGATCACGCGGCGCATTTCTATCTGACCCTCGGCGATCTGGTCCGCACCACCGAGGCCACCCCGGAAACCTTTCTCGCGCACAAGGATGCGCTGCTGGCGCACATGCGCGAATTCAGTATGGACCTGGCCCGGTACGCGCCGCGGCTGGCCGCCGCCATCGCCGAGGTCGACGACACCGGAGCCGATCTGCTGATCGCGCGCGCCGCCGCCTGCGACGAGCGGGTGCTGCTGGACCTCGCGGACCGCGAGGCGGATTGGCGAGCGCGCTGGCAGGGGCTGCGGGGGTGGTTCGTCGCGGTCCGCGAGCGCGCGGTGGCCGACACCGACAGTGCCGCGGCGACCGAGGCCGAGCGGTTGCGGGAGGCGACCATGAGCGCCATCGCGGCCGTGCTGTCGTTGTTGCGGCGGGTCACCGAGACCCGCAAGGGCGGGGTGAGCCGGGAGTCGGCGCTGCGCCATCTGGCCGGCTGGTTCGCGGCCGCACCCACCACCGACAGCGCGCACGCGCTGTTCGACGTGGTGTTCGGGCTGGGCCGGCCGCGCCATCTGTCGATGGAACATCCCGATGCCGACATCATTCCGCCGCACCGATCCTGGTGGGAGGCAGCGCCGTTGGAGATCGCGCGGACCCTGGCCGAAACCGGCCGCCAGCCCACTCCCGGCGCGCCCGCCCGGCTGGTGCGCAACGACGCCGGAGTACGACGACTGCGCGACGCTCAGCTCGAGGTCCAGCGCGCCCGCGCGGCCGCCGCGATGTCGCTGGCCGCCACCGACATCCACGACCGGGTGCTCGACGAACGCGAGACCGAGGTGCTGCTGCGCCTGCTCGACGCCGCCTCCACGGCCTGGGTGCCCGTCAGTGGGCGGGTGGGAACCAGCGGCTCGGACAGCGGTGTCACACTGACCGTTTCCGAGCATCCCACCTCGACGGTGGTCCGCACCGCGGGGGGTCTGCTGCACCTCGATCACCGCCGGCTCGAGGTGCGCGAGACCTCGCGCACCCGTACCGGTTCCGGGCGGTCGTGATGCACGCGCGAACCATCGACCCGCTGGCATTGGACAGTTATCAGCGCGCCGCCCGCGTACTGCTGGCCAATCATCTGGTGACCCGCACCTACCCGGATCGCATCGCGCTACCGTTGATCCGGCGCTGGGCCACCGAACTACGGGAGGATCTCGCCGATCTGCTCGGCTATCGGCTCGAGGTCACCGAGACCACCGCCCGGCTGTTCCCGGTACCCGACCGGCTCGACGGCGGGCGGCCCGCCCGCACGCCCGGTGACCGGGTCTTCGACCGGCGCCGGTATGCGTATCTGTCGCTGGCGCTGGCCGCGCTCGGGCGCGCCGGTGACCAGATCACGCTGTCGGAGCTGGCCGACCAGGTGGCCGCCTACGCCGGGCGGGTGGACGGGCTCGAGCTCTCGACCGAACGGGCCGCCGACCGGGACGCGTTCGTCGACGCCGTGGCGTGGCTGGCCGCCCGGGGCGCCCTGGCCCTCGCCGACGGGGACGCCGGCGGCTGGGCCAGCGACCCCGACGCCGGTGAGGCGCTCTACGACATCGACCGCTCGGTGGTGTTCGCGATCTTCCGGCCGCCGCGGGCGCTGCAGCATCTGCACAGCGTGCGCTCGCTGCTGGCCGACGACGCCGAACCGGCGTCGGCGCAGGGGCGCACCGCGGCCGCCCGGCGGGTCCGGCGGGCACTGGTGGAGCTACCGGTGGTGTACGCCGAAACCCTCGGTGCCGCAGAACGATCCGCCCTCGGCGGCGAGAAACTGGTGGCCGAGGTGGAACTGCTGACCGGGCTACGGGCCGAGCGCCGCGGCGAGGGCGTCGCGTTGATCGACACCTCCGGACGGTTCTCGGATCTGCGCTTCCCCAGCACCGGCACGCTGGCCCAGGTGGCGCTGCTGCTGATCGGCGAGATCGCCGATCTGGTGCTCGATACCGACCATCCGCTGCCGCGGCGGGAGCGCCCGGCCGATGCCGAGCGGTTCGCCGACGGGCTCGATGCCGCCATCCCCGCCGCCACCGTCTTCGCACCGCTGGCCGCGCCGGAGCCCGGCGACGACGAGAGCATCGCGAACGAGGACGTCCCCGAACCGGTCACCCATCCCTTCGTCGACGACGACTGGATCGGCGTCACCGTGCGCGCCCTGACCGAGCGATACGGTTCGACCTTCGCCGCGCAGTGGCAGGCCGATGTCCCGGGACTCACCGCGGAGGTGATCTCGCTGCTGAGGCGTCTGTCTCTGGTGGAGGTGGTCGACGGTGGCCTGCTGGCACTGCCGGCGCTGGCCCGCTATCGGGGCGCGGTGGTCACCGTGCGCACCCGGGCGGAGAGCGAGCTGTTCGCCTCCGCACGTTCGCTGGGCGCGCACGCCACGGCCGATCCGGTGACCACGAGCCCGAACAACTCAGGAGAGGCGACGGACTGACCATGGACCTCCTTCACGGCGGTGTCCGCTTCATTCCCACCCGCGCGGGCATCGTCAACCTCTGGGACTACCGCGATCAGGAATTCTGTTTCGCCGACGGGCGGCTGGTGCTGCGCGGGCCGAACGGCTCGGGTAAGACCAAGGCTCTCGAGGTGCTGTTCCCGTTCGTCTTCGACGGCCGGATCGAGCCGCGCCGGCTCAATCCGTTCGCCGGCGAGGAACGCACGATGAAGTCGAATCTGCTCTACCGCAAACAGGATTCGGCGTATTCGTACGTGTGGATGGAGTTCGCGCGCGGGCGCCGGTCCGATCCCGAGGTGGTGACCGTCGGCATCGGCATGCGTGCCACCCGCAGCTCCGACAAGGTGACGCGGTGGTACTTCGTCGCCGACGGCCGGCTGGGCGTGGACTTCTCGCTGATCGGTCCCGACGACCGCCCCTTCACCCGCAAACAGCTCGCCGATCAGATCGGCACCGACGCGATCGTGGATCGGCCGGTCGACTATCGCGCGGCCATCGACGCGCGCATGTTCGGTCTCGGTGTGCAGCGCTACGACCAGCTCATCAATCTGATCCTCACGCTGCGACGTCCGCAGCTGGCGAAGAATCTCGATCCGCGCGGGTTGTCCCAGGCGCTGACCGACGGCCTGCGCCCGCTCGACGATCAGCTGATCCTCGACGCGGCCCGCTCGTTCAGCGATATGGAGGAGGTGGGCCGGACGCTGGAAGGGCTGGTCGCCGCCGACTCCGCCACGCGCGCGTTCGTCGACGTGTATCGCAAATATCTGTCGGTGCAGGCGAAATCGGATGTGGAGCAGGTGCGCTCGCGCCTGGACACGGTGACCCACGGCAGCACCGCGCTGTTCGCCGCCGCGGCATTGCGACTGCGGCGCGACACCGAACGCACCGCCGCCGAACACCGCGCCGAGGAGGCCGACCGCGCCTACGAGCAGGCTCTCACCGACCGCGAGACACTGCAGCGTTCCAGCGCCTACGAGGGCAAACAGCAACTCGACGATCTGGCCGACGCGGTGCGGCGCCTCGAGACCTCCGCGGCGGTCCACAGTGACAAGTCGACCAAGGCCCAGCAGGCCGCCGATCAGCGCGCCGAGGAGTTCGAGCGCGCCGCGGCCGCGGTCTCCACTGCCGCCGCGGCCCTGACCCATGGTGAAGACGAGTTGCGCGCCGCCGCCGAGGAGGCCGGAATCGGCTGGGCCGCACTGCCCGAACAGGCCCGCACCGAACAACTCACGACCACCGTGCGCAGCCATGCCGAGGAACGCGACGCGGATGTACGCGCGGTCCGGCAGGCCATGACGGTCGCCGACGCCGCCGCGGCCGAACGTACCCGGGCCGAGCGCGCGGTCGAGCGCGCCGGACGTCACCGTGACACCGCCACGGCCGCGCTGGCCGAGGCAGAGGCCGGGGTGGCGCTGGCCCGTTCGAATACCGCTGCGGCACTGCGGGGCTGGTGGGAGAGCCGACGCGAGCTCTACTCCCCTGTCGCCGGCCTGTTCGAGGCGCTCGACGCCGCGCTCGCACAGGCCGGGGCCGACGACGCCACCGGTCTGTCGCAGGTTCTCGCCGAGCATGCCGAACCGCTCACCGAGGAATTGCGGGAGCGGCGACGGCAGGCACGCGCGGCGGCCGCCGGGGCCGAGGAGCGGACGGCCACGTTGCGATCCGAGCATCGGGTGATCGCCGCCGAACAGGACGACGCGCCACCGCCCGCGCCCGGCCGTACGAGTTCGCGCGACGAGCGTGCCGGAGCGCCACTGTGGCGGCTGGTCCGATTCGCCGACGACGTCGGGGCCGAACGTGCGGCCGGGATCGAGGCGGCCCTGCACGCGGCCGGCGTGCTGGATGCCTGGGTCAGCGCCGACGACGCCACACCACATGATGATCCGGGCACAGTCCTGATTCCGCTGCCGGGCTCGGCACGGCCGAGCGGTCCGACCCTCGCCGACGTCCTCGTCATCGAGGAAGGTGTCGGTGACACCACGGCGCCCGCACCGATCGCCGCGGTGTCGCGCTCCCGGATCGGCGATATTCTCGCCTCGATCGCCGTGCGAGACGACGACATCGACGACGAGTCCGTCGAACCGGTGGCGGTGGCCGGAGACGGTGCCTTCCGGCAGGGCGTACAGCTCGGGCACCACCACAAGACCCAGGCCGAGTTCATCGGCAGCACCGCACGGGCACGCCGCCGCGAACGGCGGCTGGCCGAACTGACCGACGACATCGCCGCGGCCGAACAGGAACAACGGAGCGCCACCGCCGACGCCGAGGACGCCGCGGCCCAGCTGTCGCAACTCGCCGCCGCCGGAAAGGAACTGCCGCGGGCCGGTGCGGTGACCGCCGCACTGCGCGCGGTGTCGGAGGCCGCGGGGGTTCTGCGGTCGCACACCGAGGCCGCCGTACACGCCGAGCAGGATCTGGATCAGGCGGTCGGCGCGTTCACCGCCGCCGACAAGAAGGTCCGCAGCGTGGCCGCGGCCCGCAACGCTCCGCGCGATCCCGCGGAATTGGACGCGCTCGCCGCCGCGGTCCGGCATTTCGAGAACACCGGCACCGCCCTGCTGCGACTGCGCGGGGATTCCCAGCGCGAAACCGAACGCAGCCGGGAAGCCGGCGATCGGCTCGCCGAATCCCGCGATCTGGCCGAGGCTTTCGCCGAGGAGGCCGAGTCCGCGCGGGCGGGTTACGAGGAGCAACTACGCAAACTCGACACCCTGCGCGAAGCGCTCGGTGCCGACGCCGCCGATATCGACCGTGATCTGGAGCAGGCGCGCGAACGGATCGATGCCGCCCGCGCCGAGCAGCGCGGTGCCCGCAAGGCCGCCGCCGAGGCGATCGAGGCGGTCGGATCCGCCGAAGGCGCCTACCGCGCCGCGCACGAGGCGCTGGGCACCGCGCTCACCGAACTGCTCACCGACGTCCGCCAGCTCGCGCCCTATGCTCGCGCCGATCTGCTGGCCCTGCTCGGCGCGCCCACCGACAGCCGGTGGCCGAGTTCGCCGGCCGCCTGGTCGACCGCCGACCAGCTGCTCTACCGCATCGAATCCGGTGGCCCGGAGACCGAGACCGCGGTGCTGCCGGTCGAGGTGCGCACCCTGTTCGACAACCTCGGTGCCGCCACCGCATCCGTGCGCGCCGGTGAGGCCGCCCGCAAATCCACTCGCAGTGCCGTCACCTCCGCGCTGCAGGAGTTCGACGCGGCCCTGGCCACCGCCCGCCAGGACTACCGACTGCAGTGGGATGCCGCCGACGGGCTGACCGTGGTGCAGGTGCACGACGACGACGGTGTGGCGGCCCTGGCCGATTTCGCCGATCGGATCGCGGCCGCCCGCGCCGATCAGGAATTGCTGCTCACCGACGCCGAACGCCGGATCCTCGAGGATGCGCTGCTCACCGGCCTGGCGCAGCAGATCCACGAGCGCACCTGCGACGCTCGCGATCTCATCGCCCGGATGGGCAGCGAGATGAAGCAGCGCCGGATGTCGTCGGGCAACACCATCGGTGTGCACTGGGTGCTGGCCGACAATCTTGCGGAGTCGGCGCGCGCGGTGTGCAAACTGCTCGACCGAGCCGCCGCGGATCTGACCCCCGACGAATTGGCCACGGTGCGGGCGCATTTCGCCGCCGAGATCCGGGCGGCCCGAGCCGCGCATCCGGAACGGTCGTATCCGGAGATTCTGGCCACCACCCTGGACTACCGAACCTGGCGGGTCTTCTCGTTCACACTGGTCACCGCCGATGGATCCGAGGACCGTCTCACTGTCGCCCGCCACAGCGCGTTGTCGGGCGGTGAGCAGTCGGTCTCGCTGCATCTGCCGTTGTTCGCCGCGGCGCACGTGATGCTGGATTCCGCGGATCCGCAGGCGCCGCGCCTGCTCGCCCTGGACGAGGCCTTCGCCGGTGTGGACGACAACGGACGCAGCGAATTGCTCGGCCTGTCGGTCGATTTCGATCTGGATCTGTTCATGACCGGATACGACCTGTGGATCACCTACGAGCACGTACCCGCTTGCGCGCACTACGATCTCGCCCACTCGGCGGCCGAGAACACCGTCAGCGCCACCCTGCTGGTCTGGGATTCCTCGGAACTGCTGGCCGAACACGACGGTTCGGATCTGACCACGGCGCTGGGTTCACCCAACCGCCGCCGGACCCCGCATACGGTCGAGGGCGGGATCACCTTCGACGAGGCACTCGAACCATCCACCTGAGTGGCGGGCACCGGTGTCCACCAACGGAATTCGCGCGCCGGTGAGGCGCCGTACTCAGTGTTCGGAGAAGGTCACCGACAGCGGATCCGGGCCGCCGGGGGCGATGACCGCCGTCAGCGGCGGGTCGGGCACCGGCCGGTCGGCCCCGGCGTACCCCAGCCAGCCGGTGCCGACGAACACCGCCACCAGCAGCGCGGTGGGCAGTTCCAGCAGCAGCCATCCCCCCGGGATGGCCGCCAGTCCGGTTTCGGGGATCAATTGCACCGTGGCTATCTCCCGTCCGGGAGCGGACGCACGGAATCTGGCGCCCGCCGGTGAATCTGCGGACCCTGCACGCGAACTCGCGACCGACATCGACCCACTCGGCCGTCCCGGAACCCGCCCTCGCACCCGAACCTCCATCGCTTCGAGCGTCCCCAGCCGGTTTGCCGGGATACCGCCACAGTCCACAGTGCCCGATTGCCGAAGACGCCACACCGGTTATGGTCAGGACATTCGGCGTGTCTCCGGATGTTTGCTGAATACCGGTCGGTAGCTAACTTTTCGGTCCGATGCCGGTCAGGCTCGCGGCCGCACACTCGCATTCGGCCACTGCGGCGGGCACACCCCGCCGGGGAAGGTCTGCACCTCGAAATGCCAGTACTCGTTGGTGAAGGTCTGGCACAGTCCGAACCGATTTCCATTGTCCCGCAACCACTGCGCACCGCGCTGCGGTCCGACGTCGATCGCCTTACCGGTCACGTGGGTGGATTCGTCGGGCGGCAGCACCCACTGCCGTGCGGCATCGGGGCTGCCGTAGGTGGCGATTCCCTGCTCCCACAACTGTTCCTGCTCGTCGCGGGTGCGATGGCCCGCCACGATCGACAGTGGCACACCCTCGCTGTGCGCCTGCTGTTCGGCCAGGGTGTAGGCCACCGCCAGCATCGGGTCCAGGCCCTCGGTGCCGCCGGCCGACCCGGTGGGCACGGGGGCGGCCGTCGCGGGTGCGGTGACACCCGCCAGCGCGATCGCGGTCAGCGCCGCTGTGGCAGCAAGTCCTCGCAGCATGGCAGCGATCGTAGCCAGCCTCGGCCACCGCACGGCCCTCGCCCCGCCGCCGGTGCGTCGCGGACTGCGATCACGAGTGCCGCGCCCGGTGAATACGGTCGCAGGCGGCGCCGCGGCGTCCGCGCGTGTCGTAGTACGGCAGATACACCAATACCCGATACCGTGCAAAGCGGTCGTGTGCTCGGCCCGCTCGACGACGAGGAGGCTGTTGTGGCTCTTCCCCTCACCGCGAATTCCCTGGTACCGCTCGCCGCCGTCCTCGGCGCCAGCGCACTGGTCGCGCTCGCCACGCTGGCACCGTCGCGCACCCGCCGGATTCCCGCACACACCGATGAACTCACCCGGCGCAGGCTCGCGCGCCAGGGTGGCGTCACCATCGGTCGGCACCGGGCCGTTCACCCCCGGCGCCGTGCCGGGGCGCCGCACTGACGGCGAGGACGCGGCTCAGACCCGTTCTTTGGACCGGGTGCGCACGCGCAGCGCGATCGGCTTCTGCGTCTCGGCGAAGAAGTCGTTGCCCTTGTCGTCGACGACGATGAAGGCCGGGAAGTCCTCGACCTCGATCTTCCAGACAGCTTCCATACCCAGTTCCGGGTATTCGAGGACCTCGACGTTCTTGATGCAGTCCAGTGCCAGCCGGGCCGCGGGCCCGCCGATGGAGCCCAGGTAGAAGCCGCCGTGCTCCTTGCACGCCTTGGTCACCTGCGCGGAGCGGTTGCCCTTGGCCAGCATGACGAACGAGCCACCCGCCGCCTGGAACTGATCGACATAGGAGTCCATCCGGCCCGCAGTGGTGGGGCCGAACGAACCCGAGGCGTACCCGTCGGGCGTCTTGGCCGGGCCGGCGTAGTAGACGGCCATGTCCCGCAGATACTGCGGCATCGGCTCGCCGGCGTCGAGCCGCTCCTTGATCTTGGCGTGCGCGATGTCGCGGGCCACCACCAGCGGGCCGGTCAGCGACAGCCGGGTCTTCACCGGGTACTTCGACAGCTCGGCGCGAATCTCCGACATCGGGCGGTTCAGGTCGACCTGCACCACGTCGCCGCCGAGGATGGACTCGGTCTGCTCCGGAAGGTATTGCGCCGGTTCGGTTTCCAATTGCTCGAGGAACACGCCCTCGGGCGTGATCTTGGCCAGCGCCTGCCGGTCCGCCGAACAGGACACCGCGATCGCGACCGGGCAGCTGGCGCCGTGGCGCGGCAACCGGATCACCCGCACGTCGTGGCAGAAGTACTTGCCGCCGAACTGCGCGCCGATACCGAAGGACTGGGTCAGTTTGAAGACCTCCTCCTCCAGTTCCAGGTCCCGGAAGCCGTGCGCGGCCATCGACCCCTCGGTGGGCATGGTGTCGAGGTAGTGCGCGGAGGCGTATTTCGCTGTCTTCAGGGCGAATTCGGCGCTGGTGCCGCCGATGACGACCGCGAGGTGGTACGGCGGGCAGGCCGCGGTGCCCAGGGAGCGGATCTTCTCGTCGAGAAATTCCAGCATCCGGGTCGGGTTCAGGATGGCCTTGGTCTCCTGGAACAGGAACGACTTGTTCGCCGAACCGCCCCCCTTGGCCATGAACAGGAACTTGTAGGCCGGATGGGCGGGATCGCCCGGGGTGGAATACAACTCGACCTGCGCGGGCAGATTCGAGCCGGTGTTCTTCTCGTCCCACATGGTGATCGGGGCCAGCTGCGAATACCGCAGGTTCAGCTTGGTGTAGGCGTCGAACACACCACGCGAGATCCACTCGCCGTCGTCGGCACCGGTGAGCACACCCTCGGACTTCTTGCCCATCACGATCGCGGTGCCGGTGTCCTGGCACATCGGCAGAATGCCGCCGGCGGAGATGTTGACGTTCTTGAGCAGATCCAGCGCCACGAACCGGTCGTTGCCCGAGGACTCCGGATCGTCGATGATCTTGCGCAGCTGAGCCAGATGCGCGGGACGCAGGTAGTGGCTGATGTCGTGCATGGCCTCGGCGGTCAGCATCCGCAGCACATCGGGCTCGACCTGCAGGAAGGTGCGGCCACCCGCCTCGAAGGTATGCACACCCTCGGTCGTCAGCAGCCGGTAGGGCGTGTCGTCGGCTCCGGTGGGCAGCAGATCCGAATAGCGGAACTCAGGCGCGGTCACGAATCGCACTCCTTGTATCTCTGCGGGTGCACTCGGCCGGGCGGTCCGATCGTCCTCGGCCGAAACAACGATCCGACTCTAGACAGCACACCATCCCCGGCCGAGGTCAGGCCAGCCTAATCTTCATTGCCCCGAAAAAGGTTGCACCTTCAACGTCGTGGGTGTAGGTGTCGTTCCCGAACGGCGACCTCGGGTATCGCCGACAGTGCGCGACATCGGCTGTCGCCGACAGCGGGAAGGCAATAGCATGACCACGCACAAACCTGGAGAGGAATCGTGACCGAACCCCGTTGGCTCGACGACATCGAAACGCGCGCCTGGCTCGGCTTCGTCTTCACCCGCGATCTCATCGCCGCGGCCGTCGGCCGCGATTCGTTACGCGCGTCCAACCTCACCTACGTCGAGTACACGGTGCTGGCCCGGCTCGCCGACACCCCCGAGCTACGGCGCAGCTTCGCCGAGCTGGCGTCGGTGCTGGAGTGGTCGCAGAGCCGGCTGTCGCACCAGATCACCCGCATGGAGAAGCGCGGCCTGGTGGCCCGGGAGTCCATCCCCGACGACGCCCGCCGCACCGCCGCGGTGCTCACCCCGAAGGGGGCGGAGGTGCTGGCCACGGCCGCTCCCGCCCACGTCGACAGCGTGCGACGGCACATGATCGATGTCCTCGACCGCGACCAGCTCGCGGCCCTCTCCGACATCTACGACACCCTGCTCACTCATCACCGGGCCGCCGGCGACGACGGTGCCGATTGCATCGATCATCGCGGCTCCCCCGCCCACGCGCGGCGCCGGCCGACACCGCAACCGAGCTGAGCGTGGCCGAGCACACACCGTGCCGTTGTGTTTGATTTGTTCAGCGACGGGTATCGGGTAAGACTAGGCTCGACTGCGGCGGCGACGGCAGCCGCGCGCGAGCGAACCCGACGTATCGACCTCCCTTACGAAAGGGGCAGGAGTTTCCATGTCCGACGTGTCCATCGGCCTCTCGCCGGATTCGCTACCGGCCGGCCCGGTCGACAACCTGCTGCCGCAACTGGTCGAACATCTGCGCCAGAACCGCACCGAGTTACGTGAGGAATGGGCCCGGCGCATCGGGGACGCCGCACTGCTGACCGCGATGACCCCGGAGGAGATCTTCTCCGAGGCCACCTCGATCTACGACAACTACGTCGAGGCACTGCAGACCGGTAGCGTCGAGGCACTGCAGGCCTACGCCCGCGACCTGTCCGAGCGCATCATTCCGCGTGGCGTCGAGACCGACGAGGTCGTCGGCATCGTGCTGCTGCTACGAGATGTGCTCGCGCGCAGCCTCTTCGAGAAGTACCAGTCCGACTTCGAACTGCTCAAACGAGTACTCGACGCCTACGAGCCCGCGGCCAACCGGATCGCCAACACCGTGGCCATCTCGTTCGTGCAGGAGCGCGAGCGCGTCATCCGCCAGCAGCAGGAAGCCATCCGCGAGCTGTCCACGCCGGTGCTTCAGGTGCGCGAGCAGCTGCTCATCCTGCCGATCATCGGCGTTCTCGACAGCCAGCGCGCCCGCCAGCTCACCGAGCAGCTGCTGCGCGCCATCCGCGCCAATCGCGCCAAGGTGGTCGTCATCGACATCACCGGTGTGCCGATGATCGACTCCACGGTTGCCAACCACCTCGTGCAAACCGTCGACGCGTCGAATCTCATGGGCGCCAACGTCATCATCACCGGCTTGTCGTCGGAGATCGCACTCGCCCTGGTCACCATCGGCCTCGATCTCACGAAGATGAACGCGGTCGGCGACCTGCAAGGTGGAATCGAGGAAGCGGAGCGGCTGCTCGGCTACGAAATCTCGAGACTCACCGACCGCGACGGACGGTAGTCAAGGCGCCCCATGCCGGTACCCATTCTGAAACAGGGCACCTACCTGATCGCGTCCGTGCAGTCGGCGCTGACCGACGCCGATACCGAACGGCTGCAGGACGACTTGATGACATACGTCAGCAAGTACCGCGCTCAGGGAATCATCGTCGACGTCACCGCGATCGATGTCATGGACTCGTTCGCGGCGCGCTCGCTGCGTACCATCGCGCACATGACCAAACTGCGGGGTGCGGAGACGGTCATCGTCGGTCTGCAGCCCGAAGTGGCATTCGCCATGGTGCAGCTGGGACTCACCTTCGAGGGGATGCATACTGCGCTCGACCTGGAAGAAGGGCTGGCCTGGCTCGACCGCAAGCTACGCCGCAACGGCCGACGAGACGGTCGGTGATCGTGGCCTCCGACAACATGGTGATCGCGGTGAAGGTGTCGGGTGACATCGTGACCGCGCGTCAAGCCGGGCGGGAGCTGGCCGCCGAGCTCGGCTTCACCCTCACCGACATCACCATGATCTCCACGGCCATCTCCGAGATCGCCCGCAACATCACCAGTTACGCGGGCACCGGGGAGATCCGGGTGTCGGTGCAGGACCGCGAGGGCCGCCGCGCCCTGGTCGTGCAGGCACAAGATCAGGGCCCGGGGATCATCGATATCACGCGGGCGCTCGAGGACGGCTATTCGACCGGGCGCGGCCTGGGTCTGGGCCTGCCCGGTGCACGCCGGTTGATGGACCGATTGATCGTGGAGTCGGCGCCGGGGCAGGGAACGCTGGTGGAGATGTGGAAGTGGGTACCCGCCGGTGCGTGAGGACGGAACCCTCGGAACGGTGGAGTGGGCGGTCGCCGGACGGGCGCTGCCCGGGCAACGGGTTTCCGGCGATCGGTCGGTGGTACTCGATGCCGGTGACGGATCTGTCCTCTTCGCGGTCCTCGACGGACTCGGGCACGGCGCCGCCGCGGCCGACGCCGCCGATCGCGCGGCCCAGGTACTCGCGGACAATCGCGCCGAACCCCTCGACGTGCTGATGGTGCTGTGTCATCGGGCGATGTCGGACACCCGCGGCGCGGCGGTCTCGCTCGTGCTGTTCGGCGGTGAGGACCAGGTGCACTGGCTGGGCGTCGGCAATGTCGAATCCCGGGTCCTCGCGATCGGGCCCGGTAAACCCGAGGTGCGCGCCACCGCCCTGCTGACCGGCGGCATCGTCGGGTATCTGCTGCCGCCGAATCTGCAGGCGCAGACTGTGGCGATCCGGCCGGGCGATGTGCTGCTGATGTCGACCGACGGTATCGTCAACGATTTCGTCGACACCCTCGATCTGGCGCGGCCGACCGCCGATATCGCCGACGACATCCTGACCTGTCATGGCAAGGACACCGACGACGCCCTCGTCCTGGCCGCGCGGCACCGGGGCCCGTCGACGGGAACACCGTGAGCGACCGAGCCGGGACGCGGCGATGAGTGCGGTACTGGCCGCATTCCGCGAGGCGTATGCGAATGCGCTTCGGCTGCACCTGGATTCGCGCAATCAGAACACCCTCGCCGAAGGCTACGAACTGGGCAGGCGCGCACTCGTCGAGGGTGTCAGCATCCTGGATCTGACCGAACATCACTTCCGGTTGCTCGACGAACTCGGCCTGCTCGTGTCACCGACGGCGTCGGCCCCCGGCACCGCCGCCCGCGCCCGGGCCGCACTCGAGTTCCTGTTGCAGACGCTGGCCGCGCTCGATGTCGCCACCCGCGGATTCCTCGACAGCACTCGCAGCTACGAGCTGCAACGGCTGCGGGCCGAGGATCTCGCCGGTCGCGACGCCTTCCGGACCGCACTCGTCGAATCGCTGCAGGACGGCTTCTTCGTCGCGAACGCCGACGGCACCATCACCGAGGTCAACTCCGCGTTCGGCGCACTGACCGGATACGGACCGGAGGCCGCGCCGTTCCGGCCGCCGCATCCATGGACCGACGAATCCGAAGCCGCCTATCCGGCGCTGGGCGCCGAGACGACGCGATTCGTCATGCCCGCGCGCCACCGCGACGGCCGGCGGGTGTGGCTGGCGGTCAGCACCTCCTCGCTGCGCAGCCCGGAGGACGACGAGCACATCTTCGTCGGCACGGTGCGCGATGTGACCGCGGAACACGACGCCCGGGCTCGCGATCACGCGGTGTCGCGGCTGACCACGGCGGTGGGCGCGGCCACCACCGTCGCCGAGGTCCTCGAGGTCGGTCTCGAGGAGCTGCGCCGCGCGATCGGTGCGGAGACCGCCGTCGTGTCGGTCCGGCCCAATTCCCAGACGGCTCCACAGCTCTATGTGTCCGGACCCGTCGCCGATCCCGGAAACGACGCGGCGGCAGCGACATCCGGTGCTCCCGGACCCAATACCGCGGTGTCCCGGCGAGTCATCGATGCCCGGGCGCGGGCCCTGCTCGACCAGGCCCGGATGCGGCCGGACCGGGCAGTCTTTCCCATCCCGGAGGGCGTGGCCAGTTCGGAGGGTATCGTCGCGCGGCTGGGCGAGACCGGTGACGCCGCACTGTGGGTGCGTTTCGCCGCACCGCGCGCGATCAGCCCGGGCGACTGGTCGCTGTTCTCCCTGCTGGTCGGGCACCTGAATCTGGCCGTACAGCGCGCCCGCAACTTCGATCAGGCGCGATCGACCTCACTGACCCTGCAGCGCGCCATGCTCGGGCCGATCGAACTGCCACCGGGATTCGCGGTCCACTACGAACCCGCACTGCCACCGCTCGAGATCGGCGGTGACTGGTACGACGTGGTGAAGTTGCGCAACGGCACCCTCGGCATCGTCGTCGGCGACTGTGTGGGTCGCGGACTGTCGGCCGCGGTGGTGATGGGCCAATTGCGCACGGCCGCACAGGCTCTGCTGCTGCGCGGCGCGGGCCCGGCCCAGCTGCTGTCGGAATTGGACGCGGTCGCCGCGCGGATCCCCGGGGCGATGTGCACGACCGTGTGCGCGGCGATTCTGGATCCGATGCGCGGGCTCATCCGGTACTCGAGCGCGGGGCACATGCCACCGGTACTGGCCGATCCCGGTCGCACCGGGCGACTGCTCGAGGGCGGGCGGGCCGTGCCGCTGGCGACCTTCGACACCCCGCAGCGGCCCGAGGCGACCACCGCGCTGACCCCCGGTTCGACGCTGGTGCTGTTCACCGACGGACTGGTCGAACAGCGCGGTGTCGACATCGATATCCGGTTCGAGGAGCTGGCCGACGAATTGTCCGGCGTCGCACCGCTTCGCCCGCGTGAGGTCGCCGATGCGGTGCTGGACCGGCTGCGGCCCGATATCGGCTACGACGACGACATCGCCATGGTGGTCTACCGCCAGCCGCCGCGACCGCTGCGGCTCGACATTCCCGCCGAGGCCGGCCGCCTCACCGGTGTGCGGCGTGCCCTGACCGCGTGGCTGTCCTCGGCGGCCGTCGGCCAGGAGCAGGCCGCGGATCTGGTCTCCGCCACCAACGAGGCCTGTACGAACAGCATCGAGCACGCCTATGCGACCGGGGCGGCGGGGCGGGTCGTGGTGACGGCCGAATGTGCCCGCGGCGCGGTCCACATCGCGGTGACCGATACCGGCGCCTGGCGCCCGCTCCCGGAGGACCCCGGCACCCGCGGCCGTGGCCTGGCGATGATGCGCGCCCTCGCCGACGAGGTCGACATCGACAGAACCGCGGCCGGAACCCGCGTCGAACTCCTCGCCGCACTCCCCTCGGTGACCTTCTCCGCGGCCAGCACGGTGTAGTCGCGGTGCGGCCGGCGGCGTCCGCGTGCCGCGGCGGCGTGCGGTTCGATCCCGCGTAACGTCGCGGACGGGTCGCCATGCTCTCGCGAGGATGGTGTGTCGGATGACGCCGGTGAAGGAGCCTCGTCGATGCAGATCGATCTGAACGGTAGGACTGCCCTGGTCACCGGCTCGACGCAGGGTATCGGCCTGGCGATCGCCACCGGCTTGGCACGCAGTGGTGCCACGGTCGCGGTCAACGGCCGCAACCGGGAGCGGGTCGAGGCCGCTGTCACGACGGTGCGCGGGGCGGGTGGTGCCGCCGTCGGGGTGTGCGCCGATGTCACCACCGCCGAGGGCGTCGGGCAACTGCTGGCCGAACTTCCCGCCGTGGACATCCTGGTCAACAATCTCGGGATCTTCGGTGCGGTACCCGCTCGCGAGATCACCGATGAGCAGTGGCGCACCATCTTCGAGGTCAATGTGCTCTCGGCGGCGCGGCTGCTGCGCGCCTACCTGCCGGGCATGATCGAGCGCCGGTGGGGTCGCGCCATTCAGATCGCCAGCGATTCCGCGGTCGTCATCCCCGAGGAGATGATCCACTACGGGGTGTCCAAGACCGCGATGCTGGCGCTGTCGCGCGGTTTCGCCAAGGACGCCGCCGGTACCGGGGTGACGGTCAATTCGGTCATCGCCGGTCCGACTCATACCGGCGGGGTGGAAGAGTTCGTCTATCAGCTGGTCGACCGGTCGCTGCCCTGGGATCGGGCGCAGCGGGAGTTCATGCGCACGCACCGGCCGCAGTCGCTGCTGCAGCGGCTGATCGAACCGGAGGAGATCGCCCACATGGTGGTCTATCTCAGTTCACCGTTCGCCTCCGCGACCACCGGCGGCGCGCTGCGCGTCGACGGCGGCTACGTGGATTCGATTCTGCCGTGACCGGATCGCCGGGCGGGCCGGTCAGTCCTCGGTCTTGATCGTCTTCATGATCATGTGCGAATCGACCCGGGCGACGGCCTGCAGACTCATCAGCCGACTGGTCAGAAAGGTCTCGAACACCGCCTGATCGGCCACCGCGACCCGGATGAAGTAATCCGGGCGCCCGAACAGGCGGTGGAAGTCCACCACTTCGTCGTAGGACGCGACGGCGTTCTCGAACTCCTCGACGGTCTGCAGATCGTTGATGCTGATCTCCACCGCGACCACGACCTCGAAACCACGTCCCATCGCGGTCGCATCGATGCGGGCCCGGTAGCCGCTGATGATTCCGGCGTCCTCGAGCCGCTTGACCCGGCGCAGGCACGGCGGCGGAGTCAGACCTACTCGCCGGGCCAGCTCGACATTGGTCAGCCGGCCGTCACGGCGCAGGTGAAACATAATGTCGCGATCGATCGAATCCAGCTGCATTGATTGCTCACAGACGCTTTTTCTGAGTACTTCCGGACACCATATTACGTCGAGTTACACATAAAATTACCATCGTGAACAGCACCACCGCGACGGCCCCGCCCGTTGTTCCGAACGCCGAATCCACCCGCTCCGACATCCGGGCCGCACTGGTCGCCTCGAGCTCGGTCGGACCGGCGCTGGTCCCGCTCGGCCTGGCGCTCGGCGTTCTGGTCGTGCACGCTCATCTCGCCTGGTGGTGGGCACCGGTCTTCGCCGGATTCATCTACGCCGGGTCGCTGGAGTTCCTGCTGATCGGAATGGTCACCGCGGCCACACCGCTGGCCCAGATCGCACTGACCGCGTTCCTCGTCAATTTCCGGCATGTCTTCTATGCGTTGTCGTTTCCCCTGCACCAGGTGCGGGGACGGTCCGCGAAGGCGTACGCCACCTTCGCGTTGACCGATGAGGCCTACGCACTCACCACCGGGCCCGATGCCCAGCGATGGAGCGGTAAGCGGATTCTCGCGTTGCAGGCACTGTGCCAGCTCTACTGGGTCGCCGGGGCGACTGCCGGTGCGGCGTCCGCAGCGGTACTCCCCCTCCGACTGGACGGTCTGGACTTCGCGTTGACCGCACTGTTCGTCGTGCTGGCCGTCGACGGCTACCGAGCCCGGCCCGACGTCCCGGTTCCGGTCGTGGCCTTGATCTGCGCGCTGGTCGCCCGGGTCCTCGTCCCGGGGCAGATGCTGCCGGTCGCACTGGGATTGTTCACCGCCGCCCTGCTGATCCGCCGGGCCCGCGGCAAGGAGTCCGCTCGTGTCTGACGCCCGCTATCTGATCATCGCGGTGGCCGTGTGCGCCGTGGTCACCTGGTCGCTGCGCGCACTGCCCTTCGCCGCACTGACACCGTTGCGCACCAGCGCCGTCGTCGACCACCTCGGCCGATCCATGCCGGTGGGTGTCATGGTCATCCTCGCCGTCTACACACTGCGCGGTATCGCGGTGGCACAGCTGTGGCCGACCGCGGTGTGCCTGGCGGTGACGCTGGGTGTGCACCTGTGGCGGCGCAATGCCGTGCTCAGTGTCCTGACCGGCACCGCTGTGCATGTCGTCCTCACCACGGCACTGGCGCAGCTGTGATCGCTCGCGTCCGACGTCGGGCACCCGAGTGGGCGGTTCCGCGAATCTCCCCGTAATCGACCCTACCGCAGCGCCGTTCGCCGTACCGTTTATTCGGCACCACGTTTGTCTCGGCAGCACTGTTTGGGCACGGCACCGCGGGCTGTCGAGGACATGAGCACTCGGAGTCGCGATGAGGCACGGAGCTTCTCCCCTGACCGTTCTCGTCGCACTCTGCGCGACCCTGACGACCCTCGCCGCGCCCGCCGCGGCTGAGTCCCGGCTGTCGGGAACGATCGATCTGGGTTGTGCGACAACGGTTCTGCATCAGCCCGCCGACTGGTATCTGCCCACCGGCACACCCCGGGCCCTGATCTGGCTCCAGCACGGCTTCGCCCGCACCGCCGACAATGTCGCGGCCCTCGCCCGATCCCTGGCCGGCGACGGTTATCTCGTATTCACTCCCAGCCTGCCGGCCATCGACCCAAATGGTTGCACACTGCAGAACCTCGGCGACAACACCGGATTCCTCGACCGGATCGCCGATATGTTCGCCACCGACGACCCCACCGGCCGCTTGGCCACCGCACTCACCGCCGCCGCGGCCGCAACGGGACATCCCGCACCCGAACTCCCTTCCCGTCTCGTCTTCATCGGCCACTCCGCCGGCGCCGAAGCCGTCGAATACGTGGCCCACCGCCTGCACGCCACCCACCCCGCAGCCTGGTCGCGCCTGCATGGGCTGATCCTGCTCGACCCGGTGAAATCGTTCCTCGGCGACAACACCGACACCGCTCTCACCGACCTCGACCCCACCGCACTCCCGATCCTCACCATCTCCGGCCCACCAGGCATCTGCAACAACCTGGCCAGCGGCACCACAGCGCTGCTGACGCATCTGCATCGGCCATTCCTGGGCGTACGTCTGACCACCGGAGAACATACGGACGCGGAAGGCGCCAGCACCGACCCACTGGCCGAATTGCTCTGCGGCGCACCGCAACCGGGGAATGTGGCGATCCTGACGCATTTGACCACGACGTGGACCGACGACTTCATGAACGGGACGACGAGCTCCGAGGATCTGGCCCGCGAGGTCGTCCCCAGTCCACAGGTCGAGACGTTGACGGGTTTCTGAACCGCGACGCGACCGGAGTCCGCCGACCACGGGGCCCATGGCGGACGAAGCGGAAAATCGCGCGCCGCACAGCCGTCGGCATCCCGTGCTGCGATATTGCAGGCCGGCCTGCATATTTGGCCGTTGACTGCCGACAAATACAACGCCAATACTTGGCTGCGGTCACAGCTGGTGATCCAGATCACCACGAACCCGATGGTATTCGGATTTCGCAGATATCCATTCGGCTCCGCCACGACGCACATTTCCACCGGCGCCGTCGACCGTCGAACTGTTCGACAAATCCACCCGAGCGCGAATTCGAGGTTCCGCTGGGTCACGCCTTTCCACATCCGGAAAGGCAGCCAGAAAGGAATGAAAGATGAGGAAGTTCGCCGGCATCACCGCGGGCGCCGCCGTCATGTGTGGCATCGTCGCCGCGACCGCCGATGCCACACCCGCGGGCAACGCCGCCGTCGGGTTCACCGCCGAGGCCGTCGACGGGCACAGCGTCATCAGCATCGACACGGGCGGGCTGGTCATACAGGATTCGATGCTGAAGATCGAGGACACCGCGGGCACGGTGCTGGCGGCGGCGCCGCTGCGGTTCCGAATCGACGAATTCGAATTTCCGATCGCCGCCCGGATCTCCGATCGCACCGCCACGCTGACACCGCTGATCGACCGTGCGCACGCCCGCTACGAACCGGTGGCGCTGCCATACGCGGAACAGGCTCCCTGGCAGAACGAATACGATCGTGAGTCCGCCGCCTGGAACCGCTTGTCCAGCACCATTCTCACCGGCGCGACACTCGGCACCCTCATCGGAGGTATCGGCGGCAGTGCCGCCGGTTGCGTCCTCGGCGGTATCGCGGGGGCGACCGTGGCCGCCGCGACCATCGTCGGTCTCTTCGGCCCCTTTCTGCCGGCGGCGGCCATCGGCTGCCTCGGCGGTGTGATCGCGGTCGGCGCACTGGGCACCCTCGCGGGCCAGCTTCTGGTCACCGCACCGATCACCGTCGCCGCCGCCATTCAGTACTTCACAACGATCGCCGCACCGGCTCCGCAGCCCGGAAAATAGGCAGGAACGACATGCACATCTGCAGTATGCACTGCGATTTCGGGCATTGACGTTCATATTTCCACTGACGCAGGGTAGCTCCGTGGCAAACAAGCGGCTCGGCCGCGTTCACCGCGCACCTGCAATTCGCCCGATCAATTCCGGAGAATACTCATGACAATCAATCTGGCTTTTCCGCGCTTTCTCACCGTGGGCGCGGGCGCGATGAACGAAACCGCCGCGGCCCTCGCGAAACTCGGCCTGCGGCGTCCCCTCATCGTCACCGACAAGTTCCTGGCGGGCAACGGCGTCGCCGCCGATCTCGAGAAGCTCCTGATCGACGCCGACTACTCGGTGGTCACCTTCTCGGACACGGTTCCGGACCCGACCACCGGCTCACTGACGGCCGGCGTGAACGCGGTCCGGGAGCATCGGGCGGACTGCGTCATCGGCCTGGGCGGCGGAAGCCCGATGGATACCGCGAAAGCCCTCGCGGTCCTCGCGTCGACCGATGAGCCCATGCGGCACTACAAGGCCCCGAATTCGTACGCCGGCACCGCACTGCCGATCATCGCTGTTCCGACCACCGCGGGCAGCGGTTCGGAGGCAACACAATTCACCGTGATCACCGATGAGGAAACCGACGAGAAGATGCTCTGCCCGGGCTTGTCGTTTCTGCCCAGCGCGGCGATCATCGATTACCGGCTCACCGTCTCGATGCCGGCCCGGCTGACGGCCGACACCGGCGTCGACGCGTTGACCCACGCGATCGAGGCATATGTGAGCCGGAAGGCGAATCCGATCTCCGACAGCCTGGCACTCGGCGCCGTACGCACGATCGGGCAGTATCTGCGGCGAGCGTATTTCGACGGTGGCGACGCCGAGGCGCGAGAGGCGATGATGCTGGCCGCGACACAGGCCGGCATCGCGTTCTCCAACAGCAGCGTCTGCCTGGTACACGGGATGAGCCGGCCGATCGGAGCGCACTTCCACGTGGCGCACGGCCTGTCCAATGCGATGCTGCTCCCCGCGGTCACCGAGTTCTCGGTACCCGCTGCCGAGGACCGTTACGCCGCGTGCGCTCGCGCCTACGGTGCGGCCGGTGACGCGGACAGCGACGCCACGGCAGCGCGGAAACTCGTGGCAGAAATCCATCGGCTCTGCGTCGACGTCGAGGTCCCGACCCCGGCAGGCTACGGCATCGACAGCACGGCCTGGGAGGGACTGATTCCGCTGATGGCCGAACAGGCGATCGCCTCGGGTTCGCCGGCGAACAATCCGGTTGTTCCGACATCGGCTCAGATCGAGCAGCTCTACACCTCGATCTACCGCCGCTGACGGGGAGGCCGCTCCGCCCGCCCGCAGGATCACACCGGAAAGTGGCGGAGCTGCAATCTTGCAGCAGACAATGCAAATTTCCACGTTGACTCGCGCAGTGATGCCGGGTGGGATGTGGTTCACAGTTCTACTACCGGCGGGCGTCGAGTTTCGGATTACCGTTCGCTCGGTCCGAGAGGAATGCACGTGAGTCTGAGTGAGTATTTCAAGGGGCCATCGGCCAGCTTGGACGACCAGATCGAAAGTTATGCGACCGAGCGAGTGCCCGATTCCGCGCGATGGCGCCGCCCGGCAATCCTCCTGGTACTCAGCGGAAATATCACGGCGATGTTCTGGTTCGCCCTCGGCAGCCAGATCGGATTCCTCGTCGGCTGGCCGATGTTCCTCATCCCCACCGCATACATGGTCGTCGGCGCCACAGTGGTCGGCGCCGTCATCATGCGAATCGCCAGCCAAGAAGGATTGTCGCTGCCCCTGCTGTCCCGGGGACTGGGGTTCGGCACCAAAGGATCCGCAATCGCCTCACTCGTCTACGCGGTCAACTACATCTTCTACTTCATCTTCGAAGGCAGTATCGTCTCGCACGGGCTGAGCGAAATTGTCGGCATTCCCATCAATTCCGCGGCCGCGACCATCGTATTCGCGGTGGTGGCATCGTGCGCTCTGTACTTCTCCTGGCGCGGCATGCACTCGATGAATCTGCTCCAGCGCTTCGGAGTTCCCGTCTTCCTGCTGCTGTCCATCGTCGGCCTGATCATGCTGGCCCGCGGCTATGTTCTGGTCGGGCCGGGCGAATGGAAGGTCGAGGGAGGCCTCACCGCCGCCGCGATGTGGCAGGCCATGAGCCTCGCCAACGGTCAGGTCGTATTCCAGGCCCTCATCGCCACCGATTACGGGCGATTCGTCAAACGCTCGGTCTCGTATGCCGGAACCGGCGCGGTGATGCTGGTCGAACTGCTCATGATCGTGGTCGTGATGATCCTCGGCGCGCTCATCGGGTTCACCATGGTGAACCACTTCGACGGAAGCCGATCGCAGCAGGAACTCTCCGCCACCGATCCGGGCCTGATCTTCGCCGTGGTGATGGGTGTGCTCGGCGTGATCTTCGCGATCGTCACCCAGATCCGGATCAACGTCATGAATCTGTATTCCGGTTCGCTGGCCTTCGCCAACAGCTGGGATGCCGTGGCCAGGAAGAAGATCGGCCGGCAATGGTGGATGGTCCTGCTCGTCGTCGTCGGCATCGCGCTGTATCCGATCAACATCCTCCAATACACGGATAAATTCCTCGCTGTCACCGGCGTGATGACCAACACGTGGATATTCATCCTTCTCAGTGACTATTTCGTCTGCCGGAAGCTGCTCGGCCTCGCGCCATCGGATCGAATCGAATATCGCGAGACCGAGGTGAAGAACTGGAACGTCTGCGGAATTGCCGCCCTGCTGGTCAGTATTGCTGTCGGCGCCGCCGGAGTGGCAGGTGTGTATCCGCTCTACTACGCATCCTTCGTCGCCATGCTGCTCGGTCCTGCCATCTATATCCCACTCACGATCCTCACCCGGGGATCGCAATATCGGCCGCGGGTAGCGCTCATTTCGGACCGGCCTGCCGCTGCCCGTGTCCCCGTGTCGGAGTAGCGTCGATGCGGCAAGAAATCTACAGGAAGTCAGATATGGCGAGCGATTCGGCAGATCAACTGCACTACAAAGAAATTCACGAAGTCGCCGCGCTGCTCGCATCCGGCGGATCGAGTTCGACCGAGGTAACTCAGGCGATGCTGGACCGCATCGACGACATCGACTCGACCGTGGGTTCGTATGTCCACGTCGCGCATGAGGAAGCACTGGCCGCGGCGCGGCGATCGGACGAACGACGAGCCGCGGGCCGCGCACTCGGCCCGCTGGACGGTGTGCCGATCGCCATCAAGGACATCTACGACAAGCGCGGGTGGCCCACCCGGGCCGGGATGGCGTCGCGGGCAGGCATGATCGCGACATCGAACGCGACGGTGGTCGACCGGCTGGAATCGGCCGGTGCGGTCGTCCTCGGCAAGGTGCACACGACCGAGGGGGTGTACACCGAGCACACAGCACCGTTTCGCGCGCCGCTGAACCCCTGGGACCCCAGCCGGTGGGTGGGCGTCTCATCGAGCGGCAGCGGGGCCTCGACCGCCGCGGGATTGTGTTTCGCCGCACTGGGTTCGGATACGGGCGGCTCCATCCGGATGCCCTCGGCGGCCAACGGGGTCACCGGTCTCAAACCTACGTGGGGCCGGGTCAGCCGGGCGGGCGTGGTGGAACTGGCGGCAACACTGGATCACGTCGGGCCCATGTGCCGCTCGGCCCGGGACGCCGCCCTCGTCCTGGGAATCATCGCGGGCGCCGACGATCGTGACCCCACCGCGTCCCGGAAGGCGGTGCCGGATCTCACGGTGAGGGAGCCGAAGTCGTTGCACGGCAAGAGAATCGGCGTCGATCCGCGCTGGGCCTACGAGGGTGTCAGCACCGACGTCGAGAAGGCGCACCGCGAGGCTGTCGCGCATCTCGACGATCTGGGCGCGGAGATCGTCGAGGTCGTTCTCCCGGACCCCACGGTGGCGATCGACGACTGGTTCGGGGTCTGCGCCGCTCAGACGGCACGCGCGCACGGCGAGTCCTTCCTCGCCAACCGGGACAGCTACGGCCCGGCGTTGCGGGAACTCATCGAACGCGGACGGGACATGCCGGCGATCGAATACGACCGGCTGTTGCAGCGGCGATGGGATTTCAAGGGGCGTATGGAAGCCGCGATCGCACCGGTCGACACCGTCCTGATTCCCGCGCTGTCGTTCATCGCGCCGCCGGTCGAGAAGATGATCCGGATGGATGACGAGACCACCGCCGGAGTCCATCGGTTCACCGTGCCGTTCACGTTGTCCCAGCTTCCCACCATCACATTCCCCGCCGGCTACACGACGACACCGGCCGGACGGCGGTTTCCGGTCGCCCTGCAGATGGTCGGCCCGGCCTTCGCCGAGCGAAACCTCATCGATGTGGTGGACACCTTCCAGCGCACCACGAAGTGGAACAGGATTCACCCGGAGATATGACCTGACCTTTCCCCGCCACGTGTCCCGGCCGCGCTCTCGCCGTGGGGGTACGTGGCGGCATCGGGCTCAGTGCAGCGCGACAAGATGGGGGTTGACGTCGATGATCCGGCGCAGGCCCGTGATGAATTCACGCACCCGGGCCAGCCGGGCCAGATCCCTGGGCACCACGAGCCAGTAACCGCGATGGGCGACGAACTCCGCACCGAGGACCTCGACCAACGTGTCGTCGGTCCCGCCGATATAGGTGGGCAACGGCGCGATACCGAGGCCGTTGCGAGCCGCCTGCAGATGTCCGGTGATGTTGTTGGTCTGCATCTTGATCCGCGCTCCCGGAACCAGCTCGTCCATGATCTGCAGCGGCCGGACATCGAGGAAGGCGTCGATGTACCAGATCAGCCGGTGGTCGTGCAGATCGGCGAGAGTGCCCGGCGTACCGTGCCGAGCGAGATATTCGGCAGTCGCGTAGAGCTTGAGTTCGTATCGGGCCAGGCGCTCGGTGACCACCGAGCGGGGGGACGGCTTCTCGAGCGTCACGCCGATATCGAAGTCTCTGCCGGTCAGCAGATCGTGGGTGGTGGAGGTCGCCACTTCGATCGACAGGTGCGGATGCGCGCTCGCGAACGGACCGAGCGCGGGGATCATGACGAAGGTGCCGAAGCCGTCCGGAGTGAGTACGCGCAGCGATCCGGTGAGATCTCCGTTCGCCCGCAGATGGGTGTCCTCGACGGCGGCGACCAGGGTCGCCTCGATGGTCTCGGCGTGCGGCAGCAACCGACGACCGGCTTCGGTGACGAGCCAGCTGGTCGGGGTGCGGTCGAACAGTCGTTCACCGATCTCCTTCTCCAGCCTGGCTATGCGACGCGATACCGTCGTCTGATCGACCCCGAGCCGGCGTGCCGCCTCTCCGAGGCGTGATGTTCGCGAGACTTCGAGAAAATAGCGGAGATTGTCGGCACTGATCATCGTGCTCGACAGTTAACTCTGCAGAGATGCAGGAAACAAGTGGCAATTGCGCATCTCCATATGCATATCTGCACAACCCGCGCCATTGCATTTGTGCATTCGAATCTGCGAAATTCGCCGTTGACGACAGCATTACCGCCACAGCAATGTGTGCCGCATGACAGTCTTGCCCACGAACATCCACCACTGGATCGACAACACCGAATTCCCAGGATCCGGCGGCGAATTCGCGCCGATCACGAATCCGGCCACCGGCGCGATCACCGGCCGGGTGGCGCTGGCCGACGTCGATGACGCGCGCGCGGTCATCGCGGCCGCGGCCGCCGCGTTTCCCGCCTGGCGCGACACCAGCCTCGCCAAGCGGACCACCATCCTGTTCCGGTTCCGCGAGCTGCTCAACGAGCGAAAGGGCGAACTGGCCGAGATCATCACCTCCGAGCACGGCAAGGTGGTCCCCGACGCGCTGGGTGAGGTGAGCCGCGGCCAGGAGGTCGTCGAATTCGCCTGCGGTATACCGCATCTGCTCAAGGGCGGATTCACCGAGAATGCCTCGACCAATGTGGACGCGTTCTCCATTCGCCAGCCCGTCGGCCCCGTCGGCATCATCTCACCGTTCAATTTCCCGGCCATGGTGCCGATGTGGTTCTTCCCCATCGCGATCGCGGCCGGCAACACCGTGGTACTCAAACCCTCGGAGAAGGATCCGTCGGCGTCGCTGTGGCTGGCACGGCTCTGGAAGGACGCCGGTCTGCCCGACGGTGTGTTCAATGTGCTCCAGGGCGACAAGACCGCCGTGGACGAACTGCTCGAGAACCCGTCGATCAAGGCCATTTCGTTCGTCGGGTCGACACCGATCGCCCAGTACGTGTACGCGACGGGTACGGCCGCCGGCAAGCGCGTGCAATCGCTGGGCGGGGCCAAGAATCACGCCATCGTGCTGCCCGACGCCGATCTGGACCTCGCCGCCGATGCCATGGTCAACGCCGGCTTCGGTTCGGCCGGCGAACGCTGCATGGCGATCTCCGCGCTGGTCGCGGTCGGAGGCGTCGCCGATGAACTGGTGCACAAGATCGCCGAACGGACGCGCACCCTCACCACCGGCGACGGAACCGCCGGCGCCGATATGGGACCGCTCGTCACGAAGGAACATCGCGATCGGGTGTCGGCCTACGTCGATGCCGGAGAGGCCGCGGGTGCCACGATCGTGGTCGACGGCCGCGAGGTTCGGCCGGCTGGTGACGCGGGCGGCTTCTGGCTCGGGCCGACCCTCATCGACAACGCCACCACCGACATGAGCATCTACACCGACGAGATCTTCGGTCCGGTGCTCGTGGTCGTGCGAGTCGACTCCTACGACGAGGCGCTCGAACTGATCAATGCCAATCCGTACGGCAACGGCACCGCCATCTTCACCAACGACGGCGGCGCCGCGCGTCGATTCCAGAACGAGGTCGAGGTCGGGATGGTCGGGATCAACGTCCCCATTCCCGTGCCCATGGCGTACTACAGCTTCGGCGGCTGGAAGAACTCGCTGTTCGGCGACACTCACGCCCACGGGACCGAAGGCGTCGATTTCTTCACCCGGGCCAAGGCGGTGACCAGCCGTTGGCTCGATCCCAGCCACGGTGGCCTGAACCTCGGTTTCCCTCGGAACACCTGATCGCCCCTCCGCCGCCGGCCTTCGATCCATCGGGGTGACCCCCGTACCGGTTTCGGAGGTCGAAGGCGCGACGATCATGGGTTACGGAGTTGATGAATCACATGTCCACACCGCCGCGGCCGGACGGCACCGACAAGCGGTCGCGAGTCGTCGTCCACCAGTTCACCAGAGAGATTCTGAACCATTTCGGAACGTGCCCGAAGTGCGGGTATTCCGAGCAGGCAGCGCTGGTGACCACCTACTACGCCGACGGCGTCACATCGGTGACGACCGTCGGATCCTGCGCACTCCCCTGCGGGTGGTCGGGCCGGACCACCATCACCACGATGACCCCGGAGACGAGGACGCACAGCTCCCGAAGTCCCGGCACCGATGGCACACACCGCCCCGGGAACCGGTCGTCCCGGGACGGCCGCGGGGATCTTTCCGCCCCGCGGCCGCGGTCACCTCGGCAACGCCGGCCCGGATCATGACGACATCGATGGCGGTGGGCGGATCCCCTGCGCCACAGCGATTTCCGTGCGACCGCCCGATTCCCCGATGTGGGCCACGCCTGCGCCGGTCTCGCTCATCGCTGCGCACCGCGAATTGGACCCATCCACCCCGGCGAGCCGTTCACGCAACACCATTCGATCTGTCGCAGCAGACGCAGGGCTACATGCCCCGACCTGGACGCGACTCGTCGCGCCGCACCGGGACCGGACGGCTCGGCACGCGGACGTGCCGCACCCCCACGCCTGTGCCGCAAGTGACCACCGTGACGGCTCGCCGGCGCCTATCCCCTTGTCCCCAAAAGGAAATACCTGGTCGTAGAGATGGTTGATTGTTCACCGGGTACATTGAAGCCCGTGACGAACACTTCCGGAGACGCGTATCCCCTCGCCGACGCGATGACCACCTCGGTCAGCGTGCACGACGATGCGACCGTGCTCACCGTGGCCGGCGAAGTCGACCTGGCAACCGCTCCCGCGCTGGAGAGTGCGATCGAAGCGGCCCTCGGCGGGACGCCGGCGACACTGATCATCGATCTGCTGCAGGTGAGCTTTCTGGCTTCGGCCGGGATGGCCGCGCTCGTGGCCGCTCATCAGCGGGCCGGGTCGGGCACCCGTATCGTTCTGGTCGCCGAGGGACCGGCCACACGCAGACAGCTCAAGCTCACCAATCTCGATCAGGTCTTCGCGTTGCACACGACGCTCGAGGCCGCATTGGAAGCGTTGCGGCAGGGCTGAGACGAATATCCGACGGGCCCGGTCGCGATTCGCGACCGGGCCCGTGGCATGCGGGGGCTCGACTCAGACGAGCGCGCGCAGTTGTTCGATCAACTTCACCCGCTCGGCGGCGGTGCCGGCCAGCGGAACGACATTGAGGACGGTGACCCCGGCCTCGCGGAACGCCTCGACCCGCTCGGCGACGAATCCGGCCGGGCCGATCAGCGAGATGTCGCGGACCAGCTCGTCGGGGACCACCTTGGCGGCCTCCTCCTTGCGGCCGGCCAGATACAGCTCCTGGATGCGGTCCGCCTCGGCGCCGTAGCCGTACTTGGTGGCCAGCGTGTGGTAGAAATTCTTGCCCTTGGCGCCCATACCGCCGATGTAGAGCGCCAGATGCGGTTTGACGAACTCCCGCAGCGGTTCGACGTTGTCACCGATCGCCAGCGCGGGCCCGGCGTACACGTCCAGAGCGCCGAGTTCGGGATCACGCTTGGCGGTACCCGCCGCCAAGGCCTCGCCCCACACGTCACCGGCCTTCTCTGGCAGGAAGAAGATCGGCTGCCAGCCCTCGGCCAGTTCGGCCGCCAGCTGCACGTTCTTGGGGCCGAGCGCGGCCAGCAGCACCGGGATCCGGTCGCGCACCGGATGGTTGATCAGTTTCAGCGGTTTACCCAGTCCGGTACCACGTTCGGCGGGCAGCGGGATCGTGTAGTACTTGCCCTGATATTCCAGCCGCTCGCGCCGCCACACCTTGCGGCAGATCTCGACGACCTCGCGGGTGCGGCCGATCGGCGCATCGTAGGGCACACCGTGGAACCCCTCGATGACCTGGGGACCGGAGGCGCCCAGGCCGAGGATGTAGCGGCCGTCGGAGACGTAGTCCAGGCCCGCGGCCGTCATCGCGGTGAGGGTCGGGGTGCGGGTGTAGAGCTGCAGGATGCCCGAGGCCAGCTGCACCCGCTCGGTCTTGGCGGCGAGATAGCCCAGGCCGCTCACCGCGTCGTAGGAGTACGCCTCGGGCACGAAGACGATGTCCAGCCCGGCCTGCTCGAGATCGGCGACCTCGGCCGCGACCTCCTTGAAGCCCCCCGCATAGTTGATGCCCAATCCGATCCGCATCTATGCAACTCCATTCATATGCAACTAGTTGCAGTGAGGTTATCGCACCGCACCACCCGTACCAAACGCGATACCGCGACCCGAGCCGGGTTCGCCCGGTTCCATCCTGCACACCGGCGACGGGGCACGAACGAGCGGGCAGCACGGCCCGGTCTCCGACCACCGGCACCGCCCGGTACGGTTGTCGGCGTACCGCATGCCGATTCATCGAAACGGGAGGCCCCGCAGCATGTCTCAGGACACCGCATCGTCGACGGACACCACGACGTTCGGAGATTCGACGATCGGCCGATACCTGGACGATCTGGCCGCCAAGATTCCCGCCCCCGGCGGTGGCGCGACAGCCGCGCTGCACGCCGCCCAGGGCGCGGCCCTGGTGGCGATGGTCGCTCGCTACACCACGCGGGCCAAGGATGCCGACAACCGGCCGGTGGTCGACCGGATCATCGCCGCCGCCGATGCCGCGCGGGCCCGGTCGCTGGAGCTGGCCGACGCCGACGCCGCGGCGTTCACCGCCGTGGGCGCGGCCTACAAGCTCCCCAAGGACACCGACGAGCAGCTCGCGGCCCGCAAGACCGCGATCGCCACCGCGCTGCTGCAGGCCGCACGGGTTCCGGCCGCGGTGGTCGCCGAAGCGGACGAAGTGCTGTCGCTGGCCGCGGATCTGCTGCCGATCGGCAATCCGAATGTGGTCACCGATATCGGCGCGGCCGCCGATGCCGCCCGCGCCGCGGCCGCGAGCTCACAGCTCAACATCGCCATCAACGTCGGCTCGCTCGGCGAGCAGGACGCGGCCGAATTCGCGCCCGCGCTGCGCCGGGTCGAGGAGATCTTCGCTCGCGCCGACGCGCTGCACACCGACGTTCTCGCCGCCGTCGTGGGCTGACTCTCCTACCACACTCCTCGCGACTCTTCGATTTGCCACGCCGTAGCCGTGATCACGAAGCGGGAACTATTCCGGGGACCATGATCATTTAGAACTAGAATCGGGGGTCTTATAACGCTCACCACCTGAGGGGGTGGAGCCATGCGAAACATGATGCGTCATGTCTTTATGGCATTCGGTATCGCTCTACTGGCCGCGTTCACCACCGGTACCGCCGCTGCGGTGACCGCGACTCCACAGACGGCATCCGTGGCCTCGATATCGCCGGCCGCGGGCGCGACGGTCGGAATCGCTCATCCGGTCACCGTTCGTTTCACCGCACCCGTCGCCGATCGCGCACGCGCCGAAGGATCCGTGCACATCGGGAATCTGCCCGGCTCGTTCGCCTGGAACGGCGATCGCGAGCTCGTCTGGACCGCCACCGGCTTCCTGCCTGCGGCCTCCCGGTTCACCGTCACCGCGGGCGATGCCCGCTCCGATTTCCGCACCGACGGCGGCACCAGCGCCGATGCGGACATGTCGGCACATACGTTCACCGTGTTCGTGCCCGGCCAGGCGCCTCGGGTGATGCCGGCGTCGATGGGCAAGCCGGGGCGTGAGACCCCGGTCGGCACCTTCCCCGTGATGGAGAAGGACCGCAGCATCGTCTTCGATTCACGCACCATCGGCATTCCGCTCGACGATCCGGAGGGGTACTACCTCACCGGTGAGTTCGCCGAGCGCCTGACCTCGGGTGGCGTGTTCGTGCACTCGGCGCCGTGGTCGGTCGGCGATCAGGGCTACGCGAATGTCAGCCACGGCTGCATCAATCTCGCGCCCGGCGATGCCGAGTGGTACTACGACAATGTGAGTGTGGGTGATCCGGTGACCACCCACTGGTGATCAGCGTGCGGCGTCGGCCGCCTCGACCACATGGCGCATCAGCAGCGCGGTGGTGACAGGGCCGACGCCACCGGGCACCGGGCTCAGCGCCCCCGCCCGGCCGTCGACCGAGGCCGCGTCGACATCGCCGACGATTCCGCCGTCGGGCCCCTCGTTGGTGCCGACATCGATGACCGCGGCACCCTCGCGCACATGGTCGGCCCCGATCAGCCCGGCCCGGCCCACGGCCGCCACCACGATGTCGGCCGCCGAGGTGACGGCGGGGAGGTCGGTGGTACGCGAATGGCACACTGTCACCGTCGCGTTCTCGGCCAGCAGCAGCTGTGCCAGAGGTTTGCCGACGACATTCGATCGGCCCACGATCGCGACGTGACGGCCGGACAGCGTGATGCCGTGCTGTTTGGTGAGTTCGACCACGGCCTGTGAGGTGGCCGGTGCGAATCCGGGCAGTCCGGCGGCCAGCAGTCCCAGCGACAGCGGGCTCACGCCGTCGACGTCCTTGGCCGCCGCGATCGCGGAGCTCACATCGTTGAGTTCCACGCCGGCCGGCAACGGGGTCTGCAGCATCACCGCGTGCACGGCCGGATCGTCACTCAGCTTCGCGAGCGCGGACCGGATCTCGTCGGCGCTCGCCGCGGCACCGAGATCGTTTGTCTCGCACTCGATTCCGAGACGGCCCGCGGCACGCTGCAGCGAGTTGACATACCATCCGCTGGCCGGATCGTCGTTCGCGACGACCAGGACCAGCCGCGGCGCGGCCCCGGATTCGGCGAGCGCGGCGGCGCGTTGTTTCGTCTCGGCGTTGAGGTCGGCGGCGAGTTGTTTGCCGGTCAGCGAAATGGTGTCCACCCGGTCACCCTATCGGTCCGCGCGGCCGCGCCGGCCGCCGCGCCAACATACTCGGGCCCCGTGCCGAGGGGGTGGATCCGGGCCCGGGACCGATTCGGGCCGTATGGTGGTCGAGGTTGTGTTCCAAACGATCGGCAACACATATGTGATCCCGCTCGCCCGGAAAGGTGACGACTTCAGTGACAATCGCCAGACGTATGACGCATCTCGCTGTCGCGGCAACGGCCGCAGCCCTGATTGCAGGGCCGACGGCCGCGACCGCCACGGCGGCCGACGGACCGGCGCCGCTCTACAATTCGGCGCAGTCGAATTTCGTCAACGGCAACGACGCCGCCGGTCTGTCCGACCTGCGCGCGCTGCTGGACAGTACGCCCGATGACGCGCAGGCCCTGGCCCTGCAAGGCATCTGGTCCGACTACACCGGTGATCTGGCGACCCGCGAGGCCGCGTTCAACCGGCTCGCCGCCATCGACCCGGAGATGGCTCAGGGCGCCCGCGGCCTGATCGGCGCGATCGGCGCCGCGGTGGGCACCCTGCCCAACCCGCTACCGGCCATCGCCGGGCCGCAGACCGGCATCGTGGTACTCGGTTACGGCCTGCTGCCCGACGGCAGTATGCGACCGGAGCTGGTGAGCCGGCTCACCGCGGCCTGGATGCAGGCCCTCGCCGCACCGATGTCGCCGATCGTCGTGACCGGCGGCAACCCGCAGAACGGCGTGGCCGAAGCCGGCGCCATGGCCGGGTGGCTGATCGGCCACGGCATTCCCGCCGCACGGGTCCTGGTCGAGGACCGCGCCAACTCCACGGTGCAGAACGCGCTGTTCAGCTCACAGATGCTGCGCGATGCGGGAGCCACCAGCGCGATCGTGGTGAGCTCGCCGAATCACATTCGCCGGGCGGTCGCCGATTTCATCGTCGCCGGAACCCGGGTGGTGGGCGCGACGACCTCGCTCGATCAGATCATCTCGCAGCTGCCGCCGCCCTCCAAGGCCGCACAGCGCGGGATCTACCTCGACGCCACTCGCACCTTCCTGCTGCCGGGGTCGCGCTAGCGGTGTGCGGCGGGCGGCCCGGCCGAATTCCGGTTGACCGCCCGCCGACAATGGGGACGTGATCGATTCCGGACCCGGTATCCCCGACGAGGCCACGATCGTGGCCACATTGCGTGCCGCGGGATGCGTCTTCGCCGAGGAGGAGGCCGCACTGCTGCGGCAGGCGGCCGCCTCCCCCGGCGACCTGGCCGATCTGGTGGCACGGCGGGTGCACGGGATACCGCTGGAGCATCTGCTGGGCTGGGTCGAGTTCCATGGACATCGGGTGACGGTGGGGCCCGGAGTGTTCGTGCCGCGCCGGCGCACGGCGTTCCTGGTCGACCGGGTGGTGGAATACAGCATGGCCCGCCCCGGTGATCGGCGGACGGTGCTCGATCTGTGCTGCGGCAGTGGCGCATTGGGGCTGGCCGCCACCCGGGCACTGCGCGCGGCCGGTGTGGCGGTGCATCTGATCGCCGCCGATATCGACCCCGCCGCGGTGGCCTGCGCACGCCGCAACCTGGAGCCTTTGGGCGGCAGGGTCTTTCGCGGCGATCTGTTCACACCACTGCCCGGCGAGCCGATCGGCCGCGTCGATCTGCTGCTGGCCAACACCCCGTATGTGCCGACCGGCATGATCACGCGGATGCCGCCGGAGGCACGCGACCACGAACCACGTGGCGCCCTCGACGGCGGTTCGGACGGGCTCGACGTGCTGCGGCGGGTCGCCACCGAGGCACGGCGCTGGCTGGCCGTGGACGGACGGCTGTTCGTGGAGACCAGCGAATCCCAGAGTGACACCGCCGCCGCGATCATCGAACGCAGCGGGCTGGCGCCGTCCATCGCACACTCGCCGCAGGACGGCACGATCGTCGTGGAAGGTACCCGCGTCGCGCTCTGACCGGGCCTGCGGTCAGAGCGAGCCGAGCCCGTGCGCGATATCGTCCGCCATCCGCAACCGGTCCTGCACGCCCGCCAGGCCGGCGTCGAGTGCGGCCGGATCGGGTTGTGTTGTGGCCCCGGCATATTCGGCCACCGCGGCCTCGATCGCCACGACACCTTCCTCGGCCTTGGCCAGCCGAGGTTCGCGGTATTCACCGCGCAGGCCCGAGATCGCGATCAGATGGTCGTCCATGGCCAGGGCGGCCTGCTCCAGATTCGCCCGCAGGGTCACCGTCACGGCGGTGTCATAGGCGGTGACCGCGTGCAGCGCCGCGATGGCGTCGCGCAGTCGGCGGTGCAGCCGGGCCTCGGGATCGTGCGACAACGCCCACGATTGCGGCGCCCGCGTCGGCACGCCCGGGACCACCTGATTCGCGAGGGTCAGCTTGTGCCGCTGCTTGTTCAGCGTCACCACGGCGAGCACCACCGCCCCGCCGACGATGAGCAGCACCACGAGCAGGAACAGCAGCAGAACCATGTCATCTCCCGGCGTGGTGGATGGTGGTGTGGTGGTGCGTCGTCGAGTCGCTCCCCCCGTGCCAGTGGCCGTAGGCGAGCACCAGGCCGATGATCAGCAGGGTCACCACGGTGATCAGCGCGGCCAGTTTCACCTTGCTCCACGGGCGCCGGCCGACCACCTCACCGGTCAATCCGTTGATGTACACCTGGAACGGCTTGTTCGCGTACATCACCGTGAGCAGCCAGATCGGCAGCAGCACATGCTTGTACGCCAGCGAGTTCCAGGTCGAGCGCAGATCGTGGATGCGCTGGCGGTCGCCACCGATGTCCTCGCGCACCGTGTGCTCGATGACCTTCTCCATCCGGCCGCGCGCCTCGGGGAACATCTGCTCGGCGTCGCGGTCGTAGGTGCGGGCCAGATGGCCGGCGACGTATTCGGGGGAATAGGTCGTGGCCTCGGCGATCGGCCAGGGCTCCAGTTCCGCGACCCTGGCCCGGTCGTCGGTGTCGTTGGCCAGCACCGGCATATCGGCGAACCGATTGCCGACCTCGCCCTCGGCCCGATACCAGCGAACCTTGGTGCGGGTCTTGGTCTCCCCGTTCTCCCGGTATCGTTCCTGATATTCCTCACCACGTTCGCCGGAGTACCAGGTGTGCACATCGGCGTCGTAGGTGAAGTAGGCGTGGTACACGCTCGCGAACGAACCCAGGCGCTTGTATTTCCGGAACGCGTTCGGCGCGAACCAACGGCTGGCGACCCAGCGCTCGACCCGCTCACGCGCCGACTTCTCATCGATGCGGAACGGGACCACCCCGTCGACCGGCAGCCGGGCGGGTGCGTTGTGCACGTCCTCGCGTTGAATCGGGGTGGCGCAGTACGGGCATCGGGTCGCGGTCAGGCTGCCGACGAACGTGGTTGTACCACCGCAGTTCTGGCACTTCACCTCACGATCGCCGGTGACCTGCGGACCGGCCGTGACCGCCTGTACCGCCCGCAGTTCGGCCATCGCGTGGCGCAGATCGCGCGCGGCGACCGGTGCGCGCGGCACCGACAGCGGCGAGTAGTTGCCACAACTCGGGCAGCGCAGTTGCTGTGTGGCGATATCGAATCCGAGCTGGCCGCCGCATGCCGGGCAGGGGTAGGTGCGGGTGAGTTCGGTGCTGTGCAGCATCGCCCGATCCCGGACGGGCGGTGGTCCGGCCAGGACACCACCGGCCGGAATCGGTGGCGACGCTACCGGCATCGGCACCCCTGGCAACGGCGGTGGCCCCGGCGCCGCCACGGCCGGGCCCGGTGGCATCGGCGGCGGGCCCGCCGGGTGGGCGTGCGGTGCGGACGGTTGCACCGGGCCACCCACCGGCGCGGCGGGTATCGGCGGCGGCGCCTGGCGTATCTGCCCCGGAGCAGGACCGTAACCATTCGGCGGGTACTGCGGTGATACCGGTCCGGGCGGTGGGCCGCCGGGCTGTCCCGGCGGCGGCACGGACGGCGGCGCGTACCGCTGTGCCGGTGGCGGATACGGCGGTGGTGGGCCCGGCGGCTGCGCCGCGGGCACGCGCCTATCCGGTTGTGGCGGAACGTGATTCATCTACTCCCCCGGTACCGACGACGATCAGCCCGCCGGCCGCGGCGGCGGCGGGGTGCCCGGCAGCGGCGGCGGTCCGCCGAACAGCGACTGCAATGCCGGTACCTGCCCGGCCGGGGTCCACGCCTGCATGCCGTTGGTCCACACGTTGGTCTGCGGGGTCAGCCGACCGCTGGAGACGAACTGCCGCAGCTCATCGAGCGGGAACGGCCCCGCGGCCTGTCCATCGAGATCGACGTGGAACTGCTGCTGGCCGGGCAACGGCGGCGGCTGCTGACCCTGCGGGTGCTGACCGTAGCCCTGCTGCTGGTATCCGCCCTGTTGCTGGTATCCGCTGCCCTGCGCGGGCGCACCCTGCGGTGCGAAACCGCCCTGCACCGTCCCCGCGAGCTGACCACCCAGCGCCACACCGATCCCGGCCTGCATGGCCGCGCCGACCGCCCCGCTGCCGGGGTTCTGCGCGGCGGCGAGCATGGCGTCGGCGGCCTGGACCTGCTGATAACGGTTGGGGTCGCGGACGTTGTCGGCGAATCCACTCGCCTCCACACCCCGCGCCACACCACGGGTCATCGCCTGCTGGATCTCCTCCGGCAGCGAGATGGTCATGGTGACCGCGTCCACGCCCAGACCGAACGAGGACACCCGCTCGGCCACGAATTCGCGCAGCTTGTCGGACAATTCGACCTGGCGGCCCTGCAGATCGATGGCGCCGAGACCGCTGGCGAGCACCATGTCGGAGAAGGCCAACGCGATATTGCGGCGCAGCAGATCGGTGATCTGCTCCATGTCGACCACACTCTCGGTACCGATCACCTGGCGCAGGAATACGGCCGGATCGAGCACCCTGACGGTCGTGGCACCGTTGGCGCGCACCTGCACCATCCGGAAGTCCGGATCGCGCACGGTCACCGGTTGTGGTGTGCCCCAGCGCAGTTCGGTCACCGGGCGGGTGTTGATGAAGTACACCTCGGAGCGGAACGGGCTGTCGAATCCGTGTTTCCAGCCCTGGAGGGTGGACATGATCGGCATGTTCTCGGTGGTCAGCGTGTAATGGCCGGGACCGTAGTGGTCGGCCAGCTGACCGCGGTAGACGAACACGGCCTGCTGCCCCTCGCGCACGATCAGCTCGGCGCCATTCTTGATCTCGTTGTCGTAGCGTGGAAACCGCCAGGCCAACGTGGTATTCGTATCATCGAGCCATTCGATGATGTCGACGAATTCGCCGCGGATCTTGTCCATCAGGCCCATGCGTAACTTCCGTCCTCCCTCGGCGCGCGTCCGCCGGGCCGAGTATGACATATCCCCAGTAGGGGCTGCCGATAGCATGAAGCCCCGTGGAACAGCACTATGTACGACGATCGGGCCGGGTGATCCTCGCCGATGCCGAGGACCGGATTCTGCTCATCGCCTACCGCGGCAACCTCGATCCGCTGTACTGGATCACACCGGGCGGCGGGATCGATGCCGCCGAGTCACCGGCCGCGGCCGCGGCCCGGGAGCTGGGTGAGGAGACCGGGGTGCGGATCAGCGCGGCCGAACTCGGCGCGCAGGTGGCGACCGCGTCGGGCCATCTCGACATCCCCGGCTGGCTGTCGGGGATGTTCCGCGAGGACTACTTCTTCCATCGCCTCGGCACCGCCGGCGCCGCACTCGACACGACCGGCCTGCTGGAGTACGAGAGCCGGTCCATCGTCGAGTACCGGTGGTGGCGCCGCGACGAGCTCGCCGGCACCGATCAGACGGTGTATCCGCTCGGGCTCATCGAGCTGCTCGACGGACTGCTGGCGGGGCGGACACCGGCCGAACCGGTCACGCTGCCGTGGCGATAGCGACGCCCGCCTCGAATCAGGGCTTGCGGCCGGTGAATTCGTCCATGGAGTGGTAGACGCCGACCTTGTTCAGGTAGTAGTCGCGCAGCTTCAGCGGCAGCAGGCCCGAGATCGCCCGGTTCAGGCGCGAGGTCCACGGCAGCACCACCAGCGGTGAACCGTTCTTCATCTCGCCCCAGGCGGTGTCGACCACCTCATCCTGGTCCAGGATGGGGGTGAACCAGAATCCCTTGGCGCCGTCGAACATCCCGGTGTTGATGTAGGTCGGGCACACGGTGGTGACCTTGACGTGCTCGTTGCCGGACTGCTCGAGTTCCAGGCGCACCGAATCCGACCAGCCCAGTGCCGCCCACTTGGAGGCCGCGTACACACTCATCCGCGGATTGGCGACCAGCGCCGCGGAGGAGGCGATGTTCAGCATGCGCGCGGGGGTCTTGTGGTTCACCATCGCGGGCAGGAACTCCAGCGCGATGTACATCGGGGCGAGCGAGTTGATCGCCATCGTCTTGTCGATGTCGCCGCGATCGTCGGTCTCCCAGAAATACCCGTTACCGCGCACGATTCCGGCATTGTTGACCAGGACATCGATATCGCCGACCTCACCACGCACGGCGGCCGCGGCGGTGGCGATCGACCCCTTGTCCGAGACGTCGACCACGTAGTGGTGCACCCGGCTCACGGCGCCCGCCGACAGCTCGGCCGCGGTCTGCTGCAGCGCGGTCTCGTTGATGTCCCACAGCACCACATCGGCGGCCTGTTCGCGTATCGCGCGCTGGGCGAAGGATTTACCCAGTCCCATCGCAGCGCCGGTGATCAGCACCCGCTTACCCGCGACCGTTTCCATATCCGTTCCTTTCCAGATGTTGCCCGAACGGGCGAGATCACTTCTGCCGCAGGGCCTTCATCACACCGAAGTACAGCGTCATCGTCTTCGCCCACAACGCCTCCGACATCCCCGGCAGCGGCGCGATCGGCAGTGCGCGCTGGACGGCGATGGTCTGGGTGTCGACGTACTTCAGCAATCCCTCCGGACCGTGCCGGCGCCCGCTACCGGAGATACCCAGTCCACCCGAGGGCGCCGCCACACTGCCCCAGGCCGCGATGAATCCCTCGTTGACGTTCACCGACCCCGCGTGGATGCGCGCGGCGACGGCGCGGGCGCGGGCCGTATCGCGACTCCACACACTGGCATTGAGGCCGTAAGCGGTGTCGTTGGCCTGCTCGACGGCCTCGTCGTCGCTGTTCACCCGGTACACCGACACCACCGGGCCGAAGGTCTCCTCGCGGTGCACCGTCATCCCCGGGCGCACGTCGGCCAGGACCGTGGGTTCGTAGAAGTACGGCCCCAGATCGGGCCGGGCACGGCCGCCGGCGAGGACCGTGGCGCCCTTGGCGACGGCATCGTCCACATGCGCGGCGACCGTGTCGAGCTGGCGCGGGAAGGTCAGCGAGCCCATCTCGTAGGAGTAGTCGAGCGCCGATCCCAGCCGCACAGCCTGTGTCGCGCTGGTGAATTCGGCCACGAAGCGGTCGTACACCCGGTCGTGCACGTAGATGCGCTCGATCGACTCGCACAGCTGGCCGGCCGAGGCGAAGCAGGCCCGCACCGCGATCTTGGCGGCCGCGCTCACATCGGCGTCCTCGAGGACCAGCAGCGGATTCTTGCCGCCCAGTTCCAGCGAGTACCCGATCAGCCGCTCCCCCGCCTGCTGGGCGATGGTGCGCCCGGTGGCGCTGGAGCCGGTGTAGTCGACATAGTCGGCGCGCGCGATGACCTCGCCGCCGATCACCGATCCGCGGCCGAGTACCGCCTGCCACAACCCCTTCGGCAGCCCGGCACGCTCGGCGGCATCGATGGCCCACAGCGCGGTGAGCGCGGTCTGATTGTCCGGCCGCGCGACCACGGCATTGCCGGCCATCAGCGCCGGCAGCGCGTCGGAGGCGGCCAGTGCGAGTGGATAGTTCCACGGCGAGATCACCGCGACCACACCCTTGGGCCGGTTGCGGACCTCGACCTGAGTGAGCACCGGCAGCACACCGCGCGGGCTGCGCGAGGCCAGCAGGCGCGCCGCCGCGGCCGCGTAGTACCGCGCGTTGACCGCGACATCGCCGACCTCGTCGAAGGCGTGCGCGCGCGATTTCCCGGCCTCGGTCTGCACGATGTCGAGGATGGTGCCCTGTTCGGCGAGGACCAGATCGTGGAAGCGGCGCAATACCGCCACCCGCTCGCGCACGGGCACCCGCGCCCAGCTCTGCTGGGCGATGCGGGCGGTCGCGAAGGCGGAGTCGATATCGGCGGTCGACGACTGCGGCAGATCGGCGATCTTCTCCCCGGTGGCCGGGGCGTGGATCGGCACCGATCCGGCCCCGCCGGCGACGGCGCGGGCCAGCAGGCGGTCCACCAGCTCGCGGGGCAGAGCCGTGGTGAGTTGCGGGGCGGTCGTCATGTCGGCCCTCTCGATCGCGGGATGTCCGGCAATTTACTGAACACCAGTGTTAGATTAACACCAATGTTAGATTAATAGGCAGATTCCGGGCGCTGTCAAGTTCGCCACGACCGATCAGGGAGGTTCCACAGATGCCGGAGGACGCGGTGGTCACTCCTCACAGCGGCACCCGCCGCGGGCGCCCCCCGCAGACGCGGGAACAGGCCGACGAGGTCCGCTCCCGGATCGTGGCCGCCACGGCGGCGGTGTTCACCGAGCACGGCTCACGCGGCCTGAGCGTGGCGCGCATCATCGACGGCGCGGGGATCTCCCGGCCGACCTTCTACCGATACTTCGCCAATGCCACCGCACCGCTGGATGTGGTGCTGACCCTGTCCAACGAGGGCCTGGTGGGCGGTATCCGCACCGCCCTGACGCGCTCGGAGGAGCCGGTGGCCCTGGGCATCGGGATCATCGACGCCTATCTGGACTGGGCGCGCGGGCACGGCCCCATGCTGCGGCCCGTCTTCGCCGAACTGCACGATCCGGCCTCACCGGTGTCCGCCTATCGCGAAGAGGCCTTCGACGACATCCGGGCTCTGGTGCGGGCCAAATTCGGTCTGCTGGGCCGAGAGGCGCCCACGGCGCTGGATCTCGACACCGCACTGCAGGTTTGCGAATTCGTCGTCTATCGCATCTCGCTGGAGGCCGCGCCGGGCGCCGAACCCGACCCGGCCGCCGTGGCCGAGGCACGGCTGACCATGATCCGCAATGTGCTGGTGACGCTGGGTCAGCGCGAGGATGTCGAACTGGCGCTGACGATTCCGGGCATCTTCGGCGCGGCGCGCCACTGAGCGATCAGCCGCGCAGACCGCTCGCCCGCAGCACCCGCCGGGAGATCCCCGCGCGGAGCGCCTCCTCGGTACCGATCACCCGCACCCGCTGCCGGGCGCGGGTGATCGCGGTGTAGAGCAGTTCCCGGGTCAGCAGCGTCGACTCCGGCCCGGGCACCACGATGGTCACCGCGCCGTACTGACTGCCCTGACTGCGATGGATCGTCATGGCATACACGGTGGTCACGCCGGGAAACTGCGTGGGGTGCACCAGATACGGCTCATTGCCACGCTGCAGGGCCGCGCGCAGACCACCGTCGGGCCCGCGCACGATGACACCGGTGTCGCCGTTGTAGATGCGTGCCTCGTGATCATTGGCGGTGACCAGCAACGGCTGTCCCGGAAACCAGTGCCCGGCAAAGGATTCGGTGCCGATCCCCGCGGCGGCCACCCAGCCTCCCGCCATCCGGTCCCACCGTTCGACACCGAACGGCCCCTGCCGGTGCGCGCACAGCAGCCGGTGGGATTCCATCGCGGCCAGTGCCGCGGCGGCCGCACCGGTCTCGGCGGCGGCCGTGGCCGCCCGGGCGGTATCGACCACATCGGCGCGCACCCCGGCGATGTCGTCGGGATCGTGCAGGGACAACTCCGGACCACCCTCGGTGAGCAGTGCCAGGGCGGTGTCGGCGTCACCGGCGCGCACCGCGACCGCGAGGTCGGCGATCCGCCCACCGAAACGACGGCCGCGGGTGAGCCGGATCATGCCGCCTCGCAAGCGATCTCGTTCCCGGTCGCTGAGGTCCTCGGCCCCCGATGCGACGGGCTCGGCGCCGAGAATCGTGGCGAGCACCGGATTCGGGGGCCCGAGTATGGGTCCCGCGACGAGGTCGGCGAGGACCGCTCCGGCGTCCACCGATGCCAGCTGATCCGGATCGCCCACCAGGACCAGCCGGGCATCCGGGCGGATCGCCGGCAGCAGCCGGCTCATCATCGTCAGCGATACCATCGAGGTCTCGTCCACCACGATCACGTCGTAGGGCAGCCGGTTGTGGGCGTGATGCCGGAACCGGGTGGTACCACCGCGCTGCCAGCCCAGCAACCGGTGCAGCGTCGCGGCCGTGAGCTCCGGCAGGTCCAGGTCGGCGGCCTGTTCCCGGACCGATTCCTGCAGGCGCGCAGCGGCTTTCCCGGTCGGCGCGGCCAGCGCCATGCGCAGTGGCGCGGTGCCGGGTATCGCGCGCTGGTGGGCGGCCAGCAGCGCCAGGATCCGGGCGATGGTGTGGGTCTTGCCCGTTCCCGGGCCGCCTGCGATCACGGTGGTCCAGCCGGTGGCGGCGACAGCGGCCGCGATGCGCTGCCGATCCGGTGCCGCGCCGGGCCCGCCGGTCCCGGGGAACAGTCGGTCCAGCTCGCGGCGGACGGTCGCGGGATCGACCATCGGATGCCCGCCGGCACGGTCGGCGAGCGCCTCCCGGATGGTCTGCTCCTGCCGGTGGTACCGGTCCAGATAGAGCAACGGGCCACCCGCCGACTCGACCAGCCGCAGCGGGCGCAGCGGACCGGCCGGGCCACCGCACACCAGCGGGCTGACGCGCAGCGCCGCGCACAGGGGTTCCACCTCCGGCCAGGGCAGCAGCGCCGGATCGATCGGTTCGGTGTCACCGAGGTCGAAACCCTCACCGTCGACACCGATTTCGTGCATTCTCCGTAGTTCCAGGCACACCGATCCGGACCGCACGGCGCGCACCGCGAGCGCGGCGGCCAGCAGCACCTGCTCACCCGCCTCCCCGCCCAGCCGGCCCAGCCGCAATGCCACGTGCACATCGGCCGCCGACAGCACGCCCGCGGTGTTGAACGTGCGCAACAGACCGGTCGCGCGCTGCGCGAGTTCGATCGCCGTCATCGTGTCCGGCCTCCCGCCAGCAGATCCGACAGCGCCACCACGAGCTCCACCGGCGGATCCCAGTCGAACACCCCGTGGCCGGCCGGTGTGGCCGGGCCGATCATCGCGCGCACGAACAGGTAACGGACCCCGCCCAGATGACGAGCCGGGTCGTAATCGGGCAGTCGCCAGCGCAGATACCGGTGCAGCGCGGCGGAATACAGCAGCGCCTGCAACGGATAGTGCGAGCGCGCCATCTCTTGCGCCATCCGCTCCCGGGTGTAGTGCGCGACGGTCAGATCACCGGACCCGAGCCGGTTGGTCTTGTAGTCGACGACGACGAAACGTGGTCCGGCCGTACGCAAGACGGCATCGATACTGCCGGTCAGATAGCCCTTCAGCGCGATGTCGTCGAGCAGCTCCACCGCATCGGCGTACGCGGCGAACGGATCGTCGGCGCGCAGGTGGGCACGTAACAGATCGGCGATGCGGCGCAGACCGACCCGCTGTGCGACCGGATCGTCGCCACCGGCGAGCGGCAGTTCGAATTCCAGCTCGTTGAGCCGGTCGCGGGACGCGATGTCGGCGAGGGCGACCGGATCGATCGGGGTGCGCAACACCTCGACCAGGGCACCAGCGAGCTCATCGGGATCGATATCGGCCATCAGCTCGGTGACCGCGTCCACACAGCGCACACGAACCTCGGCGACCAGATCCTCAGCGTCGGTATCGACCAGCTCGAGAACGCCGTGCACGAGGGTGCCGAAGTCGGCGCCGTAGGGCAGGCCGTTCATCAACGACGGTGCCGCCTCGGCGAATTCCGTACCGGGAGCGGTATCGGTGTCGAATTCCGGTGCGGGAGTGTGCGGTTCGTCGGTGCCGCCCGGAACCGGCTCCGCGGCCTCGGCCTCGGCGGGTGCCAGCTCGTGTGCCGAGGCGGTGAGCGCCGAATACGACGTCCGGCGCCACTCGTGATCCACGGACCGGTCGAAGCGGGCGGCGGCCAGCTCCGCACCGCCGTCTCCGCCGCGCTCGGAGCGCAACCGCACCTGCTCGGTCGCGCGCACCGGTTCGACATCGATCAGCCCGGGTCCAGCCGCGGCGGCCCAGTCCCGCAACTGCCGCAGCACCAGCGGATCCGCGGCGACCTCACTGCGTCCGGGTACCTCGGCGGCACCGGGCGTGCGGCCCAGGATCATCCGGTGCAGCGGTGCGGCCGCGGTGCCCCAGGCCGGTGCCCACCAGGCCACCACCTGGCACTTCGCACGGGTCAATGCCACGTACAGCAGCCGCAGCTCCTCACCCGCTTCCTCGGCCTCGCTGTGGCGCTTGTGTTCGGCGTAGCCGGGCGCCTCGGGGCCACCCACGTCGAGCACCCGCTCGGAGCCGTCGTGGAACAGCAGGGTCGCCGGGTTCGGGTTCTTCGCGCCGTCCCATGCGAAAGGCAGGTAGACGATCGGGAATTCCAGGCCCTTGCTGGCGTGGACGGTGGCGATCTGCACCGCGGCGGCGTCACGGTCGAGGCGGCGACTGCGTCCGGCCACGGTGCCCGAGGCCGGATCACGCACCCGATCGGCCAGCCAGCGGGTCAAGGCGGTGAGCCCCAGCGACTCCCGGGTGGCCACCTCGTCGAGCAGCTGGGCGATATGACGCAGATCGGTCAGCCGACGCTCACCGCCCGCGGTGCTCAGCAGCCGTGGTGCCGGGCGGGCCTGCGCCGCGAGCCGATCGAACACGGCCGCGAAACCCGATCGGGCGAACAGCCGCGCGGCATCGCGCAGCTGCGTGCTGAGCCTGCCCACCAGATCCGCACCGCCGGAGTCGATGTCGGCGGCGGTGTGGCCCAGCAGTGGAGTGGTCGCCGCCAGCCGCACCCGATCACCACGATGCGGCTGCTCCAGCGCCCGCAGCACCCACAACCAGTCGGTGGCGCTGCGGGTGGCGAAGACGCTCGCGCCACCGGCGAGCACCGAGGCCACGCCGGCACGGTCCAGTGCGGCGCGCACCAGATCGATCTGCGCGCGGGTGCGCACCAGTACCGCGATATCGCCCGGTCCCAGCTCCGTTCCGTCGACCCGCATGCCGGATTCGAGGGTGCGCACGATATCGGCGGCGACATCGGCGGCGATGCGGTCGCGTTGGCGGCCGACCACGGGAAATCCGCTGCCGTTGAGCGCACCGGCGCCCTGGCGGGGAAACAGCCGCAGCCGCAACGGGATCGGCGCACCGTCGCGGATGCTCAACCGGGTGTGCGGTCGCACCGCGCGCACCGCAGGCACCGTGATACCGCTGTGCCCCAGTGCCGCACCGCCGAAGACATGGTGCAGCGCTGCGAGCAGGCCGGCATCGCTGCGCCGGTTGGTATCCAGTTCACGGCGCGCACCGGCCAGTGCGACGGCGTCGAGGTAGCTCAGGACCTCCGCACCCCGGAACGCGTAGATCGCCTGTTTGGGATCGCCGACCAGCACCAGCCTGGTGTGGGTGTGGAACACCCGCCGCAGGATGTCCCACTGCAGCGGGTCGGTGTCCTGGAACTCGTCCACCAGGGTCACCGGGAAACGCTCCCGGATCCGGCGGCAGGCACGCTCGCCGTGGTCCGGGTCGGCGAGAATCTCGTGCAGCAGCACCAACTGGTCGTCGAAGTCGCGCAATCCCGAAAGCCGTTTGCGTCGTTCCACTTCCGCGCGTACGGCGTTGGCGAAGGCCGCCGCCTCCGCCGCGGGGTGATCGCCGAGTTCGTCGCCGGGCACCAGCCGCGCGCGGCGGTCGGCCACCGCGGCCGCGGCCAGGGTCACCGCCTGCCGGATCGGCATCGGCGCACCACCGCGCGCGTAACGGGACAGATACAGATCCTCCGCGACCGTGGCCACCAGATCCTCGATGCCCTCCACGAGGCGCACCCGCGGATCGTGCTCCCCCGCGATGCCGAGCTCGTCGAGCATGCGCTGGCAGAATCCGTGCGTCGTGGAGATGGTGCCGGCGTCGAAGTCCGACAGCGCCGCCACGAGCCGGCGCCGCCGTGCGCTCACCTCCGCCTCGTCGCCGGTGGCCAGGTACGCGGTCAGCTCGTCGGTGGCCCGGGCGGCGGCCGGATCCTCCAGTGCCGCCGCGACCGCGACGAACCGCTCGCGGGTGCGTTCGCGCAATTCCTGGGTCGCGGCCCGGCTGAAGGTGACCAGCAACAGTTGCGAGATGTCCACGACGCCCTCGGCGACGAAGCGCACCGCGAGCCCGACGATCGCGTAGGTCTTCCCGGTTCCGGCGCTGGCTTCCAAGACGGTGGTGCCGGTGGGCAATTCGCCGCACAGATCGAACTCGGCCGCGGTATGCCCGGCGCCCGCCGCCGGGGCGAACAGCTCGGCGGGGCCACCGGATTCGCCCGGCGGTCCCGAATGTGCGCGCCGTCGCCGCGGCTGCGGGCGGGCGGTGTCGACGGTGCGCACATCGGCGGCGGGAAACAGTTCCTCGGTCACGGCTGCCCCTGGGATTCGTTGGCCAGCAGTGGATTCCACATCCGGCGGGCGACCGATCCGAAGGTGGTGGTCTCCCCGTACCGATCGGGTTCCGGCAGTGGCGCGGTCAATCGGCCGAAGGCGGGATCCGGGCCCCAGATGTAGGTCAGATAGCGGTCGGTGTGGTCCCCGAAGGGCCGCGGCCCCTTGGGGCCACCGAAGAACTCCTCCTCGGCCGCGGCCATCGAGTCATCGAGATCGGCTCCGCGACAGCGTCGTTCGGCGTACAGCGCGGACGACGCCGGGCCGAACGGCAGCGGCTCGGCCAGACCCTCGTCCCGCAGATCGGCGAGTTCGGCCAGCAGTTCGGCCGCGGTCGCCGCGGCGGGTGCGGTCAGCGTCGAGCGCCAGGCGGGGCGCCCGAATCTCCCGCGCCCGATGCCGACCGCCCGCCAGCCCTGATGACGCTCGGTCGCGGCCAGCGCGAGCAGCCGAACCCACGCGGCCATACGATGTTTGGGCGCGAGCCGGGAGTAGGTGGCCCGGATCAGCGCGTCGTCGTGCACATCGGCGACCGTTCCGGTGAGCCGCCGTCCCGACCCCAGATCCACCGAGACATCGATGGTGCGAGCGGGTGCCTGCTGTAGCGGTCCGGCCGCCTGCACCAGGCGGTCGACGGTCGATTCCACCTCGGCGAGTACCGCCGCGCCGAGCCCGAACGGCGGCAGGGTGCCACGCCGCCATTCCGCGGCGCGCAGGACAGCGGGATCGGCGCCGGTCAACCGCGCGGCCAGCATCCGCTCGCCGATATTCCAGCTCGCCAGTCCGCTCAGCTCGATCGGCAGCCGCTCGTCGATGTCCTCGTCCTCTTCCGGCACCCGGATCCCGAGTCGCTGCCAGAGGAACGCGCGGATCGGATGTTCGGCGAAGGACACCAGTTCCGACAGTTCGACATCGGTGCGCACCGGTGCGGGCAGAGCGGCCGACAGCCAGGGTGGCGCGGGTTGCGCGGGCCGGGCGGCCGCCTGCGCCGCGGCCAGTGCGAGAGTGTCGAATCCGAAGGGATCGACAGCATCGAAGTTGGCGCGGTCGTAGGCCTGCAGGGGATGGCGACGCACGACGTCCTCGATACCTCGATGCGCCCGCACCACGTCGATCAGCTCGGCCAGCGGTGTCACCGGGGGCCGCACGACACCGGTCACCGGGTCGGCGCCGGTGTGGAGCACCACCAGGCGCTCACGCGCGGCCATGACCGCGTCCAGCAACAGGCCACGGTCCTCGCTGCGGGTATCACGTTCTCCGACAAGCGGTTCCCGCGCCGTCACATCGTCACCGTCGATTCCGCCGGTACGCGGGAACACCTCGTCGTCGAGGCCCAGCAGCACCACCACCCGATGCGGAACCGCCCGCATCGGTGCCAGCCCGCACACCGTGAGCTCTCCGGTGCGGTAGTTCGACCGCGCCGCGCGGGCCCGGGTTCGGGCCCGCAAGGCGGTGGCGACATCGGGCAGCCGCAGTTCGGTCTGCCCGGCGTGCTCGAATACGGCGGCGACCTCCCGGCGAGCCTGCACGCCCTGCCAGGCCGTGGCGGCGGGCAGTTCGGTCAGCAGATCCAGCGCGCGATGCAGGATCTGCGACCACTGCTGCGCGGGCCGCGGGGTACCGGCCGGTTCGGCGGTGGTGGGCCCGCCGAGATCTCGCACGCACACCGCCAGCCGATCGACGAACTCGGCGAATCGCCCGGCCAGTGCGACATCGCCGGAGTCCACATCCTCGAGCGGGAGCGCCAGATCCAGCCAGTCCGCGCCGGATTCGCCGGCGGCGACCCCCAGCAGAATGCGGTCCACGGCCGCATTCAAGGTGTTCTGGCCGAAGTCGGCGAGTCCGAATGCCTGCCGCTGCCGCTGTCCGATCCCCCAGCGGGCGCCGGTTTCGGCCGCCCACTCGCGCAGCCGCTCGATATCGTCATCGTCGAATCCGCAGCGATGCCGCACCGGTTCGGTCGCGGCCAGATCGAGCACCTGGGTGACACCGATCCGGCCCTCCGCCAGGCCGAGCAGGTCGTCGAGCACGCCGAGCACCGAATTCACCGATCCGGCACGGCGTTCGGCCGGGCGGACCCGCAGGCCGTGTGCCGGATCGGGATCGGGGTCGTCGGATGCCGCCGGGCCGTGGCCGAACGCCGCCCGCACGAGAGGAGCGAAACCCTCGGGATCCGGGCACAGCACGATCACATCGCGAGGCTGCAGGGCGGGGTCGCGCTGGAACAGGCCGAGCAGCACGTCACGCAGCACCTCGACCTGGCGCGCGGGGCCGTGGCAGGCATGGATCTGCACGGTGTCGTCGTCCGCGCCGCGGGTCGAGAGCCGCGGCCGGGATCCCGCGCGGACCGCGCTCTGGAGATCGGAAAGTACGGTGCCCGAACCATTCTCGAGTCCGCCCTCATGGTGGATGTCGGCGAAGTCCGGGACGGTCAGCCGCGCGCGCAGCTCACGCAGATCGCGGCCCAGTGCCGACAGCAGCGGATGATCGGTCAGCGGATCGGTGACCGTCCGCCGACGGGGTGCGTGGGCGGTGCGCACCGGCTCGCCGGCTCCCGCGTGCCACAGTGCCGGGCTCGGATGGATCAGCCAGACATGGACGTCCCGATGTTCGGCCACCGCGGCCAGCACGGCGAGCTGGGCATCGGGAATCCGATGCGGGCCGAACAGCGAAAGCCGCTGCGGCAGATCGACACTCGCCGGATCGGCGCGAATCCGGCGGCAGACCTCGGGCAGGCGCTCGGCGGGGGCGGGCACTCCGATCCGCGACCGCACCCGCCGCCACAGCTGCGGCTGCCACCGCAGATCCTCCGGCAGCGCCGAACCACAGCCGTCGGTGTCGGCTCCCCCGGCCCAATCGGTGATCAACGACGGGCGGGTGTTGCCGTAACTGTCGAACAGGGTCGCGATGTGCGAGGCGGTGGCGAGCCGCCGACCGGCACGATACGCCTCGGCGGGGCCGCGCCCGACCCCGAGATGGCGGGCCGGCACCGCGGCCCAGGGCTCACCGATCGCGTCGTCCAATGCGGCGAGTACCGGCCAGGCCAATCGGTCCGGCGCCCAGGGATCCGCCGCGGAGGCGATGCCGGCCGCGGCCGAGCAGATGCCGGCGACCAGGGCCGCCGGAGCCGGATAGTCGATGTTCGCCGACACGCCGTCACCGGACACCGCCCCCAGCGTCACGGCCAGCCGCTGGTTGAGCCAGCGCTGCACACCGTGCGCCGCGACGGCGACGACCTCGGCCGCGAACGGATCCGGCAGCGGGTCCGACAGCATCGCCGCGAGGGTGTCGGCAAGGGTGCTCGCCGATTCCGCGCGATGGATGTGCAGCACCTTCGCCTCTCCGTCCTCGCTCGATCATTGGGGGGTGATCCGGCGGCACGATCCTACAAACCCGGTGACCCATGCCGGTCGCCCCGACCCGCCGTCGCACGACATCGGCGTCCGCGACCCCATTCCGACAATGCTCGCTACCTGTCGGACACCACCCACGACCACACGTTTGTCGCCGAGTGCAGCATGTCACCAAACTCCTGGCAACACAATCGAATCCGATGATCTCGTCATGCGACAGGAGGTCGGCGCAGTCCGCCACCGCGTGTCACCCGGACACCGGGCGCGGCGTGTGCCACAGTGCTCTACGGGGAGGGTCGGGAGAAGCGGTATCGAAAGGCTGGTTCGGTTCATGTCTGCGACGGTGGTCCCCCTCGTACCGAGATCCGGGTTCACGGTACGACGATCGGGCGAGACGTGGGAATTGATCAACTCCCGGCACTACGGCCGCGGTGTCGTACTGCACAGCTGGGCGCGCGACGCGCACTCCGAGGCGTTCGAACACTGCTATCGGCTCAACGGCCGCAGCGTCGAGGAACTGCTCGCAGCCTTCCGCTGAGCAGCGCGGATACCCCATTGGTGGCCGAAATGCGCTGGCCTGCAACGATCTTTGTCCGTCCGGCCCGGTGACCGGCCGCCCCGGAAGGTGCACGATCGCCGTATCGGTGGCTATTGTGACTTTCCGTGCGTTATCCCCGGACCGCGTCGCGCGGCATTCGAACCACTCGCCTCGCCGCCGGCGCCTGCGTCGTCGCCGCCACCCTGCTGGCGAGCGCCCCCGTGATCGACCCGGCGCCCGCCGACGCCATGCCGCTGCGCATGCAGGGCTGCCGGGACGGATTCGACTGCGATCTGAGCAGCCGGATCGCGGCGGTCGACAACTACCTCGCCTCCCGTCCCGGTGTGACCGGTTACGTGGTCCGCGATCGGGTCACCGGCGGTAGCTACAGCAACGGCCAGGCCGACACCATGTTCTGGACGGCGTCTACCATCAAGCTGGCCATCGCCGAGGATCTGCTCAACCGCGCCCGCGTCGGCGCGATCGTGCTGTCGCCCGAGGACCGGACCCAGCTGGAATCGATGCTGGCCACCTCCAACGACTCGGCGGCCGACTACCTCTGGAACAAGTACGCCGGCCCCGACCGGCTGGCGTTCGACAACGCCTTCCGCGCCAACGGGATGACCGGGCTCGTCCCGCAGCCGCCGACCGCCGGGCACGCGTTCCCCGATTGGGGTTTCCAGCAGTGCACCCCGGCCGACCTGGACCGGCTGATGAACAACGTGCTCGACCACATGCACCCCGACGACCGCGGTTACCTGCTCGACCGCATGCGCAAGGTCGACACCAATCAGCACTGGGGTGTGTGGGGCGCGGGTGACGACATGCGGCCCGGCCTGAAGAACGGCTGGTCCGACGAGAACGGCGGCTGGGTCGTCAACTCCGTCGGATTCGCCGGTCCCGGTGAGCGCTACACCCTCGCGGTGATGAACTCCCTCGGCGACCAGGGCGGTTACACCGAGGGTGAGGAGACCACCACGCACGTCGCGAAGCTGCTGTTCGGCGGCCGCTGATCACAGCCGCGACAGTCGCATCGGTGCGCCGTCACGCGGGAACGGGATGGTGTTGAAGCCCCACGGCATCAGATAGTCCGCCGGGATGTCCCACCGGTAGGCGCGCACCATGGCCGCGATGACCACCTTCACCTCGAAGGTGCCGAAATGCATGCCGATGCACTTGTGCGCCCCGGCGCCGAACGGCATCCACGCCAGCCGATGGGACTTGTCCTCGCGCCGGTGATCGGCGAACCGCTCCGGATCGAACAGTGCCGGTTGCGACCACAATTCGGGGATCAGGTGATTGCAGGCGTAGGCCACGTCGACGTGGGTTCCGGCCGGGACGTAGTGCCCGGCCACCTCGGTGTCGCGGACCGCGCGGCGCACCAGCCCGGGGACCGGTGGCACCAGGCGCAGACTCTCCTTGATCACCAGGTCCAGATCACGCAACCGGTCCAGGTCGGCGATGGTGGGTGCGGCGCCGCCGAGATCGTCGAACAGCGCCTGTGCCTCGACACGCACCCGTTCCTGCCACTGTGGATGGCGGCCGAGGTAGTAGGCGACAGCGGTGGCCGTGGTCGTGGTGGTGTCGTGCGCGGCCATGATCAGGAAGATCATGTGGTTGACCACGTCGGCGTCGGAGAAGGTGTCGCCCTCCTCGGTGCGCGCCTCACACAACGCGGAGAAGAAGTCCATTCCCCCGCCGCGGCGTTTGTCCGGCACCATCGCGGCGAAGTAGTCCTCGAGGACCCGCCGGCCGCGCAGGCCGGCCCGCCAGGCGCCGCCGGGCACCGGATGCCGGACCAGCGCCAGCGGCGCATGGGTGCAGTCCAGGAAGGCCTGTCCCAGCCGCTGCCGCCGCGGGCCGGCATCCAGTCCCATGAACGTCTCGGTCGCGATCTCGAGGGTGAGGTCCTTGACCGTCGGATACAACCGCAGGGTGCGGGCTCCGGCCGGACTCCAGCGCCCGACCGCCGCCTCCACCACCGGGCTCAGATGCGCCAGATGTGATTCCAGCCGTTCGCGGGTGAAGGCCTGCTGCATGATGCGGCGGTGGAACATGTGCTCGGAGAATTCGAGCAACAGCAGGCCGCGGCGGAAGAAGGAACCGATCAGGAAATCCCAGCCCTGCCCGAAATCGTTGCGGCGCTTGCCCAGCACCTCGTCGACCGCGTCCGGCCCGGCGACCAGGACCCGGTCGACACCGAAGGACTTGTTGTAGCTCACCGGTCCGTATCGGCGGTAGCGATCGAGCATTTCGGCGGGACCCCAGCGCAGGTATTGCAGCGAGCGGCCCAATACCGGCAGGCCGGAGTCACCACGCACCACGGCCGCCGTGGTACCGCTGGGCGGGGTGGCCAGCGCCTGTTCGCGGACCGGCAATCGCCGGAGCAACCGATCGATCGGATGGCTGTCGGGAATCTCCAGCAGCCCGATGTTCTCTCGTTCCGCGGCGGAATACGACCGGGCACGACGCCGCTCGGTGCCGGAGGGACGCGGGTCGACACTGACCATGACTGAAGCCTCCCGAACGCAGCGGCCGCGCCACGCCGGACGGCCGCAGAAAAAAGTACACCTCGTACATTAGAGGTAGGCTCACGCTGTGACAAGGGACACAGAGACTCGGCGACCGGGGCGCCCACCCGGGCCACCCCGTGATCCGGGCCTGCGCCGGGCGGAGATCCTCGACGCCGCCGAACGCGTGATCGCCACCTCCGGGCCCCGGATGAGCATCGCGCAGGTCGCCGCCGAAGCCGGCTACGCGCGCACCGCGGTGTACGCGGTCTTCCCCGACCTGCCCACGCTGATCGACGCGCTGGCGCAGCGGCACATGAACGCCATCATCGCCGCGGCCGACGAGTTACTCGCCGAGCCGCTGCCGGCCCGCCTGCTACTGCGCTCGGTGGTCTCGCTGATGTGCGACTTCGTGGACGGCAATCCGAATCTGCATCATGTGCTGATGCAGCGCCTGGAAAGCGACGACGCCGAACACCGGCCCTTCTTCACACACGTATCCGATTGGGCCACCTCGGTTTTCGACACCATCCTGCGGCGGCTGGACGCCGATCCCGCGTCGGCGCGGATCTGGGCGACCGCCACCGTCGGCGCGATCCTGATGTCGGCCGAGGCGTGGATTCAGCAACCGACCCGCTCCCGCACGGAATTCGTCGATCAGCTCGCGGCCTTCCTGTGGCCGACGGTGGAGAGCATCGGCGGCAACCGGCTCACCGGTCCCCTCATCGGCGCGCAACCGCCGGTGCCGCAACGCGCGGCACCGGGGTAACGCTCCTGGACGGGGTGCGGACGCGCCGACATTCGGTGCTCGTCGTGACTGGTTCGGGCGGGCCGACTACCGTTGAGCCTGTCGAAGACCGAACGTCCGGCGAGGAGCGCAAATGGGAACCGAAACTGTCGCGAACCGACGTCACCGGGTGGTGGTGATCGGATCCGGCTTCGGCGGCTTGTTCGCGTGCAAACATCTCGAACACGACAACGTCGACGTCATCCTGATCTCCAAGACCTCCACTCACCTGTTCCAGCCCCTGCTCTATCAGGTCGCCACCGGAATCCTGTCCACCGGTGAGATCGCACCCGCCACCCGCATCGTGCTCCGCAAGCACCACAACACGCAGGTGATCATGGGCGACGTGCACGACATCGATCTGGTGAACCGCACCGTGACCTCCGAACTGCTCAACCGGGACACGGTCACCTCCTTCGACAGCCTGATCGTCGCCACCGGCGCGCAGCAGTCCTACTTCGGTAACGACCAGTTCGCGACCTACGCGCCCGGTATGAAGACCATCGACGACGCACTCGAACTGCGGGCCCGCATCCTGGGTTCTTTCGAGGAGGCGGAGCTGGCCACCACCCAGGAGGCACGTGATCGCTTCCTCACCTTCGTCGTGGTCGGGGCGGGCCCCACGGGTGTCGAACTCGCCGGGCAGATCGCCGAACTCGCCGATCGGACGCTGGTCGGCACCTTCCGCAACATCGATCCCCGCGACGCCCGCGTACTGCTGGTCGAGGGCGCCGGCGCGGTACTCGCGCCGATGGGCCCGAAACTCGGCAGCAAGGCGCAGCGCCGGCTCGAGAAGATGGGCGTGGAGATTCAGCTCAACGCCATGGTCACCGGTGTCGACGCGCGCGGGGTCACGGTCAAGGACAAGGACGGCACCGAGCGGCGCATCGAGGCGGCCTGCAAGGTGTGGTCGGCCGGTGTGCAGGCCAGTGAGCTCGGCAAGATGCTCGCCGATCGCTCCGACGGCACCGCGACCGATCGGGCCGGGCGCGTGGTGGTCGAGCAGGATCTCACCATCAAGGGCCATCCCAACGTCTTCGTCGTCGGCGATCTCATGGCGGTACCGGGGGTGCCCGGTCAGGCCCAGGGCGCCATCCAGGGCGCGACGTATGCGGCCAAGCAGATCAAGGCCGAGGTCGCCGGCAAGCAGACATCCGAGCAGCGCAAGCCGTTCAAGTACTTCAACAAGGGAAGTATGGCGACGGTGTCGCGGTTCAACGCCGTCTGCCAGATCGGCAAGCTGGAGTTCAGCGGCTTCCTGGCCTGGTTGATCTGGCTGGTCCTGCACCTGTACTACCTGATCGGGTACCGCAGTCGCACCGTCACGGTGTTCCAGTGGTTCGTGGCCTTCCTCGGCCGCAACCGTGGTCAGATGGCGGCCACCGAGCAGTGGGTCTTCGCCCGGCTGGCACTCGAGGCCATGAACGGAAACGAGGCGGACGCGCGAGAAGTGCGTGCGGAGGGAGGGGCCGGTCCCGCACCGGCCACCGAACCCGCCCCCGCGCCGGTCGCCGAACCCGCGCCCGACGGTCAGCCGGACTCGGGGAACGGCGAAACCTCTTCGCAGCCAGGCGAATCCGTGACGCCGGGAACCACCCGTCCCGCCTCAGGCTGACCAGCCGATCCCGGACGGCACCGATCCGGCGATTCGGCGCCGACTGGGGGCTGATCGCATCACCGCACTCCGCGTGCGGCGGCGCAGCACCGATCACGGCCTCGAACCGTGCTCATGTCACCCGCCCTCTCGGCGCCTGCGACCGATACGGCCCCAGCTCCCCACGCTCCCCGGATGTTTCATCGCACGGCGGCGGACCGCGCTTCGAACGCCGAGGCGGGGTGCAGCACGGCACCGGTCCATGTGGACAGCGAGCCGCCCAGCGCCAACGGCAGGACGACGCCCGCCGTGCCGAACGTGGTGGCGGGCCGATCGTCGGGATATCGCAACTCGCTGTGCACGGCCCGCGGCGCCGAGATCAGATCGTCGGTGGCGGCATCGGCGCCGAGTTCCAGGCGGTGCCGCACCAGGGGCAGATCACCGATATCGGCGATCAGATCACCCCGCCAGAATCCGGCGTCTTCACCACTGCGCCCGATCTGCACCCGTTCCCGAATCCGCACCCGGGCATCGGCCGCCATCCGCACGGTGGTGGTACTGCGATGATCCGCGCCGCCGGCGACGACCGTCGGCTCCGGATCGAAGTCCAGCTCACCATCCGCACCGACGTCGACCGTCCACCGCGCCGCCGATATCCGGCTCGCGTGGCCCGGCAGCGCGATGGTGGCCGCGACCGAGCGCAGCACCAGCCGCGCGCCGGGCTCGACCACGATCCCGATATCGATGTCGTCCCCGCCGAGTGGTGTCGCGGCCGCACCGACCAGGTGGACGGTCCCGGGCCCGGTGCGGCGTGCCGCGAGTGCGCCGGTGGCGTGGATCAGCGGCAGCTCACCGGCGCGTGCGACGATGCGAATCTCAGTGCGCACCAGCGCCTTCCCCGATTCGCCGGGCATCGGCGTCGGCGGCGGCCCGCAGCTGTTCGCCCACCCAGGTCAGTACGGGGGTGGCGGCCGGATCCTCGGTCAGCGAAGTGAAGACGAACCGGCGGCCGTCGCGGACAGCGGCCGAATCGCGCCCCATCACCTCGAGATCGGCGCCCACCATCGGCGCCAGGTCGGTCTTGTTGATCACCAGCAGATCCGAGAACGTCACGCCGGGGCCACCCTTGCGCGGAACCTTGTCCCCGCCGGCCACATCGACGACGAAGATCTGCACGTCGATCAGCCCGGCCGAGAAAGTAGCGGTGAGGTTGTCGCCACCGGATTCCACCAGGATCAGGTCCAGGCCGGGATTGGCCTCGATCAGATCGTCGATCGCGTCGAGGTTGGCGGTGATGTCGTCGCGGATCGCGGTGTGCGGGCAACCCCCGGTCTGCACGGCGGTGATGCGCTCATCGGGCAGGACCGCGTGCCGGCGCAGGAAGTCGGCGTCCTCGGTGGTGTAGATGTCGTTGGTCAGCACCGCCAGCGAGAGTTCCTCGCGCAGTTGCCGGCACAGTGCGGCCACCAGTGCCGTCTTCCCGGATCCGACCGGTCCGCCGATCCCGATACGGACCGGTTCCCCGGGGGTACGCACCCGCTTGGGTCGGTCGTGAGCGTGATCGTGCGGTTCACCATCGATCAGATGGGGCGCCATGGGCTCTCCTCTCGGCATCGGCCTTCGGCCAACATCGTGGCCGATCCATGTGAACCCGGTGTTACCGGCACGGCGGACGAGCCGGTCACGGCACGGGTGTCGACCACTCGCCCCGCGATACCGGGGACTACGACGCGAACAGCGGCATCTCGCGCTCGAGGTGGCGCTGCGCCAGGACGTCGCCGAGGGTATCGGACAGTGCGGCCGGGCCGGTCGTCGCCGCGCGGGCGGTCTGCTCGCACAGCGGCGTGAGTGCCAGGGTCGTCGCGGCGACGGCGGCCGGATCCAGCGCGAGCAACCGCTGGGCAGCGGTCGCCGCCCCGGTCATCGTCGTATAGACCACGACACCCGCGATCTCGATCGGTGCCAGTTCCGCCGCCCGGCCCACCTCGCCGAAGGCGGTGGACAGATGGGGACGCGCATCGAGATCGGACCAATCATGGTGCGGCCACGCGAATTTCGCCAATCGCAGCAGCCCGCGCCCCTGCGCCCGCGAGGCGGTGCGCGCGGCAGGGGCGAGCGCCCGGGCATCGGCCTGCGCCTCGGCCGCCGCCGGCGTCAGCGCTCCCGCGCACACGGCCGCAGCCAGTGAGGCCGACACCAGCCCGGCGGTGCGGATCCGCCGCCGCAGGTAGGCCGCCACCGTGTCGATGTCACGGACGATCCCGGAGCTGATCGCCTCCTCCACACCGCCGGAGTGCACGTGCCCACCGATCGGCAGCCGGGAATCGGCGAGCGACATCACCATCGCGAGACTCATGGGCATCCTCCACGACCGGTCACGGTCTCCGATCCTAGAACCGCACGCTCAGCCGGCCGCGGCGAAGTCCGCCGCGGCGCTCACCGCTGCCCACTTCTCGGTTTCGTCCGCGCGCACCTGTCCGGCCGCGCGGGCCGCGGCCAGCGCATCGCTGCCCAGCAGCAGCCGTCGTGGCGGTTCGCCGGCGTCGACCACGTCGACGATGATGCGCGCGGCGCGCGCGGGATCGCCAGGCTGGGACCCATTGTTCTCGCGGCGGAAGCGATGGATCTCGCCGACGGTGGCCGCATAGTCGGGACCGACGGGGTGGATGGTCATCGACGCGCCCTGCCACTCGGTGCGGAAGGCCCCCGGCTCGACGATGACGACCCGGACGCCGAACGGCGCCACCTCGGCCGCGAGCACCTCCGAGAAACCCTCCACCGCGAATTTCGCGGTCTGATACGCGCCCAATCCGGGTGAGCCGCCGACCCGCCCGCCGATCGAGGAGATCTGGACGAAGGTCCCCGACCGCCGGCTCCGCAGCACGGGCAACGCCGCACGGGTGACGTTCACGACGCCGAACAGGTTGGTTTCGATCTGCGCCCGGAAGTCGTCGGCGGCCATCTCCTCGATCGGCGCGCTGTCGGCGTATCCGGCGTTGTTGACCACGACATCGAGCGAACCGAAGGCCTCGGTGGCGGCGGCCACGGCAGCCTCGGCAGCCGCCGGGTCGGTGACGTCGAGCCGGACCGGCAGCAGGCGCGCGCCGTATCGCTGCCGCAGCTCGTCGAGTTGTCCCGGATGACGTGCACCGGCGACGACCGCGTCCCCGGCGGCCAGAGCGGCCTCGGCCACATGGCGGCCCAGGCCGCGCGACGCACCGGTGATCAGCCAGGTTCGGGCCATTTCAGTTCTCCGTTCGACGGTCCGGAGGTTCTCGGCGAACATCCGAACTCTCACTAAGTGCGTCATCACTGTAGCACTTATAGTTTAATTCGCTACTGCAAAGCAGCGATTGTTGGATTATCTGCTGCTCCATTGGCTATCTTGACCCTGTGAGAGCTGATGCCGCCCGCAATATCGAACTGGTACTCACCACCGGCGCCCGGCTGCTCGCCGACGATCCGTCGGCGAGCCTGTCGGCCATCGCCGCGGCCGCGAATGTCGACCGGCGTACCGTCTACCGCCGCTTCGCCTCCCGCGACGATCTGCTGGCGGCGGTGTACCGGGCCCGCTACGACGCGGTCGAGGAGGCCATCGCAGACGCCCGGTTGCGCGAGGCCCCGGTCACGGTCGCGCTGCACCGGTATGTCGAGGCGATCGTCGCCGTGAATCGTCGCTGGCCCGTGCAGACGGCCCGGCTGGTCGCCGACGACGCCATCCGGGAACGACGCACTCCACTGATCGCCGAGGTCGACACCTTCCTGCGGCGAGCCACCGACGAGGGGCTGCTGCGCCCCGGCCTGCCCGAGGGCTGGGTCTCGGCACTACTGGCCCAGCTGATGGTCAACGCCGCCGAGAGCCTGCCGGAGCTCGACCCCGCCCGCGCCGCCGATGTCGTGGTCGACACCTTGCTGCGCGGCGTGGGCAGCGTTGCGGAACCGGACCGCGCTTCCGGCCCTTGACCTCAACATTGGCTGAGGTTGCAGGGTGAGGACATGAAAGCGATACGCCTGCACGAATTCGGACCGGCCGACAATCTCCGCTACGAGTCGGTCCCCGATCCGCTACCCGCGGCCGGACAGGTCCGGATCACCGTGGCGGCGGCCGGGATTCATCTGGTCGACACACACCTGCGCCGCGGCCTGCCGGGCCCCTATCCCCTGCCGCAGTTGCCGACCATTCCCGGCCGGGAGGTCGCCGGGACCGTCGATCTGGTCGGCCCGGGCGTCGACGAGGATCTTCTCGGCGCCGCGGTCGTGACCCATCTGGGCACGGCGCCGGGTGGGTACGCCGAACTGGCCGTCGCCGACGCGCACCGGCTGCACCGGATTCCGGGCGAGTTGGATCCGGCCGCGGCGGTGGCGATGATCGGCACCGGGCGCACCACTCTCGGCATTCTCGGGTTCGCCGAACTCGAGCCGGGACAGCTCGCGGTGGTTCCGGCCGCGGCGGGCGGTATCGGAACCCTGCTGGTGCAATATCTGCGTGCGGCCGGACTCACCGTCGTCGGCCTGGCCGGCGGACCGGACAAGGTCGCCATGGCCGCGGCCAACGGAGCGGATCCTGCCCTCGACTACACCGATCCCGGCTGGCCGGCGGTGGTGCGCGCACGTTTCGGTGACCGCCCCGCGCACTGGGTTTTCGACGGGGTCGGCGGCGCGGCCGGTCGCGCGGCGGTCGATCTGCTCACAGCGGGCGGCGCCCACCTGGTGTTCGGCTGGAGCGACACCGCACTGGAATTCGATCCGGGCCACCTCGCCGCCCGCGCCATCACATCACGCTCGGTTCTGGGGCCGCGGATGCTCGAACGCGGCGGCGGGATCGCCGCCCTCGAGACCCGCGCCCTGCACGAAGCGGCGTCCGGACGATTGCGACCGGCGGTGCACCGCTTCGCCCTCGCCGATGCCGCCGCCGCACACCGGGCGCTCGAAGATCGCGCCACCGCGGGAAAGGTGGTTCTCGAGCCCTGACCGGTGATAGCTATCAAGTTGCTGAAGTAATTGATTCGTAGCCCAACGCCTCGGTTCCAACTCTTACGCTGGAGGTCGTGTCTCGTTCTCACGGCCGCGACCGAGGCCGGCGGGCGCACGCAGAGGAGGTTCGTCCATGCCTGTGTGTACAACGCGCGACGGGGTCGACATCTACTACAAGGACTGGGGATCCGGCCGGCCGGTGGTCTTCATCCACGGCTGGCCGCTCAATGCCGACGCCTGGGACGATCAGCTGAAACATGTCGCGGACAATGGATTTCGCGGAATCGCTCACGATCGCCGCGGTCACGGCCGATCGGCGCAGCCGTGGAGCGGCTACGATTTCGACACCTTCGCCGACGACCTGAACGATCTGCTGACCCAGCTCGACCTCCGCGATGTGACACTGGTCGCGCATTCCATGGGCGGTGGCGAACTGGCTCGCTACATCGGCCGCCACGGCACCGAACGGGTCCGTTCCGCGGTGTTGCTGTCGGCTATCCCACCACTGATGGCCCGTACCGCCGACAACCCCGAAGGCGTGCCCGACGAGGTCTTCGATCAGATCAAGAAGGGCATCCTGAACGAGCGCTCCCAGTTCTGGCGCGACACCTCCGAAGGCTTCTTCAGCGCCAACCGGCCCGGAACGAAGGCCACCCAGGGCAATCGGGATGCGTTCTGGCTCATGGCCATGCACGAGTCGATCGAGGCCGGGGTGCGCTGCGTGGACGCCTTCGGATACACCGATTTCACCGCCGACCTCCAGAAATTCGACGTGCCGACCCTGCTCGTGCACGGCGACGACGACCAGGTCGTACCGATCGACGCCACCGCCCGCAAGGGGGCCAAGATCATCCCGAACGCGACCCTGACCGTCTACGAGGGCGGTTCGCACGGCATCGCGCTGGTCCCCGGCGACAAGGAGCGTTTCAACGCCGATCTGCTGACCTTTCTGCAGGACTGAACCGGTTCCCCGTCCGCGCACGTTGTGCGCGGACGGGGAACCGGCGCTCGTCGTCGCGGATGCGACGGCTACCGCGCGCGGAAGCTGCGCGCCATCAGCCGCTGGGCGGGTCCGCGGGTCAGATCGGTCCACGCCTGCAGCGGGCCGCTCCACCACGGCGAGATCTCCACCGGTTTGGCGGTGACCGCGTGACACACGAGGTCGGCGGCCTCGGTGGCGGTGAGTCCGGGCATCGAACCGAAATCGGTGGGTGCGCTCATGCGCGTGTGCACCAGGGGCATGTAGATCGAGGTGGTGGTGATCGCGTCCGTGGCGATCTCGGTGGCCACCGTCCGTAACCACTGATCGAAGGCCGCCTTCGACGCGCCGTAGGCCGCCCAGCGCGGAGCGGGCGGCATCCGCAGCCCCCAGGTGGAGATGTTGACGACATGTCCCTGCCGGCGCTCGCGCATCGCGGGCAACAGGGCCAGCAGCAACCGCACCGGGCCCAGATAGTTGACATCGATCGTGCGGGTGAAATCGTGGAAGCGGTCGTAGGATTCGTCGATCGAACGGCGAATCGAGCGACCGGCGTTGTTGATCACCACGTCGACCCGTCCGTGTGTGGCCAGCACCGTTCGCGCCAATTCGTCGACGGCGTCCATATCGGTGAGGTCGACGCGGTAGGTGTGCGCGACACCGCCCGCGATGGTGATGGCGTCGGCCGCTTCCTCGAGTTCGTCACCCGACCGGGCGACCATCACCACCACCGCACCGGCGGCGGCCAGTTTGGCGGCGGCGATCTTGCCGATACCGTGCGACGCACCGGTCACCAGCACCACCCGTCCGGAGACCGCCGCGCGCAGATCCTTCTCACGTGGCCGCGTCGTCGGATACAACAGCCGGGTGGCGATCCGCTCGGCCAGCGGACGGCCCGGTGCGGCGCTCGAGACACTGTCTGTCACAGCCGGAACTCTATGTGCGGGCCCCGGGCCCGCGGGCCGGAACCGCCGCACCGCAATCGAGCCGACGCCACCCGCGCCGGACCCGGGGTCAGCCCGGACCGGCCTGCGCGGTCGCCGGATCCACGGCACGCGAGCGACGCCGCGACGAGGTCGCCACCGCAGCGGCCGCCATCGCGATCAGCAGCGCCGCGCCGACGGCCACCGCCGTGTGCATGCCGTGCACGAACGAGGTCTGCGCCGCGTGCACGACCGCGCCGTCACCGGGGTGCTCCACGATGGTCTCGCCCAGGGTGTCGGCGAAGTTCCCGCCGGAGCGGAAGACCAGCGCGGCCAGCGATCCCAGCAGCGACAGTCCCAGCGCATTGCCCAGTTCGAAGCTGGTCTCGGAGATACCGACCGCCGATCCCGCCCGTTCGGCCGGCACCGAGGACACCGCGACCTCGGAAACCAGCGTGAACACGATGCCGTAGCCGAGTCCCGCGATGGTGGATCCGGCCAGATACCAGCCGATCCCGCCGTCGACACCGATGCCGAGCAGCATCAGATTGCCCACCGCGGCCGAACTCAGCGCCACAGCGAACGATCCACGAGTGCCGAGCCATCGCGCCACCCGCGCACCACCCATCGAGCAGACGAACACCGCGATCGCGGCCGGAATGCCCAGCAGCGCCGCGCCCAGCACGTCGCGCCCGGCCACGGTCTGCAGATAGGTGCTGGTCAGATAGCTCATCCCGGCCAGCGACATCATGCCGACCGTGGACGATCCGATCGCCACCCGGAACAGGCCACCCCGGAACAGGCTCAGATCCAGCAGCGGCTCGGCCAGCACCCGCTGCCGCCGCACGAAGACCACGAGCACCGCGATACCGACGAGACCCAGCACGACCGACACCACATCGATCCCCTCGGCGGCCGCGCGCTTGATCGCGTACACCAGCGGCAGGATGCCGCCGATGGACATGACCACACTCAGCGGATCCAGCGGTCCGCGCCCGGACGACCGATGCTCGGGCAGGACCAGCGGTCCCAGCGCCAGCAGCACCAGCAGCACCGGCGTGTTGATCAGGAAGATCGAACCCCACCAGAACTTGTGCAGCAGCAGCCCGCCGATGACCGGCCCGACCGCGGATCCGCCCGCGAAGAAGGCGGTCCACACCCCGATCGCCGTGCCGCGCGCCCGCGGATCGGCGAACAGGCTGGAGATCAACGCCAGGCTCGACGGCAGCAGGGTCGCACCACCGACACCCATCAGCGCGCGGGCCGCGATCAGCATTCCGGCGCCGGTGGCGAAGGCGGCCAGCAGTGATGCCAGGCCGAACACCGCGGCGCCCGCGAGCAGAATGTTGCGGCGGCCGATCCGGTCACCGAGGTTGCCCATCGTGATCAGCAGACCCGCGATCATGAATCCGTAGATATCGAGAATCCACAGCTGCTGTTCCGCCGACGGGTTCAGATGTTCGGTCAGTGTCGGCATCGCCAGATACAGCACCGACATGTCCATCGACACCAGCAGAACCGGCAGAATCAGCACCGCCAGACCGAGCCAGGCCCGCCGGGGAGTCGCGATCGGCGCGGACCGGACCGCCGCCGAGGTATCAATGCCGACCATCACCTATCCTTCACTTCGTGCGTACGCCGTACGCGTGGCCGGAGTACAGTGTACGCATCCGGATACCCATAAGGAAAGCGAGTTTCATGCCGGACAATTCCCGCCCGCCCGCGCCGGACGATTCCCATCCGGACCCTCGCGACGACGCGCGCTCCGGCCGCGGCAGATCCGGCCCGGAACGGCTCACCCGGGCGGCGATCGTCGACACGGCCATCGCGCTCGCCGACGCCGACGGCATCGAGGCGTTGTCCATGCGCCGCATCGCCGAGCGCATGGGCGTCGGCGCGATGTCGCTGTACCGGCACGTCCCCAGCAAGGAGGCCCTGCTGGCCGAGATGACCGACGAGGTCGCGCGGCGTTACCCCTATCCGGATCCGGAGCCCGGGTGGACCTGGCGCGAGCGGGTGCACGCGGCCGCCGACATCGACTGGGATCTCTACCGGCTGCACCCGTGGGTCCTGTTCACCTTCGCGGTGCCGCGCTACAACTTCGGCCCGCACAGCCTGACCTGCCTGGGCTGGCTGACCGAAGGGTTCACCGAGCTCACCGACGATCGGCGCGAGGCCACCCGGATGGCGCTCGAGGTCTGGAGCTATATCGCGGGAATCGCACTGCAGCAGGTCAGCTCCGCCATGCTCGCCGAACGCGACGCCGACGAGGACGAGCCCTCCGGCCTGACCGCACTGCTGGAGGGCACACCACGCTGGCCGAGCCCACCGGCCCTGGCACCCCTCGAGGGCACCGGCCTCGGCGATCTGCTCGACCCGGTGCGCCAGTTGCGCTCGGGCCTGACCGCGATGTGCGACGGATTCGCCGCCCGGCGGTGAGTGCGGCCGGAACCGGCTGCCGCCCAACGACTCCGGCGGAGTTTTGCTCACGCTGAGCGTGAGGGGTCACAAACCTGCCGCGGTGGCGCAGAATTCGTGCGGCCGCGGCGCGCGGCACCTCATCGACCGACACCGAGGGAGTAGTGTGACCACGGCTTCGCCAGTGAATATCGAGCACGCCAAGGACATTCATCCAGACCTCGATATGGCGTTACTACACGAGGCCGTGATCGCGGACCGCATCCTGTGGTCCCCCGCGGAGCTGCACGAGCTGACCTCCGCGGTGGCGAGTGAGCTCGCCACTCCCCTGCTCGACATCGTCCGATTCGATCCCGCCCAGCGCTGGTGGACCCGCCTGGCACTCACCATGGGTGTCGAGCTGTGGCTGCTGTCGTGGACGCCGGGACAGGGCACCGAACCACACGACCACGGCGGCGCGTCCGGATCGTTCACGGTATCGATCGGCGAACTGGACGAGGACTTCAGCCACGGCAACGGCCCGGTGCGCTCGACGAGCTGGCGAGCCGGCGACACCGTCGCCTTCGGACCCGAGCGCGCCCACCAGTTGCACAATCGCAGTGCCCGCCCGGCCGCCACGGTGCACGCGTACTCGCCGCCGCTGCGCCCGGTTCGCCACTACCGGGCGCTGTCGGATTTCAGGGGTGTGTGACGATGCCCGGGACCGCTGCCGCACGGGACAGGAGCCGATACGTATGAGCGCCGAAGATCTGCTCGAGCACGCACGCGCCGGGCTGGCCCGGGTCACCCCCGAGGCAGCGGCACGACGATTGCCCACGGGCGCGCTGATCGTCGACATCCGACCGCACGCCAACCGGCTCGCCGAGGGTGAGATCCCGGGCTCGGTGGTCGTCGAGCGGATCGTCCTGGAGTGGCGCCTGGATCCCACCGGCGCGCATCGGCTGCCCGGCCTGACCGCGGACAGCGACGTGATCATCGTCTGCAACGAGGGCTACGCCTCGAGCCTGGCCGCCGCCGACGCGCAGCGGCTCGGGCTCACCCGCGCGACCGATCTCATCGGCGGTTTCCGGGCATGGAAGGCCGCCGGACTCCCGGTGACACCGGGCGGCACACCCGCGGTTCCCTGAGCGACGCTTCGGTGCCGAGCCCGCCCGGCGACGAGCGGGCTCCGCTATTCGACCACCACCGCGTAGGCGAACCCGTCCCAGCCCTTGCTGCCGACGGTCTGCAGCACGGTGGCATCGACCCGCGGCTCGTCGGCCAGCAGGCGCAGCACCTCGCGCCCGCCACGCACGCCCGGATCGTCGGCATCGCCGTCCACCAGCGCTCCACCGCGCACCACATTGTCGACCACGATCACCGAACCCGGACGGGTCAGGCGCAGCGCCCACTCGACATACTTGGCGTTGTTGCTCTTGTCGGCATCGATGAAGACCAGATCGAACGGCTCGGCATGGTCGTGTGCCACGGCGGGCAGGCTGTCGAGTGCGGCACCGACCCGGATCTCCACCCGCTCCCCCACGCCCTTGCGATCCAGATTGGCGCGGGCGACCTCGGCGTGATGCCGGTCGAATTCCAGGGTGATCACCCGGCCCTGCGGACCGACCGCCCGAGCCAGCCACAGGGTGCTGTATCCACCGAGCGTGCCGATCTCGAGAACCCGGCGCGCACCGGCCGACAGCGCGATCAGCGACAGGAACTTCCCCTGTGGCGGCGAGACGTCGATCGGGGGCAGACCGGCGTCCGAATTGGCTTGCGCCACATCGGAATCACCGTCCCCGATCAGAGTGTCCACCAGATACTGATCGACCGCACCCCATTCGGCATTCGTCATGATCGCCAGTGTGCCACCGGTGCGCTCACGCCGCAGCAGCGTCGTTGCCCGCGTCCGCGCGCCGCCTCCGCGGAGACCGCGACGGCACAGCTCAGAACAGGAAATACCGCTGCGCCATCGGCAGCTCGGTGGCAGGCTGCTGATCCCACACCTCACCGTCGATGCGCACGGTGAAGGTGTCCGGCTCCACCTCGATCCGGGGCATCGCGTCGTTGAGAGGCAGATCCGCTTTGGTGCGACGGCGGACGTCGGCCACCGGCACCAGCGTGCGCCGCACGGCGAGCCGCTCGGCGAGGCCGTCCTCGACGGCTTGCGGGGAGACGAAATGCACCGACGTACCGGCCGCGACCACCGGCGCCGCGCCGAACATGGGCCGCGGCAGCACCGGCTGCGGAGTCGGAATCGAGGCATTGGCATCACCCATCGCCGCCCAGGCGATCGCACCGCCCTTGAGCACGGCGTGCGGGCGCACCCCGAAGAAGGCGGGCTCCCACAACACCAGATCGGCGAGCTTGCCGACCTCGACCGATCCGATCTCGTGGTCCATCCCGTGCGTGATCGCCGGGCAGATGGTGTATTTCGCGATGTAGCGCCGCACCCGGTGATTGTCGGCGCCACCATCGCCGGGCAGCGGGCCACGGCGGCGTTTCATCATGTGCGCGGTCTGCCAGGTCCGCATCACCACCTCGCCGATGCGCCCCATCGCCTGGGAATCCGAGCCGATCATCGAGATCGCGCCCAGATCGTGCAGCAGATCCTCGGCCGCGATCGTCGACGGCCGGATCCGGCTCTCGGCGAAGGCCAGATCCTCCGGGATCGACGGGTTGAGATGGTGGCAGACCATCAGCATGTCGAGATGTTCGTCGAGGGTGTTGACCGTGTGCGGCCGGGTCGGATTGGTGGAACTGGGCATCACGTTGGCATGGGCGGCGACGGTGATGATGTCGGGTGCGTGCCCGCCGCCGGCTCCCTCGGTGTGATACGAGTGGATCGCGCGCCCGGCGATCGCGGCGAGGGTGTCCTCCACGAATCCGGCCTCGTTGAGTGTGTCCGAATGCAACGCCACCTGCACCCCGGCCGCATCGGCCACGGTGAGGCAGGCATCGATCGCCGCGGGCGTGGTGCCCCAGTCCTCGTGCAGCTTGAAACCGCCCGCGCCGCCGCGCAATTGCTCCCACATGGCCTCGGGCCGCACGGTGTTGCCCTTGCCGAGCAGCAGGACGTTGACCGGCCAGCCGTCGGTGGCCTCGAGCATGCGTCCCAGATGCCAGGCACCCGGCGTCACGGTGGTGGCCTTGGATCCCTCGGCCGGCCCCGTGCCGCCGCCGACCAGGGTGGTGATACCGCTGCCGAGCGCCTCGTCCAGCAGCTGCGGGCAGATGAAGTGCACGTGGCAGTCGATCGCACCAGCGGTCAGGATGCGGCCGTTACCGGCGATGATCTCGGTCGACGGGCCGATCACCAGATCCGGGTGCACGCCGTCCATGGTCTCGGGATTGCCGGCCTTGCCGATCGCGGCGATCCGGCCGTCGCGAATACCGATGTCGGCCTTGATGATTCCCCAGTGATCGATGATCACCGCGCCGGTGATCACGGTGTCGGGGGTGCCTTCGGCGCGGGTGGCACGGGCCTGGCCCATCGATTCTCGCAGCACCTTGCCGCCCCCGAAGACGGCCTCGTCTCCGGCCCGCCCCGGTCCGCCACACCGATCCTCGGTGATCTCGACGACGAGATCGGTGTCCGCCAGGCGGATCCGATCACCGACGGTGGGTCCGAACAACGCCGCGTACCGGGCCCGGGAGAGTTCCGTCATCGGCCGACCGGCCCTTCCTCGTTCTCGGCACGAGCATTCCCGGCCCGCACCGGCCCGAGCGGCCCCGGCGCCGCGTGGCCGATGCCGTACACCTCCCGGCTACCGCCCAGGGGCACCAGCGAAATGCGCTGCGGCAGGCCGGGTTCGAAACGCACCGCGGTTCCGGCGGGAATATCGAGACGCCGGCCGTGCGCGCGATCCCGGTCGAATTCGAGCGCGGCGTTCGCCTGCGGAAAATGCACGTGGCTGCCGACCTGGACCGGGCGATCGCCGGTGTTGACGACCTCGAGTTCGACCCGATCCGCGCCGGCATTGATCTCGATCGGATCCGCGGCGAGCAGATATTGCCCGGGCACGATCCCGGAGCCGCCGGTATCACTCATCGCCGCGCACGTCCGCGCCGATCGGGTGGTGCACGGTGACCAGTTTCGTGCCGTCGGGGAAGGTGGCCTCCACCTGTACGTCGCTGATCATCTCGGGGACACCGGACATGACGTCGTCACGCGAGAGCACCGTGCGGCCCGACGACATCAGCTCCGCGACGGTGCGGCCGTCCCGGGCGCCTTCGAGAACATGGTCGGTGATGATCGCGACGGCCTCGGGGTGGTTGAGCTTCAGCCCGCGCGCCTGCCGCCGCCGCGCCAGTTCGGCCGCGTAGCTGAGCATGAGTCGTTCCCGCTCGTGCGGTGACAGGCGCACTTCGACTCCTCGCGATGATCGGGCCGGCACAGCGTCACCGGGCACGAATTCGTGGTCGACATTCTGGCACGGCCGTACTGTGCGCGCGCGCCGGACCTAACCGTTGGCCGGTGCCTCCGCGGCGAGATTCTGCAGCCGCACCTGCCCGCGCGCGACGAGGCGATCGTCCTCATCGGTGATCTGGACCTGCCACAGCTGCTGGGACCGGCCGCGATGCACCGGGGTGGCGACACCACGCAGGACGCCTTCGCGCACGGCGCGCAGAAAATCGGTGTTGTTGTTCACACCCACCACATGACCGCGATCGGCGAACCAGACGCCGCCGCCGACACTGGCCAGCGTCTCGATGACGGTGCAGTACACACCACCGTTGACGATGCCCGCCGGTTGATGCAGCTGCGGGGAGACCACCCATTCACCCGCGACGCGATCGGGCCCGACCTCGGTGTACTTCAACCCGATCACATCGGAGAAGGTCCCCTCGCTGTAGCGGGTCATCTGCTCGGGCGTCACATCGGCCAGCGAACCACCGTCGAACCGGTCGTGCTCAGTCATAGAAGAACACTTACACCACCTGTGTACCGGCCGGTACGGCGGTGTCCGCGGCCGATCGGCACCCGCGGCACCACGGCACGGTGGCGGCGCGGGCGCCGCGGCACACCGGCGATCGGACAGCACATCTCGGTCCAGCGACGAAATATGTTGCACCGGAACGCCATACACATTTCCCGAGAAGGTCCAGCGTTGCGATCACAGCGAGCGCAACCCTCGTCGCCGATCGGTCACGGATCTACGGTGGCGGCCATGACAGCCGAATCGGCCACTGCGCTCAACGACATCGTCGACGCCACCGCCCGGGCGATCGCGGGCGACGCGGCGAAGGCACAGGTTCTGTTCGCCGCCGCGGGAGTCCCCGAGGGCACGGTCGGCAGCGCCGTCACGGCCGGCACCCACACGGTCCGGGTCGACGAACCGGCGGCGCTCGGCGGAGCGGGGACCGCACCCAATCCGGTCGAGTTCTATCTCGCGGCGCTGATCTCCTGTCAGGTGGTGACCTACCGGTTCTGGGCTCAGCGACTCGGCATCACCGTCGAGGATCTGCGCATCGACGCCGAGGGAGATCTCGACGTGCGCGGATTCTTCGGACTCGACGACACCGTGCGTGCCGGATTCGAGCAGGTGCGCGTGAACGTGCGCATCCAGGGCCCGGAGTCGGCCGCGCGCTACGCCGAACTACAGGCCGCCGTCGATGCCCACTGCCCGGTTCTCGATATTTCCACCGGACAGACCCCGGTTCGGACGACACTGGTCATATCGGACCCGCAGGACTCCGTAATATCCGCCTGATCGCAGCCGCGAACCGGGCATCCCGAGGCGACCACCCGGCCGCCTCGTGCTCGACCATTCCATCCCCGACGAACACCCTTTGGAGCTGAAACCCATGACCGACTCCGTCGAGCAGACCGACCCGGCGCAGAACTGGAGCTTCGAGACCAAACAGGTCCATGTCGGCCAGGTTCCCGACGGCGCCACCAACGCCCGCGCACTGCCGATCTACCAGACCACCTCCTACACCTTCCGCGACACCGATCACGCGGCGGCGCTGTTCGGCCTGGCCGAGCCGGGCAACATCTACACCCGGATCATGAACCCCACCCAGGACGCGGTCGAGCAGCGCATCGCCGCCCTCGAAGGTGGTGTGGCGGCACTGCTGCTGGCCTCGGGGCAGGCGGCGGAGACCTTCGCGATCCTCAATATCGCCGGCGCCGGTGATCACATCGTGTCGAGCCCGAAGCTCTACGGCGGCACCTACAACCTGTTCCACTACACGCTGCCGAAGCTGGGCATCGAGGTGTCGTTCGTCGAGGATCCCGACGATCTGGACCAGTGGCGCGCCGCGATCCGGCCGAACACCAAGGCGCTCTACGGCGAGACGGTGTCCAACCCGCAGAACCACATCCTGGATCTGGCGGGCCTGTCGGCGGTCGCCCACGACGCGGGCGTGCCGTTGATCGTGGACAACACCGTCCCGACGCCCTACCTGATTCAGCCACTGCGCCACGGCGCCGACATCGTCGTACATTCGGCGACGAAGTACCTGGGCGGGCACGGTGCGGCCATCGCGGGCGTGATCGTCGACGGTGGCACCTTCGACTGGACGGTCACCGACGCACAGGGCAATGCGCGCTTCCCCGGTTTCACCACTCCCGACCCCAGCTACCACGGTGCCGTGTTCGCCGATCTGGGCGCTCCGGCGTACGCGCTCAAGGCCCGGGTGCAGTTGCTGCGCGACCTGGGCGCGGCCGTCGCACCGTTCAACGCCTTCCTGATCGGCCAGGGCCTGGAGACGCTGAGCCTGCGGGTGGAGCGGCACGTCGCCAACGCGCAGGCCGTCGCCGAATTCCTCACCGAGCAGCCCGAGGTCACCACGGTGTTCTACGCGGGCCTGCCGTCCTCGCCGTGGTACGAGCGCGGCCGGGAGCTGGCACCCAGGGGCACCGGCGCGATCGTCGGCTTCGAACTGGCCGGCGGTGTGGACGCGGGCAAGAGGTTCGTCGACGCGCTGACCCTGCACAGCCACGTCGCCAATATCGGCGATGTGCGCTCGCTGGTCATTCACCCCGCCTCGACCACACATTCACAGCTGACTCCCGAGGAGCAGCTCGCGGCGGGTGTGACGCCTGGCCTGGTGCGTCTGGCCGTCGGTATCGAAGGGATCGAGGACATCCTCGCCGATCTGCGCACCGGGTTCGCCGCCACGCACTGATCCGGTAGGCCGCTGCGCCGATAGCGGGCCGAATGCCCGGCCCTTCCCGGAGGCGGGAAGGGCCGGGCATTCGCTCGTCCATGATGGGTCTCGCTGCGAGACGGACAGATTCGACGGCGCCGGCCGGAAAAGAACAACGCGGCGGGCCCTCCGTGACAAAGGGCCCGCCGCGGGCAGTGGATCGGGGAGTCGACCGCAGCCCTCGGGACTCACGCTCGATCCTGACGCCGATTCAGAGTGTAGGCCAGGCTTACCTAACTAAGCAAGACCGACGTACCGGCAATCCACGATCGGCCAGTGCGGCCAGCACCGCCTGCCCTCGTTCGGTGCCGCGATCGGACCCGGTCCGGGCGAGTTCGGGAACATAGGTGGCGGCACCGACGACCGCCTCGCCCACCAGACCCCAGAAGCGCGCCCGTCCCAGCCCCGCACAGCGAAACAGGCTGTCGCACACCAGGGTCAGCGCCGCATCGCAACGGTGCGCCAGCCAGACGTCCAACGCCCGGTCGCACGGCAGCGTGACCACACCCGGACGCCCGGCCAGCGGATCACCCGCGACGACGCGAATCGTGGTGTCCGACAATCCCGCCCAGTCCAGGCCACCGTCGTTGTCGGTGTGCACCCAGAGATTCTCGAGACCCGGATCCCAGGCCCGGTTGTCACAGACCACCAGCGCCACGACCCGGCCGACCACGGCATGGATCAGCGCGGTGGCCACCACCTCGGCCGCGGTATCGGGATTGATCATCTCCGCGGCATGGCGCCGGTACATCAACTCGATGCGCCCTTCCCGGACGCCGTCGGCCAGGCGCCACCAGCGCCGGCGACCCTGCTCGGCCATCGCCGCCGTCGCATACACCCGCGGGTGTCCTGGTTGCAGCGCGCGCAGCCGCACACAGATCCGCTCGAAGGCCGGCTCCACCCGGCGATCCGGGAATATCGTCACTGGTTCGGACATCGAACCCCCTCAACGCTCGGCATTACGGTCGACAATGAAAGATAGGTTAGGCTTACCAGACTTAATGAGCCAGCGTCCGACCATCATGAGAAGCGTCACCCAGGAGTAACCCGCCGTCGTGTCCGCCCCAGTTACCACCTCCCGCCGCCGCGCGGGCGGCCTGGCACTCCTCGCCGGGGTATTGCTGATCGCCGTTGTCGCCGGCCTGGCCGTCGGCGCGAAATCGGTGTCGCCCGCCACCGTGTGGCAGGCCGTGACCTGCCCGGGCGGACTGCCGTTCACCTGCCCCGCCGACGGCCAGGCCGCGCAGATCGTGCGCGAATTGCGCCTGCCCCGAACGATTCTGGCCCTGCTCACCGGTGCCGCACTCGGTATGGCCGGCGCGCTGATCCAGGGCTACACCCGCAATCCGCTCGCCGACGCCGGCCTGCTCGGACTCAACGCCGGTGCGGCATTCCTGGCGGCCCTGGGCATCCACCTGTTCGCGCTCACCCAACCGAGTCAATACATCTGGCTCGCGTTCGCGGGCGCGCTGGTGGCCGGTGTCGTGGTGTTCGCGGCGTCGGCGACCGGTAGCGGCCGATCCACGCCGCTGACACTGGTCCTGGCGGGCGCGGCGGTCACCGCACTGCTACAGGCACTGACCAACGCGGTGATCCTGCTCGATCCCGCGGCACTGGACACCTACCGGTTCTGGGTGGTCGGCACACCGGCCGGCCACGAGACCTCGGTGGCCGGGCAGATCGCACCGTTCATCGTGGCCGGGGCCGTGCTCGCGACCGTGGCCGCGCCCGGACTGAACGCGATCGGGCTCGGCGAGGATGTGGCACGCGGACTGGGGGTGAACATCGCCCGCAACCGTGCGGTGGGGCTCGTCGCGGTGGTGTTGCTGACCGGTGCGGCCACCGCCGCGGTCGGGCCGATTTCCTTTCTCGGACTCATGGTTCCGCATCTCGGCCGGATGATCACCGGCCCCGATCACCGCTGGCTGATCCCGTATTCGGCACTGCTCGGGGCGATCGTGCTGCTGCTCGCCGATATCGTCGGCCGGGTGATCGCACCACCCGGTGAACTGCAGGCCGGAATCGTCCTGGCGGCGGTCGGGGCACCCTGCTTCGTCGCACTGGTGCGCCGGCGGAAGGTGGCCGAACTGTGAACACCCGCGGCGATATCGGCACCGACACCACATCCACCGCGACGCCGGCACGGGTGCTCCCGGCCGTCCGCATCGCCGGTATGTCTGCGGTGCTGCGAATGTCGGTTCTGCTCACCCTCGTGGCCATCGTCGTCGCGATCGTGGTGCTGTTCGCGGTCGACATCTCGGTCGGCGATTACCACATTCCGATCGGCCGCGTGGTGGACGTGCTCACCGGCGGCGGCACCCGCTCCCAGCGTTACGTCGTCACCCAGTCGCGGCTGCCCCGCGCGGTCACCGCGCTGATCGCCGGGGCCGCCCTGGGTATCGCCGGGGCCATCACCCAATCCATCCTGCACAATCCGCTCGCCAGCCCGGACGTCCTGGGAATCACCTCGGGCGCGAGCTTCGCCGCTGTCGCGGTATTCGTCGGTGCGGGCGGGACCGCCACCGGAATCGTTGCCGCACTCGGCGTTCCGCTCGCCGCGCTGGCCGGCGGGCTGATCACCGCGGCGCTGATCGCCATCCTGGCACTGGGCCGGCGCGGCGCGGGCGACACCGGCGTCGGCGGGATGCGATTCATCCTGATCGGTATCGGCGTCAACGCCTTTCTGCTGGCCGGCATCAACTGGCTGATCACCCGCGCGAGTCTCACCGACGCCTCGCGTGCCCAATTGTGGCTCACCGGATCGCTCAACGGTGCCGACTGGACCCGGACCTGGGCCGCCGCGGCCGGTCTGGCGGTCGTGGTGGTCGTCGCCGCGGGATCGGTCCGCACCCTGGCGGCGATGCGCTTCGGATCCGACACCACCCGCGCACTCGGCGTACGAGTCCAGACCCAGCAGATGCTGCTGATCGGTGCCGCGGTGACGGCGGCGGCGCTGGCCACCGCCGCGGTCGGGCCGCTGGCCTTCGTCGGGCTGGCGGCGCCGCAGATCGCGCGCCGGATCCTGCGCACGCCGGGTGAACCGGTCATCGGCTCGGCACTGACCGGTGCCCTGATCGTCATCGCCGCCGATGTCGCGGCCCGCACCGTGGTGCCCGTCGATCTGCCGGTCGGTCTGGTCACCGCCGCCTTCGGCGGCCCGTTCCTGCTGTTGCTGCTGATACGCGTGAACCGGAAGGCGACCCTGTGACCACTCGAACCCCGCACCGGAGCACCGAATCCGGCGATCGGCCCGGCACCGACACCGCACACCGGCTCACCGCCGACGACATCACCCTCGGCTACGGCGGGCGGGTCATCGTCGACGGGCTCAGCGTCGATATCGCGCCCGGCCTGGTCACCACCATCATCGGGCCCAACGGCTGCGGTAAGTCCACGCTGCTGCGCGGACTGGGCCGGCTGCTGCGCCCGACCGCGGGCCGGGTCCTGCTGGACGGCAAGGCGATCGCCACCATGAAGACCCGCGATGTGGCACGCGTCGTCGGCATGCTGCCGCAGACCCCGGTCGCCCCCGAGGGGCTCACGGTGGCCGATCTGGTCGCCCGCGGACGGCATCCGCATCAGTCGTGGCTGCGGCAGTGGTCGACCGACGACGAAACCGAGGTCGCCCACGCCCTGGCCCAGACCGGCGTCTCCGATCTGGCCGACCGCACCCTCGACGAACTGTCCGGCGGACAGCGCCAGCGGGCCTGGATCTCCATGGCACTGGCCCAGGGCACCGACATCCTGCTGCTCGACGAACCCACCACCTACCTGGATCTGGCCCATTCGCTCGAGGTCCTGGACCTGGTCGACCGGCTGCACGAGGATCTGGGCCGCACGGTGGTGATGGTGCTGCACGATCTGAATCTCGCCATCCGCTACAGCGACCACTTGATCGTCATGCGCGAGGGCCGGATCGTCGCCGCCGGAGCCCCCGGTGAGGTCATCGACACCGAGTTGCTGGACACCGTGTTCGGCCTGCGGGCCGAAGTGCACACCGATCCGGTCTCACAGCGGCCGATGATCGTGCCCATCGGCGCCCGTCATGTCATCGGCGCGGTGGGCGGACCCCGTCCGGCGGACTTGGAAACAAGTTCCCGACCTGGGCTATGAAAAATCCCACACAGCTACCGACCGGTTACGACGATCTGTAGTACGCATTTGTGTCGTTGCCTCCGTAAGCTTGAGGGATGGCAGGTCTTGGTGAACTCGAGAAAGCGGTCATGGACCAGTTGTGGTCGACCGATGAACCGCAGACGGTCCGGCAGGTCCACGAAGCCCTCGCCGCACGCCGCGAGCTCGCCTACACCACGGTGATGACGGTGCTACAACGTCTGGCGAAGAAGAATCTGGTCGTCCAGCAGCGCGACGACCGCGCACATCGGTACGCCCCCGTGCACACGCGCGACGAACTCGTGGCCAGTCTGATGTTCGATGCGCTGCAGCAGGCCGACGAGGTCGGCTCCCGGCGTGCGGCCCTGGTGCACTTCGTCGAACAGGTCGGAAAGGATGAGGCTGCCGCACTCCGTGACGCACTCGCTAAGCTCGAAGCAACCGAGGCCGCGCGCAACCCCTCCGATGACGAGAACCCCGCGTCCGACGACAACGGAGTCGCCCCGCCGCAATAGCTGCACGGCGTTCTCCGCCGCCGCGATCTCGGGCCCTGGCCCCCACAACGCAGTGAGCTGAGTATGAACGCAACAGCGCCGGTCTTCGCCGGTCTCGCCTTGCTTCTCGCGGGACCGGTCCCCGCGCTGCTCGGCCGAGCCACCTGGACCTATCGGACACCGCGCGCGGCACTGGTGCTGTGGCAGGCCGTCGCCTTGGCGGCCGTGCTGTCGGCCTTCGGCTCCGGCCTCGCCATCGCGAGCCTGCTGCTGGTCCCGGGCCCCGACGGCCGTCCCACCACCTCCCCCACCAAGGAGATCAATGCCCTCGGGCTCGCCGTGTGGCTGGTCTACGTGGTGGTCTTCGCCCTCACCCTGCTGGTCGGCGCGCGACTGATGTACGCGGTGGTCCGCGTGGGCGTGCACACCCGACGGCGGCGCGCCCGTCATCGCATGCTGGTCGACCTGCTCGATCAGGGCGAGGACGCGCACGGTGAACTGATCGCGGCATCCCCTCCGGCGGTCGCCCGCGCCGCCGACATCCGGGTCCTCGCCGCCGCCGAGCCGATCGCCTACTGCCTGCCGGGTCTGCGCCGGCGGGTGGTGCTCAGCCAGGGAACCTTCGCGAATCTGTCGAAGACCGAGCTCACCGCGATCGTCAGCCACGAACGTTCCCATCTGCGGGCGCGTCACGATCTCGTCCTCGAGGCGTTCACCGCCGCACACGAGGCCTTCCCGCGCGTGGTACGCAGCAAATCCGCACTGGATTCGGTGAAACTGCTGATCGAACTGCTCGCCGACGACTCCGCGGTGAAGGTCACCGGACCGACTCCGCTCGCCCGCGCGCTGGTCACCTGCTCGAACTCCACCGCGCCGCAAGGCGCCATGGCCGCCGGCGGGCCCACCACGCTGATCCGGATCCAGCGCCTGGCCGGACCCCTCGGTGATCTGCGCGTCGCGACCGCGGCCTATGTCACGGCCACGGCGATTCTCGTCGTTCCCACACTCGCCGTCGCGATTCCGTGGCTGGTCGAATTGAACCGGCTGCTTCGTGCCTGAAGCCGGTCGCAAGGGCCCCGGCTTCGCCGCCCTCGGCCTTCCCGTCGAACTCGTGCAGGCGTTGCGGCGGGCCGGTGTCGAGACCGCGTTCCCCATCCAGACGGCGACGATTCCGGATGTCGTGGCCGGACGAGATGTCCTGGGCCGTGCGGCCACCGGCTCCGGCAAGACCCTCGCCTTCGGCCTGCCGATGCTGATGCGGCTGCGGCGCGGCGCCTCGGCCCCGCGCCGTCCGCGCGCACTGGTGCTGGCGCCGACCCGCGAACTCGCGTTGCAGATCGAGGCGACACTCGACGATCCGGCGGTGGCCCTCGGCCTGCGGGTCGCCGCGGCGGTCGGCGGAATACCGATCAAGCGGCAGGCCGATCGCCTGGGCCGCGGGGTGGATCTGCTGGTCGCCACGCCGGGCCGGCTCACCGACCTGATCGGCCAGGGCGCGCTCGCGCTGGACGCGGTCGCGACGGTCGCGATCGACGAGGCCGACCACATGGCCCAGCTCGGCTTCATCGATCAGGTGCGCGCGGTGCTCGACCTGTTGCCCGCCGACTGCCGGCATCTGCTGTTCTCCGCCACGCTCGACGAGGCCGTCGACGCGCTCGTCCGCGACTACCTCGACGACCCCGTCCGCCACGATGTCGGCACCGGGCCGGGCGAACCCGCCGGCGCCGAGGCCGCGGTTACTCCGGCGACCGCCGAAGGCGATGGCGCACAGGCCGATACCGGCGGCCGCACCCCCGCGCCGGCGCATCCCGAGAGCGTCGCCCACCACCTGCTGCGCGTGCGCGCCGCCGACAAACGGGCGGTGATCACCGAGATCGCCGCCCGCCCCGGCCGCACCCTGCTGTTCGCGCGTACCCAGTACGGCGCGGACAAGCTGGCACGGCGGCTGCGTGAATCCGGTGTCGCCGCGGTGGTTCTGCACGGTGGACTCACCCAGAACCAGCGGATCCGCACCCTCGCCGCCTTCAGCGACGGCAGCGCACCGGTGCTGGTCGCCACCGATGTGGCCGCGCGCGGTATCCACGTCGACGACATCACCCTGGTGGTGCACGCCGACCCGGCCGCGGATGCGAAGGATTACCTGCACCGCTCCGGGCGCACCGGCCGAGCGGGCGCCTCCGGCACGGTCGTCACGGTCGTCACCGACGCGGGTGACGACGCCGCCGCCGTCCTGCGCGCCGCCGGCGTCCCCGCGCGCGAATCACGCGTGCGCCCCGGCGACCCGGCGCTCATCGCGATCACCGGAGCACGTCGGCCCACCGGCCGCCCGGCGGCGAATCCGATCGCCGCCCCCACTGCGGCACCCGACACACCCGGGAATCCGCGGGCACAGTCCCGCAGACCACATACTCCCGCGCGCCGCAGCAAGCGTCGAGCAAACTGAGCGGGCCGGGGCGGCGCCCGCGGCCGGGAGCAGGATTCGGCACATCGCGGCAACTTCCTCGCCGATCCCCGAACATGTCCGCGCGCGAACAGGTTTCGAGCCACTACCCGTATCGGCCGGAAACGCGTCCGGCATTCGACGTCCGCACATGCGCTCCGCCAACCGGGATGTCCGTTTCGTCCCACCACTAGACTCGACAGCGACGCCGACGATTCGGGAGGCATGGATGACCGAACGCAAACCGGCCGGCATGGGTTTCGAGTCCTGGATCGACAAGCAGATCCGGGAGGCGAGCGAGCGTGGCGAATTCGACGATCTGGCCGGTACCGGCAAACCGCTGCCCGGCATGGGCGAACCGTACGACGAGAACTGGTGGCTGCGAGATCTGCTCCGCCGCGAAGGGGTCGGCGGCGAGGGCCTGCTGCCCGCCTCCCTCGTGCTGCGACGCGATCTGGAACGACTACCCGACACCGTGGCCGCGATGAACTCCGAGGCCGAGGTCCGCGCCTACGTCGCCGATCTCAATGCCCGCATCGTGGAATGGATCCGGATGCCGCACGGACCCCAGGTCCGGGTGGCCCCGGTGCACACCGACGAGGTTCTCGACAGCTGGCGCGCGATCCGGCGCACATCCGCACCCGCCCGTCGGCGCGGCGAAACCACCTCCACCACACGGCAACCGGGCGGCCATCGAGCGCGGCGAGGGTGGTGGCGGCGCCTGTGGCACCGCGATCGGACGGCACCGGACGCCGGCACCAGCCGCCTCTGACCGGCAGCGGCCTAGTCCGTCCGGCCGGGCGGGAAGCCACCGGTCGCGACCGGACCCCAGCGCTCGACATCGATGCGGATCAACGACTTGTCCTGCCGCGCCATCGCCGCGCGGTACTCCTCCCAATCCGGATGCTCGCCCGCGATGCCGCGGTAGTAGTCCACGAGCCCGTCGAGGGCTTCCGGCATGTCGAAAACCGCTGCGCGCCCATCGATCTGGACATAGGGGCCGTCCCACTCGTCGGACAGCACGCAGATCGACACCTGCGGCCGCTGCCGGATGTTGCGTGCCTTGGCCCGGCCGGGATAGGTGGAGATCACGATCCGGCCCTCCTGGTCGACGCCACAGGTCACCGGCGACATCTGCGCGCTGCCGTCGGCCCGGGTGGTGACCAGGACGCCGCGGTGACGCGGCGTGACGAACTCGAGCAGTGCCGCCCGGTCGATCACGGTGGCGGTCGCGATACGTGGCATGAACGATCCTTTCGGCGTCGGTCTTCTCATGCTCACCCTCCATCATGATCGATTCCCCTACAATGGCCGGAGTGCAGTTTCTTCCAGGACACACGCCGCCGTACGACCTCACCTACGACGATCTCTTCCTCGTACCCCATCGCACCGATGTGTCGTCACGGTTCGATGTGGACCTGTCCACCACCGATGGGACCGGCACCACCATCCCGATCGTGGTGGCCAACATGACCGCCGTCGCCGGGCGGCGGATGGCCGAAACGGTCGCGCGCCGCGGTGGCATCGTGGTGCTGCCCCAGGATCTGCCCATCCCCGCCGCCGCGGACACCATCGCGTTCGTCAAGAGCCGGTCACTGACCGCCGACACCCCGGTCACGCTCGGGCCCGACCACTCGGTGTCGGACGCGCTGGCGCTGATCCACAAACGCGCCCACCGGGCCGTGGTCGTCATCGAGGGCGACAAGCCGGTCGGTGTCGTCACCGAGGCCGCCTGCGCCGACGTCGACCGGTTCGCGCGGCTGCGCACGATCGCCGACGCCGATTTCGTCTGCGCCCAGGCCACCGCCTCCCCGCGCGAGATCTTCGATCTGCTCGAATCCGCTCACCACGCCACGCTCGCGGTCCTGGTCCACGCCGACGGTTCGCTCGCGGGTGTCATGACCCGCACCGGCACGGTACGCGCCGACATCTACACGCCCGCGGTCGACGGCGCCGGAGCGTTGCGTGTCGCCGCCGCCGTCGGCGTCAACGGCGACATTCCGGCCAAGGCGAAGGCACTCGTCGACGCCGGCGCCGATGTGCTGGTCATCGACACCGCGCACGGCCACCAGGTGAAGATGCTCGAGGCGCTGCGCGCGGTGGCCGATCTGAAGCTCGGGGTCCCCCTGGTGGCGGGCAATGTGGTCTCCGCGGCGGGCACCCGTGATCTGGCCGAGGCCGGCGCCGACATCATCAAGGTCGGAGTGGGTCCCGGCGCCATGTGCACCACGCGCATGATGACCGGCGTGGGCCGCCCGCAGTTCTCCGCGGTCGCCGAGTGTGCCGCCGCGGCAAAGGATCTGGGCGTGCACATCTGGGCGGACGGCGGTGTGCGGCATCCGCGCGATGTGGCACTCGCACTGGCCGCCGGCGCGTCGAACGTGATGATCGGCTCCTGGTTCGCCGGCACCTACGAATCCCCCGGCGACCTCCGGGTCGACCGCGACGGCAACGCCTACAAGGAGAGCTTCGGCATGGCCTCCAAGCGCGCGGTGGCCGCCCGCACCGCCGCCGACAGCGGCTTCGACCGGGCCCGCAAGGCGCTGTTCGAGGAGGGGATCTCCACCTCGCGGATGCGGCTGGACCCCGAACGCCCCGGTGTCGAGGACCTGATCGATCACATCTGCTCCGGCGTCCGCAGCGCGTGCACCTACGCCGGTGCCCGGACCCTCACCGAACTGCACGACAACGCGGTGCTGGGGGTGCAGTCGGCCGCCGGTTTCGCGGAGGGACGGCCGCTGCCTTCGGGCTGGTGATCGCGGGGAGGGCCGCGCGCGCTTCCGAGCCTGCGACGCGCCGCGACGATGAACCGGGCACCGTGGCCCGGTAACATAGGGTTTGCCGATCGGCGGGGCACGTCCGCGCCGTTCGGCATCGAGTATTGTTTCGGCTCGTCCACTGCGAAAGGAACCAGTTGTCACCCGCGTCCGAGGGCGCCACACAGGAGGGCTCCTCTACCGAGCCGGGTGACCAACCCGGCGACTCCATCTCCGCAGATCCTCCGTTATCCGGCGGGCGGTGCCGGCCATGACCATCGTGCTCACCGTCGTCAGCCTGCTCGGATTCATCGCACTCACCGCGGGCACGGCCGTCTTCGTCGCCGCGGAGTTCTCCCTCACCGCGCTCGAGCGCAGCACCGTCGAGGCACATGCCCGCGAGGGTGACCGCCGCGCCCGCCAGGTCCGCCACGCACACCGCACGCTGTCGTTCCAGCTGTCGGGCGCCCAGCTCGGCATCACCATCACCACCCTGGTCACCGGCTATATCGCCGAACCGGTGCTGGCCCGGCTGATCGAGCCGATCTGCACCGCACTCGGCGCGAGCACCGGTACCGCACAGGGCATCTCACTGGTCATCGCGCTGGTGCTGGCGACCTCGCTGTCGATGACCTATGGCGAACTGGTCCCCAAGAACATCGCGATCGCGGAGCCGCTGGGCACCGCACGCTGGACCGCGGGACCGATGATCGTGTTCACCACGGTCTTCTCCTGGCTGATCAAACTGCTCAACGGCGCCGCGAACTGGGCGGTGCGGCGACTCGGGATCGAACCGGCCGAGGAACTGCGGTCGGCACGCTCCCCGCAGGAGCTGGGATCGCTGGTCCGCACCTCCGCGCTGCGCGGTTCGCTCGATCAGCGCACCGCGCTGGTCGTCGACCGCTCGCTGCTGTTCGGTGAGCGCAGCGCCGAGGATCTGATGACCCCGCGGGTGAAGATCGAAACCCTGGACCAGGGCGACACCATCGCCGATCTGATCGCCGCCGCCAACCGCACCGGCGTGTCCCGCTTCCCCGTCATCGACGGCGATCTGGACAACACACTCGGCATCGTGCACGTCAAACAGGCCTTCCTGTATCCGGCCGGGCAGCGTGCCACCATCGCGCTGTCCTCGATCGCGCGGCCGGTCCCGATCGTGCCGGCCAGCCTCGACGGTGACACCGTGCTGGAGCGGGTACGCGCCGACGGTATGCAGCTGGCCCTGGTGGTCGACGAATACGGCGGCACCGCGGGGCTGGTGACCATGGAGGACATCATCGAGGAGATCCTCGGCGATGTTCGCGACGAACACGACGAGGAGGAACTCGACGTGCGCCGCACGGCGCTGGGCTGGAACTGCTCGGGCCTGCTGCGCATCGACGAGGTGTCGCGGGCCACCGGCTACTGGGCACCCGAGGGCGAGTACGACACCCTGGGCGGGCTCGTGCTGACCACCCTCGGCCGTATTCCGGTGACGGGCGACGAGGTGGTCCTGCCGATCACCGACGCCACGCACACCCTGGCGCCCCATACCCACGGCGGCTGGCTGGCGCGAGTGGAGCGAATGGACGGACGGCGGATCGACCGGGTGCTGTTGCAGCCGGTGGACGCCGACGCGGTGACGACGTGGGAGCTCAGCCATGGGTGATCTGTTCGGTCTGTTGCTGACCATCGTGCTCCTGGGCGCGAACGCGTTCTTCGTGGGCGCCGAGTTCGCACTCATATCCGCACGCCGGGACCGCCTGGAAACTCTTGCCGCGCAGGGTAAGCGAGGCGCCAACACCGTCATCGGGGCGGCCGAGCACCTGTCGATGATGCTGGCCGCCGCCCAGCTGGGCATCACCATCTGCTCCTTGCTGCTGGGCCGGATCGGCGAGCCCGCGATCGCTCATCTGCTCGAGCGTCCCTTCGATATCGTGGGCGTGCCGGACGAGCTGCTGCACCCGGTCGGCTTCGCGCTGGCGCTGGGTCTGGTGGTGATCCTGCACATGCTCATGGGCGAGATGATCCCGAAGAACATCGCACTGGCCGGACCGGAACGGGTGGCGCTGCTGCTGGTTCCGATCATGCTGTGGTGGCTGCGCCTGGCCCGGCCGCTCATCGGTCTCTACAACCTCGCGGCCAATCTCACCTTGCGCGCGTTGCGGGTCGAGCCGAAGGACGAGATCGATGCCACGGTGTCGTCGGTGGAACTCGCGGAGATGATCGGCGAATCCCGGTCCGAGGGGCTCATCGACGAGGAGGAGCACCGCCGGCTCACCCAGGCGCTGGGCACCACCGACCGGATCGTCGCCGATGTCATGGTGGCGCTGTCCACGACCCGGTGCGTGCCCTTGCGCGGAGACGGCACCACTCTCGGGGACATCGAATCCGCGGTGGCCGAGACCGGCTTCTCCCGCTATCCGGTGCGCGCGTCGGACGGCTCACTGGTGGGCTATCTGCACGTCAAGGATGTGCTGGACAAGGTGGCCGACGATGCGGCCGGCCCCGCGACGCCGATCCCGCGCACCGATATCCGGCCGTTGCCGACGCTGAGCATGGGTACCGCGCTCTACGAGGCGCTGGCCCGGCTGCGCCGCACCAACAGTCATCTGGGCCGCGTGATCGACAGCCGTGGAAACACCGTCGGCATCGTGGCACTCGAGGATCTGGTCGAAGAGTTCGTCGGAACGGTGCGCGACGCCACGCACCGGGTGGCCGAATGAGCACCCCGGCCCCGGTCCGTACTCGCATCCTGACCCGCCGACAGTGGCAGGTGCGGGCGCGGGCGCACCGGGACCGGGTCGACGAACTCGCCGGTCCGTATCTGCGCCGACGCGCGGACGGCCGTAAGCATCCGGTGATCGACTTCCTGTTCACCTATTACGGGCACAAGCCGGCGCAGTTGCGGCGCTGGCATCCGGGATTCGGTGTGGCACTGCAGGATTCCGAGGAGTACGTGGACCGGCGGGGGTATCACCGGATCGAGGTGGACGCTGCCACCGGCCCGGTCTGCACCGCGGATCCGGCGTTTCTGGATCGCCGCCGCGACACCGTGACGTTCGTGACGGAACTGCTGGCGGCCACGGCTACCCGCCCGCCCCAGCTGTCCTGCTTCGGGCTGCACGAATGGGCGATGGTCTATCACAGTGACGAGGTCCGCCACCAGCAGGTTCCCCTGCGCCTGGGCCGCACCGGAACCGACGCGGTGGTCGAGTCGATGTCGTTGCGCTGCACTCATTTCGACGCGTTCCGCTTCTTCACCCCCGACGCCGCACCCCGCAATATCGAGCCGCTGACCCGCGACGATCAGATCCGCCGGGAACAGCCGGGCTGCTTGCACGCGGGCATGGATCTGTACAAGTGGGCCTTCAAACTGATCCCCCTGATCGACTCCGAACTGCTGCTGGACTGTTTCGCCCTGGCCTGCGATGCCCGCGAGATCGACATGCGCGCCAGCCCGTACGATCTGACGGATTTCGGATACTCGCCGATCGCGATCGAAACTCCCGGCGGCCGTGCGGATTACGTACGCGCCCAGTCCGATCTCGCCGCCCGCGCCACCGGGCTGCGTACCCAGCTGATCCAGCGCTGCCGGGGCCTGCTCGCCGAGGACTGACCGGCGCGGCACAATCGACTGTGCCGCGCCGGACGGTCAGCGGCCGCTGCGGGCGCTGAGTTCGGCCGTCGCGTCGTAGATCCACGACATGTCGGCGGCGGCGAAATCCTCCAGCCAGGTCGACGGCGCGGCGGAGGTCAAGGTGTCGAAGTTCCAGTAGTCCTTCCACAACGAAACCTTGCCGCGATCGACCCGGTGCACCGAGACGAACGGCAGGTCGGCACGCTCACCGGTCGGCCACACCCAGGTCTCGGAGTGTTCGTAGATCACATCGGAGCCGTCGGCGACCAGCAGGCCGTCGTGATTGGTGTACTCGGACAGCCCGGCCAGTCCGATCCGCAGCCGTTTGACGGTGTCAGCCGGTCCCTTGGCGGCCAGTGTGGGGCCGGTGGGCACATCCAGATAGATGCAGTCCTCGCTCAGCAGCGAGGTGACCCCGTCCCAGTCGCGCCGTGCCAGCGCCGCCCACAACCGCAGGACCACCGCCCCCGGATCATCGTTGTCGGACATACCGATTCCTCGCTTTCGCGCTACAACACCGGATCGATGGTGGCGTTGATGGTGTGGATGGTCCCGTCGGGAATGACGAAGGTCTCGGTGATGTCGACGGTCATCAGCCGCACACCGGCGACTCCGGAGTCGAGCAGATATCGCGCGGTCACCACATCACCGCATTCGGTCATGCGCACATCGCGGATGTCCTGGATCACCGCGTACTGCACGCCGTCGTTCAGCTCCCGGGTGAGCTGCGGGCCCGAGTAGCCGGTCTGCAGCCCGGCTTCCACGCGGGTGGCATCGGGCGCGAAGGGCACGGCACTCGCGTCGTGGGAGACCAGTGCATCGATGTAGGTGCGGGCCACGGCCTCGCGCGGGGTGTCGGCCGGATTCGGTGCTGCCGCGGCCACCGCGACGCCTGCGTTCAACGCGGCAGCCACCGCACCCGATATGACTGCAACGTGTTTCATTCCCATTCCGTGGAGTTTGTCCCAAGTGTGGCTGTGGCGCAACAGCTCCCGTACCGAATGCCGGTTTCGCGGAAAAAGGACCACTGAGAAGGTGACTGAGATACCGTTTCGATGCATTGTCCGGAACCGGGGGTACCGGTCACTTCGGGCAGCTGGACCCGTTTCGATGTGGAAAGTGGGGGACCCGCAATGGTGCGGATGTCGAGGATGCCCCGACCCCTGTTCGTTCTGGCCGCGGCGCTGCTCGCGGCGGCGGTACTGCCCCTCGGCAGCGCTTCCGCCGATCTGCAGTCCGATATCGCCGGCCAGGTGCAGGAGTTTCTCGATATCGGCAAGGTCGCGGTGCCACCGGCCGACTGCGGTCCGGGATCGCGCCCGGAAACCGGCATACAGGGCGATGTTTCGGCCGCCGATCGCGATTCCGGCCGCAGTACACAGGGCTACACCTGCAACATGTCGTTCGTGGGCGGCTATCAGGGCCGGGGCGCCGGGATCACCTCGACCACCTTCGACCACTGCTCCTACACCGGCTCGTTCTTCCCCGGAAACCTGCTGGGCCCGGCACAGGGCGTTCAGGTGATCGACGCCTCCGATCCGGCGCACCCGGCATTGACGGCCACGCTCACCGAGCCGGCGATGCTCGCCGGTACCTGGGAGAGCCTCAAGGTCAACACGGCCCGCAAGCTCCTGGTGGGCACCGGCGTGCCGTTCCTCGAGGGCACCGGCTACCTGTCGGTCTACGACATCTCCGACTGCGCCCATCCCCGCCTGCTCAATCCGGGGCCAGGATCGAATCTGGGCATGCCCCTTCCGATCACGACGCACGAGGGCGGCTTCTCCCCCGACGGGCGCACCTACTGGGCCTCCGGCATCGCCCCCGGATTCGTCAGCGCGGTCGACCTCACCGATCCGGCGAACCCGCACGTGGTCTGGCAGGGATTGACCGGTATCGAGGCACACGGGTTCGGGATCAGTCCCGACGGCAACCGCATGTATCTGTCGGCCCTGGGCGGATTCACCGCGCTCGACATCAGCGCGGTCCAGCGCCGAGATCCCGATCCCCAGGTCGACCACATCGGCCGGGTGTTCTGGACGGACGGCTGGGCCACCCAGCACAGCGTGCCGGTCCGCTACGACGGTAAGCCGTACCTGTTCACCGTCGATGAGGGCGGAGCCGGCGGCGTGAAGCTGGTCGACATCTCCGACGAGAACGATCCGAAGGTGGTCAACAAGATCAAGCTCCGGATCAACCTGCCGGAGAACCAGGACAGCATGGTCGCCTCGTCGATGGGCGGTTCGGTGTTCTCCTACGATCCGCACTACTGCGCGGCCGACCGACCCGACAATCCGACCGCCCTGGCCTGCGGCTGGGAATCGTCGGGCATCCGGGTATTCGATGTGCGCGATCCGTTCCACGTCCGTGAGATGGCCTATTTCAATCCGCCCGCCCGGACGGGGCAGAACCTGCAACTGTGGAACTCCCCGCACGCCCTGGCCTCGCTGATCGGAGCGCCCATCATGGACGGATTCTCGGTGGCTCGCACCATCCTGGACGGGAAATTCGATCCGGCACAGGCACTGTCGCCGCGCAGCGGGATGGTCGCCGGCGGCGATGTGTCCACCGACTGGTGTTTCGCGCCGCCGGAATGGCACGGCAGCCAGCTGTGGACCACCTGCAACGACAACGGCTTCATGGTGCTGCAGCTGGACAACGACGTGTATTCACCGCCCGCGGATCAGCAGTCGATCGTGGGCTCGTAGATGTCGCGCTGGTCACGCTGGGCCTCCTACGCCGCGGCCGCGCTGATCCTGCTGGTGATCGGCGCGGCGCTGCGGCCACTCGTCCTGCCCGAGACGCACAGCGCCGCACCGGTTCTCGACATGACCGAAATCGGCTTCACGCAGGACATGACCGCCCATCACCAGCAGGCGATCCAGATCGTGGCCCGCCTGGATCCCGGAGTGGATCCACAGGTGCTGCGGCTGGCCCGCCAGATCGATCAGTCCCAGCGGGTGGAGATCGGGACCATGCTGGGCTGGCTGCGACTGGCCGATGCCGCCCCCACCTCGAGCACACCCATGGCGTGGATGCATTCCGGTGACATGGCCGGCCATCACCACACCGGCACCGGCGCGCCCGCCATGCCCGGTATGGCGACGATGGCAGAACTGGACCGGCTCTCCGCCGCCCGCGGGCGGGACGCGGAAGTGTTGTTCCTGCAGTTGATGTATCGCCATCATCAGGGCGGCCTGGCGATGGCGCACGCGGCCGATCAGGAGATCGCATCCGGGCCGGTGAAAGAACAGGCCCGGGCGATGATCGTGGCCCAGAGTCAGGAAACCGGGCTGATGGCGCTGATGCTCGATCAACGTGACGCGCAACCGCTCCCGTAATTCGCCTCGGCCGCTCACACGGACAGTGTGTCGGTGGGCCGGGTTATCGTTCGTGCGACGGCTCACGGCATTCGAAAGGTGTGGACGCGCATGACTGCCGGTACGGCGATCACCATCCCCGGCCATGTACACGGCTATCCCGATCTCGCCTTCGGCGGTTATGTCGCCGGAATGCTGGCCGAGCGGGTCGGCGGGGAGGTGCGGGTCGATTTCCGCCGCGGAGTTCCGGTGGAGGCCCCGGTGCTGGTCACCGATTCCGAATCCGGCAGTGCCCTCGTCGATCCGGACGGCACGGTCCTCGCCGAGGCGAGCCCGGGCGCGGTGGAACTGGCGGTGACACCGCCGCCGTCGTGGGATGAGGCCGTCGTCGCCTCCCGTGACTCCTTCGCGGCGGGTCGCCCCATTCCCGACTGTTACGGCTGCGGCACCGCCAATCCTCCGGGCCGCGGTCTGCGCCTGTATCCCTGGCGCGTGCGCGCGCACGACCTCGTCGCCGCCGCCTGGATCCCCGACCCCGAATTGGCCGGGCCCGGTGGCCATCTCACCACCGAGAACATCTGGTCGGCCGTCGACTGCCCCGGCGGCTGGGCGGCCATCGATCTGGCCGGGATGCGCCCCGGCGGCGTCACGGCGGCGCTGACCACCCGACACATCGCCCCGGTGCACGCCGGCGCCAAGTACCTCGTCTGGTCCTGGCCGATCGCGGCCTCCGGCCGCAAATACACTGTCGGCGTGGCGATCTCCACACCCGGCGGCGATCTCGCCGTCCTCGCCGAGGCACTCTGGATCGAACCCCGGCACTGACCGGATCACCTCACACCTGTTCGTCCAATTTATCGAGATCCGCGAGAACTTTGTCGTGCCAGGTTATTTCGGCGCCCAGCCGGAGCCGGGCGTGCTCGACGATCAGATCGTCGGCCCGGGTCTGGTCGGGCCAGCGCCGGTCGAGTTGATGATCCATCGCCGATTCTCGCGCCTTCAACGCCGCGAGCCGGTCCTGCAGATAGCCGCGCAGCACCTCCCGATCGAGATCGGTTCCCACCGCCAGTGCCAGGTCCACCGGATCCGGCCGGATGTCGACCTCGGTGAAGGCCTCGTCCCGCAGTGCCCGTAGCTCCCGGTGCCCCTCCTCGGTGATCTCGTAGATCGTGCGGGCCGGCAGACCACCCGGCTGCTCGGTGCGCAACGGGCGGATCAAACCTTCGTCCTCCATACGGTGCAGCGCCCCGTAGAGCGAGCCCGGTTTGACCCGCGACCACAGATCGGCCCGATCCAGGCGGGCGTCACGGCGCAGCTGATGTCCATGCATGGGACCGCGTTTGGCCAGTGCGGCCAGGACGAAGAGCCGGGTTTCGTTCACGGCACAAGTCTCGCACGAGTACTCGTATTTGAGTACTCTCCGGCTATGACCATCCGACCGATCCTGATCGCCGGCGATCCCCGCCTGACGACTCCGGCCACCCCCGTCACCGTTTTCGACACCGAGCTCGCGGGGTTCGTCGACGACCTGTTCGAGACCAATACCGCCGCCCACGGCGCCGGGCTGGCCGCCAATCAGGTCGGCGATCCGCGCGCGGTATTCGTCTACGACCTCACCGATCGGGGTGTACGCCATCGTGGCCACATCGTGAATCCGGTCCTGGAGACGTCCGAACTACCCGAGACCATGCCGGATCCGGAGGACGACCTCGAGGGATGTCTCTCGGTCCCGGGAGAATGGTTTCCGACCGGCCGCGGTGACTGGGCGAGGGTGACGGGCGTGGACAGCGCCGGCGAACCGGTCACCGTCGAAGGCACCGGCTTTCTCGCCCGCTGCCTGCAACACGAATCCGACCACCTGGCCGGCCGGCTCTATCTGACCCGTCTCATCGGGCGCAATCATCGCGCGGCCCGGCGGATGATCCGCGACCACCACTGGTCTCACCCGGGCCACTCGTGGCTTCCGGACGGAACCCGGCGGTCATGACCACGTCGACGGGAGGGTCGCTCTCGGATTCACCTAGCCGCGGACCGCGCCCGCCGACATACCGGATTCGGCGAGGAACCGCCCCGACCTCCCGGGCGCGCGATCGGACTCGCGAATGTGGCCCACGATACAATCGGGCCTGCTCTACCGATGCCGACGACGACGCACAATTACCCACGGGTAACATGACAGGCGTACTTTTTCCATCCGGCTTTCTCGAAATGAGGCAGTAGATGACAGAGCGGATTCAGGTCGGCGGGCTCCAGGTGGCCAAGGTTCTCCACGATTTCGTGGAGAACGAGGCGCTCCCCGGCTCCGGCGTAGATTCCGCCGCGTTCTGGACCGGTGCGGAGAGCGTGATCAACGATCTCGCCCCCCGCAACCGCGCCCTGCTGGCCGAACGCGACGAGATCCAGGGCAAGTTGGACGCCTGGCACGCTGAGAACCCGGGCACCGGCTACGACAGGGCCGCCTACAAGAACTTCCTGACCGAGATCGGCTACCTGCGCGACGAGCCGGCCGACTTCTCGATCACCACCCAGAACGTCGACGACGAGATCGCCGGCACCGCCGGCCCGCAGCTGGTGGTCCCGGTCAGCAACGCTCGCTTCGCGATCAACGCCGCCAACGCGCGCTGGGGCTCGCTCTACGACGCGCTGTACGGCACCGACGCGATCTCCGAGGCCAACGGCGCGGAGAAGGGCAGCGGCTACAACAAGGTCCGCGGCGACAAGGTCATCGAGTGGGCCCGCAACTTCCTCGACGACGCGGTGCCGCTGATCACCGCCTCGCACGTCGGCTCCAAGGCGTACAAGATCGTCGACGGCGAGCTCGAGGTCACTGTGGAGGACGGCACCGATATCGGCCTGGCCGATGCCTCCGCCCTGGTCGGTTACCTGGGCGATCCCGGCGCACCGACCTCGATCCTGCTGCGCCACAACGGTTTGCACATCGACATCCAGATCGATGCCGAGTCTCCGATCGGCAAGACCGACGACGCCGGCGTCAAGGACGTCGTGCTCGAGTCCGCGGTCACCACGATCATGGACTTCGAGGATTCGGTCGCCGCGGTCGACGCCGAGGACAAGGTCGCCGGCTACCACAACTGGCTGGGCCTGATGAAGGGCGATCTGGCCGAAGAGGTCAGCAAGGGCGGCAAGACCTTCACCCGCACCATGAACCCGGACCGGGTCTACACCGGCCTGGACGGCAACCCGGTGGCGCTGCACGGCCGTTCGCTGCTGTTCGTCCGCAACGTGGGCCACCTCATGACCTCCGACGCCATCCTCGACGCCGAGGGCAACGAGGTTCCCGAGGGCATCCTGGACGGCCTGCTCACCTCGCTCGTCGCGGTGCACTCGCTCAACGGCAAGGCGCGGGTGAGCAACTCCCGCACCGGCTCGGTCTACATCGTGAAGCCCAAGATGCACGGCCCCGACGAGGTCGCCTTCGCCAACGAGCTGTTCGACCGCATCGAGGATGTGCTGGGCCTGACCCGCAACACCCTCAAGGTCGGCATCATGGACGAGGAGCGCCGCACCACGGTCAACCTCAAGGCCTGCATCGCGGCCGCCAAGGACCGCGTGGTGTTCATCAACACCGGCTTCCTCGACCGTACCGGCGACGAGATCCACACCTCCATGGAAGCCGGCGCGATGATCCGCAAGGCCGATATGAAGAAGCAGCAGTGGATCCTGTCCTACGAGGACTGGAACGTCGACACCGGCCTGGCGACCGGTCTGCCGCACAAGGCGCAGATCGGTAAGGGCATGTGGGCGATGCCGGACCTGATGGCGGGCATGCTCGAGCAGAAGATCGGCCACCCGCGTGCCGGTGCCACCACCGCCTGGGTCCCCTCCCCGACCGCCGCCACCCTGCACGCCACCCACTACCACCTGGTGGACGTGTTCAAGCGGCAGGCCGAGATCGCCAAGGGCGGCCCGCGCGCCACGGTCGATCAGATCATCGAGATTCCGCTGGCCGCCGAGACCGACTGGTCGGCCGAGGAGATCCGCAACGAGCTCGACAACAACTCCCAGTCCATCCTCGGCTACGTGGTCCGCTGGATCGATCAGGGCGTCGGCTGCTCCAAGGTGCCCGACATCAACGATGTCGCGCTCATGGAAGACCGTGCGACCCTGCGCATTTCGAGCCAGCTGATGGCGAACTGGCTGCGCCACGGCATCATCACCGAAGCGCAGATCGTCGAGAGCCTGGAGCGGATGGCCCCCGTGGTGGACCGGCAGAACGCCGGTGACGCCTCCTACAAGCCGATGGCTCCCGATTTCGCGGGCAGCGTCGCCTTCCAGGCCGCCAAGGAGCTGATCCTCGAGGGCTCCTGCCAGCCCAACGGCTACACCGAGCCGATCCTGCACCGCCGTCGTCGCGAGGCCAAGGCGCTCGCCGCCAAGGGCTGATCCGCCCGCGGCTCGACACCGCACCCGCGCAGCGACGCAGCCCCGGCCGACTTCCGGCCGGGGCTGCGTCGCGTCCGCACCGGCTCCGTTCGGCGCGAGCCCGGAGCACGACCGCGCGGGATCGTCCACCGGAGCCCTGGGTGGCCGACCGCACACCTCGCCCCGCGCGCACCAGGAATAAACGACCGGCGCCCGGCGCTGTATTCGGCGCACCAGGGGGAAGGTCGCGCGCCGGTCCACCGCGGCGGCGAAAAAATGACCCGACAACGGCGGTAACGCTGTGTCACCATGGAACGACGTTCACATCGGGCTCGCGACAGCGCGGGACCGCTCGACGAATTACGGGAAGGAGGAGGTGGCCGAATGCATCCGAACAACACAGCGGTACTGGCGAAAATCGATGTCGGACAACGACGTTTCATCGTCGCCGCACAGTCTCAGCAGATGCCGCGGCGTTCGCGCCGAGAACTCGACCACCTCGTCCGGCAGGCCTGATTCCACTCCGCCCCTTCTCTTTTCGTTCAGTCCTTCACGAAACATGGTGACTCCCATGCTGCCTGCGCACGCCGACATCGAATTGACTCCCGACAACTGGATACACAGCCAGGTGCTGGTCCTCAACGCCTCCTACGAGGCGCTGACCGATATCGGCGCCGAGCGCGCGGTGGTGTTGCTGATCAGCGGAGCCGCCGAGACCGTCGCCGAGCGGGAGCCCCACTTCCCGATCCGGTCCAAGCACCTGGAAATCGTACTGCCCGAGACGATTCGGCTGCGGCACTACATCCACCTCGAGCACCGGATGCTCGTCGACGACGCCGGCCGGGCCACCCTGGCGGGGGTACTGCGTCGCGACGGCCACCGGTGCGGGTACTGCTCCGGCTGGGCCCGCACCGTCGACCACATCCGCCCGCGCAGCCGGGGCGGACCCAACACCTGGAACAACCTCATCGCTGCCTGCGCGGGGTGCAATACCCGCAAGGCCGACCGCACTCCCGAGGAGGCCGGGATGAGGTTGCTCTGGGAACCCAAGGCCCCCAACGACATGCAACGCCGGCAGCGCCGAATCTGGCGCACTCTCGCCGGCGAGAACTGACATTCATCGGAGCGAAAGGAGGGATCCGATATGACGAACACGATGCCCGCACCGAACCTGGTGGATCTGCTCCCGCTCTCGGATACACCGAGCTGGGAACAGGCCGCCTGCAAGGGTGACCCCAACCACGACGCGTGGTTTCCGTACCCCTCGCAGGACTTCGACTACGCACGCGCCATCTGCGCGGATTGCCCGATCCGCGCGCAGTGTGCGGAGTTCGCCGCGGCTACCGGCCAGTCCGGAGTGTGGGGCGGCCACGAGTTCGATCGCGGCAAACTGATCCGCGCCTGATGGCCGAGCGGGGTGTGCGGGTGGCATGGACCACTCGCACACCCCGCTCGTCCGCGTGTGCGGCCGGTCCTGGACGAGCGTCACTTTTCGGCGGACCATACACTGGCAGACCGTGGGCACACATCGCAGCGCGGACGGATCACGGGGCGTCAGCAAAAGTTTGGTTATCACCGTGGTAGCGGTCCTGCTGCTGATCGCGGCCGTCGGAACGTGGTTCTGGCTGAGCGGCCGCTCGAACTCGGAGAGCAACAGTGCCGCCGGCCAGTGCATCGAGGGTCCGGTCACCCTCACCGTCACCGTCGACCCGGATATCGCCGAACCGGTCCGCGCCGCCGCCGATCGCTACAACGCCACCTCCCCCCAGGTGCGCGACCACTGCGCGAAGGTCTCGGTCACGGACCGGCCGACCGCGGCCATGGTGGGCGGTCTGACCTCGCCCGACTGGAATTCCGCACTGGGCCCGCAGCCCGGTTTGTGGATCCCGAATTCGACCCGCGCCATCGAGCAGATGCGAGTACCCGGTCTGGTGCAGGGTGCCCCGGCTTCGGTCGCGGTGAGCCCGATCGTGGTGGCCGCGCCCGATCAGCTGGCCCAGGCCCTGACCAAAGCCGACCTCAGCTGGTCGGATCTGCAGCGGCTGCAGCGCGGATCACTCGGCGACGTCGGCTTCGGCAGCTGGGGCGGACTGAAGATGGCCCTGCCTCCGGGTGATGCGTCGCTCGCCGCCGCCGTGGCGGTCGGGTCGGCCGTCTCGGGGTCCGATCCACTCGACGACGAGTCGGCCAAGTCCGGTCAGGTCGTGGCCGCCATCTCCGGATTGGCCTCCGAGGCACCGGAGTCCACCGACGCAGGGGCCGCGCTGGCAACCATCGCCGATTCCGACCACGCACCCTCGGCCACCATTCACGCTGTGGCAGTTACCGAACAGCTAGCGAAAACCCATCCCGGTGTCGGTATCTTCCGGCCCACCGGTGCGGCACCGGTCGCCGATCACCCCGCCGCCATGCTCACCGGCAGCTGGGTCGACAAGACCCAGAATCTGGTCGCGGGCATGTTCGCCGACTACCTGCGCGCACCGCAGCAGCAGAAGCTGTTCACCGACAGCGGATTCCAGCCCGCCGCCGCCAATCCCCCACCGACACCGGCCAAATCGGTCCTCGACAGTGTGCAGTCGGTTCTGAACCACCCGGTACTCGGCGTACAGTCGACCATCCTCATCGACACCTCGGCCTCGATGGCGGTGACCGACGGTTCGATGTCACGACTCAACAATGCCCTCGCGGCCGTGCAGTCCACCCTCGACACCATGCCGCCGGACTTCGGCGCCGGCGCCTGGGTCTACGCGCGCGACATCGAAGGCGGCAAACCGTATCGGGTGGTGGCCCCCACGGCCGCCCTCAGCACCGCGCACCGCTCCGAATTGTCCAGCGCCCTAGGGCATGTCGCACTCAGCGGGTCCGACACCGATCGCACCTATCAGACTCTCGAGGCCGCCTACCGCAGCGCCGGCGAGGACTATGCCGCGGGTAAGACGAACTCGGTCCTGCTGATCACCGGTGGCCCCAACGACCAGTCCTCGGTGACCGGTGATCAGCTCGTCTCCGAGATCACCGGCGGCGACCCGGCGCACAAGGTCCGCATCGATGTCATCGTGGTCGGCGGCCAGGGCAACCAGACGCTGCAGAACCTGGCCCAGAAGACCGGCGGCAGCTACACCAAGGTCACGACCTCCGACGACATGGGCTTCGGCACAGCGGTCAACCACGCGCTGACCACTCCCTGATCGACGGGTTCAGCCGAACTCGTCGCCCGGCATCGCCGATCCCCCAGGCGCGGGGCTCGGCGATCCTGCCGTCGCGCGGGACGAAACGCGTCTGCCACGGATATGCGCCGGGCGCCGCCGGTTCAGCCGCGGACCACGCGACCGCCACCGCGGCTTCCCTGATATCGGCCACCGTCGCACACGGGGACCGATCGCCGCCGAGCGGCGATCGGCCTCCGAATTCGGTTCAGTCGGTGTAGGCCTCGAGGGGCGGGCACGAGCAGACCAGATTCCGGTCACCGAACGCGCCGTCGATACGCCGCACCGCGGGCCATACCTTGGCCCGCGCCGCGTGCAGTCCCATCGGATAGACCGCGGTCTCCCGGCTGTAGGGATGGTCCCAGTCGCCCACCAGCGATGCCGCGGTGTGCGGGGCACCACGCAACGGGCTGTGCTCCACCGGCCAGGTGCCGGCGGCGACCGCGTCGATCTCGGCCTTGATCGCGATCATCGCGTCGGCGAAAGCGTCCAGCTCTTCGAGGTTCTCGCTCTCGGTGGGCTCCACCATCAGGGTACCGGCGACCGGGAAACTCATCGTCGGCGCGTGGAATCCATAGTCCGCCAGACGTTTCGCGACATCGTCGACGGTCACACCGGTCCGCTTGGTGATCTCGCGCAGATCCAGGATGCACTCGTGGGCGACCGTGCCACTGTCACCGGTGTAGAGCACCGGGAAGTGTGAATCCAGGCGCCGCGCGAGGTAGTTCGCCGAGGCGATCGCGGTGAGTGTGGCGCGGCGCAGCCCGTCGGCGCCCATCATCCGGATGTAGGCCCAGGTGATCGGCAAGATGGATGCCGAACCGTAGCGGGCGGCCGACACCGCGTGCGAATCCGGCCGCAGCGGATCACCCGGCAGATAGGCCGCCAGATGCTCGCGCACCGCGACCGGTCCCACCCCGGGACCGCCGCCGCCGTGCGGAATGCAGAAGGTCTTGTGCAGATTCAGATGCGATACATCGCCACCGAAACGCCCCGGACGGGCCAGTCCCACCAGGGCGTTCAGATTCGCACCGTCGACGTACACCTGACCACCGGCGTCGTGCACCAGCGCGCACAGCTCGGCGACCTCGTGTTCGTAGACTCCGTGCGTGGACGGGTAGGTGATCATGATGCAGGCCAGCCGGTCGGCGTGATCGGCGATCTTGGCACGCAGATCGTCCAGGTCGACGTCGCCGTTGTCACGGCACTTCACGACCTCGACCCGCAGCCCGGCCATTGCGGCCGAGGCGGCATTGGTGCCGTGTGCACTGGAGGGGATCAGGCAGGTGTCGCGGTGGGTGTCGCCGCGATCGAGGTGGTAACGGCGAATCGCGAGCAGGCCCGCGTACTCGCCCTGGCTGCCCGCATTGGGCTGCAGACTGACCCGGTCGTAACCGGTCACGGTCGCGAGCCACTGTTCCAGGTCCTCGATCACCCGCAGCATGCCGGGCACGTCCTCGACCGGCGCATAGGGGTGCAGCCGGGCGAATCCCGGCCAGGTGATGGGCTCCATCTCGGCGGTGGCGTTGAGCTTCATCGTGCACGAGCCGAGCGGAATCATGCTGCGGTCCAAGGCAATATCCTTGTCCGACAGCTGTCGCAGATACCGCAGCATGGCCGTTTCGGTGTGATACCGGGTGAAGGCCGGGTGGGTCAGGAACTCCGAGGTCCGGGTCTCGATCGACGGCAGCCCCGCCGGCTCCGGCGCACCGTCGACCCCGAAGCACTCCAGCACGGTCGCCACCTGCGCGTCGGTGGTCGCCTCGTCGCAGGCGACCGCCACATGATCGGCGTCGACCAGGCGCAGATTGATGCCGTGCCCCTTCGCCTTGCCGACCACGGCCTCCGCCCCGGACGGCACGGCGACCAGCACGGTGTCGAAGAAGCGGTCGTGCACGACCGCGTCACCGAGGCCGGCGGCGAGCCGCTCGGCATGTCCGTGCACCCGGCGCGCGATCGAGCGCAAACCGTCCGCACCGTGGTAACAGGCGTACATCGCGGCCACGATCGCCAGCAGCACCTGCGCGGTACAGATGTTGGAGGTCGCCTTCTCCCGGCGGATGTGCTGTTCGCGGGTCTGCAGCGCCAGCCGGTAGGCGCGGTCGCCGTCGGCGTCCACCGAGACTCCGACCAACCGGCCCGGCAGCTGCCGCGCATGCGCGGTGTGCACCGCCAGATACCCCGCGTGCGGCCCGCCGAAGCCGAGCGGCACGCCGAAACGCTGAGTGGTGCCGAAGCAGACGTCGGCGCCCTGCTCACCGGGCGGCGTGATCAGGGTCAATGCCAGCAGGTCGGCGCCGACCGCGACCAGCGCACCCCGCTCGTGCGCGGCGGCGATCAAGGCGGCCGGGTCGGCGATCCGCCCCGAGGCCCCGGGGGTCTGCAGGACGACACCGAAGAAGTCACCCTCGGGCAGCAGGCCCGAACTCAGATCCGCCTCCACCAGTGTGATCCCGAGTGGCTCGGCCCGGGTGGCCAGCACCGTGCGAGTCTGCGGGAACAGATCGGTATCGATCACCAGTCGCTGAGAGGTGTTCTTGCGATTGGCGCGCTGCAGCAGCGTCATCGCCTCGGCGGCCGCGGTGGCCTCGTCCAGCATGGACGCATTGGCCACCTGCATACCGGTCAGATCGGAGACCATCGTCTGGAAGTTCAGCAGCGCCTCGAGCCGGCCCTGGCTGATCTCGGGCTGATAGGGCGTGTAAGCGGTGTACCAGGCCGGATCCTCCAGCAGATTGCGCACCAGCACCGGCGGGGTCAGCACGTCGTAGTAGCCGAGCCCGATCATCGAGGTGGCGACGGTGTTCGAGTGGGCCAGTGCGGCCAGTGCGCTCAGCGCTTCGTGTTCGGACATCGCGGGCGGCAGCGTCTCGAGCCCGGTCGCGGTGGCCGGGTCGAGAATGCTCGCCGGGACCGCGCGGCGCGCGAGGTCCTCCATCGACGCGACCCCCACCGTCCCGAGAATCCGTTCGAGTTCGGCGGCGTCGGGTCCGATGTGGCGGTCGGCGAAACTACGGGTCACGGAGGCTCCAGGTTCGGGCAGGTCGAACGGCGCATCCGCTGCCGCCGTCGACGAGTCTCGGCCTCCCCCTCTGTCGTGGCGCCTGAGAGATTCGGGAACGCGCGGGCTCCCTTTCCCCATGGGCGGGTGGCCCGCATCGTGTGCGGCCACCACTTTCCAGAGGCGTCGGACTCCGCACGGTCCCTGGTGCCTGAGAGATTGACGGGGAGGTGCTGCTCCTTCGGCGTCCGGATCGGATCCGGAACTCTCCCGCACGGTTGCGACGCACCCACAGTTTAAGGGGTGCGTCGTGAACGGCATGATTCCGAGGCAGGTCACCGGGCAGTCGCGTTGGTCACACCCCCGGCAGGTGGGCACTAGCCGGTCTTGCGGTTCTCCCGGGCCTTGCGGCGATAGGCCAGCTCATCCTCGGGCCGCTCGGTGGCGGCGTTCGCCTCGGCGCGCTCCGCCGGGAAGTTGGCGATCGCGCCGGTCAGCTCACGCATGGCACCGCTCACCGCGATACCGAAGACCCCCTGGCCACCCTGCAGTAAATCGACGACCTCTTCCGGCGACGAACATTCGTAGACGGTGGTGCCATCGGAGAACAGGGTGATGCCGGCGAGATCCTCGACCCCGCGGCTGCGCAGATGATCGACGGCGATGCGGATGTTCTGTAACGAGATCCCGGCGTCGAGCAGACGCTTGACGATCTTGAGGACCAGGATGTCCTTGAACGAGTACAGGCGCTGGCTGCCGGAACCGGTGGCGCTGCGAATGGAGGGGACGACGAGCCCGGTGCGGGCCCAGTAGTCGAGCTGCCGATAGGTGATGCCGGCGACCTGGCAGGCGCTGGGAACGCGGTAGCCCACCAACTCGTCGGGCACCGTGTCGTCGGGGAACAGCCCCGGCTGCACCACCGCGGTGGGCCGCGGATCGGGTGCTGGTTGCTGCGGTCGGTCTCCCACTGCTACTCCCTCACTGCATCGCCGAAGAAGAACAACGGCCTAACTGTCGAGGCTACTCTGTCGATTGTCTCGGCAGCACGGCCATGGAGCCAAACTCCGTGCGCGGCGTGTTTCTCACCCTCTAGGTGAGGTGTAGAGCACGGTCGCGACGAACCGGTCCGTTCTCAGCTGTCGGTGGCCTTGAAATCATCAGGGGAAACCGATTCCAGGAATTCCTTGAACTTCTCCACCTCGTCCTCGCGCTCGTCGGGCATCACCAGCCCGGCTTCCTCGAGCACCGGTTCCTCGGCGTAGATCGGGCAACCCACGCGCAAGGCGATGGCTACCGAATCCGAGGGGCGCGCGGAGATCCGCACCTCGTTGTCGAACACGAGGTCGGCGTAGAACGTCCCCTCCTGCAGATCCACGATCCGCACCTCTTTGAGGGTGTGGCCGAGATCGTGGATCATGATCTTGATCAGGTCGTGGGTCAGGGGCCGAATCGGGGTGACCCCCTCCTGTTCGAGCACGATGGCTGTCGCCTCGGCCTGACCGATCCAGATCGGCAGATACCGGTCGCCCGACTCCTCGCGCAACAGCAGCACGGGCTGGTTCTGGGGCTGCTCGACCCGGATGCCGATCACACGCATTTCACTCATCGCACTGGCCTCCCATACTCGCCGACCGCCCGTACGAGCCCAGCCGGGCAGGCCGTATGACCGAGTCTAGGCGATGAATTCAGCCGCCGAGGGAAGCCCGTACCGACGTCTTCACCAAGCTGGTGTGCAACGTCAGCGACAGGGCCGCCAACTCGCGTACGGTCTCCTCCGCGCGAGCCCGGGCATCGGCGTCGCGACTCTTCGCGATCGGCGCGGCGATCTGGGCGATCATGGCCGCCTCACGGTCCGCGGCCAGCTTGAATGCCCGCAGATGTCGTGCCTCCAAACCGAATTCACTCATCGACTGGGCGGTGCGCGCCAGTGTGACGGCTTCGGCGTCGAAAAAACCCGCGGCGCCGGGCGTGATGAGCCCGGCGCGAATGAGTTCGGTGAGAAATTTCTCATCGATCCCCGCCTGGTCGAGCAGATCGGCACGGGTGACACGCATTTCGTGGTCCAGCCGTAGTTCGTCCGGCGACACCTCGCCGGGTACCACGCCCAGGCGCCGGGGCGCTCCCACCGCGCGGCCGGACTCGGGCGCACGCCCCGAACCGTCCGCACCGGCGCCGTCGGCCCGGGCGCGCGCCTCACGCACACCCAGGGTCGCCGCGCCGCGGTCGATCGCTTCGAGCTGTTCCTTGATCACCTTCAGCGGCAGATACTGATCGCGCTGCGCCGTGAGGACGAACTTCAGCCGTTCGACATCGGCGACGGAGAATCTCCGATATCCCGAAGGCGTGCGCTCCGGGCGGATCAGTCCCTCCGATTCGAGGAAGCGGATCTTGGAGATGGTGATGTCCGGAAAATCCGGACGCAGCAGGTCCAGCACGGAGCCGATCGACATCCCTCCGCGTGTCCATTGCGCTGCGCCAGTCATCAGTGGAATCCGCCTCGGCTCGTTATGCGCTCGGCTCGTTGGCCTGTGGCCGCGGGCCGGTCAGGAAGACCAGCCGGAACTTGCCGATCTGTACCTCGTCACCGTTCTGCAGCTCCGAGGAGTCCACCGGCTCACGGTTGACGTAGGTGCCGTTGAGGCTGCCCACATCCACGACCTGGAAGGTGTCGTCGTCCTGACGGAATTCCGCGTGCCGACGAGACACCGTGACATCGTCGAGAAAGATGTCGCTGTCGGGGTGCCGACCCGCCGAAGTGGTGGGCTGGTCCAACAGGAAACGCGATCCTGCGTTCGGCCCGCGCTTGACCACCAGCAGGGCAGCGCCCGCGGGCAGGCCCTCGACCCCTTGCACCGGCTGTTCGCCGGTCTGCTCACCGGAGCGCGACGCGTCGACCTCGTTGAGGAAGTCAGCGCGGAACACCGAAGTCGTTTCGGCCGCGCTCTCCCCGTATCCCGGGTCTTTGTTCTCGCTCACCCTTGCTCTCCTCCTCGAACCGATTTTCTGTACCGGTACCCGGCGCCGATACCGACCGCACCGCCCTCGCCACCACACCCGTCGCGACCGGCTGTCGCGCTCTCGAGTGGCACCGGCGAGTTCCGGCAGAGTTCCCGGCACCGGCCGCCGGCACATCTGTTGGTGTTGACCGTACCCTGCTCGGGCGCACCCGTGCAGGTAGAACTGGGAAGGCTGACTCAGCCCTCGGTAACTCCTTGGTAACCTGCGGCATCGAGCAGTCCGGACAGCGCGGTATCGAGTGCCGCGGCGTCCACCAGCTCGAGTTCGAACAGCCAGCCCTCACCGTAGGCGTCGGTGTTGAGCCGCTCCGGCTCGGCATCCAATTCCTCGTTCACCGCAACGACTTTCGCCTGCAGCGGTGCGTAGATCTCCGACACGCTCTTGGTCGACTCGACCTCCGCGATGGCCTCGCCGGCCGACACCGCGGTGTCCACCGCCGGAAGCTGCACGAACACCACATCACCGAGTTGTGACTGTGCGAAATCGGTGATTCCGACCCGCACCCGGGTCGGCGCGACCCGGAGTACCCACTCGTGCTCGGCCGTATAGCGAAGATCCTCGGGTATCAGGGTCACAGGTTGATTCCTTTCACGGGGAGTCCTTCCACAGGCGTCCTCTCACCGGTATCGCGACAACTGTATCGACCCGGACCGACAACGCGCCCCGCCCCACCCGCTACGAAGTTGCTCGCGGCACAACGGGTATGGTCCGCGCCACCGCGAAGGCCTTCCACAGATACAACAGGCCGGTCCATACGTAGACGGCCGTCCCCCACCACAGCAGCGCCCACCCGAAGGCCCGGCTGAAACCTGCCGCCGCCCAGTCCATCTGGCCGGCCAGCAGCCAGGGCAGTGCCGACATCAGCGCGAAGGTCGCGGCCTTGCCCAGATAGATCACCTCGGGCGGCTCCAGTCCGCGGCGCCGGTAGATCGGCAGCACCGCGCCCAGGATCAGGTCCCGGCCGATCAGCACCACCACGAACGGCCAGGGCAGGATGCCGCGCACGAGGAACCCGAACACGGTGGCGATGAGATACAACCGGTCCACCAGCGGATCCAGCAGCGCGCCCAGTCTGGAGAACTGATCGAGCAGGCGAGCGAGTTTGCCGTCGAGGAAGTCGGTGACACCGCTCGCGATCAGCAACGCGAAAGCCCAGCCGTCGGCATGTTCGACCAGCAGCAGCCACAGCAGTACCGGGACACCGATCAGTCGCACCACGCTCAGCGCGTTCGGGACCGTCAGAATGCGGTCCTCCTTCGCACGCACGGCCGCGGTGGAGTCGGAAGCCTGGGGATCGGGGCCCGGCCCGCCGCCGGATGCGTTGGTCACAGCCTGTCTGCTTACCCCAATGCCCGCGCCGATGCCATTCGGGCACGCCGCACCCGATGCGGGGAGCATGATGCGGCAGCGCGGTTTCACCCGTTCCGCCCGGCAGGTGAATACTGATGACGACACGATGCGTCGGTAATCGCTTCATTGTGCTGCGATGACGAGAGGATGACATGCCCGACTTCGACTACGACGTGGTGGTGATCGGCTCCGGTTTCGGAGGCAGCGTCAGCGCGCTGCGATTGACCGAGAAGGGCTACCGGGTGGCGGTCCTGGAATCCGGGCGCCGCTGGCCCGCCGAGGCCATTCCGAAGTCGAATTGGAATGTGCGCAAGTCGATCTGGGCTCCACGGCTGGGCCTGACCGGCCCCCAGCGGATCAGCGTCCTCGGCAAGTGCGCCGTGTTCTCGGCCTCCGGCGTGGGCGGTGGATCGCTGATCTACGGCAACACCCTCTACGAGCCGCTGCCGAACTTCTACGCCGACCGGCAGTGGGCCCACATCACCGATTGGCGGAGCGAACTGGCGCCGTACTACGACCAGGCGAAGCGGATGCTGGGGGTGGCCCCCAATCCGCGCGTGACACCGGCCGACGAGGTGATCCGTTCGATCGCCGACGACATGGGGGTGGGTGATACCTATCACCCCACCAACGTGGGGGTGTTCTTCAACGAGGAACAGCCCGGCGTCGAGGTCGACGATCCCTATTTCGGTGGCGCGGGTCCGCGCCGCAGCGGCTGCATCCACTGCGCACGCTGTTTCACCGGCTGCCCGCACAATGCCAAGAACACCACCCCCACGAACTACCTCCACCTCGCCGAGCAGGCCGGGGCGCATGTGTTCGAACTGACCACCGCGAACCGGGTGCGCCCGATGGTCGGCGGCGGCTACGCCATCGAGACGCAACGCTCGGATCGCTGGGTTCGCAAGGGCCGCAAGACCTTCACCGCCAATCAGGTGGTCTTCGCCGCGGCGGCGCTGGGCACCCAGAAGCTGCTGCACAAGATGCGTGACGAGAAGGTGCTGCCGAATCTCTCGCCGCGGCTGGGCGAGCTCACCCGCAGCAATTCCGAGGCGATCCTCAACGTGGTCAGCCGCCGGCGCAGCGATTTCGCCGAGGGCATCGCGATCACCTCGTCCATCCATCCCGAACCCGATACCCATATCGAGGTCTGCCACTACGGCAAGGGGCAGAACGCGTTGTTCCCCATGTCGGTGCCGATCGTGGACGGCGGCGCGTTCCGCTTCCTGCGGTTCCTGCTGGCGATCCTGTTGCATCCGGTGGTGTTCGCGCGCAGCCTCAACGCCCGCCACGCCTCGGAGAAGTCGGTGATCCTGCTGGTGATGCAGTCACTGGACAACTCGCTCACCTCGTTCCGCCGGTGGGGTGGCCTCAAGACCCGGCAGGGCACCGGGCAACCGAATCCGACGTGGATCCCGATGGCGCACGAGATCGGACGCCGGTTCGGCGAGAAGGTCGACGGTGATGTGCAGGGGCTGGTGATGGATGTGTTCAACATCCCCGCCACCGCGCATTACATCGGCGGCTGCGTGATCGGCGCGGGACCGGACACCGGGGTGGTGGACCCGTATCAGCGGATCTTCGGCCATCCGGGCCTGCACATCGCCGACGGATCCGCGGTGACCGCGAATCTCGGGGTGAACCCGTCGCTGACGATCACCGCGCAGGCCGAGCGGGCGATGGCGTTCTGGCCCAACAACGGTGAGCCCGATCCCCGTCCCGAACTGGGGGCCCGGTACCGCCGGATCGCTCCCGTCGCACCGCATTTCGCGACCGTGCCCGACGCCGCGCCGGGCGCGCTGCGGCTGCCCATCGCACCGATCGACCCCGCACCGGCCGAGTACTGATCCACCGCCGGCGAACGGGAAATTCATCCGATTCGTCACCGCGGCGCGTCGAAGACTCCCCCGGACCTGCAGCGCCCCTTATGCTTTCCGGTACCGAGTGTCGACGAAAGGGCGGTCGCCAATGCTCGTGCGAGTGCAGAACGCGGCCGGGACCACGGCCGAACGGGTCCTCATCGAATGGTTGCGCACCTGGAAGGGTCCCGACGACCCCCAGGGTGTGGCGACGGTCAACTGCAGTCTTTTCCATGCCGATCGGCTGCATCAGTTCGATGCGATGATCTGGACCCCGACCACCTGCGTGGTCATCGAGGCCGAGGGCTTGGTCGAACGGGTCAGCGGTGACCTCGAGATACCGCTGAACGGCCCATGGCGGGTCGGCGGCCAGATGGTGAGCTTCGAGGGCGGCGATCGGGGCACCCCGCTGGACCGGTCCCATCAGCACACCCACGCATTGCAGAGCTGGCTCTCCGAGCGCGGCCTCGGCCAGCGTGTGGTGCAGGGTGTGGTCGTCGTGGTTCCACCACACGGCGCCGCGCCGACCATCCGGCAGCTGTGGAACGATCCCGGTCTCCAGGTCGTACTGGGCGACGGGCCGGGCCGGCTGTCCGAATGTCTGACCACGCTGACGGTCCAGGGCCGGGCGCAGTGGACGGCCAACGACATCGCGCTGACCTTCCGCGGGCTCGGCATCCTGCCGTATCTGCCGGCACCGCAGGATCTCGTCGGTGAGGGATTCGGTGGACCGGTGGACACCACACTCTGGTACGGCGGGCCGCAACAGGCGCAGGCCGAGGCGTTCTTCGAGGAGCAGGCCCAGGTGGACCAGAACTACCGGCGCGCGCCGGCGATCACGATGCCCTGGTACAGCCCCTGGAATCTGTACCCCAAGGACACCGAGCGGATCGATCCCGGCAGTGCCGCGCTGCGGATCCTGCTCGCCGTCGGCATGCTCATCGGCCTCGCCTGGCTGGTCTGGTTCGCGATCTCGGCGTTCCTGACCTACGGACCGGGCTGATCGGTGCCCGTCGCCGCTTCGGCCGCGGCCGGTCCAGCCACCCCAGGGTCGTCGCGGGACTCGCGGTGCTGCTCCCGGGTACGCCACGGTGTCACCGCGGCCCAGCTCGCGGTGACGGCGGCGACCGCGAACGCGGTACCTCCCACGACGTCGGTGGGATGGTGATAGCCCAGGCCCACCATGCCCACCGCGACGGCGGCCAGCGCGATCGCGGCCAGCACCGCCACCGTGATCCGCAGCCACGCGGTCGCGGCGACGAGCAGCAGACCCGTTGCGATGGCGACGAATTGGACGGTGTGCCCGCTCGGATACGCGAGATAATGCTGTAAGTGCCTGTCCCACAGCGGTTTCAGCGCCCACGTGTTGATCGCGACCACCAGCTCCGGCACGATCAGCAGAAATCCGGCACCCCACCAGTCGCGCCGCAGGGCGCAGTACACCATGCCGAGCAGCAACAGCGGCAGCACGATGTAGGCGTCGCTGGGAATCACCAGCGCGTGATAGATCCCCGGATGTGCGTCCAGGCTGTCGTGGACACGGTCACCGACCGCGCGGTCGACGGCGGTCGGACCGCCCCCGGCGGGAAAGCTCAGCGGAACCGTCACCGTGATCAGGAACCCGATCAGGACCACGGCGGCGGTCACGAACGGCCGGTACCGGACGGGCGATGGTGGAGCGTGCACCTCTCGACGATAGCCGGACCCGGCCACCACGCTCCGCCGTCGCCGAGGCGGCCTCACGCCCCCTGGTGCACGCTCGCGTCGTCGAGCATCGCGGCCCGCAACATGGCCTCCGGCACGCCGAGCGCCTCGACGAGGACACCCGCCTGCGGCCGCAGCCGCTCGACGAGTTCATTGACCCCGCGCCGCACCGATTTGGCGCGCTCCACCGACATGAAGCGGTGCATGATGTACCAGGCCTGATTCTGTTCGATGGTGGCGTAGACGAACAGATCGCACACGCTCTCGGCGAGCTCCCGGGCGTCCGGATCGTCGATATCGGCGATGCCCTCGATGAACGCCTCCAGCACGAGCCGATCGATGTGCGCCTCGCCCGCCGCGAGGATGTGGTCCTGCGCGTTGTTGAAGGCCTCGAATGGGCCGGTCTCCTCGGCCCGGGCCCGCAACCGGTGGGCGGCGGTCCGGGTCAGATAGTCCTCGCGGTCGGCGAACAGCTGCAGCTGGACCGATCGACGTGACAGGTCCGCGTCGTCGACGGTCTCGCCGGAACGGTCACGCAGGCGCTGGATGAGCTGGCGCACGCCGGAGGTCTCGCGCACCACGTCACGCGCCATGGTCGCCGCGAACTTCACCCAGCCGAGGGCATCGAGATCGCGCACCTCGTCGGAATACGCGGTCAGCAGTTCCTTGGCCACGAGCTGGGTCAGGACCACATTGTCACCCTCGAACGTGGTGAACACATCGGTGTCGGCCTTGAGCGTCACCAGCCGGTTCTCGGTGAGATAGCCCGCGCCGCCGCAGGCCTCGCGGCATTCCTGGATGGCCCGGGTGGCGTGCCGGGTCTGGGCGACCTTGAACCCCGCGGCCCGCTTCTCCAGTGCGCGCTGCGCGCCCGGGTCGAGATCCTGGCCGGTCTGCACCAGGTGCATGCGCCGGACCAGATCGTTCTGGGCGAACGACAGGGCGAACGCGCGCGCCACATGCGGCAGCAGCCGGCGCTGATGGCTGCGATAGTCGAGCAGCAGGGTCTCGCCACCGTTGTCGGGGTCGGAGAACTGGCGGCGTTTGTCCGCGTAACGCACCGCGATACTCAACGCCACCCGCGCACCGGCCGCCGCGGCGCCGCCGACACTGACCCGCCCGCGCACCAGCGTGCCCAGGGTCGTGAAGAAGCGGCGGCTGGGATTGTCGATCTCGGACTCGTAGCTGCCGTCCGGTGCGACGTCGGCATAGCGATTGAGCAGGTTCTCGCGCGGAATCCGGACGTGATCGAAGTGGATGCGGCCGTTGTCGACGCCCGGGAGCCCGCCCTTCAGACCGCAGTCGGAGGTGGTGACGCCGGGCAGGTCGGCACCGCGCTCGTCACGGATGGGGACGAGAAAGCAGTGCACGCCCTGGCTTTCACCGCCGGTGATCAACTGCGCGAACACCGCGGCCATCCGGGCGTGCTCGGCCGCGCCGCCGATGTAGTCCTTGCGCGCCGACGCGGTCGGGCTGTGCACGACGAATTCCCCGTGCTCGGGATCGTAGGTGGCGGTGGTCTCCAGATTCGCGACATCACTGCCGTGACCGGATTCGGTCATCGCGAAACATCCCAGCAGGTCCAGTGACAGCAGGCGTTTGACGATCTCGGCGTGCCGCTCGGTACCGAGGTTCTCCACCGCACCACCGAACAGACCCCACTGCACACCGGACTTCACCCACAGCGACAGATCGGCGTACGCCAGCATCTCGAGCCCCGTCACCGCACCACCCGGATCGCCGGTGCCACCGTGCTCGATACTGAAACCCTTTTCCGCATAACCGAACTCGGCAACCAACCGCATCTGCTCGAGTACCCGTGCCCGGGCCTGCCGGTAGTCGAGGGCGGGGTCGCCGAACAGCCGGTCGTCGGCGAGTTGCCGTCGCGCCTGTTCGCGCACGTCACGCCACGGTCCGTCCAGCGCTGCCCGCAGATGATCAGCTGTCGAAGTCTCGGTGCCCATGGGTCCGACTGTAGCGGCCGGACCCGGGCGCGGGCGATAACCAGCCGGTTGCCCGCTCGACAGAAGTGAGGGAGCCCACCGTGACACCGCGCGGGCTCCGACTACCGTGTGCGGTGTGACAGATGAGTTGGAGCCCGAACTCGTCCGCACGGGGCCGGAGACCCGGCCCAGTTCGTTGTGGCATCGGGCGATGGGAACGGTAACCGATCGGCTGGTCGCCCAGCGACGGGCCACCGTCGATTCCGTGGTCGAAGCGCCGGCACCGTTGCGGCCGATCGATCTCAGCGACGACGCGGCGGTGACCGAGGTGCTGGATCTGGCCGAACGAGTGGGCGAGGTGGTGCTGTCCTCGGGCACCGCGGTGACGGATACGAGTACGCAGGTCGAATTCATCGCCGCCACTTACGGTTTGGCTCAATGCGATATCGATGTCACCTACAACTCGATTCGTATCTCGGCCGATCGCGGTACGACGCTGCCGCCCGCCAGCACCATGCGGATCGTGCAGTACCGGTCGCTGGACTTCACCCGGCTCAGCGCCGTCGACCGCCTGTCGCGGCGGATCCGCCGGGAACTGGTGCCGCCCGCGGAGGCCCATGCCGCCCTGGATGCGATCACCGGCGCGCCCCATCCCTACAACCGGTGGATCGCCACCTTCGGCTGGTCGCTGCTGGCGGCGGCGATCTCACTGCTGCTCGGTGGTGGCCTGCTGGTCGCCGCGGTGAGTTTCGCCACGACACTGCTGATCGACCGGTGCAATCGCCAGTTGAACAAGTGGGGTCTTCCGTTCTTCTTCCAGAACATGATGGGTGGTGTCATCGCGACCCTGCCCGCGATCCTGCTGCAGACCTTCGCCGACGGTCTCGACCTCAATCCCAGCCTGATCGTCGCGGCGGGAATCACCGTGCTGCTCAGTGGGTTGCAGCTCGTCGGTGCGGTGGAGGACGCGATCACCGGCGCACCGATCACCGCCGCGGCCCGCATGCTCGAAGTACTGGTGATGACCGGTGCGATCATCGGCGGCGTGGCACTGGCACTGCGCGGCGGGCAGGCGTTCGGTGCCGAGGTGCCCCCGATCGACATGTCACCGTCCTATGACATCACGAATCTGCCGCTGAAGATCGTCGCCGGTGCCGTCGCGGCGACGGCCTTCGCACTGGCCTGCTATGCCGAACGCCGCGCACTCACGGTCGCGGCCGTCACCGGTGCCGGCATCACCGTGTGTTACCTGTTCGTCCAGCACGCCGGGTTCGGCCCGGTGATCGCGGCCGCGGTGGCGGCCACCGTCATCGGCCTCGCCGGTGGTCTGCTGGCCCGCCGCGCGGTGACTCCCCCACTGGTCGTCGCGGTGGCCGGTATCACGCCGCTGCTTCCCGGTCTCAAGGTCTACCGGGGCCTGTTCGCACTGCTCAACGACGACCTGCTGGTGGGCCTCAATCAGATGTTCGCCGCACTGGTGGTGGGGTGCGCCCTCGGCGGCGGGATCACACTCGGCGAATGGTTCGCCCGGTGGCTGCGGCGGCCGCGGATTCTGCGGCGGGTCACCGGCGTCCGGCCCGACGACATCATGTGAGACCGTCCCGGTCGCGGCACGGTGCCGCGACCGGGACGGCTCAGGCGGCGAAACCGATGGAGCGTGCCAGATCCGCGAGCGTGGCGTCGAACAGGGCGTCCGGATCACGCACCGGCATCGGATAGTTGCCGAACACCTCGAGGGTCACATGACCGTAGAGCCGCGCCCAGAACTGGATCATCAGATACGTGACGCCGAGATCCAGTTTCTCGGCTGGGAACTTCTGACCGGATTCGGCGAGCACCGCCAGCAGTTCGGTCTGGAACCCGACGAGATCGGCGCGCAGCGCCGGCGGAATCTCGTCGGTGGGCGGAGTGACGATGTCGTAGGTGGTCAGCAGCCGACCGGCGGCCTCGAGGAAGATACGGCCGAACGGCTCGTCGAATTGCCGCATGGCGCTGGCGGAGTCACCGGCGGGTGAGGCGAACACCAGGGTGAACTCGTGGGCGTGGGCCAGTGCCCACTGCCGGAACCCCTTGCAGATGGCGAACAGTTGCACGACGCCGTCCTCGGGCAGCGCGGCGACCTGCCCGGCGAGTTCGTCGGCCAGGTCCGCGCAGATATCGATGCGCAGCGCACCCACCAGATCGTCGCGCGAGGCGTAGTACCGATACAGCGCCGGCGCGGTGATCCCCAATTCACGCGCGATCGCGCGCAGGGTCACCGCCTCCGGGCCCTGCTCGACCAGCAGCGTGCGGGCCACCCGCCGGATATCGGTGTCGGTCACCGCGGGCATCCGGCCCCGTCGTCCGGCAGTCATGCATCGTCCTTCGCCGCATACGCACCGGCCTCGACGTCACGGGTACGTCGAGGCCGGTGCGCACACTGTGTCCTGGGCCGCCATGGCGCCCGGGCCCGCGGGGATTCCCGCGCGGCCCGATCGCTCACTCGTAGGCGACCTGCCAGCTCTTGATTCCGTTCAACCAGCCCGAGCGTAGCCGGACCGGCTCGGAAATCTCGCGCAGGTTGGGCATCACGTCGGCAATCGCGTTGAAGATCAGATCCAGTTGCAGGCGAGCCAGATTGGCGCCGACGCAATAGTGCGTACCGGTGCCGCCGAATCCGACATGCGGGTTCGGGTTGCGCATGATGTCGAATTCGAACGGCTTGTCGAAGCGTTCTTCGTCGAAGTTGGCCGAAGAGTAGAACAGCCCGACCCGCTGCCCCTTCTTGATGGCCTGGCCACCGATCTCGGTGTCGGACAACGCGGTTCGCTGGAAGGCGATGACCGGGGTGGCCCAGCGCACGATCTCGTCGGGCGCGGTGCGCGGGCGCTCGGCCCGGTAGAGCTCCCACTGTTCGGGGTTGTCGACGAAGGCCTTCATACCGTGCGTGGTGGCGTTGCGGGTGGTCTCGTTACCGGCCACCGCGAGCAGGATCACGAACCAGGCGAATTCCTCCGAACCCAGTGCCTCACCGTCGATATCGGCATTGAGCAGCGTCGAGACGATATCGTCGGCCGGGCACTTGCGCTTCTCCTCGGCGAGGTTCCACGCGTAACCCATGACCTGAGCGTTGGCCATCTTGTAGCTGTCGGCGAATTCGGGGTCGTCGTAGCCCATCATCTGGTTCGACCACTCGAAGAGCTGGCCGCGATCGGACTGCGGCACACCGAGCAGTTCGGCGATAGCCTGCAGCGGCAGCTCGCATGCGACCTGCTGGACGAAATCGCCGCCACCGGTCTTCTTGGCCTCGTGCACGATGCGCTCGGCACGCTCGCGCAGCGCGACCCGCAGGCTCTCCACCGCGCGCGGGGTGAAACCACGGGAGATGATGCGGCGCAGCTTGTCGTGCTCCGGCGGATCGGTGTTGACCAGCATGGCGCGCTGGATGTCGATCTCCTCGCGGGTGATCTCACCGTTGAAACGGATGACCGCGGTGTTCTCGTGGGTGGAGAAGACATCGGATCGCTTCGAGATGTCCTTGATGTCGTCGAGGCGGCTGACGACCCAGTAGCCGCCGTCGTCGAAACCGCTGACTCCGTTGGGCTGATCCACCCACCAGACGGGGGCGCTGCGACGCAGCTCGGCCCATTCGGCCACGGGCAGGCGGTCGGCCAACAGGCTGGGGTCGGTGAAGTCGAATTCGTGACTGATGGACGGCAGAGACGGCGCGGACACGGTACCTCCTTTGGAACACGTTGCTATGGAGTGAACCACACCACACCTGATTTGTGAACACCTATTAGTAAATAATGTTCACATGTCCGGTTCCGCCCGTCGCGACCAGCGGATACGGCTATCATCACCGCCCTCGGACACACCGAGGGGCCGGCACCGTGGTGACACGGTGCCGGCCCCTGGCAACCGATCAGTCCAGTCGCAGATCCGGGGCGTACATCTCGAGCCAGGTGTGCAGATCGATGATCCGATCCAGCCCCATCCGCAGGTGGGTGTCCAGGCGCGAGGCGTCCATCGCGACCGCACGTTCCAGCCACTGCCGGTCGATCAATTCGAAGACCGGCGCATCTCCGGCGGCGGCGATCTCCTTGGCCTGCTGCTGCAGTGCCGCCGCGTAGCCGGGATCCTGGGTCGACGGATACGGACTCTTCACCCGCGCCGCGACCGATTCCGGCAGCACATGTTTCGCGGCGTGGCGCAGCAGGCTCTTCTCCCGGCCGTCGAAGGTCTTCAGTGACCACGGGGTGTTGTAGACGTACTCCACCAGCCGGTGATCGCAGAACGGAACCCGGACCTCGAGCCCCACCGCCATCGACGCGCGGTCCTTGCGATCGAGCAGGGTGCGCACGAACCGGGTCAGATGCAGATGGCAGACCGTGCGCATGCGGTGCTCGAGTTCGGATTCGCCGTCGAGGTGCTCGACCTCGGCGACCGCGGTGGCGTACTGGCCGGCGACGAAATCCGGCAGAGCCAGCTTCTCGCGCAGGGCCGGGTTCAGGATCTCCCAGCGGGACTCCCCGGTCATCGCGCTGTTGAACGCCAGCCAGGGGAAGGTGTCGGCCTTCAACGCGACCTCGTCGTGGAACCAGCGGTACCCGCCGAACACCTCGTCGGCCGACTCCCCCGACAACGCCACCGTGGACTGGCGTCGAATCGCGGCGAACAGCAGATACAGCGACGCGTCCATATCCCCCAGGCCGGCGGGAATGTCACGGGCGGTGATCACCGCGCGGCGCACCGCCGGATCCGACAGCTGCGCCGGATCGAGCACCACGTCCTGATGAGCGGAGCGCACCAGCGCCGCCACCTCGCGCACATACGGCGAGTCCGGGGTGTCCCGCATCTCGTCGGGCACGAAGTTCTGTTCCTGATCGGCGAAATCCACCGAGAAGGTGCGCAACTGCTCGCCGTCGCGCGCCAGCCGGGCCGCGGCCAGGCCGGTGATGGCACTGGAATCCAGGCCGCCGGACAGCAGCACACAGCGCGGCACATCGGAGATGAGCTGGCGCTCGACGATATCGGTGAGCAGATCGCGCACATGCGAGACCGTCTCGTCGCGGCTGTCGGTGTGTTCGACCGCGTTGAGCCGCCAGTAGGTACGGGAGCGAATTCCGTTTCGGTCCACCGTCACCAGCGTGCCGGGCAGGACCTCGTGCATCCCCTTCCACAGCGACCAGCCGGGGGCCTTCGTCATGGCGAACAGCTCCCGCAGCCCGTCCAGGTCGACCGCCCGGCCCGCGAGCGGATTGGCCAGGATGGCCTTGGGCTCGGAGCCGAACAACACGCCGTCGGGGGTCGGATAGTAATAGAACGGCTTGATCCCCATCCGGTCGCGGATCATCACCAGCTTCTGCTCGCGCTCGTCCCAGATGGCGAAGGCGTACATCCCGTTGAGGTGATCGACGACCGACTCACCCCACTGCAGATATCCGTGCAGGACCACCTCGGTGTCGCTGTCGGTCTCGAACCGGTGGCCGAGCCCCTGCAACTGTGCGCGCAACTCACCGAAGTTGTAGGTCTCGCCCGAATACACCAGCCCGATATCGCCGGCCGGCGTGGACACGCTCATCGGTTGGGTACCGCCGGGCAGATCGATGATCGCCAGCCGCCGATGGCCCAGTGCGGCGTGCTCGCGCACGAAGGTGCCCCGCCCGTCCGGCCCGCGGCAGGCCATCGTCTCGGTCATCGCATCGATGTCCCCCTGCCGCCGAGTGAGGTCCTCCGAGAACGCCACCCAGCCTGCAATTCCGCACATTCCGCCACCTCTCAAAAGTAGTTAGCTTTGTGAACTATGCGTAAAACCGTTGTAACACAAGGAGACTCGAGCTCGCCACCGCCCGTCCGACTTGTCCGAACTTGTCCGAAACCTGGGCGCGCCGCCCATCTGCCCGCGACCGAACGCCGGTCGCCCACGAGGCCACCGACGACTCCAACCGTCCGAAAGTTTGATTCCACCTCGGCCGCGGGCCGGTATGGTCGAGGGGAAAGTTAGGTTACCCATAGTTGTCGGATCACGAAGCGAGGAACACAGGATCATGCCGGACACCACCCCCCTCGAGGACTCCGTGCCGTTCTCCGCGCAGATCCGCTCCGCCACCGCCGAACAGCACGCGGAGGCCGAGAACTCCACCTTCATGAGCGATATGCTCGGCGGAGCCTTGGACGTGCGGGCGTTCTACCGCTACACCAGCCAGCTGTGGCACATCTACCACGCCCTCGAACAGCAGTGGGAGACCCTGGCCACCGATCCGGTGGCCGGTCCGTTCATCCGGCCGGAACTGGCCCGGCTGGCCCATCTCGAGGACGATCTCGCCCATCTGGGCGGGTCCGGCTGGCGCGCGGATCTCACCGCCCTGCCGGCCACCGCAACCTATGCCGAACGCATCGCCGAGTGCGCCCGGGACTGGCCCGCGGGCTACGTGGCCCACCACTACACCCGCTACCTCGGCGACCTGTCCGGCGGTCAGGTCATTCGCGGCACGGCGGCGAAGTTGTGGCAGTTGCCCAAGCGTGGCGACGGTGTGCGGTTCTACGTCTTCGAGCAGATCTCCAATCCCGCCGCGTTCAAACGGCAGTACCGGACGCTGCTCGACGAATTGGCCGTCGACGATCTCGAGAAGCAGCGCGTACTCGGCGAATGCCGGCGGGCCTTCGATCTGAACACCGCCGTATTCGCCGATCTCGCAAGCGAATTCCCGGTTCGACGGGAAGGCTGAACCGCCGCCGGGATCGCCCGGCACCGGCCCGGCAACATTTTGGACAACCGACCGGAAGGTTGCTGGCAGATTGCCAGCTGCGTCGCAGAGTTACATCAAAATCGTTGTTACACATACCGATCAGCGCCTCCATGTGGTGACAGGACACACACCACCGGGGGCGCTGTTTGGTTGCGAGCACAAACGGCCGCGAGTTAAAGTTACCCATCAGTTAGGCACGCAGGGGTTCCTAATTCTGGTCTCGATTCTGATAAAGGCCGTTCGTCACGTCCGCATCCACCGACGCATGTCGGACGAACACCGTTGTACGACAACATGTTCGACATGCAGGAGGGGTTATGGTCGCCTATATCGTGACCGGCGGGACCGGTTTTCTGGGACGCCGCGTGGTCGAGGACCTGCTCGCGGAGGACACCGACGCGGTGGTGCACGTCCTGGTCCGGGAGGCTTCGGCGGCCAAACTCGCCGAACTGGCCGCCCGGTGGAATGCCACCGATCGGGTATTTCCGCTGATCGGAGACCTCACCGCATCGGGACTGGGACTGGCCGATGAACCACCGGCCGCCGAGCATGTGGTGCATCTGGGCGCGGTCTACGACATGACCGCCCCCGAAGATTCCACCTACGCGGCCAATGTCGAGGGCACCCGCGCGGTGATCGCACTGGCCACCGAACTCGGGGCCATGCTGCACCACGTGTCGTCGGTGGCCGTCGCCGGTGACCATCGCGGCAAGTTCTTCGAAGACGATTTCGATCTCGGCCAGAATCTCGAATCTCCTTATCACCGAACAAAATTCGCTGCCGAGAAGCTGGTCCGGGAGGCACCGGGACTGCGCTGGCGGGTGTATCGCCCGGCGATCGTCGTGGGCGATTCGCGCACCGGTGAGATGGACAAGATCGACGGCCCCTACTACTTCTTCGACGCGATCGCCCGGCTGGGCGCACTGCCCGGCGGGTTGCCGATCCCGCTGCCGGATCTGGGTGCCACCAATATCGTCCCGGTCGACTATGTGGCCGCGGCGATGGTCGAACTCATCCGACGGCCCGGCCTCAACCGGCGAACCTTCCACCTGGTCAATCCCCGGCCGCAGCCGTTCACCGAGATCTACTCCGCACTCTCGCGGGCGGCCGGGGCGCCGAGCGGGATGGGACCGGTGCCCGGTAGCCACGCCGCCGTGCAGACCCTCACCAAACTCCCCGGTGTCGCCGCGGTACGCGACTTTCTGCTGACTCAGCTCGGCATCCCGGCCGAAGTGGCACCGCATGTGTCGTTCTCCTCGGAATTCGTGTCCGATTCCACCCGGGCGCTGCTGCGGCGCACCGACCTCCGGGTCCCGGACTTCGGCAGCTACGCCCCGGCGCTGTGGAGTTACTGGCGCGCCCGGCTGGATCCTGATCGCGCTCGCCGCCACGGTGGCGGCGACCGGTTGCGGGATCGGATCGTGCTGATCACCGGAGCCTCTTCCGGAATCGGCCTCGCGACCGCGCATGCGGTGGCCCGCCGCGGCGCGACCGTGCTGATGGTGGCGCGCGGGATCGACGAACTCGAGGCCGCCACCACGGCGGTGCGCGCGGAAAGCGGTGCGGCATACAGCTATTCGTGCGACATCACCGACGAGAAGGCGGTCGAGCTGCTGGTCAAGCAGGTGCTCGCCGACCATCACCATGTCGACTACGTGGTCAACAATGCCGGACGTTCGATCCGCCGGTCGGTACTCAACTCCACCGATCGCATGCACGACTTCGAACGGACCATGGCGGTCAACTACTTCGGTGCCGTGCGGCTGATCCTGGCGTTGCTGCCGGCCATGCGCGAGCGGCGATTCGGCCACGTCGTCAACATCTCCTCGATCGCCGTGCAGACCAAACTGCCCCGGTTCGCGGCCTACGTCGCCAGCAAATCGGCACTGGACACCTTCAGCGAGATCGCGGCCGTGGAGAATGCCGACGCCGGCATCACCTTCACTTCGGTGCGGATGCCGCTGGTGCGCACGCCGATGATCGCGCCGACGGAGATGTACCGGTCGCTGCCGGTGCACAGCCCGGAACAGGCCGCGGCGATCGTCGTGCGCGCGCTCGAGGAGCGGCCCGCGCGCATCGATACGCCGATCGGCACCTTCGCCCAGGTCATCGACACGGTCATGCCCTCGGTGAAGAAGGCGATTCTGCACCGGGGTTTCCGGATGTTCGGCGAATCCGCCGCCGCCCGGCCGGCCGCCACACCGGCCCCCGACGCCGCACCGGGCGGTGAATCCGGCCGTCGCAGCCCGCTGTTGGCACTGGCTCCGGTGGTCCAGCCGTTGATGGGGATGCCGAGCCCGGCGGCCCGCATCGTCAACCGGGTGCCCGGCCTGAACTGGTGATCCGGCCTGCCACCGGGCCGGTCGCCCGGTGGTAGGTTGCGCCGGTGAAACGCCGGATCCTGGGCACGGCCGCCATCGCGATCACGGTCGTGGCCGTGCTGTCGATCGGGACCTACGTCCTGATGAATTCGCGCACCCATCAGATCGCGGGACGGCTGGTGCACCGCGTCGACACCGACCGCAAGGTGGTGGCACTGACCTTCGACGACGGACCGACCGATCGCACCCCCGACATCCTGGAAACACTTGCCGCTCAGCATGTTCCGGCGACGTTCTATCTCGTCGGCCGCGATCTGGCGGCTCATCGCGAGCAGGGGGCGCGGATCGCGGCGGCCGGGCACGAGATCGGCAATCACAGCTACACCCATCGGCGGCTGGTATTCGTCACCCCGGCGACGGTGGCCGCCGAGGTCGAACGTACCGACGCCGAGATCGCGCGCACCGGCTACCGCGGCCCGGTAACCTTCCGCCCGCCGTATGGCAAGAAGCTGGTCACCCTGCCCCGGTATCTCTCGCGCAACGACCGCACGACGGTGATGTGGGACGTCGAATCCGACTCCACCGGCGGCGCGGGTACCGACGCCATCGTCTCCGGCACAGTGAACCGCGTCCGGCCCGGATCGATCATTCTGTTACATGCCATGTACCAGCCCGCGGCGGTGGCCGCGATTCCCCGGATCATCACGGAACTCCGTTCCCGCGGTTACGATTTCGTGACCGTCTCGCAACTGATCGCGGGCCCGAAACCCGCCGGAATGTGACCCATCTCCTCGGCCGTTCCGGCCACGAACTAGAACGCGTTCCATAGCCTGGAGGTATGGAACGATTGACCGGGCTGGACGCCAGCTTCCTGTATCTGGAGACCGACACCCAGTTGTTGCACGTGTGCGCACTGCTGATTCTCGACCCTGCCGCCGACGGAACCGACTACGAATTCAGCGCCCTGAAGGACGAGCTGGGACGCCGCCTGCACCTGGTACCCGCGATGCGCCGACGCGTGCACCGGGTGCCGTTCGACCTCGACCATCCGGTGTGGGTCACCGATTCCACATTCGACCTGGACCACCATGTGCGGCGCCTCGGACTACCGGCCCCCGGCGGGTCGCGCGAACTCGCCGATCTGGTGGCCGATATCGCCGGGCAGCCGATGGACCGCTCCCGGCCACTGTGGGAGATGTGGGTGATCGAGGGCCTGGCCGGGGGCAAGGTGGCCGTCGTCTCGAAGTACCACCACGCCGCCGTCGACGGCATCACCGGCGCCAACATGATGGCCTACCTGTGCGACGCCGAGCCGGGGGTGCGCTATCCGGAACCACCGGCCGAAATCGCCTCCGGCGCCGACAATCCCAATGATCTCGTGCTGGCCGCGGAAGGTCTGGCGCGGATGCCGGCGAAACTGGGCATGGTCGCGATGGTGCCGCAGACGGTGGGCAAGCTCGGCAGCCTCGTGCAGCGCCGCCGCTCCGACAAAGGGGGTATGGCGCTGCCGTTCACCGCGCCGCGCACACCGTTCAACCGCACTGTCACACCGCATCGCAGTATCGCCTTCACCACCGCCGAACTCTCCGATATCAAGGACATCCGGGCTGCCTTCGGCGTCAAGATCAACGATGTCGTGCTCACCGTCGTGGCCGGGGCGCTGCGGCAGTATCTGGCCGATCGCGACGAACTGCCGGACACCTCGCTGATCGCCTCGATTCCGGTGTCCACGCACGAGACCAGCCGCCACGACCGCGGCGTCAACAAGGTCTCGACGCTGTTCACCCAGCTCTACACCGATATCGAGGATCCGGTGCAGCGCCTCGGGCAGATCGCCGAGGCCAACCGCTGCGCCAAGGAGGAACACGAGGTACTGGGGGCGGACTTCCTGCAGGACTGGGCCCGGTACGCCCCGCCGAACACCTTCCGGCTGGCGATGCGGGCCTACTCGTCGTTCAAGCTCGCCGAACGCCATCCCGTGGTGCACAACCTGGTGATCTCCAATGTGCCAGGACCCCAGCAACCGCTGTACTTCCTCGGCCATCGCATCGATGCCCTGTTCCCGTTCGGGCCGGTCTTCCACGGCGCCGGGCTCAATGTCACCGTGCTGTCGGCCAACGGTGACCTCGATATCGGTTTCATCGCCTGCCGAGAACTGGTCCCCGATCTGGACCGGATGGCCGCCGCCGTTCACGACAGCATCGCGGCGCTGCTGAAGGCCGCGCACGCCGGAACCGAGAGCCGTGAACCGGCCCAGCACTGACCTGTCAGTTCTCCCGCCGAGCGGCAACGTCCGCGCAGGCCTCGAGGAGCACCGGGACAAAGGCGTCCGCCTCGAGTACACAGGCCGCATGTCCGGCCGGTACGAGGAAGATCTCCGCTCCCGCAATCATTTTCGCCATCTCCAGTTGCCGGTACACCGGTAGCGCCCGGTCGTGGGTCGTGATCACCACCGCCGTCGGCAGATTCAGATCCGGCAACCATCCCGACGAGTCGAATCGCCCGAGTTCGGCGATCGCCTGGGCCATCGCCCAGCCACCGGCGGTGCGCAACTCCCCCAGCGCCCAACGATCCATCCGGCCTGTCTCCCAAGATATTTCGGGCAGAACCGGCAGCTTCCGCCCCGCCGCGGCCACTCGCCGCCCGGCCGTATCGATCGTCGCCCCGGCCAGCAGCGACATCCCGGTGTGGAAGACGCGTTCGCGCCACTTCTCCCGGAATCGATAGGTGGTGGCGCACAACACCAGCCCACCGGCCAGATCCGGATGCCGGTGGGTGGTCGCCTGCGCGACGATCCCGCCCATCGAATATCCGGCGAGCAGGGGACGGTCCAGCCCGAGCACCTCGGCGACCGCGGCCACATCATCGGCGAGATCGTCGAGATCGAAACGGGGAGAGCGGATTCCGTGCCCGTGCCAGCGCTGGTCGAACAGCACCACCCGATAGCGCTCGGACAGTTCCGCCAGCGCCGGGAACCAGTTGAGCATCCCGGTGGTCACCAGACCGTGCAACAACACGACCGTGGGCGCGCCCTGGGGTCCCGGTATGTCCACGAGATAGGTCCGGCCGCGTCCGGGCAGCTCCACCATCCGGCCCGCGGGCACCGAGGTTGTGGCCGCGACCCGGGATCCACCCCACGCGGCCGGCCCGCTCACTGTCCGACGGCCCGCAATCCGCCCGTTCTCTGCTGGCACCGCATCCTCCCGGTTCCGCACCACGGTCATGAATTAGAACGCGTTACAGTTCCGATGATACCGAGTCCGTGCGGTCACCGGCCGCCGGGCAACAGCACCGCCGCACCGGCGAACCTGCCGTGCGACAGATCCGACAGGGCGCGGTCGGCCGATTCGAGCGGATACGGCGTGATCCGGACCTGCATCCGGTGCCGCGCGCAGAAGTCCAGGAATTCGCGGCCGTCGGAACGGGTATTGGCGGTGACCGAGCGAATCTCGCGCTCCTGGAACAGATGCCGCTGATAGTTCAGCGGCGGGACATCGGTGAGATGGATACCCGCGACGGCCAATACCCCACCCCGGTCCAGGGCCGCCAGTGCCGGTGGGACCAGATCACCCACCGGCGCGAACAGGATCGCCGAATCCAGCGGCACCGGCGGCGGATCGGCGGCACCCTGCGCGGAGGCCGCACCGAGTTCCGACGCCAGCTCGCGCGCGGCAGGATCGCGCGTCATCACATGCACCTCACAGCCCTGTGCCAGCGCGACCTGGGCGGCCAGATGGGCGCTTCCCCCGAATCCGTAGATCCCCAGCCGTCCGCCGGGCGGGAGCGCCGACCGCCGCAGCGCCCGGAATCCGATGATGCCCGCGCACAGCAACGGGGCCAGCTCGGCATCGGCGTAGCCGTCGGGCATCCGATAGACATAATCGACCGGCGCGGTGGCATATTCGGCATATCCGCCGTCGGCGTCCCAACCGGTGTAGCGGGATGCCGGGCACAGATTCTCCGCACCGCGGCGGCAGTACGCGCACCGGCCGCAGGTCGTCCGCAGCCAGGCGATGCCGACCCGGTCGCCGACGGCCACCGCCCCGGCATCGGGCCCGGCCGACACCACCTCACCGACGACCTCGTGACCGGGCACGACCCCGGCCCGGTGTACCGGCAGATCACCCTCGGCGACGTGCAGATCGGTGCGGCACACCCCGCATGCGAGAACCCGGACCAGCACCTCGCCGGGGCCCGGCTCGGGAATCGGCATCCTGGTGCGCACCGGAGGTGAGAGGTCGATCGGGCCCGGTCGTCGGACCTGCCAGGCAGTCATGGTGGCGTTCATCGCGCTCCTTCCGGCACCGGATACCGCGCCACGGGCGGGAATGTCGATGGTAGTCGCGTCGATGGCACGGCCACCGGATTCGCCGCCGCACCGGCGTTGATAGCGTCGCTGCGTGCCCGCGACATCGACCGACTTCACCCTGCCGATCGGGCGCGTGCACGCCATCGTCGAGCTGGCCCGCCGACGCGGCTGGGATACCGAGGCACTGCTCACCGAGGCGGCCATCGCGCCGGAACTGCTGACCCACGGCCGGGCGCGGGTCACGGTCGGGCAGGCCGTGCACATGGTGCAGCGGCTGTGGCGCAGCACCGACGACGAACTGCTCGGCCTGGGACGGCGGCCGATGCCACGCGGCACGTTCCGCCTGGTCTGCTTCGCACTCCTGGGTGCTCGCGACATCGCCGCGGCTCTGCATCGGTTCCGGCTGTGTCAGAAGGCATTACCGGGATTTCCCCCACTGTCCACCGTGGTGCACGGTCACGAGACGCGAATCTCGTTCGACCTCAGGGGGATCCGGCATCCGGACGGCCTGATCATCGACACGCTTCTCATGGTGGCCTACCGCTTCCTGAACTGGGCGGTGGGCGGATCGCTGCCGCTGGTGCGCGTCGAGGTCCCCTATCCCGCCAACGAACTGGACGACTACGAGCTGATCTTCGGTGCGCCGGTACGGTTTTCGTCTCCGCATCCGGCACTGGTGCTCGACACCGCCGCCCTGACCATGCCGCTGGTGCGCGACGAGGACGATCTGCTCCGCTTCCTGCGCAACGCTCCCGAGGCCGTGATCGCGCGCGGCCCCGACTCGGTGTCGACCGCGGCCCGGGTGCGGCGCATTCTCGAACGCGGCGGTCCGCGGGACCGGCCCGGTGTGGACCGGATCGCCGCCGAACTCGCCATCAGTCCCGCCACGCTGCGCCGCAAGCTTCGCGACGAACACACCTCTCCCAGCCTGATCCGCGAGCAGATCCTGCGCGACACCGCCGTCGCCGCCCTGGTCCGCGGCGAGACCGTCTCCGCACTGTCGCGACGGCTGGGATTCTCCGAACCGAGTGCGTTCTCCCGCGCTTTCCGGCGCTGGACCGGTAGCTCACCCGGCTCCTACCGTGGGCCCGGGCACTGAGCGATCCGGTCACAACATCGAGCGCTGCGGTCATTGGCGACGATCCACGCGAGCCCTACCGTCGGCGGGGAGCACTGTATTCGAACAGAGGAGTTCCCCGTGCCGGTGCACCGGTCCCCGTGGATGGACGAAGATCTCGACGCCCTCACCGATCTGGCGCGTCGCTTCTTCGAGAAGGAATGCGCACCGAACGAGGATCGCTGGTGCCGTCAGCACCACGTCGATCGCGAGATCTGGAACCGCGCAGGGGAATTGGGCCTGCTGTGCATCTCGATCCCCGAGGAGTACGGCGGTGGTGGCGGCACCTTCGCCCACGAGGCGGTCATCGCGATCGAGCAGACCCGCGCCATGGCACCGAGCCTCGGCAACCCGGTGCACTCGACCATCGTCGCCCACTACATCAACGCCTACGGCTCCGAGGAACAGAAGCAGGCGTGGCTGCCGAAGATGGCCTCCGGCGAGATCGTCGGCGCCATCGCGATGACCGAACCGGGCACCGGATCGGACCTGCAGGGCATCCGCACCCGCGCGGTGGCCGACGGCGACCACTACGTCATCGACGGCGCCAAGACCTTCATCTCCAACGGCCTGCTCGCCGATCTGGTGATCGTCGCCGCCAAGACATCGGAAGGTAAAGGCGCGGAATCGGTTTCACTGATCGCGGTGGAGACCGACCGGGACGGCTTCCGGCGCGGGCGCAACCTGGAGAAGGTCGGCCAGCACGGCCAGGACACCTGCGAGCTGTTCTTCGACGGGGTGCGGGTACCGAAGACGAATCTCCTGGGCACCACCGAGGGCGCCGGCTTCATTCAGCTCATGCAGCAGCTGCCCCAGGAACGGCTGATCCTGGCCGTGGCCGCCGCCGCGGCCGTGGAGAAGACGGTCCAGATGACCGTCACCTACACCAAGGAGCGCCAAGCTTTCGGCAAGCCCGTCTTCAATTTCCAGAACACCCAGTTCACCCTCGCCGAATGCGACACGATCGCCTCGGTCGGCTGGGCGTTCCTCGACGACTGCGTCGCCAGACATCTGCGCGGCGAACTCGACATCCCCACCGCCGCCAAGGCCAAATGGTGGCTCACCGAACAACAGTGCAAGGTCGCCGACGAATGCCTGCAGCTGTTCGGCGGATACGGGTACATGGCGGAGTATCCGATCTCGCGGGTGTTCACCGACGCGCGGATCCAGAAGATCTACGGCGGCACCAACGAGATCATGAAGCTGATCATCGGGCGGAGTCTGTAGAGCGGTTGATGAGGGGCGCAGACTTCACCTACGACTCGATCTGGTTCGAAAGACCTGTGTGGCGGTCGTGTCGCGTTCACGCCTACCGCGCATCACATCGGCACCGCACGTTCGAAACCGCCGCCGAAGTAGGCATAGTGCAGCGCGGTATCTCCCTGTGCCGTAATACAATTGACCACTCCGCGGCTCATGGAGATACCGAGAGCCGCCATGTCGTCGGCCGCCGCGGCCGACAGCAACCCCGCTACGAGCCTTTGCCGTCTGACAGTCGGTCCGGCGTAGCGGATGGCGCGGGCTGTCACAAAGATCAATCCAGGCGCCGGCCTCAACCACCAGTCAGCTCCGCCGCTCCGGTCTGATGGGGACGCGCTTCCAGACGATGACGATCCGGCACGGATCGGTTCGATCCACGATCACAGGCACGGTCTGCCCCGACCGTGGACACCGTTTGGCCGGCACCGTGCAGTCGAATGTCACCGGCCGGGACGTCACCCCATCGATGTTCACCACTCCGCTGACACGTGCCGAGTAGTACGCCGATTCCACCGCGGTATCCGGCTGGGCACAGATCTCGACTCGCAACGACCCGGAAACAGGGTCGCTCATCCGCCGAATGCGCCACCACGAAACCAGCCCCATGACCGGCAACTGTACCGACGAGCGACACCGTCGCCGCACATGCACAGTGGCACGCGGCTCAGCCTGCCGCCGTCACCGCCCTCCACGCCTTTCTGGAACGTGACAAGGCCCTCGGAGCGGCGCATCCGATTCGCCGACGCGCCTCGGAGGCACTGATCCGCAGCAGATCGCTCAACAGCTCCGCCGTGTCCCGGTACCCGGTGTCGGCGGCGAGACCGCGGCGCTCGGCCTCCGCGACGGCCGCGACCATGGCCGCACCCAGTCGACGCCGGCGGCGTTCGGTTTCCACGAGGGTGCGCAGCAAGTCGACATCGGCGAGTTCCGACCAACTCCGGGCCGGAACACCGGGTGCAAGCGCAGTCGAATGTACGTTCACCCGAGGCAATCTACCGCATGATCGAACCTATGTTCGATTATCGGCTGATCCAGCGCGTCGAACTTCACCCATCTCGGCCTTCACCGCGGCGAGCAGCTGAAAGCTGCTCGATCGGGCGGCATTACCGTGCACCGATGAGTGTGGTCGCCGGGCTCGGATGACCTCTGCCAGTTGATCTTCCATGCAGCCGCACCGGCCAGTTCGGTCGGTGTCGTGCCGCTGGCCGGGGGTGCCGCTGACAACGACGTCACTGGACCTCACGGGTGGCGATGCCGTCGATGTCGATCATCAGATGTCGGGGGCCGCGGAAGATGTGGCTGCGGCGATAGGGTGGCGGATCCTCGGCGAGGCGGGGGGCACGTACGCGGTGCAGGAATGTTTCGAGTGTGAGGTTGACTTCCAGCCGGGCCAGCGGACCACCTATGCAGGTGTGAATGCCGCTGCCCCAGCCGAGGTGTTCGTTGTCGGGGCGTTGCGGGTCGAAGTGGTCGGGGTCGGCGAAGCGGGCGGGGTCGCGGTTGGCGGCGCTGTATATCAGGTGCACGGCCGCGCCTTTCGGGATTACGGTGTCTGCGATCTCGATGTCGTCGGTGGCGCTGCGGCTGGGGAAGAACTGCACGGCCGATTGCAGTCGCTGGACTTCTTCGATCGCGCGAGGGATCAGCTCCGGGTGGTGTTGCAGCAGTTCGAACGAGCCAGGGTTGCGCAGCAAGGTCATCACGCAGTTGGCGATGGTGTTGACCGTGGAGTCGTGGCCGGCGACCAGCAGCAACTGCGCGTTGGATACCGCTTGGCGCGGTGACATCGGCCCGTCGGGGCCGTCGGTGTCGTTGACCAGTTTCGACAGCAGGCCGTCGGCGGGCTGGTGCAAGTACTGCCCGATCAGCTCGGCGAGGTAGCTGCGTAGGGCGGTGCCCGCGGCCCGGCTTTTTTCGGTGCGGGCTTTTCCTTCCTCGGTGGTGGCGTCGGGCCCGAGGTCCACGCCCGAGAGGAAGTCATGGATCCAGGTGTGGAAGGTGGGCTCGTCCGCGAGAGGGACTCCCAGGATCGCACAGATCACGCTCACCGGAATGGGGTAGGCGTAGTCCTCGACGACGTCGAACGTGGTTGCGTTTCGGGCTTCCAGGGCGTCGAGCAGTTTGTTGGCCAGCGCGAGGATGTGGGGTTCCATCCCCGGGATCACCTCCGGCGAGTGCGGCGGGCCGAAGTGGCGCAGGACCTGCCTACGGGCCCGGTCGTGATCCGGCGGGTCGGACACGATGATGCTGGGTTCGCGGCCGCTGTGCGCTCGCAGGTCCTCGAGGCCCACGGGTGAATCGGTGTCCTCGGCCACGTGGGCTGCCAGCGGGCTGCGGCGGATATCGGAGCTGATCCGCGGGTCGTGCGCCAGCGCCAGCACCTCCCGGTAGCCGGTGACGACATACAGGTCCTGAGCCACCTGCACCACGGGGGTTGTGCGCAGCTGCGCGAAGAATGGGTACGGATCGGCCCGGTGCCGGTAGGTCATCGCGTCGGCCCAGGTGGTCTGTGCACTCATCATCCCTCCTCGATCTGTCCTCGATCTCTCCTCGCTTCCGGCTCGATCCGAACGGTGTGGTGGCGGGGGCGGTCAGCGCGGTGGACCGAACTCGGCTCCCCGTGAGGTCGGGTCGTGGCCGGTGAGCACCACGCTCGGGATCTCGGTGGGCACGCGTGGATCCGGGAAGCGGGCCAGCCTCGGTGTCGCGTCCGGAGGCCGGTCGTAGCCCGGTGGTGGCGGCGGGAACGGCGCGGACCGTTCGATGAGCGCGGCGTAGTACTCCAGCCACTTGCCATGGTCGAACGTCACCGCACCGACGATGCGTCCCCGCCGCCCGTACGCGGCAGCGAAACGGCGCCGGTCCGGCGAGCCCTGGGTGAACACGATCTCATCCGCGAAGGAGCACACCCCCACCCCCTTGATGTTCACGCCGAACTGGGCCGACCAGAACATCGGCAGCGGAAGGTGCGCGCAGCGCTCGGTTTCCAGGCTGATCATGTTGTTCGCGGCCACCTGCGCTCCGAACACCGCGTTGTCCCAATGCTCCATGGAGATGAACTGGTATTCGTAGAGCACGTGCGGAGCCCGGGCGATGTCACCGGCAACGAAGATGTTGTCGGTCACCACACCGTTGATATCGAACGCGCGACAGCCCGCGTCGCACCCCACCCCCCAGAAACCGGCGGCCAGACCCGCACCCTCGAGCCACTCGACATTGCGGATCGACCCCAGTGACGCGACCACGACATCGACATCGAGCGTGGTCCCATCCGAAAGCCGGGCCCGCCGCACATGCCCGTCGCCGTCGGCCTCCAACGCCTGCACCGCGACCCCGGTCCGCAGATCGACCCCCGCCGCACGCTGCATGTCCGCGGCGATGTCCCCGATCACCCCACCCAAAGCGCCGACCAGCGGCCCGTCCGCACGTTCAGCGACGGTCACCGGCACACCCAGGCCCCGGCACACCGAAGCCATCTCCGACCCGACGAACCCCGACCCGACGATCAACACCCGCCGCGGCCCCGCGTGCAGCGCGGCCTGCAACCGCGCCGCGTCATCGCAGGTGCGCAGCGTGAAAACGCCCTCGAACGCAGCTTCTCGCGGGTTGAACCACGGCCGCGCCCGAACCCCGGTGGCTATCAGCAGCCGGTCATAACCGACGACGTCCCCGTCGGCGAGTAGCACTCGGCGGTTCACCCGGTCCAGGCCGTGTGCGGCGACCCCCAGCCGCCAGTCGGCCTCCACGGCCCGCAGCCGTGGCAGCGTGGTGTGATCGGCGCGTACCCACCCTTGCAGGACCTGCTTGGACAGCGGCGGACGATCATAAGGCTCGTGCGGCTCATCCCCGATCAAGGTGAGTGGGCCGCGGAAACCGCGCTCCCGCAACGCTTCCGCTGCACGCAGCCCCGCCAGCGACGCCCCTACGATCACGATGCGACCCTCCGCACGAAACGCTGCCACCAGCTCGGACAGCAACGACGCCGTGCTCACCCTGTATCCCCCTCACCAGGGGTGAGGGTTTCCACGATGATCGCCTGAACCGGACACGCCGCCGCCGCCCGGGCCAAACGCCGACGTTGGGATTCATCAGGATTGGGGTCGTAGACCAGCGCCTCGTCACCCAGCAGCCGCAACACATCCGGCGCCAGCGGCACACACTGCGCGTACCCCACACATTTGTTCAGATCCACCACGATGCGCATACCCAGCTCCTTCGTGAAGCCGCTCTTCCCGCATCCCACCCTTCGATCGCCGAACCCGCGAGCCGCCGACCCGGATCAATTTTACATCGCACACCCGAAGGTCCCGTCCCGCAGCAAGCGACACCCGCGCCGACCGTGTCCACGGCGTCAGCCCTCATCCCGGTCCTGGAAAGAAGACCCAGAAGCAGGCGCACAATCATCGGCTATTTCCCAGCGTGCTCGGGCGATCCCACCGGCGGCCGCATCAATAATGTGAGCACCAAGATCCTGCCAAGATCTTGACTTCAGAGACAGTCTCGCGAACCCGTGCGGACGCTTTCGCTCTCAATTGACTCGTCGTGTATACGGGTGCAGCCCGGAAGATCGGGTTGTGTGCCGGTGTGGGAATCGGCGGTGCGCGGGCACGGCCTCGACGGCTGCTGCCTCCTTGTTCTCGGGGCGCGGTTCGCGAGAATCGAGTTGCGGGAATTGCGTGATCCACGCCATTATTCGGCGGAGCCCATCGGGGTTCACGGTGTAGAACCGATTCATCCCGGCGGGGCGCACGCTGGCAAGACCGTTGTCGAGTAGCGCTTTGAGATGTTGTGATACCGCCGCTTCCGATATTCCGCGTTCTTCGCTGATTGCACGGGTGATCGTGCCCGAACACTGTTCTCCGGATGCCAGTAATTCGAGAATATGCCGGCGAGTCGGATGGCCGACAACCCCAAAAGCGTCCATGAGAAGAACGGTAGAACAATGTGTGTTAGAGAACGATGAGAAGCTGATCGAGAAAGTGGTTTGGCGCTCCGGAAAAGAGGGAATGGACCCCGCAGCACATTCGCCACCTCAGTCGCGGGCGAGATATGCCGAGGTTGCCGCCAGTGCGAGAGTGTCGTCGTCGTCGAATTCTATTCGCGCGTTGACGCGATAGACCTCGCGCAGCATGTCTTCCGTGATGACGTCGCGGGGTGTGCCGGTGGTGTGCACCGCGCCATTGTGCAAGACGATTATTCGGTCGCAGAATCGGGCCGCATGGGTGAGGTCGTGGATGGTGGTGAGCACGACCGCGGGTTGCTGGGTGGCATAGTCGCGGATGAGTTCCAGCATTGCGAGTTGGTTGTGCAGGTCCAGGTTGCTGGTCGGTTCGTCCAGCAGCAGGATCGACGGCCGGCGGACCATCGCCTGCGCCAGGCTCACCAGTTGCCTTTGCCCGCCGGACAATTGGGTCATCGGCCGTGCGGCCACCGGCGTGAGGCCGACATCGTCGAGGGCATCGGCGACGAGGTCGACAGTGGTGCGCTCGACTCGGAATCCCGCTCCCTGCTGGTGGGCCAGCAGCACGCTTTCGAATACGGTCAGCGTGGTCGCGGGGGGCGGGTCCTGAGGTAGATACAGCACCGCGTCCTTCCCCGAGGGCGAGGGGGCGGCTCCCGGGTCGCGGTCGACTGTGACGGTGCCGGAGTGTCGCTGCAGTCCGGCGACACAGCGAAGGAGGGTGGATTTGCCGGCTCCGTTCGGGCCGACGACAGCGTTGACCGCGCCGGGTTCGATCGGCGGCAGTGTGATCGAGCGCAGGATCGGCGTGCGGCCGTGCCGGAAGCCGAGGTTGTCGATGGTGATGGTCATGTCCACGTCCGCTGTCGCCGAGTCATGATGATGAGCAGGAATACCGGAACGCCGACCAGCGAGGTGATGATGCCGACCGGGATGATGACGCCGGGGACGACGAGTTTGGAGATCATCGAGGCGCCGGTGAGCAGGACAGCGCCGCTGAGGATCGAGGCGGTGAAGAAGTAGCGCTGGTCCTCGCCGACGAGCATACGGGCGATATGAGGCCCCACGAGTCCGATGAAGCCGATGGTTCCGGTGATGGAGACCGCGGTGGCGGCCAGCAGCGACACCCCCAGCATCGCCACCGTTCGCAGCCGGTCCACCGGAACACCGAGAGCCGCTGCGCGGTCGTCACCCATGCGCATCGCGGTCAAAGCCCAACTCTGCCAATAGAAGAAAGGCAGCAACACGACGGTGACCACAGCCAGTGTGGTGATCTGGGGCCAGCTCGCGCGGCCGAGAGATCCGAGAGTCCAGAAGACGACCTGCTGCAGTTGCACCTCCGATGCGACGTATTGCATCAATGCCAGCAACGCGTTGAACAGGAACACGATCGCGATCCCGAGCAGGATCATGGTTTCGGCCCCGGTTCCTCGCAGGCGGCTGAATCCGAGGATCACCAGACAGGCGATGACGGCGAACAGCCATGCGCTGCCGGCCATTCCGAGTTCGTTGCCCAGCGGAAGCAGTGTCGTCAGGCCGGTGACGGCAGCCAGTGCCGCACCGAAGCCGGCCGCGGCGGACACTCCCAGGGTGTAAGGCTCGGCGAGTGGATTGTTGAGAATCGTCTGCATGCCCGCACCGGCCGCGGCCAGGGCGCCGCCGGCGAGTATCGCGGTGACGGACATGGGAATTCGTATGTCCCAGACGATCTGACGGTCGACGGGCGCGACCTGCCACGGGGTGACCGCGGCGCGGACGAGATCACCGAGCGGCATGGCGGCCCCGCCGATCGCGACATCTCCGCAGAAGACCGCGATGGCGAGGATCAGCAGGGCGGTGACGATCAGTATCCGTCGCTTGGTCAGCGATCGATACGAGGCCTGCGCAGACAGCGACTGCCCTGTACGGGAGAGGTTTTCGGTGCTCACGGCAGCCCCGTCCAGAAGGTGCCCCCGGCTGCGATGGGCAGGAACGTGTCGTGCAATTCGGCCAGGTCCGCGGTGGGGTCGATATCGGCGAACAGTTCCGGATGCAGCCATTTCGCCATCCACTCGATCGCGAGGTAGTTGTAGGGCGAGTCGTAGAAGTGATGCCACAGCGCGAAGGTGCGGTGATCGCGTACAGCGGACAGGTTGCCGAATCCGGCCTGCCGGGCGACCACCGATGCGAGCTGGCGACTCGCGGCATCGGAGCTTTCCTGGTAGCCGAGGGCAACGAAACCGCCTTCTTTCACGGGGGTTCTGCCCGGCGCCCAGTTCGCTCCGGTGGCTATGACAACGGCGGGATCGCGGGAGAGAATCGTTTCCGGCGACAGGGTGCCCTGCGGGGTGGACAGGAGCTCGTCACCGAGGTTCTCACCTCCGGCCGCCGTGACCAGCGCGGCGAGGTTGCTGCGCGCGAATGTCGAGCAGCAGTCGTAGTAGCCCGGTGCGCGCCACAGGAATGCCGGCGTCGGCTTGGCGGCCGCGGCGGCCAGCCGATCGTGCACCATGGCGACCTTCGACCGGTAGTGGTCGATGAATGCTTCGGCCTCATGTTCGCGGCCGAAGATCTGGCCGAGTATGCCGACGCTGGGCACCGTATGTGCCACCGGGTCGACGAAGTAGTCGATCGCGACCGTCGGGATGCCGGCCTTGGCGAGCTTGTCGACGATTCCGGCTTCCTGAGCTGCTGCGAAACTCGCCGCGCTGACGACGAATACGTCGGGCCGCAACTGCAGGGCCTGCTCGGCCGACAGCGACCCGGCCGAGACTTCGCCGGTCGTGGTGACCTTGTCCATCTGCGGAAAGCGCGCCCGGTACTTGTCGTAGGAGTCCTGATCGTTCTGCAGCAGATCGTCGGGCCAGCCCACGACCGAGCGCGTGGGGTCGTCCTTGTCGAGGAAGGCGGTCGTATAGATCAACCGCTGACCGCCCAGCAGTACCCGCTGAGCCGGAAGCCGGACGCTGACAGTACGTCCCAGCACATCGGTGATGGTCGTTGTGTGCCCACTGGACGTGGGCGGTGTGCCGGAGCCGCTGCACCCGGTGATCAGCACGAGCATCGTCGCGATCATCACGGCGGCGAGAGTGGGTCTTCTCGGGCCCCTGGACGATGCGGGCGAGCCGGGCGGGACAGCCGGTGGTGGTGACAGATACCTGAACATATTCGGTTAGCCTTCCCTCATTTTCTGGCAGGCTAAGCGCGTCGCTCGACAGCTGTCAAGACCGTCGGTCGAGCCGAAAAATTGCTCTGACCAAGTCTTTTCTTAAATCCTTGCGTCGGTGTTTTAGGTAAGGCTAGCCTCCGAATTACCGCCGGTTCTCAGCGGATTCCCAGTATCACGATTGGACCGCATCCCCATGCATATCCTCACCCGGAGCGATCTCGCGGACGTGGACGTTTCCCCGCGGGACGTGATCAGCGCCGTCGAAGACGGCTATCTCGCCCTGGCCCAAGGCGAGTCCCGATGCCCGACCAAACTCATGATGCCGCTGCCCGACGCGCGGCGAGATTCCGTGTCGTACTCGATGCTCGGCTACGACGCCCACCTGGAGCAGCTGGGCTTCAAGACGTCGTATCGGCAGGGCAGCCAGACCAACGAGAAGTACTACACGACAATCAGTTTGTACGACGACGCGACCGGACTCCCCTACGTGCTGATGGATTGCCAGCGGGTGGGCGCCTCTCGTACACCGGCGACCACGGCACTGATCGCCCGCGCCTGCGCCCGCCCGGATGCGCGGTCGGCGTTGATGATCGGCACCGGCGTTCAAGGGGTGAACACGCTGCCGTACCTGCTGACCGTGCTACCGCAGTTGCAGACACTGCGCCTATTCGGCACGCACGCCGGCGGTATCGCCGCATCGCAACGGGCTCTGCGGCAACACTTTCCGGATCGGGAGCTGGAATTGGTGCGTGATGTGCCCGCCGCGGTCGCCGAGTCGGACATCGTGGTCGTGGCCTCGGGACGGGTGGCCCATCCGCTGGTGGAAACCCACTGGCTGCCACCCGGCGGGGTGATGATCTCGGTCGCCAGCAAAGGTGTCGCCTCCGGGGCCTTACGCAGTGCGGATTACACCGTGACCACGAGTATCGGCCAATTGGGCGTCACCGGAACACGATTGGCCGGTAATGGCGCCGATGTGCACATCGATGCGGTGCTTCCCGACATCCTCGCCGGGCGTGCTGCCGGGCGGACAGGCGCCGGCGATCGCGTCTTCGCGTTCTCGAGCGGCATGATCATCACCGACATTCCCGTGGCGCACGCCTTCGCCACTCGCGCCATCGCGGCGGGACGAGGACAGCGAGTCGAACTGTGGACGTGAAAGCTCCGGTACTCGGGCCCGCCCTGCCCGCGCTGCAATCACAGTGGGCGGTGACCATCCAGTCCGACCCGGTGTTGCTCGGCGATATCGCGGCCTCGGTCCGCGGTCCCTTCCATGTCATCGATCCGGATCGGTTCGCGGCCAACCTCACCGCATTCCGGGCAGCGCTGCGCACGGCCGGTGTGGATGGACGAATCTACTTCGGAAAGAAGGCGAACAAGGCCGGCGCCTGGCTCGACGAGTGCGCCCGCCACGACGGTGGCGTCGATGTCGCCAGCGCCCCGGAGCTGGTGCACGCGCTGGCCCATGGGGTGCGCGGGCGCGACATCGTGGTGACCGGTCCCGCGAAGTCGACCGACCTGCTGTGGCTGGCCGCTCGCCACGATTGCCTCATCACCATCGATGACCTCGACGAACTGGAGCGACTGGTCGCCGTGGGTGTTCGCGCGCGGATTCTGCTGCGGGTGCTGCCACCGACCGGCCCGCACAGCCGATTCGGCCTGGACCCCCGACAACTCGACCAGGCGATCGACCGCTGCGTACAGGTCCGGGATGCGCTCACGATGGACGGATTCTCCTTCCACCTGGACGGCTACCTCCCACACCCGCGGGCCGAGCTGGCAGACCGGTTGATCGATCATTGTCTGGCCGCCCGCGAGCGGGGTCTGGCGGCCACCGCCATCGATATCGGCGGCGGATTCGCTTGCGACTACGTCGATTCCGCCGACTGGCAGCGATTCCAGGACGACTACCGCGACGACTGGTTCCACGCCGGGAAGCAATTCGGCCGCTTCTACCCCTACCACCAGGCCCCGGCCGGAGCAGCGATGCTCACCGCCATTCTCGACGAAGTCGGGCCGCGCTTCGCCGCGACCTCCACGCGACTGCTGTGTGAGCCGGGGCGCGCGTTGCTCGACCAGGCCGGATTCACCGTGTTCCCGGTACAGGGCTGCAAGCCGCGGGGCGATCACGCCGTGATCACCGTGGGCGGGCTGAGCATGAGTGTCTCCGAGCAATGGAAGGGCAGCGAATTTCTGCCCGACCCGCTGCTGTGGCCTGTCGAACCCCGGTCCGGCGATCGATCGGTGACGGCGTTCGTCGCCGGGGCCAGCTGCCTGGAATACGACGTGCTGACCTGGCGCAAGATCGGTTTCGCGCGGACGCCGCGATACGGCGATCTGATCATCTATCCCAACACGGCCGGCTATCAGATGGACAAGAACGAGAGCCGATTCCATCAGCTGCCGCTGCCGCCCAAGATCTGCATCCACACCCGCGACGGCCGGCACACGTGGTCGCTGGACGCCGACTGATGCCCGCCGCGACTCGAAGGAACTGCCACCATGCTGACAACGATCAGCCGCACCGACACTGCGATCCCGGATCACGCATCCGCTCTGGTCGGTGACACGCCCCTGCTGGAACTCGCCCGCACCGGGGCGGGAACCCGGCTGCTGCTCAAGCTCGAGCAGTTCAACCCGACCGGCTCGAGCAAGGTCCGCATGGCGCGGCAGATGATCCTGGAGGCCGAACGCACCGGAGCCCTGCTGCCGGGCGGCCACATCGTCGAACCCACCTCCGGCAATACCGGACTCGGACTGGCGTTGATCGCCCTCGAACGCGGATACCGATTCACCGCAGTCGTCGACACACACGCCGCCCGGGACAAAGTGCGGGCCATGGCCGCCATGGGCGCCGAACTGGTGGTCGTCGACACCGGCGTCAGCGACGCGCCGAGCACAGTCGAAAGGCGCCGGGTCGCCGACGAGATCGCCACTCGCACCGGAGCTTTCCGGCCCGACCAGCACAACAACCCCGCCAACAGCGACGGATACACCGACCTCGCCGGTGAGCTGCTCGATGTCCTGGACCGCATCGACTATCTGGTCGGCGCGGTCGGCACCGGCGGATCGCTGTGCGGCACAGCACGAGAACTGCGTCGCCGCGGAGCCGCCGTCACCACCATCGGAGTCGAACCCGTCGGTTCGATCATCTTCGGCGGTCCCGGGAGCAGATACTGGCAGACCGGAGCCGGCAGCCCGGAAGGATTCACGGTGGGCAGCAACGTCGACTACGACTGTGTCGACGAAGGTGTTGCCGTCGGTGATGTCGACGCCTTCACCGCCGCCCGGGTCGTCGCTCGCCGCACCGGCCTGCTCATCGGCGGAACAGCCGGTGCCGCAGTGAGTCTGGCGCTGCGGCGCCTCGCCGTCGTCGCGGCGGGCAGCACGATGGTCGTGCTGGTCTGCGATGCCGGCGAGAAGTATTTGGACAGTATCTACGACGACGACTGGTTGCGCGATCGGCGCCTGCTCGACGAGGCCGCCCACCGTCGCCTGCACCGTCTGCTCAACGCCTACGCCGATTCGGTCGGAATCGCGGCAGCGGACCTCTACCGCAAGGCAGGTGCCTGATGCCCACCCTGCTCGCCGGGAAATCGGACTGGTTGCGCGACTATCGTCCCGTCGTCGCGATCGCCACCCCGATCGCCGGAATCCAGCTCGCCCAAGTCGCGTTGACCACTGTCGATCTGGCGATGATGGGGCTGCTCGGGGTCACCGCGATCGCCGCCGGTGGTATGGCCATCCTGCTCTACAACCAGCTGCGAACGATGAGCGTCGGCATGGTCACCGGACTCGGCAATCAGATCGCCGGGGCCGTCGGCCGGGGTGAAGCCCGCACCGGCACCGAGGATCTCGACGATCGAGCCCGCGACGAGATTCGTGATCTGGTCCGCGCCGGACTGTTCGTCGCGACCATCGTCGCCGTCGGCGCCGCCGCGCTGCTGATCGGCCTTGGCTTCGCACTACAGTGGTTCGGGCAACGCCACGAGGTCGTCGAGGCCGCCCGGCCGATGATGATCGCCCTGGCTCCGGGCCTGCTACCGATGTTGTGGCTCAATGTGTTGCGCCAGTTCGCCGTCGGCATGCGCCGTCCGGGATCGCTGCTGCGCGTCACCCTGGTCTCGATCGCCGTCAACGCGGCGTTGAACGCCGCCTTCATCTACGGATGGCTCGGTCTCCCCCAGCTCGGTACCACCGGCGTGGGTGTGGCCACCACACTGGTACAGGTCTTCACCCTCGTCGCGTTCCATCGGCAGATTCGCCGCGATCCCCAACTGGCGGGCCTGCTGGCCACGGATTGGTGGACGCTCGACCGGGCCACGGTGCGATCGATCCTGACGATGGGCACTCCCATCGCATTCACCTACGGCAACGAGGCCGCGATCACCTCGGTCGCGACTGTGTTGATGGGCGCCTTCGGCCCGGCCGTGCTCGCCGCCGGCAATATCGTCAACCAACTCGCCTATATCGTCTATCAGCTCAATATCGGTCTGTCCCAGGGCTCTTCGATCCTGGTCAGCCGCAGTGTCGGCCGCGGTCACCGCTCCGAGGCCGCCCACATCGCACGTCGCGCGCTCACGGTCGCCGTGGCGATCATGACCGTGATCGCCGTGATCTACTGCCTGATCCCCGGAGCCGTGCTGGCCCCGTTCCTGCACGACGACGACAGCGCCGAGGTCGTCGCCACCGCGACCACCCTGCTCTGGTTCGCGATCGCCCACCAGTACCTCAAGGGCACACAGAACATCTGTGTCGGCCTGTTGCGCGGATTGGGCAACACCACCTCCAGCCTGCGCATCACCCTGATCGGCTATTGGGGCATCGGCATACCGGTCATGCTCGTCGCCGCCTACGCCCTGCACTGGCACGGATACGGGGTATGGCTCGGCCTGTGCGCCGGCTTCGGAGCCACCGCAGTCCTGCTGGCTCGACAGTTCCGCACCGACCTGCACAAGGCATAGCAACCACCGAAAACCCCCGCAGGCCACCACATTCTCGGCGTCCGGACGCTCGTCGGCGCCGTGTGGGTGAGTGCTGCCCACTGACACCTGCCGACCGCAGGTTTCGAACACAACGATCGAAGGAAAAGACCATGAACAAGATGCTGTCCACTGCTGCGCTCGTCATGACCACGCTCGCCGTGAGTGCCGGCACCGCGCAGGCGGGCGAACCGCCGTCGTCCCCGGCTCCGGTGCATTTCACAGCGACCGAGCACGACAACGCGACGACCGTCACCGTGGACTCCGGTGCACTGATCGCGGAGAACGGAATGTTCACCATCACCGCACCGGACCACACCGTGCTCGCGGGCACCCCGCTGCGCTTCCGCGTCGACGACTTCGAATTCCCGATCACCGCCGAGATCCGCGGGAAAACCGCCACTCTCACACCGCATTTCGACGCTCGTCATGCGATGTACACACCGGTGGCGATGCCATTCGAGGACCAGGCGCCGTGGAAGAATTCCTACGATCGCGAACAAGCGGCGTGGAGCCGGATGACCACGACCATCGCCATGGGATCCACGATCGGTACAGCGGTGGGCGGCCTCGGCGGCGCGGCGGTGGGATGCCTTCTCGGGGGCATCGCCGGAGCCACCGTCGCGGCCGCGACGATCGTGGGAATGTTCGGGCCCTTCGTGCCGGCCGCGGCCGTCGGGTGCCTGGGTGGCACGATCGCCGCCGCCCCGCTCGGAACCGTGGCGGGGTTGCTGCTGGTGACCGCACCGGTCGGTGTCGCCGCGGCGATGCAGTACTTCACCACCATCAACTCACCACTGCCCGGGAAGTGACACCGGTACTCACGCCGGGCGGGCCGCACGTATCCCGTGGCCGGTTCCGATCCTGCGACGCCGAGGGAGCGGGCGGCGATCGACTCGTCTGTCGTCGTCCCAGGCTCGGCCGCGCCAGGCTACGCGACCGCCACATCTGCGCGGTCCACCGATCGCACGGCCGGGCCCGGGCCGGTACGGAACCCGAGCGCTGCGGGCCCGGCACCGACCGGGTCGATCTAGTCGGTCAGCTGATAGCCCACGCCACGATGGGTTTTCAACGTCGCACGCGCGAACGGGAGATCGATCTTGCTGCGGAGGTAGCGGACGTAGACGGCGACCACATTGTCGGGACCGTGGTGGTGGCTGTCCCAAACGTTGTGCAGGATCTCGGTTTTGCTGACCACCTCCCCGGACCGGCGCATCAGATACTCCAGCACACCGAATTCCCGGGGAGTCAGCGAGATCTCGGCATCGCCCCGGCACACGGTGCGACGGCCGGGGTCGAGGACCAGATCTCCGACCGTGAGAATCTCGCGCTGTTGCGGCGCTTGCCGCCTGATCAAGGCCCTCAGCCGAGCGATGAGCACGACGAACGAGAACGGTTTGGTGAGGTAGTTGTCGGCTCCCATATCGAGAGCATCGGCTTCCTCGTGGTCGCCGTTCTTCGCCGTCAGCATCAGCACCGGCGTGGTCACATCCTGGGCCCGAATTCGGCGCAGGACCTCGTACCCGCTCAGCCCCGGCATCATGATGTCGAGCACGATGACATCGAAGTCGTACTCGGTGGCCAGCCACAGTCCATCGAGCCCGTTGCCCGCGATTTCGACGACGAAGCCCTCCTGCTGGAGACCACGGCGAACGGTTTCGGCCAACGGTGCCTCATCCTCGACCACGAGCACACGCATCCGCGTCGCCCCCTTCCGCGCCCACGCCGATCCGCGGACTTCCTCATCACCGAATACCCGTGCCGGACTGCGGTCGTCGCCTCGCACAGCGGTGCGACCGCCGGATCGTTGCCGACCCGGCGGACTGCACCACGCAGCGGTAGCGGCCACCATGCGGACCACCGACCCAGGACTCAACCCTGACATATTAACTTAGGCTAACCAAACTTATCGGTCGATCCGACTCCGACTCCACCGACCCACCCTCACTTGCCGCGCTCCGCGCCGGATCGGACATTTCACAGGTTCGCCACAGCATCGAATCCCTATTGTCCCAGTCCGTGCAGATGGATAGGTTTGCCTCACCTCACTGTGATGAGGCTGTCCTCAGCGGCGAAGGCGAGCGGCGATGACAGGGCTGGCAGCGGGGACACGAGCGCCATCGATCGCGGCACAACTGTTCGGGTCGGGGTTGATCGGCGTTCGCGAAGGCCTCGAGACCGGCATCGTCGTCATGATCCTGGTGGCGTTCCTGGTCAAGTCGGACCGGCGCGGCGCGCTCACCTTCGTGGCCATCGGGGTCGGCGGCGCGATCGCGATGGTCGTCGCGATCTTCGCGGTCGTGCACTACGGCACGTCCACGGTGTCCGGTGTTGCGGCGGAACTGATTTCGGGTATCGCGTCACTGGCCGCGGTGATCATCGTCACCTGGATGGTGCTGTGGATGCGTACTGCGTCGCGCTCGATTTCCGGTGAACTGAAGGCCGGGATGTCGAAGGCGCTGGAGCTGGGACCCCTGGCCGTGATCTCGCTGGCGTTCCTCGCCGTGGGGCGCGAAGGAGTGGAAACCGCTCTGCTCATGGTGGGGTACGCGGAGAACACCGCGGGCAGCGCGTGGCCGCTGATCGGACTGCTGGGCGGAATCGCGATCGCCGCCCTGCTGACGGTACTGCTGTATTTCGGTGCGGTACGGATCGATTTCGCGACCTTCTTCAGATACACCGGAGTCCTGCTGATCGTGGTCGCCGCGGGAATTCTCGCCTATGGCATCCGCGCGTTGCAGACCGCGGGATGGCTTCCGGGACTGTCGAATACGGCCTTCGACATCTCGTCCTGGTTTTCGATGTCGAGCTGGTACGGCACGGTGGCGCAGGGGGTCTTCAACTTCCGCGCCGATCCGACGGTGCTGCAGCTGGCGGCCTGGGCGCTGTATGTGATCGCCGTCCTGGCCTTGTTTCTGCGTCCGGTGGCAGGGGCGGCCGCTCGGCCTGCCACCCGCACCTCCGCGACGTCGCGTTGAGTGAAAGGTACATCTTCCGTGCGTAGTTCAGTTCTGGCCGTTGCGGCACTCGCTCTTCCTGCCCTGCTGGCCGGGTGCACCAGCAAGGGCGGCGCCTCGTCGAGCGACGACATCTCGGTGACCGCAAGCGATTCCGCGTGTGAGGTGGGGCGCGACTCTGCCACCACCGGACCCGCGACGTTCGCGATCACCAACAACGGCACCAAGGTCACCGAGTTCTACGTCTACGGCGCCGGCGACCGCGTCGTGGGCGAGGTCGAAAATATCGGGCCCGGCCTGACCCGGCAGCTGATCGTGTCGCTGCCCGATCCCGGCACCTATCAGACCGCGTGCAAGCCCGGAATGGTCGGTGCGGGTATCCGCCACGACTTCACCGTGACCGGCCAGGCACACAACACCGGCGAGGACGCGAAACTGGCCGAGGCGGCAGCCGGATACAAGCGCTACCTGACCGCTCAGGTGGCAGCGTTGAAGGACACCACCGCCTCCTTCGTGGCCGCGATCAAATCCGGCGATGTGGAGCAGGCGAAGAAGCAGTACCCGGTAACCCGCACCTACTACGAGCGGATCGAGCCGGTCGCCGAGAGCTTTCCCGACGATCTGGACCCGCGGCTGGATCTGCGAGAGGCCGATCTGGCCGACGGCCAGAAATGGACCGGGTTCCACCGGCTGGAAAAGGACCTGTGGGCACAAGGACTTCGACCTGACACCGGTCAGATCGCCGATCAGCTCAGCACCGATGTCGCGGAACTGGCCGACGGCATCGACAGCGCGGATTTCTCGGTCGACCCCATCCACGTCGCCAGTGGCGCGCAGACCCTGCTCGACGAGATTGCTCGCACCAAGATCACGGGTGAGGAGGACACCTTCTCCCACACCGACCTGTGGGACTTCCAAGCCAACATCGATGGCTCCCAGGCAGCCATCGCCAGTGTCCGCCCGATCCTGGACGAACGAAACCCACAGCTGGGCAAGCAGATCGACCAGCGCTTCGCCGATCTCGACACCGAACTGGCCGGATACCGGCGCGGCGACGGCCACGTCGGCTACGACACCGTCACCCAGGATCAGCGCGCCGCGTTCGCTCGCCGCATCGATGCCCTGTCCGCCGTCGTGAGTCAGGTACAAGGCGTTGTCGCCGGATCATGATCGTGCCCCACGCTCGCCCGCGGTATCGCGGCGAGGGCTGTTCGGCGCGGTCGGCGCCGGAGCGCTCGCCGTCGGCGGCGGAGCACTGGCCGGGCGGATATCGGCCGGCGCCGGGGCCACCGGCCACGACGGGAGCGAACCCTTCCGCGGCCCGCACCAAAGCGGGATCATCACCCCGGCGCAGGACCGATTGCATTTCGTCGCCTTCGATGTGCACACCGAATCGCGCACGGAACTGATCGAACTGCTCGAGACCTGGACCGTCATGGCCGAGCGCATGACCGCGGGCCAGGAAGCGAGCCCGGGCGGCGCGGTCGGCGGCGGCACCCATCAGCCGCCGGGCGACACCGGCGAAGCACTGGATCTACCGGCCGCACACCTGACGCTGACCATCGGATTCGGGCCCACACTGTTCACCACTTCCGGCGGTGCCGACCGATTCGGGATCGCCCCGCGCAAGCCGCGGGCCCTCACCGAACTCCCGCGGTTCACCCGTGACGCACTCGACCCGGCGCGGTCCGGCGGTGACATCGCGATCCAGGCCTGCGCCGACGACCCGCAGGTCGCCGTCCACGCCATCCGCAACCTCGCCCGGGCCGGCTTCGGAGCGGTATCGGTGCGCTGGTCGCAACTGGGATTCGGGCGCACCTCGTCGACATCGGCCGCACAGACCACACCCCGCAACCTGTTCGGTTTCAAGGACGGTACTCGCAACATCAAAAGCGAAGACCACGACGCGGTCTCACGCTTCGTGTGGGTCGACCCGCGCGACGACCAGGCCTGGCTGGGCGGCGGCTCCTACCTGGTGGCACGCAGGATCCAGATGCTGATCGAGCCATGGGATCGCACCAGCCTGCACGAGCAGCAACGAGTGATCGGCCGGTCGAAGTCCACCGGCGCACCGCTGGGCGCCACCCACGAGTTCGACGAACTGGACCTGCAGTCCGCCGGACCGACCGGCCCGTTGATCGACACCGCCGCCCACGTTCGCCTCGCCTCCGCCGAAGAACTCGGCGGCATCCAGATCCTGCGCCGGGGCTACAACTTCACCGACGGATCCGACGGCTTCGGTCACCTGGACGCCGGGCTGTTCTTCATCGCCTACTGCCGCAACCCGCAGACCCAATTCGTTCCCATGCAGCACAACCTCGCACGCAACGACGCGCTCAACGAGTACATCGAGCACGTCGGATCGGCCGTCTTCGCCGTGCCACCGGGACCCGGCCCCGGGGAGTACTGGGGATCAACACTCTTCGCGACGTGATCGCACTACGAATTCCGCTACCGAACAAGGTAATTCGGCACCTACGGAGAGATTTCGAGTAGTTCACCCATGCCCTTTCACCCATTCACGCACGTAATCGGAAATGAGCAATCATGAAGGTACGCAAGACCGCAATCGCCGCCGCTCTCGTCGCGGCGACCGTCAGCACCGCCTGCGGCACCGCGGCCGCGGCACCCGCGCCGGCGGACAAGCCCGACCCGACCACGATCAGCACCGATGTCCTGCCCGGTGTGCACTACCGCGCCAGCATCGTCGACCACTCCGTGGTCGTCACCACCGACGGCGGCTCGCTGACCACCCTCGGAACGCAACTGCAGGTCCTCGACTCCCAGGGGCGGATGGTGGCCGGAGTCCCCCTGACCTACAACCGCGACGGCAAGGACTGGCCCATCGCCGCCCGCATCGACGGCAACACCGCGGTGCTCACCCCGAGCACCGACCCGGCCGACGCGCGACCACACGACCTGTCGGGTCTGCGCCACGTCGACGCCCAGTCCGACTTCAACGACTACGTCGGTGTCGCGGCGAACAACATCGGCCTGGCCGTCGGAGTGGGTTCGCTGATCGGCACCGTGGTCGGCGCGATCGGCGGCTGTGTGGCCGGTATCGCGCTCGCCAGCACCACCCTGGCATTCCCGCCCCTGTTCCTGCCCGCGGGTGCCGGAATGTGCCTGGCCGGTGTTGCCGCGGGTGCCGGTCTCGGCGTCGTCGCCGGAACCATCATCTTCGGCGTTCCGGTCGCCATCGCCAGCGCCATCCAGTTCTACAACGAGGTCAACACCCCACCCAAGACCGACAACTGACCGATTCCACCGGGCCGGGTGGCGGGCACCAGCATGCTCGCCCCCCCCGGCTCGGCGCACGCCCCGTCGTCCGGCGATGCGCCCTGTGCGCACCGAACCTGTGGCGACGCTGTGATCGATACGCGCCCGACCGTGGTGGTGAGCTGTAATGGAGGCATCCACTCGCGGAAGTAGAGGTGATTCGTGCGCGTTCTCGTGGTCGACGACGAGGTATTGCTGGCGGCAACCCTGCGCCGGGGACTGCGCGCAGAGGGATTCGTCGTGGAGCTCGCCCACGACGGTGTCGACGGTCTCGATCTCGCCACGACCGGAGACTTCGACGTAATCGTGCTCGACATCATGCTGCCCGGCCTCAATGGCTACGAAATCGTTCGCGAAATGCGCAAACGCCGCATCTGGACCCCGGTACTGATGTTGTCGGCCAAGGACGGCGACTACGACATGGTCGACGCGTTCGATCTGGGCGCCGACGACTATCTGACCAAACCCTTCTCACAGGTCGTGCTCACCGCCCGGCTGCGCGCCCTGCAACGCCGTGGCAGCACCGAGCGACCACCGGTGATCACGGTCGGCGACTTGTCACTGGACCCCGGCCGGCACCGGGTACACCGCGCGGAGCAGCAGATCGAGCTCACCCCACGCGAATTCGCGGTCCTCGAGTACCTGATGCGCCACCCCGGCACCGTCGTGAGCAAAACCGACATCATCCGGTCGGTCTGGGACAGCAACTACGACGGCGACGCCAACGTCGTCGAGATCTACATCGGATACCTGCGACGCAAGATCGACACACCGTTCGGGATTCGCAGCATCGAAACGGTCCGCGGAGTCGGCTACCGGATGCTCGAACCGTAGCCCGCGCACCCGGTCGCCGGTGACCGGTCAACGATGCGGCCGCGATACCTGTTCGTCCCCGAGTATCGGCTCCGGCGCCGTGGCGCCGGCCCGGCCCGCCGCCACGGCCGGCTCGAACTCGTCACCGGCCCGGCTGCGGCGCCGCTGCCAATGGATACCCATGATGCCCAGCACGAGGATCGCGAACAGGACCGCGGATGTTCCGTAGGTTCCCAGGCCCAGCCCGCCCGCGGACCGGGGTTTCGACAGCAGGTCACCGCCGGTGGCGCCGAGCGGGCGCGTGAGGATGAAGGCGATCCAGAACAACAGCGGGCCAGGGATTGTCGTGAAGTGGTGGGCGCCCAGGATGGCGGCCATGATCGCGGCGATCAGGACGGCGCTGCCCCAGTAGCCCAATCCCGAGCTGTCGGACAGGAAATCGCCGGTGGAGGTGCCCAGTGTGTTCGACAGCAGAATCGCGGCCCAGTACAGCAGCTCACCACGAAGGGTCGTGATGTTGGTGACGTCGTAGGTCTGCCCGCTGAATCCCCAGATGATGAACACGATCGCCAGTCCGGTGATGAGGATCGCCGCCCCGGCGCCGTAGCCGAGCCCACCGTCGGTGGAGGTGTCGTGGCCCGGCCCGCGATTGATCAGATCCGACATCGTGGTGCCCGCGGTACTGGTCGCGGCGATCACCGTCCAGTAGAGGGCGGGATGGAACCGGCGTGCCCGCAGTTGGGCGAGCAGGCTGACGATGAAGATCGCGAGAAACAACACCGTCGCGGCGACATATCCGAGTTTCAGGGTCTGGGAGATCATGTCGCCGCCGGTCTCCCCCAGAGTGGTCGCGGCGATCTTGAGCACCCAGAACATCACGGTGATCTGCGGCAGTTTGTAGTGGGTGAACGCGTTGTCGGTCTGCACGGTCATGGACGTGGGCGTTCCTTCGTCGAATCGGGTATACAGTCGCGCAGTGTGCGCCACCGGCGCTGAGAGGACGCTGTGAAACCGCGGCACCCGGGCGAGACGGTCCAGATTGCCGCCTCTTGCCGCGGTGACCGGCCGCTGCGATGAATCGGCACCGAATTACGGTCACTCGGCAGTTGATCGGCCCGCGCGCGCTCGGTGGCCGACCGGCGACACCGGCTGTGGACCGGGAGGAGTTCTGGGCACGAACAGCGGGCGAGCACCGAAACCGAGCGCATCGGCCAGCGCCTCGCGATCGAGCCGACGCAGCGATTCGGCGAGCTCCGCGCAGTCGCTGTGCCGCACGATGAATTGCCCTGCCCAGTAGCCGGTTTCATGCTGGGGCCAGCGTGGGAACTGCACCGCCAGCACGTCGGCGGCGTGCAGGATCGCGATCAGCGCGCGGGTCGGGCGATCCGGCTGCTGGGCATCGAACAGTGCCCGCTCGAGCGCGCGCCGCAGGGCCTGTTTGCCGGGCAGATCCACTGTGGGCCATACCGTACGTGGAACCACACCGCCCATCCGGATGCTGTCGCGCCGCACGCACCGAGTGCTGTGCAACGTAGCCAGCGATCGCTCGCGACGCTGTCGTGACGACAAGCTACGACCGTGCTGTCGTGGTGCGCCGCAGGCGATGTCCGCGACGGCTGCGACGGTCAACGCTCTGCCCGTGGTCGCCCTGTCGAGCAACGGGCGGCCGGTGTCGTCGTCGAGGAGCAACCAGAGCAGGTTGTGCGAAACCGGGGTCATGCTGCCACCGTCACATGACGTGGCTGTGGAATCGCTGAGACCGACGGCGTTCCGATGGTGGATCATCGGGTGTTCACGTCCAGCTGCGCAACTGATCCGGTTGTGGCGGTGTCCCGGCGCGAACGCCGCCGCAGGTACCACACCGCCGCGCCCACGATCGCGACTCCCGCGATCGCCGCGACCGCGTAGCTGGGGCCGCGCAACACATCTTCGACATGCTTCCAGTTCGCGCCCGCGGCGTAGCCGCCGATCGCGAGCGCCGCGGTCCACGGCAGGCAGCCGGCCACGGTGTAGACCCCGAACCGGATCGCCGGCATCTCGGCGATACCGGCCGGCAGCGAGATGAACGTGCGGATGCCGGGCAGCAGCCGAGCCCAGAACACAGCCGCGCGGCCGTGCCGGTCGAACCAGTCCTGTGCGCGGTCGACCTCCTCGGTGCGCAACAACACATGGCGCCCCCACCGGTGCAAGGCGGGGCGACCGCCCCAGCGCCCCACCAGCCAGGCCAGATAGCTGCCCACGACATTGCCGAGCGTGCCGGCCACGATCACGGCCACCAGATTCGGGTGCGCGCCACCGACCGCACCAGCGGCCAGCGCGCCGCCGAGCAGCATCGTGACCTCCGACGGGATCGGAATACACGCCGATTCGGCCGCCATCAACACCACGATGGCGAGCAGTCCGTAGGTGACGATCAGATGTTGCATGGTGATGGGAGCCTTCTGCAGACGATGGTCGGTCGATGGGCGACCTGCCGACACCGCGATGGGCGCGTGGCGCGGTCGCGGAAGCGCGACGAGATGTCGACACACTGTGGCACCGGGCGACTGTGACCACGCTGAGAGCGATGCACGAGATCAGCGATCGATCGCCCACAATGTGGAGGTCATCGTGTCGCCGAGAACGGACGGAGCCAGCATGCGGGCGCCGATATGGGTCACCGAGCGCCTCGCCGATGTGTGGCCACCCTCGCGGTGGGGTCTACGGCTGCGATCGGCACTGGTCACCACCGCGGTCATCACCGTCGTACTCGGATTCGGCGCCGGAATCATGCTGTGGCTGCTGTACCGGTCATTGATCGACACCGTCGACAGCGCCGCCACCGCCCGCCTCGACGACATCACCGCACAACTGCGCACCACCGCACCCGCGACGCTGAACACCGCACTGCTCGCGCCCAACGGATACGTCGACATCGTCGAGATCACCGATGCCTCGGGGCGAGTACTGCGATCCTCGGCCCGCACCGTGGACCATCCGCCACTGGTCCCGAAGGCCGAAACCGTCGTCGGCCAATCACTGGGCGGGGATTCGGACCTGCGGCTGTCCGCACGCGTGATCGACTCCCCCTTCGGACGGATCACCGCGATGGTCGCAGCGAACATCGAGCCCGTCGAGGACACCTTGGAGGAAGTGGCCATTGCGCTGGCCATCGGCGCGCCGATTGTCGTCGTGGTCGCCGCGGGAGCCAGCTATGCGCTGGTCGGAAGCTCACTGCGGTCGGTCGAGGCGATCCGGTCCCGGGTCGCGGGAATCAGCAGCACCGATCTGTCCGAACGGGTCCCGGTGCCCCTCGCCCGTGACGAGGTCGCCCGACTGGCCGTCACCATGAACGAAATGCTCGGCCGCGTTCAGGCCAGCCATCTCGCGCAGCGGCGGTTCCTGTCCGACGCCTCCCACGAGCTGCGCAGCCCACTGGCCACCGTTCTCGGTGGTCTCGAACTGGCCCGCGACCACCCCGGTGCCTTCGATACCGACCTCGCCGCCGACACCCTGCTCCCCGAAGCCGAACGGATGCGCTACCTGATAGACGACCTGCTCACCCTCGCCGCCGCCGACGAGAACGGCCTCACCATCCATGCCACCGATGTCGACCTCGACGATGTCGCCGCCATCGCCCTGCGAGCGGTGCGCAGACGCGACACCGTCACCGTCACCACCGACCTGCATCCCGCTCGCATCAGAGGCGACGCGAGGGCACTCACCCGAGTAGCGCGGAATCTGATCGGCAACGCCTTCATCCACACCCGCACCGTCGTCGACATCCACACCAGGCAGACATCCACCCACGCCGAACTCATCGTCGACGACGACGGCCCCGGACTTCCCGTCTCCGAACGCAAGCGCGTCTTCGAACGATTCGTCCGCCTCCAGGACGACCGCGGCCGCGACAGCGGCGGCACCGGCCTCGGACTGGCGATCGTCGCCGAAATCGTTGCCGCACACCACGGTACGGTCGTCTTCGACGACTCTCCCCGGGGCGGAGCCCGTGTCGTGGTCAGTCTCCCCCTGCCGGCCGACGCCTGATCCCTCGCGTCACGGCCCGAGCCGTCGATACCTCCCGGCTGCTGCGGCGGCGCCCGGATCTCGGGTCAGGAGCGCCCGGCGATCCGCGATCACGGTGGACCCGGCCACGCGCGACCAGTTCGACCGTGATCGCCACCGCGCACGACTGCGTCAACAGCAGGCCGAACAGGACCAGCACCTGTACCGCGGCCGCCTGTACCGCCGAGCCACTGGCAACCAGGACACCGACGAAAGCACCCGGCAGGGTCACCAGTCCGACCGTGCGGGTCTGGTCGACACCGGGCAGCAACGCGTCGGCCGCTGTCGGGCGAATCACCTCGAGCCGCGCATCACGCTCGGACAGGCCCACACTCAGCGCTGCCTCGACCTCCCCGAATCGATCACGCACGACATCCAACGCGCGACGAGCGGCCAGGCTGGTCGCCGTCATGGCGCCGCCCAGCACGATGCCACCGACCGGCACGATGGCGACGCCCTTCATGGGAACCACGCCGGTGCCGATCATCATCGCCAGCACCACGATCCACCCCGTCGCCAGGGCCACCGCGAGCCAGACACCGGAGCGGCCCGCCGAGGCCCGCCGGCCCGCGGTGTGCACCGCTGCCGCGAACATCACGGCAAGCACGAGAAACGACGACCACAGTCGCGTCAACGCGGCACCCAAAACCGCAGCGACCATCCCCAGCTGGAGGATCGCACGGGTAGCGGCGGCAGGCACGACCCGCACCGGACCGAGTTGTGCGAAGCGATACACGGCCGCGGAAGCGGCCACGAGAACCACGCACAGCGTCACCAGTCCCGGTCCCGGCGCAGCGGCGATATTCATTCTGTCCCATCACCTCTCGGACTTGTCGGACTGCACCGCGCTCATCCCGGAAGGCCGGCTCGATACCGCATGCGAGGCGCACCCGACGAATCGCGTCGGATCCGCAAGCGGGCCTTGGACATTCGCCGAGGCCCGCTTGCGGTGAGACTGGCACGTAGTGCCGCAGAGTCCGTCGGCGGGACTCCCGACTCCCTACTGTCGAGACGCCCCGGAGCGCACCCGGCCATCCAGAGCGGTCGCGACTGCCGCCGCGGTCTCCACACCGGACTTGGCCGCGTCCTCGACCGAGCCGCTGACCGGAGCGAAATAGTCACCCGCGAAGTGGATCACGTTCGCTGCCCGTTCGCGATACCGCATCACCGCCTCGAAGTCGCTGGTCGGCGTCCGATACCAGTTCCCGAACTCCCACTTCTGTACCACCGCCTCGGTGATCAGGCTCTTCAGCTGGGGATACAGGCGGTAGAGATCCTCCCGGAATCGGCGTTCGATGTCGTTGTCCGCGACGTTCATCAGCGCACGCCCGAGTTCTGCCCCGGCATAACACATCAAGCTTCCGCCGATCTCGCGCACAGAGTTGCCGCGCAACGGATTCGCGTGATTGAACACCATGTTGAAAGCCATGTCCGGTGTCAGAATCGCGTACAGGTCATCCCACGGCATGGGGCCCGATTCGTCGGTCAGTACGGCCATCGACACGAACGGCTCGTACGCCACCGCCCCCAGGGATTCCTCGACGTCGCGAGGCAGGCCATGGACCAGCTTTCGGGCAATGGGTGCGGGGGTCGCGACGATGACATGTCGTGCCGCAACGGAAAATCGTCCGTCGGCCGTGTCGTAATGGACAATCGCGCCCTCACCATCGGGTTCGATGGACGACACCGTCGCCCCCAGAATGACGCGTTGTGCCAGGCGACGATGCATCGCCGCGCCGATCTCGCCGGAGCCGCCCAGCAGATTGACCGGGGAACCGCTCGCCTTGCCGGCCCAGTTCCCGGCAAAGATCGAGATCCCCGCCGCCGCGGACAAGTCGTCGATCTCCGCGGGAACTCGACGCGCGGCGGTGGTGAAGATCGCCTCGACCGGCTTCGGCAGCCGACCGAGTAGATCCCGGAAAGTCCGATGGCTTTCGAACCGCAACATACGGGCACGACGGTCCGCCTCGGACTCACCGGGCCGCGCGCGACTCGCGGAGAGGAACGACATGACCTTCACCCGGACCAGCAGGCCCGCTCTGATCAACTGAATCCGCTCGCGCAGCGACAGCGGCAGGGTGAACGGATAGGTCTCGGCTCGACGGTTCGTGTAGACCTTTCCCGCCAGGCCCATCGCAGTCTTCGACCCGGGGACGTCGATCGTGTCCAGACCCAAGTCGGCGAGTATCTTCCGAATATGGGAGCCGGTTGCGTCGGCGGGAAACAGGTGCGCCCCGAGGTTGAGCCAATAGTCGCCCCGCGCAGCGGACTTCAGGCGCCCGCCCAGGACGTCGTTTCTCTCGAGAAGAACGATGTCCTTGTCACGCAGCTGCCACGCCGCGGCCATCCCCGCGGGACCACCACCCACGATCACAACGTCCCGCGTCATCGTGCTCATTACAGGTACCTCCGGTGATTGTCGTGGATCGTGAACTGGCGCAGCCGCTCCGGTATGCCCGTCGCCACGGGGATGGGTGTGTCGGTTGTGTTCGTCGAGCGCTCAGTCGGCACGTGCGGCACCTGCCACATCGTCCAGAGTTCGGACCGGGCAACCGCGTTCGAAGACCGCGTCGAGGATCCCGGTGCTCAGTTCGTCGACGACCTGTTCGGGCTTGGCGGGCCGGCGGTTCCCGGTCGGCAGGCCCAATGCGTCCAGTACCGCAGGTGACATGAAGTAGGCGCCGACCGCGAGCAGCGAGACCTGCTCGAACGACGAGGGATCCGCGTCGGCGAAGGCCGACAGATTCTGCCAGGACGGCTCGGCGGGGATCGCTTCGATCGCCGCGGCTAGGGCTCTGCTCTGTCCGTCCAGCGCGGCCGCCGCACACTGCACCATGTCGTCGAAGTCCGCGAGCGACGGCGCGGGAACCGACACCGACGCTCCGGGAATCAGCACCGCCGCTACCCCGCGAATGCGGTCGAGTTGCTCTGGGGACAGTGCTGCTGTGATCTTCATGCCGGCACCCGCTGATCGTGGGCCGTATCCGCCAGGTGGGTCGCGGTCCGCAGAGACATGGCCGCGATGGTGGCCGTGGGGTTGACCGAACCGCCGGTGACCATCACACTTCCGTCGACGATGAAGAGGTTGGGCACGTCGTGCGACCGGCCGAAGGCGTCGACGACGGAGGTCCGCGGGTCGGCTCCCATCCTCGCGGTGCCCAGCAGGTGGCCCGACTCGGTCACCGGAGCGATGAGGGTCCGGGTCGCTCCCGCCGCTTCGTGCGCCTCGACCATGCGAGCGTCCATGAAGTCGATCATTCGATCGGCGTTCTTGTCACGCCGATAGTTCAGCTTCACCCCGGGCAGACCGCTGCTGTCGGTGGACGAATGATCGAGCAGTACGGCGTTGGACTCGTCCGGAAGATCATCGATCACCCCGGACCAGATCATCGAACGGCCCGTGTAGGCGGCGAGTTCGTGAAGCTGAGGGCCCCACCGTTCGTCGAAGGCTCGCTCCTGGAGGTGGTCGAGCACGTGCAGCACACCGAGCGGAGGCATGAGCGCCCACTTGGCGCCCCGCAGGAAGCCACGCGAGATGTCCGTATCGGCGAACTCCATCGAGTAGATCAGTTGTCCCGCAGGCCCGTACCAGGCCGCCAACTCCTCCTCGTAGGTGCCGAGCACGCTGTTGACCGGATGCAACATCAGGTTCTTGCCGACCAGACCGCTGGAATTGGCGAGACCGTCCGGGTTTTCGTCGTCCGACATCAGAAGGATGCGCGGTGTGCCGATGCCGTTGCCCGCCAGGACAACCGCATTGGCCTCGATCCGATGCTCCGTGCCCTCGACATCGATCCAGATGGCGCCGTTGGCAAGTCCCCGGTGGTCGACCGTGATGCGCGCGACCCGGGCTCCGGTGATGAGCTTGGCGCCCGCGGCGGTGGCGTGCGGCCAGTAGGCCAGGTCGAACGAGGCCTTCGCGCCGACCGGGCAACCCCGTTCGCACAGACCCCACCGCACGCACTGCCCCATACTCTTGTAGGCCGTCGACGGAATGGCGTTGGACCCCGGCCACCAGTGCCAGCCCAGCGCATTCATGCCCCGTGCCATCTGGGTGCCGCCGGGGCCGATCGGGTGCGGCGGCAACGGATAGTCGTGCTCGGGATAGGCGGGATCGCCGCCCAGGCCCGAGACTCCGATGAACCGGTCCACCGCGTCGTAGAACGGAGCGAGATCGGTGTAGCCGATCGGCCAGTCGTCGCAGATTCCGTCGACGGTGCGTACGCGAAAGTCGCTGGGCAACAGACGCATCCAGTGTGCTCCGTAGAAGACCGAGCCACCTCCCACGCCGTTGAACATGATCGGGTCGGCGTCGGCATGATCGACGTTCAGGGGGTAGTCGGCACGGCCCTTGCGCTCATTCGGCCAGACCGACCATTTCCCCCGGGTCAACAGTTCGAACTCCGGTTTGGTGCCCGGCATGTCCTGCGCGTCGACCCAGTCGCCCTGCTCCAGGCACACCACCGAGAACCCACGCTCGGCCAATGTATGCGACGCGACGGCACCACCGGGGCCCGCGCCCACGACGAGTACGTCGACTCGGTCTCTGCTTGATTCGTTCGTCATTGCACCTGTCACCTCTTCACTCGTGATCCAGCTGACGGCCGGCGCTGGACCCGGTCCGCTGGTTGCTTGTGCGCGTCTCCGACATCACGACGCCCGATCGCCATCGAGGTCGCGCAACACCGCGACGAGCGCCGCTCGTTCGTCCTGCCGGGGTGGGAGATACGGCCGGCGAACGTCGCCGACATCCACCCCGCGCATCTGCACAGCGAGTTTGACGATGCTGACGTAGTTCTCCGACTGGCCGATGAAGCGCAGAAATGGGCGGAGTCGTCCCCAGGCCGAATCGAATTCGTGGTCGAGCCGCCGGCGATAGCAGAGGTTCAGCACCTCGACGATCAGCTCGGGCACCACATTGCCGGCGCCGAGCACGGCGCCGTGGGCTCCCGCCAGCACGGCAGGTGCGAGTTGGTCGTCCCAGCCGGTGTACACCGCGAAGTCGGCCGTCGCCGCCCAGTCCACCAGATCACCGAGCAGGGTCGCATCACCCGAACTGTCCTTGATCGCGCTGACGTTCGGCAGAGATGCGAGCTCCGCCACCTGCTCGAGGGCCATGACACCGGCGGTCCGGGTGTTGTACAACATGATCGGCACCGAGATCGCGCCGTCGACCTCCTCGTAGAACGCCCGCTTCTCGCGCCAGTTGACGGCCTCGCCGAAAGGCGCCGGGAGCAGCACTCCGGTGGCGCCGATCTGCTGAGCTTGCACGCTGAGCCGCACGGCGTCACGGGTGGCGAGTGCCCCGGTTTGAACGATGAAGGGCAGGCGCCCGTCGAGCGTCTCGGCCACGGTGCGAACCAGTTCGGCGCGCTCGTCGAAGGTGAGTACGCCGTGTTCACCGGTCCCCCCGGCGACCAGAATGCCGCCGACGCCCGCCTGCACCTGCCGTTCGACCAACTGCCTCGTCGCGGTGACATCGATCCCGTCATTCGTCAACGGCGACACCAGTGCCGTGACCAAACCGGTGGGCCACATCTGCCGACTCATGCGTACTCCTCGACCTGTCGGATCTGCTCCGCCGAACAGCGAGAGCACCTCATCTGGAACCGAGAGAGCTCGACTGTGAACAACACCGGGCCACTCGCATCACCGTCTGATCAGGTGGGAGGGAAAACTCGGCGGCGAAGCCTCTCGATATGTACAACTGTACATTCTATTTCGAGATGTCGTCAACCGATCACCCGACTTTTGTCACCGATCTCCGCCGAAAAAAACACGGCCCATTTCCGGAAAAGCGGATTCATCGATGACGAGACACGCGGCGAGGCCGAGACGACTTGTGCGCCGATCACTTCGGGATGCGCAGACCGAATCACATCGATCGGGCACGAATTCGAGGACCACTCGAAGATGTTTCACCCGGAGGCACCATCGCACAGATGCGAATCAGGTTGCCGAGAAAGGGATTCAGTCGCGCGACAGCAGTTCCGGGTTCGGGCCCGGGAATGAGATTCAGAGCCGACCGACGGTGCAGGCGAACATATGCGTGATGAACGTCCAAGACGGTGGCCAGAGGTCACCTGAACGAATTGCCTTTCGCCCGAATACAAACGGACGACGTTCGCTGCCGCACCGTGTGCGATTCGACAGCAGCGATTCGAGAACTCGACTGCGGCTACGCCCCGGAGTCGTTGTCGTCCAGCGACATGAACACCGAGACGTCGTGATAATCGGCCGATGTCTCGAATGTCACCGTCAACCCCTTGCGCAAGAAGCAACATCCCCCCGCGGTCAGCTCGAAGGTCTCGCCGTCCTGGAGCGTGAGCCTCGTACTGCCCGCCACCACATACAGAAACTCGTCGCACGGCGTGACGACGTCGAAGCGACCGTGCTCTTTGAAAGAACCGGCCCTGCGGGCGCCGTCGGGAGATTCGTAGAGCCACTTCTTGAACCCGTTGACCTCGGGCGCTGGATCGTAGGTGGCGGTGTGCACATTGAAATGCGGTACGGCAGTGCTGTGGTCGGTCACCCGAACGGTTCCTCTCAGTCAGGGATGAAGTCGCGTGTCGCACCCGTCCGCTGTCGCGTCGCTGGCGTGCGGCATACACGAAAAAGATAAGTACAAATGTACATTCCGGGATATGGCACGTCAACGCCCTCGCAGAGCGACGCGATCATCGGTTGGAGATCGTGCGGTCGGCCTCGGGCCGGACGAGCAACGACCACCTGGCTACGGCAGGAGACGACGCAGCACTTGCTGGACTTCGTCGCGAGACGGCATACCGTGGATGAGCGCCCGGACGAACATCCCGTCGACCACCATCGCCACGGTCTCGGCCGTGACGGTGTCGGTGTGCAGGGACAACACCGCGGGAAAAGCCTTGTCCCACTCACGACTCAGCGACCGCAGCTGCGGTCGGCGGAGAGCGGCCATATAGAGCTCGTGCTCCACGACCAGCCGATCCCAGTGCTGCGTGAGTGCGTTCATCACGTAGTCCGTCACCGCATCCGCGAGGTCACTGCCGGGACCGAGACCGTCGGCCCACACCGCGAGATCGTCGTCGGTTGCCTTCTTCGCTTCGACGATCGCCGCGGCAAGCAGGTCGTCCAGCGTCCGGAAGTGATAGGTCGTCGAGCCGAGGGGGATGTCCGCGACCGCCGCCACCGCTCGATGGGTGAGACCCTCGACGCCCTTGTCGGCCACCACTTCGAGTGCCGCCAGCGCGATCCGTAGCGGTCGCTCGCGATCGGCCGTCCCTTTTGGCACCTGATCTCCTCACTGTCCGGGCAGAGCAGAGTTGCGCCCGCCGGCCGACGCTACCGCAGCGGCGAATCGCAGAGCCGGTCGCTGGAAGCACATGTCGGACGGCCCGCGTTCACGGACACGCCCAGTGCGGGCGTCAGGAGGAATGCGACGACGACAAGGCCGAGCGGCAACAACAGCGCCGCGCGTAACCCGTAGTCCTCACCGAGGATTCCGAGAGTGGGCGGACCGACCAGAAATGCCACGTATCCCATCGTCGCCACGAAGGCCACCCGCGCCGACGAGTCGGTACCGGAATCACCGGCCGCCGAGATCGCGATGGGAAAGCCAAGGGACAGTCCGAGTCCCCAGAGCAGGACCGCAGGAGCGGCCAGTATCTGGTTGTCCACCAAGGCGACGCACCCGATACCGATCGCAGCGGTCGCCGCACTCACCCGGAAGACGGCGACCCGTCCGAAGCGGTTCAGCAGCCGTCCGCCACCGAACCGGCCGACGGTCATCGCAGCGGAAAAGGCGGTGAACACCAGGGATCCGGCGACCGGACTCGAGCCATGACCATCCACCATGACCAGCGGCAACCAGTCCGTCGCGGCGCCTTCGGCGAGCGCCATGGCGAGGACGATGGCACCGATCAGCAGAAGCGGGCGGTCTCGCCACCGCTTCCCGCTCGGCGCCACCGGCTCGGTGCGATCACCGGCAACGGATGAACGCCCGTGCGGGGAGAGGTGGCGGACCTGGGCAACCAGGATCGGAACTCCGATGCACCCCACCAGCACCAGATGCACGCCTATCGAGACATCGGCCAGGCTGCAGCAGGCTCCGGCGAGCGAGCCCACGACGGTCCCGAGGCTGAAGCAGCCGTGCATGGCCGGCAACACGGAGACGCCCGCGGCGCGTTCGACGGCGGCCGCCTCGGAGTTGATGGCGATCTCGCTTCCGCCCATTCCCAGGCCGAACAGGCACAGGCCACCCGCTGCGGCACCCGCCAGGCCCGCCTCGGCGCCGAGACCGACGACGGGCATGCTGACGACGATGCAGGCCATGCCGGCCGCGGTCACCGCGCGCGTTCCGAAACGGGCGATCAACCAGGGCGACAGGACAATTCCGAGCATCGACCCGATGGAAACGCCGAACAGGACGATTCCCATCTCCTGGGTCGAGGCGTGGATGGCGATCCGGATGTCGGGGGTCCGCGCGACCCACGAGGCGATGGCGAGACCGGGAAGCGTGAACAGCGTGAAGAGGGCGAAGCGTCGTCTCCGGAGCACCGGCGAACCGCCGCTTTTTCGCATATGTACAACTGTACATTACGGGGCGAGTGCCGAACAATCACCTGTCACTCAAGGCTCTCACCAGCGGAAAGTCATCGAACATCGAAACCTCGGCCATAGGGACACTCGGAGAATGACCGATCGTCGACGTTGCTATGCTCCAGCCGACTCGACCCGGCTTCGGCTCGACGCACTCAGCGACGTCGAACGTCCCGCTCCCACCGTCGCCGCCCGCGAGCAGCCGCCGAGGCGCCGGGACAGCACCGGAACCGGCAGTCGGCACGACCGCCGGGGCGCCGCAAAGCCCGGAAGATCCACGCGCCCGAGCCACGGGATCGACGTGCCGGGCCGGCACGAACTTTCATCCGGGAACCGACGGTGTGCGCAGGTGACGCCGTCGCCGGTGACGCGCTGGGCGGCGCGACAGACCTGCTCACATGAGGCCGTGACGTCGGCGACGCCCGAATCGGCAACGCGACGTCGTCGCAGTCCACACTCAGAGTGCATTCAACATCTGACTATTGACAGTTGTCCTACAAGTACTTAAATTGAGCCCAACTCAGAGTGAGGCCGCTCACAGTCTCCTTCGAGTGACGGGCCCCGCGGCTCGCGAGAAGCTGTAAGTCGATCCGAATTGGAGTGTTGACCCATGACCGAACTCGCACCACTCGATTCGGATTCCGCACCGGCGACGATTCCCACGCAGGAGCGTCATCGTCTCCCGCGCACGTTGAACACCTTCACGCTCGGCTTCATCTTCGTGGCCTTCGCCGCACCACTGTCCGTGCTGGCCGGCTGGCTGCAGCCCGCGATCGCGTTCGGCAACGGCATCGGCGCGCCTGCCGCGTTCCTGGCGGCCGGAGCGCTGTTCCTGCTCTTCCAGGTGGGAACCCTCGCCATGAGCCGGCGGATGAAGAGGCCGGGCGCCTTCTACACCTATATCGCGGAGGGCATCGGCAAACCGGCCGCGCTGGCCGGATCCTTCCTCGCACTCGCCGCCTACATCACGATGACGGTGTCCGGATACGTCTACACCGGCGTGATCATCGGGAACCTGATGAAGCAGGTCGCGGGCAGCCCGTTGCTCCCGTGGCAGGTGTGGGGACTGGTCGTGTTCGCCATCGTCACGGTGCTCAACCTGCTGCGGATCGACCTGTCGGCGAAGGCGGTCGCGGTCGGTGTGATCCTGGAGATCATCATCGTCGCCGCCTATGAGGCGGTCGTGCTGATCAAGGGCGGCCCCGAGGGGTATTCGCCCGCATCGTTCTCCCCGATGGAATTCCTCGGCGGCAGCCCGGGGCTCGCTGTCCTGTTCGCCCTGTCGACGCTGACCGGCCTCGAGGCGCTGGCGGTCTTCCGTGAGGAAGTCCGCGACCCGCAGCGGACGGTTCCACGCGCGGCCTACGGCGCCATCACCTTCACGACTCTGTTCTTCGCCCTCGCCGCCTGGTCCTACATCATCGCCATCGGGCCGTCCCACGTCATCGACGATGCGCGCAACGCACCCGTCGACTCGTTCACCGGCTCGGTCGAAACCTACATGGGCGGATTCGCTCCGACTCTCGTCGCCGTCCTGCTGGTCACCAGCCAGCTCGCCGCGGTCAACTCGGGCCAGGCCACAGCCATCCGCTACCTCTACACCCTCGGCCACGACCGGGTGCTCCCGTCGGGGCTGGCGCGAGTGCACACCCGGCTCGGCTCGCCCTACGTCGCCGTCATGGTGAGTATCGGACTGTGCCTGGCGATCTACCTCAGCGTCCAGGCGTCCAGTGACAACGCGGCGCTCATCTACGGCATCGTGGGCGGATTCGGGACGATCTTCCTGCTGCCGCTGCTCCTCGGGACGTGCGCTTCGGTGATCCTCTTCTTCAAGAAGAATCCGGGACACGGCGAGAACGCCTGGAAGAGTTGGATCGCACCGGGTCTCGCTTTCGTCGGCCTGGCGACAGTATTGATCTTCGCGCTGACCAACCTCGAACTCATGGTCGGCAACCAGATCGTCGGCATGCTCGGCGCCCTGGGGCTGATCCTGATCATCGCGGTCGGCGTCGCGGCCGCGCTCTGGTTCAAGAAGAACCGCCCCGATGCCTACGACCGGATCGGGCGACAGGTCGACTGACCCGCCGAGCTGCCTGCCGGCCGCGTCGATTCACGACGTGCGAACCGGCCGGCCCCGGCGTGGACCGAACCGGCCGGCGGTCGGCATCCCGGCCGCACGACAGCGGCGCGCCCCGGCGATCATCGCAGCCGCGCCGCGCCGCGGCGAAAAATGGACCGCGAACAACGAAACCCCTACTGCAACAACAAATCCCCCTGCACCGAAGGAATCGATCATGAATGCTCTCACCCGCGCCGCCGCGACAACAGCCCTCACAGCGACCGCCCTCGCGGCCATTGCCGCGTCCACGGGGACCGCCGCTGCCGACGATCCGTCGACTTCGGACGCGACCGTTCATGTCCAGGTACTTCCCGGTATCGACTACTCCGGAAATCCGTCGACGCAGACGGCCCGGATCTCCGGCCCATTCGGGACGGTCGTCTCCGACCGCGGCCAGTACCGAGTATCGGACAACCAGGGCAACACCCTCTTCGGAGCCCCTGGGACGAACCCGACCGTGGCAGACGTGCCGGAGCAGTCCCCCGGATCCGACGACTCCGCCCGGTATCTCCCCGGCGGCGCGACGTCGACCGCACCGAATGTCACCGCGGTGAGCGATGATTCGACCCGAGACCCGCAAGCCGACATCAATGCGGCGGTCGGCGTGGTGGCGACGAACTTCGGACTGGCCACCGGTGTGGGCGCGATGGCCGGCGGCGTGGGAGGCGCGGTGATCGGCTGCCCCGTCGGCGCGGTCACCGGCGGCCTGGTGGCCGTTCCGACGACGCTGGCCACCCTCACCCTGCCCGCCGCCGCATTCGGATGTCTGATCGGCGCAGGCACCATCGGCGGGGTGGGGGCAGTTGTCGGCGGCGCGGTGGTCGGAGCGCCGGTCGGTATCGCCACCGCTGTCGACCAGTACAACAAGCTGCACGCGCAGGGCGAACTCTGAGAATCGGAACTCACCCGCGCGCTCCCCAGGGCCGGCCCGTCATGCGGTGCCGGCCCTGGGTTTTCGACACCGAACTCCCCCACCTGATGGCCGTCTCCGGTACGCCGGCGCCTCAGGTGGCTCACCACACCGACTGCGAGCAGGAGGCCGCCGCGATGGACAGCATCGCAACCCGTGCGGATTCGGGGCATTGCCTTCGGACGGACGCATCGTCATCGGTCCGGGCATGCCGCGACGACGTCGCGCAGCTGACCGAGCGGCTGATGGAGGCGGTCTTCACCGACATTCCGGAATGGACCGACTACTCCCCCGTCACTCGGGCGGATCTCCAGGACGGGTGCCGGAGGTTCCTGACTCGGGTGCTGGATCTGCTCGGCACGAAGGCCGCGGGCGCCGAGCAGGACGATGTCGCCGCCGCCATCGGCAGGCAACGCGCCGCACAGGGCGTTCCGCTCGAGGCGATGCTGCGCACCTTCCGGCTGGGTGGGCGCATCGTGTGGGAGGCGCTGCTGGACCGGAGCGAGGCGATCCCGCCATCGGTGTTCCGTGAGACCGGCACCGCCATGTGGGCTGTCATCGATGGAATGTCCTCGGCCCTTGTCACCTCGTATCGCGGGACCGAACTCGATCGGGTCCGGCGCGACGAGCGCCGCCGTCACGCGCTCATCGAAGACGTACTCTCCGGGCGGGCCCACGACGCACCCTTCGCCGCGCACGCCGCACGGGAGTTGAACATTCCCGTGCAGGGACACTACGTCGTGGCCGTTGCCGTCGGCGAACCGCACCCGCTGCGGCTCGGCACCGAAACTTCGTTGGCGGCCAAGGGAATTCGATCCATCTGGCACGACCGCGGTGACTCCACCGTCGGATTGATCCCCCTCGGGCCGCGCTCGCCACAGCAGGTCGCCGATGAGCTGCGGCCCTTCATCGGTGGACGCGCCGGCCTGTCCTCCACCGTCACGGGCCTGGCCGAGATCGATGTGGCGCACACCCTCGCCGCACTCGCGCTCGACACCACGAACACACCCGGCGAAGGCGCCCTCACCTGTCTCGACGCACGCTACCCCGAGGCATTGCTGCTGCGATCGCCCGATCTGGCGCAATTGCTGGTGCACAGGTCGCTGGGTCCGATTCTGGCGCTGCCCGCCAGAGAGCGCGACGTCCTGCTGTGCACACTGCGGGTCTGGCTGACCGAGAACTGCTCGGCCGCCCACGCCGCGCCGCGGCTGCATTGCCACCGCAACACCGTCATCAACCGGCTCCAGCGGGCCACATCGCTGCTCGGACGGCGCCTGGAGAGCCCGCGCGACCATCTGGAACTCTCACTGGCTCTCACCGCACGCGAACTGCTCGAACACCAGGCCGGCTGAGCCCTCGCCGCTGACCCGGGCGAGGCACAGTGGGCGTAGCGCCCACCCTCGAGCCGCATTTCCTGGGCTCGCCGAGAATTGTCCGGCGGCCGAGTACGGAGAAGAATTCACACCTGTCGACCTGCAACGCAACCGGATTCGAGAGCGGCAATGCGGAGTCAGGACGATCGGCCGGGCACCGCTCGGCAGTCGATTGCAGACATGTTGTGCCGTAGTCGTTTTCGACACTCCGCCCGAACACCGTGCGGCAGCACCGGGATGGCGTCACAACTTCGGATTCCGGCAACGCGACCACGCCGGCGAATCCCACTGCTCCATTTCATCGCGCACTGGGACCGCTCCCCCGCCCGATGACCGAAACCGGACCACACACGGAAATGATCACCATGAAAAAGCATGCGCATCGTCGACCCACCGCCTCGCCGGATCCCGCCCATATCGTGCAGCGGCGGCGAATCCGGGAGATACTCAACCATTTTCGCCCTTGCCCGGAGTGCGGCTACACGACACAGGCATTCCTCGTCACGACCTACTACGGAAATGACACAACGGTGACGACCACCGAGGGGGCCTGCGGACTTCCGTGTGGATGGTCGGGACCGATCGTGGTGACGAAGATGACGAAAGACAGCGCATGACCATCCGCGAAAGCCCGCGGTGGCTCGATGCGCTGTCGTCGTCGGACGCCCGCCTCAGCCGATCACCACGAGGAGGTCTCCGGTCGCGACCTGGGCGATGGGATCGATGGCGATCCGGGTGACCGTCCCCGCCGTGGGCGATGTCACGGCTGCTTCCATCTTCATGGCCTCGATGGTGCCGATGACATCGCCGGCCGCGATCTCGTCGCCGAGTTCGACCGACAACGACACGACCCCACCGAAGGGGGCGCCGATGTGACCGGGTTCGGAGCGGTCCGCGCGTTCGGCGGTCGCCACGGCGGAGTCGACGCAACGGTCACGTACCGAAACCGGCCGCAGCTGCCCGTTGAGGACACACATCACCGAGCGCATGCCCAGATCATCGGGTTCACCGATCGATTCGAGGCCGATGAGCAGTTCGACTCCGGGTTCGAGTTCGACCCGGTGTTCCTCGTCGTTGTGCAGCCCATAGAAGAACTGGTTCGTCGGCAGACACGAGGTGTTGCCGTAGGTCTCGTAATGAGATTCCCACTCCCCGGCCGGGCCGGGGAACAGCAGCCGGTTGAGCGTGAGCTGACGTTTCCGCCCCGAGATGTCGAGCGCCACCAGGTCGTCACCGGTGAGCTCGTTGACAGGTGTTGCGCCGCTTCGTCCTTCGAGCGCGCGGCTTCGCAGGGGCTCCGGCCACCCGCCCGCCGGCTCGCCGAGTTCACCCAGCAGGAAACCGATCACCGAGGCCGGGATGTCGTAGCGGCCCGGCTGCTCGGCGAACTGCTCCGCCGAGACGCCCGCGCCGACCAGCGCGAGTGCGAGGTCTCCGACGACCTTCGACGACGGCGTGACCTTGATCAACCGGCCCAGCATGCGGTCGGCCTCGGCGTAGCGTGCTTCGATCTCCTCGAAGCGGTCACCCAGACCGAGCGCGATCGCTTGCTGCCGCAGGTTCGACAGCTGCCCCCCGGGAATCTCGTGCTCGTAGACACGTCCGGTCGGCGCGGACAGACCGGCCTCGAACGGCGCGTAGATCCGGCGCACCGCCTCCCAGTACGGTTCGAGGTCGCAGACCGCCTTCAGGTCGATTCCGGTGTCACGGTCGGTGTGCGCCGTCGCGGCCACGATCGCCGACAGCGCCGGCTGCGAGGTCGTTCCCGCCAGCGGAGCGCTCGCGCCGTCCACCGCGTCCGCGCCGGCCTCCCAGGCCGCGAGATAGGTGGCGAGCTGACCACCCGCGGTGTCGTGGGTGTGCACATGCACCGGCAGGTCGAAGTTGCGTCGCAGCGCGGCGACGAGCGTGCGCGCCGCCGGCGGGCGCAGCAGTCCGGCCATGTCCTTGATCGCCAGCACATGGGCGCCGGCGCCGGCGATCTGCTCGGCCAGCCGCAGGTAGTAGTCGAGGGTGTAGAGGTTCTCGGCGGGGTCGGCGAGGTCACCGGTGTAACTCATCGCGACCTCGGCCAGGGCGGTTCCGGTCTCGCGTACCGCATCGATCGCCGGGCGCATCTGGTCGACATTGTTGAGGGCGTCGAAGATCCGGAAGATGTCGATGCCCGTGACCGTCGCCTCCGCCACGAATGCCCGGGTGACCCGCTCCGGGTACGGCGTGTAGCCGACCGTGTTGCGGCCGCGCAGCAGCATCTGGAGACAGATGTTCGGCACGGCTTCCCGCAAGGCCGCCAGCCGTTCCCACGGATCCTCGTGCAGGAAGCGCAACGCCACGTCGTAGGTTGCCCCGCCCCAGGCTTCGATCGACAACAGCTGCGGCGTCGACGCGGCCACGTAGGGTGCCACCGCCAGCAGGTCGGTGGTGCGCACCCGCGTCGCGAGCAGCGACTGGTGTGCGTCACGGAATGTGGTGTCGGTGATCGCGAGTCGCGGCGAATCACGCAGATCCACGGCGAAGCCCTCCGGCCCCAAGGCCAGCAGCCGCTGCCGCGAGCCGGCACGCGGTGCGGCCGGCGCCATCGTGCCGGCGGCCGGTAGCTTGGTGCGCGGGTCCACTCCGGCCGGGCGCCGGCCATGAGGTTTGTTCACGGTGACGTCGGCCAGATAATTGAGAATCTTCGTGCCACGGTCGGCGGAGGTTCGTGAGGTCAGCAGCCACGGCCGGTCCTCGATGAACGACGTCGTCACCCGTCCGTCGCAGAAATCGGCATCGTCGAGGACCGCCTGCAGGAACGAAATGTTGGTGGCCACACCCCGGATCCGGAACTCGGCCAGCGCCCGGCGGGCACGCCGCACCGCCGCCGGGAAATCCCTTCCCCGACAGGTCAACTTGACCAGCATCGAATCGAAATGTCCGGAAATGTCGGCGGCCAGCACGGCACCGCCGTCGAGGCGCACCCCGGCACCGCCCGGCGAGCGGTACGCGGTGATGCGACCGGTGTCGGGCCGGAAGCCGTCGGCCGGGTTCTCGGTGGTGATCCGGCATTGCAGCGCCGCCCCACGTGGCACGATCGATTCCTGGCTCAGCCCCAGCTCGGCCAGCGACTCACCGGCGGCCACCCGCAGCTGCGATTGGACCAGGTCGACGTCGGTGATCTCCTCGGTGACGGTGTGCTCGACCTGGATGCGCGGATTCATCTCGATGAACACGTGCCGGCCCTGGCCGTCGACCAGGAATTCGACTGTGCCCGCACCGCTGTAGCCGATCGCGCGCGCGAACGCGACGGCGTCGGCACAGATACGTGCCCGCAGATCCGGATCGAGGTTCGGCGCGGGTGCGAGCTCGACAACCTTCTGGTGGCGGCGCTGCACCGAGCAGTCCCGTTCGAAGAGATGGACGACATCGCCGTGGCGGTCGGCCAGGATCTGCACCTCGATGTGGCGCGGGTCGATCACCGCTCGCTCGAGGAAGACGGTCGCGTCACCGAAGGCGGACTCGGCCTCGCGCGCGGCGGCCTCGATCGCCTCGCGCAGCATGGCGCGCTCGTGCACGCGGCGCATGCCGCGTCCCCCACCACCGGCCACCGCCTTGACGAACAGCGGGAACTCCATCGATTCCGATGCGGCGAGCAACTCGTCGATGTCGGCGGAGGGCGCGCAGGACACCGGCACGGGCAGGCCCGCCTCCTTCGCCGCCGCGATCGCGCGCGCCTTGTTGCCCGCGAGTTCGAGCACACGCGCACAGGGACCGACGAAGGTGATCCCCGCGCGCTCACATGCCCTGGCGAGCTCGGGGTTCTCCGACAAGAACCCGTAGCCCGGATAGATCGCATCGGCCCCGCACCGCACCGCGGCGTCCACGATCTCGTCGACCGACAGATACGCTCGCACCGGATGGCCCGCGGTGCCGATCTGATACGACTCGTCGGCCTTCGATCGATGTACCGAGTTCCGGTCCTCATACGGAAAGACCGCTACCGTTCGGGCACCCAGCTCGAATGCGGCACGAAACGCGCGGATCGCGATCTCACCGCGGTTGGCCACCAACAGTTTTCTGAACAAATTCGTTACCTTCGAACAGTTTTCGGACAGCTGAATGTTGCACGAGCGACACACCGCGGCGGACGAGCGCCGGAGCCCCCGCGGGTGGGGCTCCGGCAGTGCGGACCAGGAGAACCGAGCTCAGCCCAGACTCACGACAACCTGTTTGAGTTGCGTGAACTCGGCGAGCCCATCCTGTCCGCCTTCCTTGCCATAACCGGACGCTCCGAACCCGCCCTGGGGAACCTCCGGGCCGAGAGCCATGTGGTTGTTCACCCACACATTCGCGAACTCGAGATCTCGGACGAATCGAAGGGCCCGCCCCACATCACGCGTCCACACCGATGCCGCGAGACCGTAGGGGGTGTCGTTGGCGAGCCGCAGGGCCTCCTCCTCGGTGGCGAAGGTCTGGATCGTCCCGACCGGGCCGAACACCTCCTCCTGCACCAGCTGATCGGACTGCGCCACTCGACCGATCAGCGTCGGCTCGTAGAAGAACCCCTCCGAATCGGTTTGTGCGCCACCGATGATGAGTTCGGTGCGCTGCGACCGATTCGCCACGATCTCCGCCACGCGGTCACGCTGAGCGGCACTGATCAACGGTCCGAGCCGGGTGTCGGCAGCGGCGGCATCACCGAGCTTCCAGCTCGCCATCGCCGCGGAAAGCCGTTCGGCCACAGTGCTGTACAGCGACTCGGCGACGAGCACACGGTTGCCCGACATGCATTCCTGACCGGCGTTGAACAGCACGGCCGTGGCGAGGATCGGTATCGCCTTGTCGAGATCCGCGTCGTCGAACACGATTGCCGGCGCGTTGCCGCCCAGTTCGAGCACCAGTCGCTTGGGACCGGACGCGGCGAGTTCGGCGATACGTTTACCGGCCCGGGTGGAGCCGGTGAACGAGACGAGGGATACATCCGGATGCAGGACGAGCCGCTCGCCCACGGTGGGCCCACGGCCCTGCACGATGTTCAGCACTCCGTGTGGCAACACCTGATTCGCGAGTTCGACGAACCGTGTGGTGGACAGCGGCGCGTTCTCCGCCGGTTTGACCACCACGGTGTTCCCCGTGACCAGCGCCGGCGCGATCTTCCATACCGCTTGCAGCAGCGGGAAGTTCCACGGCGTGATGGCGGCGACCACACCCACCGGTTCGCGCCGCACCATCGTGGTGTTGCCCGCGACATACTCTCCCGCGGCCGGCGCGGAGGTCGACCGGGCGGCCCCCGCGAAGTAGCGGAGGCCGTCGAGAATGGCCGGCACCTCGACCTCGAGCGCGGTGGTGTAGGGCTTGCCCGCATCGAGGCATTCCAGGCGGGCGAACTCCGCGAGGTTCGCCGTCATCAGATCGGCGACGGCGAACAGTGCCTCGGCGCGAGCCCGCGGACTCGAGCGGGCCCAATCCTTCGCCGCCCGCTTGGCCGCGGCCACCGCGGCGTCGACCTGCTCGGCCGACGATTCCGTGAGCTCGGCGATCCGGGCTCCGGTCGAGGGATTCAGCACGGCGATTCGGTGATCCGCCCCACCGTGGGCAGGTTGCCCGTCGACGATGGTGGCGACCGGATCGAGTTCTTTCTCCGACGTCATGGGATTGGTGCCTTTCACGAGATGCGCTGCGGACTCAGAGATTCAGGTCGAGAACCTTCAGGATCGATTCGAGCTCGGTGCGGCGGGTGAGATCGAGCTCGGAGATCGGACCGCGGGGTGCGCCGATGGAAGCGCCCAGAACATCGAGGGCGCCCTTGACACCGGTGTTGTAGCCCCCCGAGAGCAGGAACCGGAGCACCGGGAAGATCGCGTTCCAGGTCGACCGGGCAACCGCAAGGTCATCGGTCTCGACCGCCTCGGCCAGTGCGACGAGTTGGCACGCAAGGAAGTTGGCGGCACCGTTGATGGTTCCCGCCGCGCCTTCCAGCAGCGCCGCGTACAGATGGGTGTCCCAGCCGACGAGGGTCTTGACGACGTCACCGTAGTCGTGGATCAGGCGAGCGACCTGGTGGTAGTCACCGGACGTATCCTTCACGTACTCGATATTCGACGCCGACGCGGAGAGTTCGGCGATATTCTCCGGCGTCAGATTCACCCCGGTGAGTCCGGGCACGTTGTACACGATCACCGGCAGCGACGTGGCACCGGCGACACCGCGATAGAAGGACGCGACCTCCGGGAAGGACAGCCGTTCGTAGAATGGACTGACGGCGAGAATACCTGCGGCGCCGTGGGTTTGGGCGTGCTCGGTGAGCCTGATCGATTCGGTGGTGCTCAATGAACCGGTGTGCGCGATGACCGGCACCCGGCCCGCGGTCTGGTCGATCACGACCTCGAGCAACACCTTGCGCTCGTCGGCACTCAGGCGCGGGAACTCGCCCGTCGACCCGCCGACGACCAGGCCGTGTACCCGGGCGCCGATCGTCCAGTCGACGAGATCGCGCAGCCGCTGCTCGTCGATCTCGAGGGTGTCACCGGCGAACGGGGTCGCCACAGCGGACAAGATTCCGTGAAACTGCATGATGTGCTCTCTTCTGTCATCGGTTCACGACGTGTAAACGTCGTGGAATTGCCTTGCGGGCCAATACATGTGGGAAGCCGTGACGGCCGCCGACTCACGCGGGCGCGACCGCCGTCATGACGTGCTTGAGCCGGGTGTACTCCTCGATCGCGAACACCGACATGTCGTTGCCGTGACCCGAGTGCTTGTACCCGGTGTTGGGCATCTCGGACGCGACCACGAGATGACAGTTCACCCAGACCTTGCCGAAATCGAGTGCGTCACCGACGCGCAGCACCCGGTCGTGACTCGCGGTCCACACGCCCGCGGCGAGCCCGAAGCGGACGTCGTTTGCCATCTCCACCGCCTCGTCCTCCGAGGAGAATTTCTGCACGGTGATGACCGGGCCGAAGACTTCTTCCTGGACGATCTCGTCGGCCTGTTCCACACCGCTGATCACCGTGGGCTCGAAGAAATAGCCACCCCCGGTCCGGTCCGCCTTCCCGCCGGTGAGCACCGTCGCGTGCGCGGGGAGCCGTTCCAGGAATCCCTCGACCTTGGCCAGATGCGCGGCACTGTTGAGCGCACCGTACGCAGCGTCGGGGTCGGTCCCGTACTCGGTCGCCTGCGCCGCTGCCACCAATCGGGAGACGAACTCGTCGTGGATGGTGTCCGCGACCAGGACGCGGGTGGCGGCCTCACAGTCCTGTCCGGCATTGAGGAAGCCTGCCTCGGCGATACCCGCGACGGCCTTGTCGATATCGGCATCGCCGAACACGAGTACGGGAGCCTTGCCGCCGAGTTCGAGACTGACTCGTTTGAGATCCGTTGCCGCAGCGGAGGAAACCTCGACACCGGCACGTTCACTGCCGGTGACCGAGATCAGGCGCGGAATCCGATGCGACACCAGCGCGCGGCCGGTATCGCGATCGCCGGCCACCACGTTCAGTACACCGGGCGGAAGGATCTCGCCGATGATGGACGCCGCGAGCAGCGTACTGACCGGTGTGGTGTCCGAGGGTTTGAGCACCACCGTATTGCCCGCGGCCAGCGCCGGACCGAACTTCCAGACGCCCATCGCGAGCGGGTAGTTCCACGGCGCGACCTGCCCGCATACGCCGACCGGTTCGCGGCGGACCGTGGACTCGTGACCGGCCACGAACGACCCACCGGCCAGACCGCGCAGATCCCGTGCCGCCGCCGCGTAGAAGCGGAGGTATTCGAGCACTCCCGGAAACTCCGCGTCACGCATGAAATTCAGCGGTTTGCCGGTATTTCGAACCTCCGCCGCCACCAGTTCATCGGCGCGGGCTTCGAGCGCATCGGCGATGCGGAACAGCAGCAGACTGCGTTCTCCCGGCGTCGTCCGGCGCCAGGTGCGAAACGCTCGTTGCGCGGCCAGGCAGGCGGCGTCGATGTCTTCGCCGCGGGACAGCGGCACCTCGATGTAGGGCCGGCCGTTCGTCGGATCGATGATCGAGGAGTACTGGCCGCTGGATGGCGCGACCGACTTGCCGTCGATGTAGTTGTTCAATTTCTCCATGGTTACTCCTCGAATTCGCCGCGGTTGCTCCGAATGTGGGGGTCGGCGGACGACTCCGCGGATCCCCCAGCACTTCAGGATCGTGCGCGGGTGATGGTGAAATCCGGTTGGCCGAGCGAGTTCTCGTCGATCTCGACACCGAGGCCCGGCGCGTCGGAGTAGTGAATCCGGCCGTCGGCCATCGTCGGTCCGGTGGTGGCGCCCGGGCGCTGGTAGGAGATCTTCATCTCCTCGCCCATGAAATACGCGGCCCCCAGGAAATGGCCGGGCTCGATGGTCGCCGCCAGGTGAGCTATCCCCGCGGTGGCCAGGTCGGCGCCCTGTGGTTCGTCGACGAAGACCGGCCAACCGGCGATCTGGGCCAGATCGCGGATCCGGGCGGCCTTGGTGAGACCGCCGACTCGGACGATCTTGAGGTTCACCGCATCCGCGGCGCCGGATGCCAGCGCCGCCAGTACATCCGCCCCCTCCTTGAGTGATTCGTCGATCATCACCGGCAGGTCCGCGGTAGCACGGACACGCGCCAGCTCCGCGGTGGTCGGGCACGGTTGTTCCAGGTAGGTGTCGACGTCGCGAATCTCCCGGACGAAACGAAGGGTCTGCGCCACGGTCCAGCCTTTGTTCGCATCGCTGGTCATGAATGTGGAGTCATCGGGCACCACCTGCGCGACCGCACGCACCCGGGCGGCGTCCTCGATCGGGTTGTCGCCGATCTTCAGTTGCCAGCCCCGGTAACCGAAGTCGGACGCGTGCCGTACCGCGTCGACCATCTCGACCGGGTGGGCGAGGCTGATCGCCTTCACCGCGGGGAACGAGGCCTGCTTCACGCCACCGAGCAGCTGGGCCACCGGGCGGCCCAGTATCTTGCCGCGCAGATCCCACATGGCGATGTCGATGGCGGCCTTGCCCGTGAGGTTGCCGATGACGCGGTCGTCCATGCCGTCGACCAGAACGCCCGCCTCGAGCACATCGCACTCGAAGACCCAGTCGGCAAGCAGGCGAACGGTTTCCCGGGCACTGGCCGGGAAACCATCGAGGTAGTTGCTGCCCAACGTACCCGCCTCGCCGAATCCCACGGTCCCGTCGTCGGCGACGACCTTGACGACAACACTCGGGAATGCGCTCAGCACCCGTCCGTGCGACATGACGTACTCGTCCTGCTGTGTCGGGATATCGACGGTGAAACTGCTCAGTTCTCGAACCTGCACGTTCGCTCACCTCATTCAGATCGTCGCTTGTCGACAATAAACACTAGCGGCGATTGGCGTCCAGGGGAAGCCCTCGATGCCGGCGGCGCACTGCCGGCTACGCGCAGCATTCTCGCCGTCACCATGGAAATCGCAGGTGGAACAGCATCAGCGGGGCATCTCCGCGCACGGGCCACGGTCGGCCACCACCGCAGCACACGGTCGGCACGGGCCCGATTTCCGACCGCAGCAGCCCGCATTGTTGAACTGTCGACAATCATCTAAGCTCGGCGGAGTACAGCAGTCACGTCGGCCGATATCGTGCCGGCACGAGCGGATGGTTCGGGACCGGAGAGGACCTTGCCGATGACCACGACACCGAAATCACCTCGACCCGAGCCCTTTCGCGACATCCAGCTCGGCAGGATCGAGCAGCGCACCACCCCGGGCACGGTGGCCGGGGTGCTGCGAGCGGCGATTCTCGACGGCACCCTGACCCCGGGCAGTCAACTGCGCGAGGCGCACATCGCCGCCGACATGGGCGTCAGCCGGGCTCCGCTCCGCGAAGCTCTCGGCATCCTCACCGACGAGGGCCTGGTCGTGAAGGTCCCCTACAAGGGCGCATTCGTCGCGGAGGTCAGCGCCGAGGCCATCGGCGAGATCGCGAGTCTGCGAGTCAGGCTGGAACCGTATGCGATCGAACTCGCACTGCCCCGCCTCGCGGCCGGTGGGCGCAGCAAGCTGGTCCGCGCACTACAGGACATGGCCCGGGCCGCCGACGACGCCGATGTCACTCGAACCATCGACGCGCACATGGCCTTTCATCGCACCTTCTACGAATTCTCCGGGCATCGCCTGCTTCTGGATCAGTGGCGCGGCTGGGAGGCCCAACTCCAGCTGTTCTTCTCGGCGGATCACCGGACCTTCGCCGATCTGCACGACGTCGTCGCCGACCACGAGCGGCTGCTGTCCATCGTCGACACCGGCGATCTCGGTGCGATCAGCCGTGAACTGGGACGCCACATCCACGCCCCGGACGTCGCGAGCACCGTCGCCTCCGCGGCGGAAAAGGAGACCCACGGTGCCGGCACGCATCCATGACGTCGTCGTCATCGGCGGCGGGCCCGCCGGTATGCGCGCCCTCTGGCAGCTGCGCGACCTGGACGTCCTGCTGCTGGAACAGCGCGATCGCCTGGGCGGCCGCCTGAAATCGCTGGACCGGGGCCATTATTGGATGAATCTCGGCGCCCACCTGTTCACCGGCGGCGATACCCACATGGGAACCATGATCGATGAGCTCGGCCTGCGGACCCTCACCATTCCCGGGGTCAAGACCGCCCTCGGCTTCGACGGCAGGCCCTATCTCTCACCGCGCGCCGAGACCTACCCGTTCACATTGCCGTTGACCCTTCGCGAGCGCATCGCACTCGCACTGGCCGGCCTGAAAGTCATGCTGCGCGTGCGGCTCTGGTATCGCGCGACCACGCGCCGCCCGGGCGAGAGCGTCCTGGCGCAGCGCCGCCGCATCGCGACATTCGAGAGCCACCGCACATTCCGGGATCTGCTCGGCCGGCCCCCCGCACGCGTCGATGCCATCTTCCGGTCCGCCGCGCGCCGCGCGGCCGCCGAGATCGACGAACAGAGTGCCGGTTGCGGCCTGTCGCTGTTCGGGGCGCTCTGGGTGGGTGACAACAGCCAGACCGTCATCAACCTCGATGGCGGTTCCGGCAGGCTCCCCGACGCCGTCCACTCACGATTGCCCGAGTCGATCATTCTCGGGGCCGAGGTCACCGAAGTGGTCACCGGAGAGGACCACACCGCGGTGACCTATCGGACGGGCACCGCGGAAACCACCGTTCTCGCACGGCGGGTGATCGTCGCGGTCCCCGCCGACGCGGCGCGCACGATCGTGCGCGGGCTGGCAAGCGAACTGGATGCCGCCCTCGCGTCGATCACCTACGGACCGTTCGTGGCGATGGGTGTCCTCACCGATCGAAGCGGCCCCGCCCCCTGGGACGACATCTACGCGATGACCACCCCCGGCATGGCCTTCGACATGCTGTTCAACCATGGCAATCCGGTGCGATCCCGACCGGCACGCGGTGGCAGCCTGATGTGCTACGCGGGCGGACAGCCCGCCCGCGATCTGCTCGGGATTCCCGACGAGGACATCACCGGCAGATTCCTCGCCGACATGTATCGGATCTATCCGGAACTGCGGGGCACGGTGACCGAAACCCGTGTCCAGAAGTGGGCGATCGGCAACTATTACCAGACCCCCGGCACGAACTTCGACGCGATGCTGGCGCACAGCGAAAACGGCGGGCAGCCCGTGTATTTCGCGGGCGACTATTTCGCCGAACTCGGCGGCACCATCGAGGCCGCGGCACGCTCCGCGGTGCACGCGGCCGACCACGTGCGCGCCGACCTGGGCTCCCGCCCCTGAGCTTCCGGTGATCCATCGCGACCAGCGACTTCACCGACGCTGAGTGAAGCCGCGGCAGTCGGCACACAAGACGCCGCGGCCGGACCGCGACGACAACGGAGCCGGTGGACTTGTGGTCCACCGGCTCCGAAGGATCGCGACGAGGGATCGGCCTGCGGTCGCCACATGCCGGATGTGAATCTTCACCCGACTCGCACGTGAGCCGACAATTACTCCAGCACAGGCTGATTCATCCGACGATCTTCGCGTAGGCCACCGGATCGGTGGCCCCTTCCGTCGAGATGATCAGTACCCGGTCGTCGGCGCGCAGATCCAGTTCCGGACCGAAGGCCAGCAGCGCGGCGAGACCGGCGGCGCCGCTCTCGCCGGAGACCACCCCCACCGAGGCGAGCGCACGCATCGCCTCCTCGGCGTCCGCGTCGTCGACGGCGACCAGGGTGGAAATCCCCGACCGCATCTCCGGCCAGGCGATGGGAGAGGGTGTGCCGCAATTGAGCCCGGCCATACTGGAGTCCAGCCGCCCACCGACACGGGCGAGCCGGCCCGCGCGGACACTTTCGAGCACACATGCGGCCAGGGTGGGTTCCGAACCGATGATGCGCGCACCTCGCGGGAGGAAACCGCGAATCATCGCCGATGCGAACGCTCCCACGCCGATCTGCACCACGACGACCGTCGGCGCCCGCTCGCCGGATGCGGCCAGTTGCTCGGACACCTCCGCGACGATGGTCGAATAGCCGTCGATCACCCACCCGGGCACCTGGCGGTATCCCTCCCATGACGTGTCCGACACGACGATGTGGCGGTCATCGGCGAGCCGCGCCGACGCCGAGACCGCCTCGTCATAGGTCCCCGGAACCACCACGACCTCGGCACCCTCGTCCTCGATCGCCTGGATCCGCGCCGCCACCATGTCCTGTGGCACCAGGATCTGCGCGTCCAGTCCCAGCAGCCCGGCCATCCGGGCCAGGGCGCGCCCGTGATTACCATCTGTCGCCGCCACCAGTGTGAGCTCCGAATCGGCGACGAGCCGGCGCAGACCATCGAGATCGGCGACTACATCGGGATCGGCACCGAACACATCACACAGCACTCGGAAGGTGGCCCACGAGGCGCCGAGAATCTTGAACGACGGCATCGCCAGCCGATTCGATTCGTCCTTGACGTGCACCGATCCGACCCCCAAGCGTTCGGCCAGGCTCGGTGCGGACACCAGTGGTGTGGGCTGGTAATCCGGTAGCGAGCCATGGAATCTCGACACCGGGGCCGAATCCGCGCACTCCGCGCTCCGGCCGTTGGCGGCTGGGTTCGCCAGCACGCCGCGTGCGGTCGTCATCGGTGGTCACCTTTCAGCAGGCTCTCGACGATGGCGGCATAGCCCTGCGCGCCGAGGTGGAGGTCGTCGAGGGCGATGGATTCGTCGACGGTGTGTGCCTGGTCCTCGTCACCGGGGCCGAAACCGATCGTCGGGATGCCCAGTGCCCCAGCGGTGCCGGAGCCGTTGGTACAGAATCGGTAATGGTCGATCCGGGCGTCGAGTCCGACGGATGCCAGACCTGCCGCGGCCGTCTCGACAATGGGCTCACCCTCCTCGAACAACCAGGCCGGGGCGAAATTCGGTGCGGTGACACGAACACCGGTATAGGTGGTGTAGTCGTCGTCGGCGATCCGCACCCACCCCTGGGTCGCCCACCGCGCCGTCACCGAATCCACCACAGCGCGAATGGGATCGACGATGTCGTCCTCGGATTCGCCGGCCAGCGTCCGCCGGTCGAAGGTCGCCGTGCACCGTTCGGGCACGATCGACAACCCCGGATGGGGCGCGGACAGAATGTCGGTGAGGACCAGAATCCCCTCGCCGAGAACAGGATCGGTCGGCGGCGCCAGACGACGGAGTTCGGTGATCACGTCGGCCATCACCTCCACCGCGTTGATACCGGCCGCGGGATACGCGGAATGGCAGGACTTCCCGGCGACCTCCACGACCACCTCCGCGCGGCCACGCTGCCCACGGGCGATCCGACGCCGCGACGGCTCGCAGATGATGGCGAAGTCCGGCCGCACCCGCCTGGCGACGTGAACGGCGGCCGGCCCCTCCACCAGTTCCTCGGCGACACCGCCATTGACGACGATCGTGCCCGCCCCGAGCCCCCGGAGCGCGGCGGCGCCGTGGACGCAGGCGGCGATCGGGCCCTTCATGTCGACCGAGCCGCGGCCGAACACGCGACCGCCGACCACCTCGCCCTCGGGCTTGTGTTTCCATTCGGTCCGGTCCACCACCGGCACGGTGTCGAGGTGGGTGTCCAGCAGAACCGTCGGTCCATCGCCCAGCCGGAGCGTCCCGACTACATTGCCCCAGTCGTCGACGGTGGTCTCGAAATCGAGACGCGACAATTCGTCTCGGAGGATCGCGGCCGCATCCTGCTCTTCGGTCGAATAGCTCTGCGCGGCGATCAGGCGCAGGAGAAAGGCCTCCATCGCCTGCGAATCCACCGGGTACGTGTGCGACATGTCAATCTCACAATCACTACGTTGGTCGGTGAGCGGCCCGGGGGCCCACCTCAACCTAGCCACTTGTATGACAACAGTCAATCTATGAACAGGTGACATTTGTGCTTCTTTTCGTGTTACCCTCACCCCCATGGCATCTCGTGACACGGCACTCCCCGGACCGAAGTTGTCACGCGCACGCCGCTCATTGACCGACGAGGTCCGCGACGCGATCACCGAAGAGTTGATTCTGAGCGGGGCGATCGCGGCCGGCGAACGGCTGCCCACGGAGGCGGAACTCTGTGACCGCTACGGCGTCTCGCGAATCACCGTGCGGTCGGCATTGCGGAGCCTGCAGGACAAGGGCTTCATCAAGATTCGCCAGGGCCTCGGTTCGACGGTTCTGCCGCGACCGGAAGCAATCGCGTCCGGCATCGATCAGCTCTGTTCCTTCGAGACGTTCGCCGCCCGCCAGGACCAGTCGGTCGACAGTGTCGACGTGGAGATCGCCGAGCGGTTCGCGGACGCCACGGTCGCCGCCAAGCTGGACATACCTGTCGGTTCGGCCGTGACGCTCGTCAGTCGCACGAAGCTGTACGGCAACGTCAAGGTCGGGCTGATCATCGACTGGGTGCCGGCCGGCGTGCTGGCGCACTCCGTTCTCGCCGGCGAATTCCGCGGGTCGGTCCTCGATGTCCTGCTCGCCCACACCGAACTCGAAGTCGACCACTCGGACTGCAAGCTGACGCCGGTGGCCCTCACCGCGGCACAATCGACGCAGCTCGACACCGCCGAGGGGGCGGTGTCGTTACTGTTCGACGAGCTCACCAGGACCACGGCCGGATCCATCGTCAACTGGAGCCAGGCATGGCTGCTGCCCGATCATTTCGAGTTCTTCATCCGGCGCACCATCAACACCGGGAGCCGATGACGCGAGGCGTCCCGATACAGGGTGCGCCGCCCTACGGGCCGGCCGGCGTCTCGAAGAGGTCCGGGAGCCCACCCGACACCCGGTCGGGGAAAATCGGATCTCGTTTGGCCAGAAACGATTCCACGCCTTCGCGCACATCGTCGGACACACCGCGCAGATAGATCGCCTCGGACTCGGCGCGATGTGCGACCTCGGGGCTGTCGGCTCCGAGCATGCGCCACATCAGTTGCCGTGTCAGCGCCACCGAGACCGGAGCCGTACCGGATACGAGGTCGCGGGCCAGCTCGATCGCCCGGTCCAGGACGCGGTCGGCGGGTACCAGCTCACGCACCATGCCACCCTCCAGCGCTGCACGCGCGCTCACCATCCGCCCGTTCAGCGTCCACTCCAATGCGGTGGAGATGCCCACGACACGCGGCAGGAACCAGGTCGAGCAGGCTTCCGGAACCAGACCTCGGCGGGTGAAGACGAAGCCGAATTTGGCTGTCTCCGACGCAATTCTGATGTCGGCGGGCAGGGTCATCGTGACGCCCACACCGGCGGCGGGCCCGTTGATCGCGGCGACGACCGGCTTGAGCGACCGATGGATCCGCAGGGTGACGCGGCCGCCGTTGTCGGCGGGCGCGCCCCCGGAGTCCGGGTCGTCGCCCAGGACGAAGGTGTCGCCTCCGGCGGCGAGATCGGCGCCGGCGCAGAACGCGCGGCCGGTCCCGGTGAGCACGACCGCACGAACCGTGTCGTCGGCATCGGTCTCGTCGAAGGCGGCGATGATGCGCTCGCACATCTCGGCGGTGAACGCGTTGAGCCGATCGGGGCGGTGCAGGCGCACGATCGCGATCTCACCGCGCCGTTCGATCAGCACCGGACGATCGTCGGCCACCAGCGGTTCGGCGTTCACACTCATCGCACCTTCTCGAATCGGTCTGCGACATCACGGTATTCGGCGCGAATCGCGGTCTTGGACAGTTTGCCGCTGGGCAGCCGGGGCAGCGGTTCGTCCCGGATGATCACGTAGCGGGGCACCTTGTAATCGGCGACCAGCCCGTCGCAGTGCGCGATGATCGCGGCGACGTCGACATCGCCGCTGACGGTGACGATCGCCGCGGGCGTCTCACCGAATCGCGCGTCGGTCGCGGCGATCACCGCGACCTCCTCGACGCCGTCCAGATCCGCGATGACACGTTCGATCTCCACCGGCGAGATGTTGATACCACCGGTGATGATCAGGTCCTTCATCCGATCGACGAAGGTGATGCGGCCATTGTCGTCGCGGGTGCCCAGATCACCACTGTGCAGCCAGCCACCGTGCAGTGCCCGCGCGGTGGTTTCCGCGTCGTTCCAATAGCCGGGCGTGACGCCGGGGCCGCGCACCACGATCTCACCCTCCTCCCCCGGACCGGCTTCGGTCCCGTCGGGGCGGACCACCTTCAATTCGGTGAAAATCGAACCGGCGCCGCAACTTCCGGGGTGGCTGAAGGCTTCTTCCCGCGTGGTCGCGGTCGCGACGCCGCCCGACTCGGTCATCCCGTAGATCTGCCGCAGGGCCACGCCCTTGTCCGCCCATGCCTGCAGCAGGGCCGGTGTGACCGCCGCACCGCCGACGATGGCCGTGCGCAGCGAGGACAGGTCGGTGCCGGCGAATTCCGTACTGCGAGCGATGGATTCCCACACCAGCGGCACACCGAACAACGCGTTGACCCGATGCCGCCCGATCAGCCCGACCGCGCGGCCGGGCCGGAACTCCTTCTCCACGACCAGGGTGTTGCCCAGGACCACCGACATCAGCAGACCCCACACCAGGCCCGGAGTGAACACCAACGGCAGCAGCAGCAACGAGGTGCAGCCGGGCCGGAAGCCCTCCTCGGTGAGCGTGGCCTCGAAGACGATGCTCAGCAGCGTCCGGTTGGTGCAGATGACCCCCTTGGACAGTCCGGTGGAGCCGCTGGTGAACAGCAGGGCGACGGCCTCGTCGGGCGCCACGTCGACGCGGAAGTCGTCACGTTCACCCGACCGCAGATCGAGGAAGTCGTCGAACGACAGCGACCGGAAATCACCGCCCAGCGTCCGGGTCTGCTCGATGCGTTCGGCGAACTCCGCGGGCGCGATCGTCAGCACGGCGCCCGAGTCATCGACGACCTTGCGCAATTCGGCCGCGGTGAGCCGCGGATTGAGCGGCACCAGTACCGCACCGGCCTTCAGTACGCCGAGCGCGAGGACCGGCCAGGTCAGGGAGTTCGGCCCGAGTACGCCGACCCGATCGCCCGGCTCGATTCCGGCCTCGGCGACGCGTCGCGCCACCCGGCTCGACCAGTCCTGCAGCTCTCGATACGTGAGGGTCTCGTCCTCGACGATCAGAGCGGTGCGGCTCGGTGCGGTGTCTGCCCACCAGTACAGGGCGGAAGCGATTGTCGCAGCCATCGTGGTCCTTCTCGTTGTGAAATGGCTTCAGGCTCAGTGGTTTCGGAGGGCGACCTCGGTGGACCCACGAGCTGGACGGCCGGCGATCCGGCGTCGGAATTCTGGATGATTCGCGATGGGAGCACCGGATTGGACACGGGCGGTATCGCCGCCGAGTTCGGCCGGTGGTGTGACCCACACTACATTTGTTTACATATTACGTCAATCGATATTTGTTTCATGTTGCATCACCTCTCGGGTCATCGCCCACTCCAACGCGGAGTGCGCTTCGCCGCGAAGGCCCGTGGCCCCTCCTTGGCGTCCGCACTGCTCATCACCACGCGGGCCGCGGCCCGGCTGACAGCCCAGTCCTGCTCACCCCAGCCGTTGTGCGCCACGGCGCTCTCGTGCATGACACGTTTGCTCTGCTGCACCGCCAGCGGCGCGTTCGCGGCGACCACCCCGGCGAGTTCGAGCGCGGCGGCCAGAGCACCGCCCGCCGGTGCCACGGCGTTGACCAGACCCAGTTCATATGCGCGAGCCGCCGAGATCGGACGACCGGTCAGCGCGATCTCGGCCGCGACCTTGGGCGGCACCTGCCGGTGAATGCGCAACACGCCCCCGGCCGCGGCGATCAGCCCGCGAGTGACTTCGGGAAGCCCCAGCGACGCCCGCTCGTCGATGACGGCGAGGTCCGCCGACAAGACGATCTCGGTGCCGCCCCCGAGAGCGAACCCGTTGACCGCCGCGATCACCGGCTTGGGAATCCAGTGCCGCACGATGCCGGCGAAATCCCATTCCCGATGATCGGGGTCGTAGACGCTGTTACCGGCGGCGAGCTCCTTGAGATCCGCCCCGGCACAGAACGCTCGCCCGGCGCCGGTGACGACCACGGCCCGCACCAGCGGATCGGCGGCGGCCCGCTCCAGCGCCGCTCCCGCCGCGGCGGACAGCTCCGCGTCGACCGCGTTGAGCGCCTCGGGCCGATTCAAGGTGACCACGGCGATGTGGTCGTTCACCTCGTAGCGGGCAGCGGGTTCCGGCTGGGACACGGTCATCTCCTGACGTAGGGATTCGAAGGAAGCAGAACGGGGTTCAGAGGTCGAGAATCAGCCGGGGCGTGCAGCTGCGGGAGACGCAGATCATCATGGCGTCGCCGGCGGCTTGCTCGTCGGCGGTGAGTACGGAATCGCGATGGTCGGGCCGCCCGGCCAGGACGGCGACCTCGCAGGTTCCGCAGGTACCCTCCCGGCAGGAGAACTCGGCATCCACACCGCGACGTTCGAGTGCGTCGAGTACCGATTCACCGGACGCGACGGTGACCACGGCCCCGGTCCGCGCCAATTCCACCTCGAACGAGTCCGAGGGCGCATCCGGATCGACGGCCTTGGGCGCGAACCGCTCGACCTGCAGGGTGAGCTCATCGCGTGCGCCACAGGCGGTTTCGACCGCGCGCAACAGCGGCTCCGGCCCGCAGCAGTAGACCGCCGCATCCGGCGACAGGCCGTCGAGGGCGGCCTCGAGATCCAGCAGCCCGTACTCGTCCTGCGGGCGCAGATCGACCCGATGGGGATGCGCGGCGGCCAGATCCTCGGCGAAGGCCATGCTCGCACGGGTCCGTCCGCCGTACAGCAGTCGCCACGGCAGCCCGCGGGCCTCGATCGACCGCAGCATCGGCAGCAGCGGTGTGATGCCGATCCCCCCGGCGACGAACAGGTACGACGGCGCCGGCGACAGCCCGAAAGCGTTGCGCGGCCCCGCGATCACGATCTCGTCGTCGATCTCGAGTTTGTCGTGCACATACGCCGAGCCACCACGGCCGCCGGGTTCGAGCAGAACGGCCACCGTCAACGACTCCCGGTCGGCCGGGTCGCCGCACAGCGAGTACTGCCGGGTCATGTCCCCGAGCACGAGGTCGATGTGGGCGCCGGGCTGCCATTCGGGCACCGGGCCGCCGTCGGGGTCGGCCAGCGTCACCGCGGCGACACCCGCGGCCGCCGCCCGCTTGCCGATCACCCGCATCCGGCGGGGTTCCCGTTCTTCGCTCATCACACCGATCCATCCCCTCCGGACATCGTCGCTAAATCTTAAGCCATTAGGTTAATGGGGCGCAATACCCAGCTAGAATGCACTTGCACATCGCCACAATAATGTATAAACCTATAACCGTTAACCTACTGGACGACCCCACAGGAAGTCATCGCATGGACACAGCGGACCACCCGGGCGGATCGGTTCTGGACCTGTTCGGGCTCACCGGACGCGTCGCGGTCGTCACCGGCGCCGGCGCCGGGCTCGGCGCGGGGTTCGCGCGGGCACTGGCCGAGGCCGGAGCCGACGTGGTCGTCGCCGCACGCCGGCGCGACAAACTCGAAGAGGTCGCCGGCTCCGTGACAGCACGGGGCCGCCGGTGCCTGGTGGTGCCGACCGACGTCACCGACCCCGAGCAGTGCGACGCGCTGGCCCGCGCCACGATCGACGAGTTCGGCAGGCTGGACATCCTGGTCAACAACGCCGGGGTCACCCATGCCGCGCCCGCGACCCGCGAGCAGCCCGACGACTATCGAAAGGTTGTGGAGGTCAACCTGTTCGGCGCGTACTGGATGGCGGCGGCCTGCGCCCGGGTGATGCGGCCCGGCGCGAGCATCGTGAACGTCGCGAGCATGCTCGGCCTGGTCAAATCGGTATTGCCGCAGGCCGCCTACGCCTCGAGCAAGGCCGGTCTGATCGGACTGACCCGCGATCTGTCCCATCAGTGGTCGGGACGAAAAGGTATCCGTGTCAACGCGATAGCGCCGGGATTCGTCGACACCGACATGATCGGTGACATGGCCGGTGACACCCTGGCGGAATTCCTGCGGGACTGTTCGCTCGGGCGCACCGCCACCCAGCGCGAGATCGATGCGGCGGTGGTGTTCCTGGCCGGGCCCGGATCGGGCTACATCACCGGCTCCACCCTGGCCGTCGACGGCGGCACCTCCGGGCACTGAACATCCCTGCACCACACCACCATCCGTGTACCGCAGCGAAGGAGTTACCACGCCATGAACGCCATCGCCACCGTCGTCCGGCTACCGGGCGACGGCGTCACTCTCGTCGCCGATCGCTGGGGCGCGCGTGCCGACGGCGCACCCGCCACGGTGGTCCTGCTGCACGGCGGCGGCCAGACCAGGCATTCATGGCGGCGCACCGGAATCAGGCTGGCCGACAACGGCTGGCACGCGCTGGCCGTCGACGCGCGCGGGCACGGCGACAGCGACTGGGCCCACGACGGTGATTACGCGATCACCGCGCACGCGCGTGACGTGGTCGCGCTGGTGGCCACACTGCCCGGCCCGGTGGTCCTGGTCGGTGCGTCGATGGGCGGGCTGGCCGCGCTGCTGGCCCAGGGCGACCATCCGGAGCTGGCGCGGGCCCTGGTACTCGTCGACATCACGCCGAAATCCGAACCGGCCGGGGTCGACCGGATCACCGCCTTCATGCGCGACGGACTGGCCGGATTCGACTCCCTCGACTCGGCCGCGGACGCGGTCGCCGCCTACAACCCGCATCGGCTCCGGCCACCCCGCCCCGACGGGCTGCGCAAGAATCTGCGCCTGCGCCACGGCCGGTGGTACTGGCATTGGGATCCGCGCATCCTCACCCATCGCGACAACGGCCCCGGCCACGCCGCGCTGCGCGAACACCGGGCGCGCTCGGCGGCACGGCGGATCTCGGTGCCCACCTTGCTGCTTCGCGGCGACCGATCCGATGTGGTCGGCGCGGACGGGGTTCGCGATCTGTTGGCGCTGATTCCCGGCGCCCGCCATATCGACGTGCGCGGGGCCGGTCACATGGTCGGCGGCGACGACAACGACGTGCTGACCGAAGGTCTGCTCGAATTCCTCGCCGACGCGGTGCCGGAGCACGGCAACCCACCGGGCACCGGCTACCATCCAATTTAACGGCGCTAGGTAACTGACCTCGCGCGACCCCGAGTGGAAAGCCGCAGATGCCCCGACCGTCGCAACCGTTGATCAGCCGCTCCGCAGTGATCGCGGCGTCCATCGAGATCATCGACTCGCAGGGCCTCGACGCGTTCAGCCTGCCGAAACTCGCCAAATACATCGGCGTGAGCGCGCCCTCGCTGTATCACCACTTCGCCGACCGATCGGCGATTCTGTCCGCGGTGGCCCGCCATATCGCGGGCGCCGGCACGATCCCGCGCCGCAAACCGGGGCCGGACTGGCCGGAGTTCTTCGTGCAGCTGGCTCTGAACTTGCGCCGCTCCATTCTGCGTCACCCCAACGCCGCGCCGATCCTGCTGCAGTACCTGCCGCGCGATCTGCTCATCGGCACCTACGAGGAGACGGCCCGCTTTCTCGAGGCCTCCGGTGTGCCGACGCATCTGCATGTGCAGATTCTCGACGGGATGGAGCGGTTGACACTGGGCGCGGCCCTCACCGACGCCGTGCGCGGTCCGAGCACGCGCACCACGATCTTCCCCAATGTGGACCCCGAATCACAGCCGGTCCTGGCGCGGGCGCTGGCGCAGAACACGCTGACGTCCAAGAGCCTGTTCGAGGAGATGGTGCGCAGCTTCCTCTACGGCGTGCTGCGCAACGAGAATTCCACGGCGAGCGAGGATTCCGCCTCCTCGTCGGTCTCGGCCTGACCGCGGCGCAACCGGGTACCGACAGGGCGGCCCGGGTCGGGATCCCGCAGGTCGAGAATGCGGAATCCGCGCACACCCGCGGGCACGCTGTCGCCGGTCAGATAGGCGATCCGCGGATCCAGCTGCCACA